>DATJXC010000037.1:0-7873 GCA_035500495.1 Gemmatimonadales bacterium
TCCGCGAGCTGCTCCTGGCGCGTCCCCACGATCACCTGATCCTTGGTCAGATAGGCGTCGGCCGAGCCGGGGAAATAGTCCACGAACTTGGCCCCGAAGAAGTCGAGCGCCGACACGGTGGCGCCGGCGTCGCGCCGCGGCCGCACCCGCTCGTCGTTCGACAGGTCCATCGTGATCGTCACCCGGCCGGTGCCCTGGAGCTGGACCTTGGCCACCCGTCCCACGCGCACCCCCGAGACCATCACCGGGTCGCCTTCCTTCAGCCCCGCGACGTTGGTGAACACGACGCGCACGGCGATCCCCTTGTTCACGATCGGCTTCCCCGACAGCCACAGCATCCCCACCGTGAACAGCGTGAGCCCGGCGATCACGATCGCCCCCACCCCCACTTCCTGCCGGTAGCTAAGGTCCATCCGTCCGCTCGCTGTTGATGACGGCCATCTCGAGATCGCGCTCCAGGAACTGCTGCACCGCCGGATCCTTGGAGGCGATGATCTCCTGCGGAGTCCCCATGGCGCGGATCTTCGCCTGAATCAGGAGCGCGATCCGGTCGGCCACCCGGAACGAGCCGCGCACGTCGTGCGTCACCATCACACTGGTCACGTTCAGCTCCTGCTGCAACCGCTCGACCAGCGAGTCGATCACGTCGGCGTTGACCGGATCGAGCCCCGAGGTCGGCTCGTCGTAGAGCAGATAGGTCGGCGATCCCGCGATGGCCCGCGCGATCCCCACCCGCTTGCGCATCCCGCCGGACAGCTCCGCCGGCATCTTCTGCGCCACGTCGGGATTCAGGTTCACGAGCCGCAGGCAATCCACCACGCGCTTTTCGCAGTAGGGCCGGTCGTTGTACTGCTCCTCCTTGGTGATGCCGAGCCGGATGTTCTCGTACACGTCCATCGAATCGAACAGGGCGCCGTTCTGGAACACGTAGCCGATGCGGGAGCGCAGCGTGGCCAGCTCGCGCCGTGCGAGTTTCGGGACCTCCAGGCCGTCCACCACGACGGTCCCGGTGTCGGGTCTGATCAACCCGATGATCGTCTTCAGGAGCACGCTCTTCCCCACCCCGGAGGGGCCGAGCAGCGCGACCGTCTCCCCCTGGCGCACGTCGAAGTTCACGTCGTCGAGCACGATGTGATCGAAGAAGCGCTTCGAGACCCCCCGCAGCTCGATCACGCTATTTCCCGAGCAGCAGCTTGGTGATCATGGTGTCGAGCAACAAGATCGTAACGCACGCCGACACCACCGCCTGGGTGGTCGCCTTCCCCACCCCTTCGGCGCCCTGCTGGGTGTTGTAGCCGATGTAGCAAGGGATGACCGTCACCGCCGCCGCGAACGCGTACGACTTGATCAGCGAATACCAGAGATCGAGGGGGCGGAAATAGTAACGCGCGCCGTAAATGAAATCGGCGTTGGTGATGCCGAGCGAGTACTTGGCCGTGATCCATCCCACGAGGATGCCGGTGAGGGTGGCCGTGATCACGAGCGCGGGGATGACGACGAGCCCCGCGACCACGCGCGGCAGCAGCAGGTGCGAGATCGGCGAGCGGCCCAGGCTCTCCCAGGCGTCGATCTGCTCGGTGACCCGCATCGTGCCGAGCTCGGCGGCGTACCGCGCGCCGATGCGACCCGCGAGGATCAGCCCCGTGAGCACGGGGCCGAGCTCCAGGATCATCGATTCCACGATGACGCTCCCCGCGATGTAGAGCGGCAGGGAGCCCGTGAACTGGTATCCCGCCTGGAGGCTCGTCACCGCCCCCGCGAAGCCCGCCACGAGCAGCACGATGAACAGCGAGCCGTACCCGATGTCGTTGGCCTGCTGGAAGGTGCGGGGGAGCCAGATGCGCCACTCGCTGAGCCCGCGGAACAGGTCGGCGATGAGGAAGGAGAACCGGCCCGCGTGCCCGAAGGCGACGAGGGAGTAGCGACCCACGATCCGGCGGAGGTCGAGGGTGACCTGTAGCGTGACCTCCCGACTCGAGCGCGCCATGTGGCCTGTATCTTAAGTGCGAAGTGCGAAATGCGAAATGCGAAGTCACAACCCTGTTGCGGATTGGGGATTGCGGATTGCGGATTCCTGGGGCGAGTTCGAGCGCCGTGGCGAGGTTCCGCGCGCGTCTATTGCGCTGGTACAGAACGCACGCCCGAGATCTGCCCTGGCGCCGTACTCGCGATCCGTACCGCATCGTCGTCAGCGAATTCATGCTGCAGCAGACCCAGGTGAGCCGGGTGGCGCTGTTCTATCCGGAGTTCCTGGAGCGGTTCCCGACCATCGAGCACCTCGCCAAGGCCCGCCCCAGGGCGGTGCGGGAGGCATGGGAAGGGCTGGGATACTACGCCCGCGCGCGCAATCTTCATGCGCTGGCGAAGCAGGTGTCGGGGGACGGGGGTCAGGTGCCGGACAGCCCCGAAGAGTTGATCAAGCTGCCCGGGGTGGGACGCTACACCGCGGGAGCGGTGGCGAGTTTCGCGTACGAGAAGCCGGTCGCGGCGGTGGATACGAATGTGAAGCGGGTATTGGGGAGGGTGTTTCTTGGCGAGAGAGTGCGAAGTGCGAAACGCGAAGTGCGAAGTGACAAGGCGAGTCCGAAGCGGATCTGGGAGATTGCTGCCAACCTCGTGCCCCGAAACGGCAGGACCGCTTGGCGGTTCAATCAGGCGATGATGGAATTGGGTGCGCTAGTGTGTGTAGCGAGGAAGCCGAGGTGTCCGGTGTGCCCGGTGAGAACCGTTTGTAAGAGTGCGAGGTTCGAAGTGCGAAGCACTTCGCACTAGAATCTGTAGAAAGTCGCCGCCCCGAGAGCCAACAACCCCAGGCTCCCCGCCACCGTCGCCGCCCATGCCTGCCTCTTCCTCAGCCGGAAAAACACCTCCGGGATCTCCCCGCGCGGATCGAGCTCCAGTCGTCCCAGCTTGGCCGCCGTGGGAACGGAAAGGGTGACGGCGATGAGGGCCCCCAGGGTCCCCAGTCCCATCATCGCTCCCATCCAGCTCGGCATCGTCTCCATGTAGGGCATGGCGAGAATGAAACCGGTGACGAGGGTGACGATCGCTCCCGTCCCCACGAGCGCGCGCTGGATGAAGCTCGTGACCCGGTACACGGCGAGCCGCTCGGCGGGCGAGAATCGCTTCGCCGCGATCCCGGCGAGCATCGTGGCGAGCCCGCCGCCGATCCAAACGATGTAGCCCATGTTGTGCAAGAACAGCCAGAGTCCGTGCATGTGACCTCACGAGTGCGAAATGCGAAGTGCGAAATGCGAAGTGACTGCTAGCTACTGCTCCCCAACCAGAGAGGGCAACGCCTGGCGGCCGGCGAAGCCGGCTTCAACCTCGTGCCAGTGCTCGATCTTTTCCTCACCGAGCTTCCAGCACCAGAACACGTCTCGGCCGTCGATCTGGCCGTACCAGTCGACCAGTCCTACCTCGAATCCCTTGAACACGCAGCCGATCTGGTCCAGCTCCACGAGATAGCCGTTGATCGACCAGGCGACCGCATCGATCTGCTGCCGCAGCCCGATCTGCTCGGGGGACTCGCCCCATTCGGGCCGCGCCCGCGCCGCCACCAGCTCGTACTGATACACGAGCTCCCGCCACTTGGGATAGAGCGCGGTGATGTCCTCGACGATCCGCTTCACGAGCGGAAGGGTGCGGTTGGCTTCGGCGATGGTGAAGTACTTCTGCACGCCAGTAAAGATGCGCTAGCGCCTTGCCCGGGGCGAGGAGGGAAGGCGCCCCTTCCCGCGATTTTCTGATGACGGATCTGCCCGCCTCGGCGGCGACCTTGAGGAGTGACCACTTGCCGCACCCCGACCCGGAGGCGCACGTTATGGGCATGCCGGCAACCCGCGACCCCGTCACGACCATCGACCAGCTTCTGGCGCTCCCGGACGACGGCCTGCGCCACGAGCTGCTGGATGGGGTGCACGCCGTGACCCCGGCTCCGCAGCTGCTGCATCAGCGCGCGGTCGGGTGGCTGCAGCGCTACCTGGGTATGGCACTCGCCTCGAGGTCCGACGCGGAGGTGTTCGCCTCACCGGCGGACGTCGTGCTCGGCCCACGCACGCTCGTGCAACCCGACCTGTTCGTGGTGCGCCGCACCCCAGGTCAGCGTCTCCAGCGCTGGGCCGACGTGGGGATCCCTCTCATCGCGATCGAGGTGCTCTCTCCCGGAACGGCCGTGCGGGACCGCGGGACCAAGCGCCGCATCTACCAGCGCGCCGCTGTCGCTGAGTACTGGCTCGTCGACCTGGACGCCCGGTTGATCGAGCGGTGGCGGCCCGATGACACGCGGCCGGAGGTCTGTGACGCTCGGCTCGAGTGGGGCCACGCCCTGGCCGGAGGGCCGATTGGCGAGTTGAACGTGCGAGAGCTGTTTCGGGTGGTGTGGGAGGACTCGGAATAACCAAAGAGCTCTCACCCTCGACAGTCCCCGCCCTCCGAGTCATCTTGCCGCACCCCCATGACCGACACTTTAACCCGCCTCACCGCCGCTCTCGCCGGCCGCTACACGATCGAGCGGGAAGTCGGGGCCGGTGGGATGGCCACGGTCTATCTGGCGCACGACGTGCGGCATGACCGCAAGGTGGCCCTGAAGGTGCTGCGCCCCGAGCTGGCCGCCACGCTCGGCGCCGATCGATTCTTGAACGAGATCCGCATCGCGGCGAACCTCACCCATCCCCACATTCTGCCGCTGCACGACTCGGGCGAAGCCGACGGCTTTCTCTTCTACGTGATGCCGTTCATCGAGGGCGAATCGTTACGCGCCAGACTGTCCCGGCAAGGCGAGCTCCCGGTTCCCGAAAGCGCCAAGATCCTGCGCGACGTGGTGGACGCGCTCGCCTACGCGCACCAGCACGGCGTGGTGCACCGCGACATCAAGCCCGACAACGTGTTGCTCTCGGGCCGCCACGCCATGGTCACGGATTTCGGTGTCGCCAAAGCGGTGAGCGAAGCGACGGGCCGCCAGCAGCTGACCACCGCCGGTGTGGCCCTCGGCACTCCGGCCTATATGGCGCCGGAGCAGGCCGTCGCCGACCCGCACGTGGACCATCGCGCCGATCTCTACGCCGTGGGGGTGCTGGCCTACGAGATGCTCACCGGCCGGCCGCCGTTCGCGGGTCCCAGCCCGCAGGCGGTGCTCGCGGCGCACGTGACCGAGCCCGCCAAGCCGATCACCGCGATTCGCCAGGCCGTGCCGGCCCCGCTGGCCCAGCTCATCATGCAGTGCCTCGAGAAGCGCCCCGCCGACCGGCCGACCTCGGCCGAGGTGCTCCTCCCTCCGCTCGAGGCGCTGGCGACGCCGAGCGGCGGGATCACCCCCGCGCAAACGGCGCCGGTTGCGGCGGTGTCACCCGCCGTGCCGGTGCGCGTCCCCAAGTGGGCGATCGTCGCGGCCGGCGGGCTGGTGGTCCTCGCCGGAATCACGTATGCGGTGACCCGGGTCGCGGGCGGCGGTGCGCCGGCGCAGTCGATCGCCGTGCTGCCGTTCGAGACGGTGGGCGGAGATTCCAGTCAGGCCCTCACCGACGGCATCCAGGACGAGATCCTCACCTCCCTGACGCGCATCGCGAATCTCCAGGTCACCTCTCGCGCGTCGGTGCGCGAGTATCGCGGCACCGCCAAGCGGGTGAAGCAGATCGGCGCCGAGCTGGGTGTCCGGACGTTGCTCGAGGGCCAGGTGCAGCGCGCCGGCAGTCGCCTGCACGTGAACGTGCAGCTCGTGGACGCCTCCCGGGACCGCCAGCTCTGGGCCGAGTCCTACGATCGCGAGCTGTCGGCGGACAACCTGTTCGCGATCCAGGGCGACATCGCGCACAACGTGGCCGACGCGTTGCAGGCGCGGCTCACGCCCAGCGAGGCCGCCACGCTGGGCAAGGCGCCCACGGCCAACCTCGAGGCGCTGGAGTGGTATCACCGCGGCCGGGGATTGTTCGACCTCCGCAGCGGCACGTATGGGGACACGTTGACGGCCCAGGCGTTCGAGCACGCCGTGCGGCTCGACTCGAGCTTCGCCGAGGCCTGGGCGGGGCTCGCGGCGGCGCGCAGCTGGCAGGTCCGCAACGGCACGACGAGCGACACCACGCCGGCACGCACCGCCCTCGACCGTGCTGTGGCGCTGCAGCCCCAATCGCCCGATACCCGGCTCGCCCAGGGGTACTATGACTACTACGCGAAAGGCGATTTCGACGCCGCGCTCGCGGACTTCCGCTCAGCCTTGTCGCTCAGGCCCGGGGACGTGGACGCCATCGCCGGGGTCGGGTACATCGCGCGCCGACAGGGCCGTTGGAACGAGGCACTCTCAGCCGAGCAGCGCGTCACCATCCTCGATCCACGCCGTCCGGGAGCGGTCGTCGATTATGCCGGCTCTTTCAACATGCTGCGCCGTTTTGACGAAGCCCAGGCGCTGTACCGTCGGGCTCTGATCCTGGATCCGGCCAATGAGAGCGCGCAGGTGTTCGCGCTCGCGAACCAGATCTACGGGCTGGGGGACACCGCGGGCGCGCGGGCGGGATTCGCGACAGCCCAGGGGGTTGCGCGCGTCATGGACGCCGTCATTGGAGCGCGGCTGGCTCGCCACTATGAGGAATCGAATGCCGCGGTGCCGTCGCTTCCCATCCCGGGTGCGCGTGGGCGGCTTATCAAACTCGGATGGCTCATGCTCAACGACATGGCCGCGGGGCGCCGGACGACGGCGACGGCGTTCGCCGACTCGGCCCGCCGCACGGCCGAGGACGCGATCCGGGTCTCCTCCGGCCGCGATGTGTTCGGCAACCTCGCGGATCTGTACACCCTGTTGGGCCTTGCCAATGCCGTCCTCGGGCGTGGTCCGGAGGCCGTGCAGGCCGGCGAGCGCGCGGTGGCGCTCAATCCCGCCACCCGTGATCTGGTCGATGGCCCCCGCAGCGTGGACGGCCTGATCGCGATCCACATCGTCCTCGGGCACAAGGACGAGGCGTTCCGCTTGCTTCGCGAGCAGGCCGCCCGGCCAACCCAGACCGCTTCCTCCGTCCCGACGACGCGAGCCGCCCTGCGCCTCGATCCGCTGTTCGATCCGCTGCGGAGCGATCCGCGGTTCCAGGCACTGCTCAATGACGAAGCGGCGTGGGTCGTGAAAGCGGCGGGGAACTGAGGGGGCAGTTGGGAGACGCCCTGGTTGCTAGCCGTCTATGCCTTTGCCGATCTCCAAGATGTCCCTTCTGATCGCCTTCCGCTCCGCCACCAGCCGCAGGAAAGCCTGTTTCCTGAGCAGCAGCACCCGCATCGCCTTCGCTCTTCCGATCAGCCGATCCGCCCGCTCGAACAAGAGCAACGAGCCGAATCCGGCGAGCGGGAGCATCACGAGCGTCACGACGGCGGCGCGGGGACCGATCCGGACCCAGACCGCGCCGGCGACCAGGGCCCAGGTGACCGGGTAGAGCAGCATCGCCGCCAACACTTTGACGCTCGCGAGCGCCGCTTCCTCTCCCTTGGCCATCCCGGTCGCGACATAGCCGGTGATCCGATACGCCGGATAATGGACGATCGCCCCCGCCAGGGCCGCGGGGAGAAGCAACAGGAACACGAGGGCACTCTGCAGCACGTACTTCGCCACGCGGGTCGTGGTGTAGCTCAACGGGGTGACGTGATGCGCGTCCAACCCGGCGGCCTTGAGGGTGGTCTCGTAGCGAACGATTCGCGACTCGAGCGCGGTGTAGCGGTCGGGCCAGCGGGCCCGTACCACGCGCGCACCGGTGACGATCCGGCGCCGCAGGTCCAGCTCGTCCGAGAGGCGTGAGGGCTCCCGCGGCGGCTCCTCAGCCACCTGAACAATCTGCTGCGCCCTGGCATAGAGCGCCTGCGCCTCGGCCCGCTCGACCTGCGGCACGAGCCGCGCCAA
>DATJXC010000038.1:0-25304 GCA_035500495.1 Gemmatimonadales bacterium
AGACCGATGCGAGCGGCCATCACCGCCTCCCTACGCGACTTCCACCGGCTCGGGGGTGTGGGCGGGCTTCCTGACTTTGCCCTTCTGCACCGACCGGGTGAGCTCCTCGACCCGCTTGGTGAGTGTCACGATCTCCTTACGGGTGGGAACGCCGAACTGCCGTAGCGCGGCGGTCGTGGCCACGTCGAACGGGGTCGTGAGCTTGCCCATGGTCTCCCGCGCCGCCTCACGAGCGCCGACACCGACTTTCTCGATCCGGGCCAGCGTCTTCTGCAGCCGGACCTTGTTCAGCTTCTCCACCTGCTGGCCCCGCTTCACGAGATGGGTGAACAGCTTGCCGCCCTCCTCCCCCGCCATCGCGAACGCGCCGAGCCCGGCGAGCCAGATCTGCTGCGCCGACTGGCGGATCATGGGAACCTTCACTGCTTTTGCCTTCGCCATACACTGCTCCTTTCGAATCAGGCCCTCTTCCGGGCGATCCGCGCGCGGGGCCTGCCGCTCTTGGCGCGGACGCGTTTCTGTCGGGTACCGCGGTGCTCCACGGTCGAGAGCGATTGCTCCAGCTGGGCCAGCCCCTCGCGGAAGCGGGTCAGCTGCGCCGGGGCCCAGACCTGTGCGACCTGGCTGACACCGTGCGACAGCTGCTCGACGCCGCTCGCCACGGCCGTCTCGCCGCGACGGATCACGTCGTGGAGAAAGTCGGCCGAGAAGAACGGTACGCCGCGCTTGTGCCCCTCGGCGATCACCTGCGTCAGAGTCTGAACCGTGACGTCCGCGCGGGAGCGGCTGTCCACTACCTGCAGGCGCTCGCCCCGGCTGATCCAGGTGGCGATGTCGTCGAGCGAGATGTACCGACTGTTTTCGGTATCGTAGAGCTTGCGGCTCCCGCCGCCGTACCGCTTGATCAGTCGCATCGCGCCTCCTGCCATACTGGATTTCTCCGCGGCGCGGCATCGCTGCTCCTACCGCACTGCGGCAAACCTATGCCTGTGGCAATGAAGTGAGGTTGAAACCGGGGTGAGACTCACGCAGTTTGCGACATGAATCGCATGGATGGCCCAGCCCATTGGCTCCCGCTGTTGCACGAGATCGCCGATCGCGCCGACGCGATCGCGCTCCGATCATTTCGCTCTCCGCGGCTACGGGTCACGGAAAAGCCCGACGCCTCGCCGGTGACGGAGGCCGATCTCGCCATTGAAGAAGTCGCCCGGGAGGTTCTCCGAGCCAAGGCGCCCGAGCTCGGGGTACTCGGGGAGGAGCAGGGGGAGGCCGCCGGCAGCGGCGACGCGAGGCTCGTGATCGATCCGATCGATGGAACGCGGAACTTCGTGCGGGGGATTCCCGTCTTCGGGACGCTGCTCGCCATCGAGGCGGGCGGCGAGATCGTCGCGGGCGTCGCCTCGGCCCCGGCGTTGCACGCGCGGTGGCACGCGTCCAAGGGCGGCGGGGCCTTTCAGAAGGAGCGCCGGCTCCAGGTCTCGCGCGTGGCCGACCTGGGGCGGGCCCTGTTGCTGCATTCGAACCTGGGGAAGGCGGAGGGGAAGCCGCCGGCTGGGCTACAGGCCTTGATCGAGCGCGTGGAGCGGACCCGCGGCTTCGGTGACTTCTGGCAGCACGTGCTCGTTGCGGAGGGAGCGGGTGAGATCGCGGTCGATCCGTTGATGCATCCCTGGGACATCGCGGCGTTGCAGATCATCGTCGAGGAAGCCGGCGGTCGCGCGACGACGCTGACCGGTAAGCGGTCGATCTACGGCGGGAGTCTCATCAGCTCCAACGGGCTGCTGCACGAGGAGGCGCTGGTCGTCCTGGCGCCGGGCTCGCGGGAAGGGCGCTGATCTTGGTAGACTTCCCCGACCCATTGGACGAGGAGTTCCCGCTGGGCGACGGCACGGCCGACGTGGCCGCCGAGGTCGTCTGCCCGCACTGCGGGGCCGCCAATCTCATCGGACTCGACGCCGGAAGTGGGGCGCATCAAGCGTATGTCGAGGATTGCCAAGTCTGTTGCCGGCCCTGGCAGGTGATCGTGCGCTACGATCGCGACGGTCAGGCCCGAGTCTCCCTGGAGGCGCTATGAAACGACCGCTGACCCTTGTCGGAGCCGTCATCTTCGTCGCGGGAGCCGGGCTGGCCTGGCTGCGCGCCCCGGCGGCGCCGCCGTTGCCGACCGTGACCGTCTGGAAGAGCGCGACCTGTGGCTGCTGTGGGCACTGGATCGAGCATCTGCGGGCGGCGGGCTTCACCGTGGTCGCCCATGACACCGAGGACCTGCCCCTTATCACGCAGCAGCACGGCGTGGCCGAAAATCTGGTCTCCTGCCATGTGGCTGTCGTCGGGGGCTATGTCGTCGAGGGCCATGTCCCGGCCGATCTCATCAAACGGCTGTTGCAGGAGCATCCCGCGCACATCGCCGGGCTTTCGGTCCCCGGGATGGTGCCAGGGTCGCCGGGAATGGAAACCGGCGGGCAGAAGCCTCCTTACGACGTCATCGCCTGGGACTCGGCCGGCAAGACGACGGTGTACGCAAAACGGTGACGGGGAGTGTGGGACGAATGGGCAGAAACGCCGAGCGGGGTTCCCGCTCGGCGTTTCTCGTGGTGGGCTACTTGGCCGCGTCGAATCGCCGACTGACTTCCGGCCAGTTGACCACATTCCACCAGGCCGTGATGTAGTCGGGCCGCCGGTTCTGGTACTTCAGGTAGTAGGCGTGCTCCCACACGTCGAGTCCCAGAATCGGGACCTTGCCGTCCATCAGCGGGCTGTCCTGGTTGGCGGTGCTGTAGATCTCGAGCTTCCCGCCGGCCTTGGCGAGCCAGGCCCAGCCGGAGCCGAACCGGGTGGTGCCGGCGCCGGAGAACAGCTCCTTGAACTTCGCGAATCCTCCGAACGTCTTGGCGATGGCGTCGCCGAGCGCTCCGGACGGCTCGCCGCCGGCCTTCGGAGCCATGATGGTCCAGAAAAGTGAGTGGTTGTGATGCCCGCCCGCGTTGTTGCGCACCGCGGTGCGGATGTCCTCGGGGACGGTGTTGAGGTTCTTCAGGAGGTCCTCGAGGCTTTTCTGGTGCCATTCGGGATGCTTGTCCAGCGCGGCGTTCAGGTTGTTCACATAGGCTTGATGGTGCTTGCCATGATGGATCTGCATCGTCTGTGCGTCGATATGGGGTTCGAGCGCCGCGAAGTCATAGGGCAGCGCCGGTAGCGTGTGTGGCATAGTGAGATCAGACTCCTTGGCTCGTTGGGTGTGGGATAATAACACTCGGGTTGCCCGTCCGGGTTCCACGAAGCGACATTTGGGATACAAACTCGCGCGTTACCGTCCCCCAAGGAGCCTACCTGTGACCGCAGCGTCATCCTCCGGCCCGCGCGTGGGCGAGGCGGCACCGGAATTCGTGCTGCCTTCCACCGCCGGCGCGGACGTCCGGTTGTCCGGCTTCAAGGGCAAGCAGAACGTCCTGCTCGCCTTCTTCCCGTTGGCCTTCACGTCCACCTGTACCGCGGAGAACTGCGCGTTCAGCGATGATCTGAGCCAGTTCGCGTCGGCCGACACCGCCGTGCTGCCGATCAGCGTGGACTCCGTCCCGACCCTGAAGGAGTTCAAGGCGAAATACAACATGAAGCACGACCTGCTGTCCGATTTCAAGCGGGAGGTCAGCCGCGCCTACGGCACGCTCTTGGACGACAAGTTTTTTTCACGGCGGGCTTACTTCCTCATCGACAAGAAGGGCGTCCTGCGCTGGGCGCATACCGAGGCCGAGCTGGGACAGCGTCGCGAGGACGCCGAGCTGCTGCGACAGATCAAGGCCCTTTGACGGACGTCCTGCGGCTCCTCGCGCGCCCGGACAAGTGGTATCTGGGATCGGGCGACGGGGTGCTGTGGGCACCGCCGTTCCCCCGCTGGCTGGACGCGCCGGGTTTCTGGGATGAGGCGCACCTCTATCAGTACGCCGTCCAGCCGGCGTTCACGCTCAGTTTCCTGGTCGAGGGACGGTCGCTCACCTCGCGCTGCCGCAGGCGACGCTGGAATCCCGCGGAGCTCAGTATCGAGTACGATCTCGGTCCGCTGCGTGGGTCCGAGGTTCGCTCGGCCCCGCGCGGCGGTCTGCGATCGGCCTGGAAGATCAGAAACACCACGCGCCGGACCGTCAGCCTCGACGTCGTCGCCTGGACGGCCGTGGATGGGGAGAGCCTGGCGCCATCCGACGTCGCCGTACGGCGGGATGGCCTTCAATTCACGCGGGACATCGCCGATCGGCTGGGGCACCGGGCTCGCCTCACGGCGCGACTCGCGATGACGCCGGCGGCCGCGTCGTCCGCCGCGATTCGCTCCGAATCGTCCACGGCCAGCCTGCCCCCGCAGTTCGATCTGACCCCGTTCTGGGATCGCTGGTCGCCGGGCGGGTCGCTCGGCAATGTCCGGCACCTGGACGGCATCAACCCACGGGGGCTCGTCTTTCTCGGCCTCCAGCGGCGGTTCCGGATTTCTCCCGGACGGCGCGTCGAGTTGGCGGTGGACATGACTCTCGCCTTCGGCCCGCGTCCCACCGCGAAGGCACTTCGCACTTCGCGCTTCGCACTTCGCACTCCCGCGCAGGACTGGCACGACTTCTTCGCCGCCGTCCCCTCTTTCCACTGTTCCGACCCATACCTCGAGCGCCACTGGTGGTACCGCTGGTACGGCTTGCGGCTGAACGGGATCACGCCGGGAGCGCCGAACTACCGGCACCCGACGGTGTGCGAGGGGATCGGGTACTTCCACGTCCCTATCAGCTACAGCGCGCCCGGCCAGATGCGCGAGCTGCGCTGGCTCGCCGAGCCGGAGTGGGCCCGCGGGGTGCTGCGCACCTTTCTCGACCACCAGAAGCCAGATGGCTCGTTCCATGGACGGATCTACGCCGATCACCTGGAGGGGACCGACTTCTATCACGCCGACTGGGGAGGCGCCCTGCTCGCGCTCGACGCCGTGCACCCCGACCCGGCGTTCCAAGCCGAGGTGTACCCGGGACTCGCCCGCTACGCAGGCTGGCTGCTCGAGACGCGAGACCCCGAGGGGTCCGGAATGTTCGACGTGCTCGATCAGTACGAGACGGGCCAGGAGTACATGTCGCGCTATCAGGCGGTGGACTCGGAGGCGGACCGCCACGGCTGGGAGAACCGCATCCGGCTGAAGGGCATCGACATCACGGTGTACGCCTACCGGCTGTTTCGGGCGCTCGAGGCCGTTGCCGCTACCACCGCGCCCAGCGACGTGGCGCGCTGGACCGCCGCCGCCGATCGGACCGGTCACGCTTGCCGCGAACAGATGTGGGATGCCGAGACCGGGATGTTCTTCGACGTGGATCCGGTCACGGGCACCCGGACCGGGGTGAAGGCGGCGGCATGCTTCTATCCGTACGCGACCGACCTGACGACGCCGGAGCATCTGGCCGGGTTCGGCCGCCACCTTTTCAATCCCCGGGAGTTCTGGACGCCGTATCCGGTGCCCTCCTCGTCAGCGGATGACCCGCGGTTCCAGGCCGACGCGGAGTGGAAAGGAAAGCGTCACAATTGCCCGTGGAATGGTCGAGTCTGGCCGATGACCAATTCCCATGTGGGCGACGCACTGGCCCGGGTGGTGCGGACCTATCGGCCGGACTGGGCGCCTCGCCTGGGCCATTTTCTTCGACGGTACTTCCGCATGATGACCGACGCGGGACGGCCGGACCGCCCCAACTGCTTCGAGCACTACCACCCGATTACCGGGAAGGCCAGTCGCTATCGGGGCATCGACGATTATCAGCATTCGTGGATCAACGACCTGATCGTTTCACAGGTCCTGGGCGTGCTGCCCCACGGACCGACCGGTGTCACCGTCCACCCACTCCGGCTTGGGGTGACCCGAGCGACACTCGACGGCCTGCCGGTGGCGGGGCATCGTCTCCGCGTCGCCGTAGAGGGGAATCGGTTCCGTGTGGCGGTCGACGGCCGTGCGGCGGGGAAGGGGAGGGTCGGTGAGGCGGTTACGATCGACTTCTGACGTGCGAAATGCGAAGTGCGAAATGCGAAGTCGACAGGTGAGAGACCTGCCTGGCAAACCTCGCACTTCGCACTTCGCACTTCGCATTCGCTAATGCGTCGGATCTCCCTTCTCGCCGTCGGTGCTCCCGGCGACGCTGCCTGGGGTTTTCTACAGACCCTCACCGCCGCTGCCCCCCGGCGCTTCGCGCTCGACGAGATCCCACGGGCGATCGCCGCGTCCGACGTCCTCTGGATTCACACCGAAGACGAGCCACCGCCGCTGCCGGCCGGCGTGCTGCGCGAATGGCTCACCCAGGGCGGCCGCCTGCTGCTCACCCAACGCGCGACGGCCCGGGTGGCATCGCTGGGCCTCGATCCCGACGGTCCCAACGACGTCACGGAGCGTCGCTGGAGCCACGACGCGGACGAGCTGTTTCCCGCGGAGTTGCGGGACCACGGGTCGTCTCCGCATGTCCGTGGTCTCGCGGCCTACGGCCCGCATCCCCTGTTTACGGGAATGGCCCAGGGGACGTATGTGTGGGCACCGCAGGAGGGTGAGCGGTATGTGCAGGCGACCTACGCGAGAGGCAAGCGCCCCACGAACGGATCTGTGGTGGCGGTGGAGCGCGCCTACATCCAGCTGAACGCCGACCGGGTCATCGCCTGGGAGTACGGCCTCGGGCTGGGGGGCGTGCTTTGCCTCGGCGCGTTCGTGGTGCTGCATGCCAAGGATCTCCGGCTCGAGCGCCAGCTCCACGCGGTACTGCGGAACGCTCTCGTGGGAAATGGGATTCCCCATCATACCCGTCCCTCGTCCGGCTCTGGGGTCACGCACTGGCCGATCCCGGGGACCACCTGCCGGCTCGATTCCACACTTGTGATCCCCGACCCGGTGTCGCTCGATGGAGCCCTTCCGGGACTGGATTCGCCGCTGCACGTGAGCTCGCGAGCGCTCTCGGACGAGGCCTTTACGGTCGCCGGTCGTCGCACACTGGTCGTTGGGGGGGAACAGACAGGTGTGCGGGAGATCTGGATGCACCCCTACCGCGTGGCCCGGGACTTTGCCGTTACGGTGGGAGGCGAGGCGCCGCTGATCCGGGACGTCCAGATCACGCCGATTCTCCTGCAGCGACATCTGGTCAGCCGGGCCCGCATCACGGAGGAGGCCGTCACGACGGCCCTCGATCATCCGATCGCACTGCTCGATTTCCGGCCTGAAAAGATCGGCCGGGCGCGAGGCCTGCGGATCGCCCCTGAGCTGGCCCTGGCCTGGCAGGTGGACCTGCGGCGCATGTGGCCGTACGGCGCGGGCTGTGGCGGGGACCTCCGCTATGCGCTCGCGCCTGACCGGTGTCGGCTGTTCGTCACCGACTCGGTGGGTTCGGCTCACGTGCTTTTCCAGACCAGCGCGCCGGTGAGCTGGACCGTCCGGCCGGCCGACGCCGGAACGATCCTCTCCTGCGCGCTGCGCACTCAGCTCGACGAGCCGCTGCGGATGGCGGTCGTGGGCGGGATCAGTGCGGAGGACTTTCAGGCTACTCTTGGCGCGCTGGAACGCCGAGGGATCAACGGCATCGCCGGCCAGCGCGCTCGGCACGAGACGCAGCTGCGCGAATACCAGCTGCGGCTGCGGGCTCCCGAGGACGAGCTGAACATCGCCAGCGAATGGGCCAAGCAGCGCCTCGACGCCTGTTTCGTCGATACCCCCGGGATCGGGCGCTCCCTGGTGGCGGGATACGCCGCTTCGCGTCCCGGCTGGGGCGACGGTCGGCCGGGATACGCCTGGTACTTTGGACGGGATGCGTGCTGGAGCGCGCTGGCGCTGCTGGCGGTAGGAGACTTCGCGGGCGCCCGGCTGGTGCTGCGGTTCCTCGGCGAGACGCAGGACGTGAGCGGCAAGGTGATCCACGAGTACACCACCAGCGGTCTCGCCCACTACGATGCCGCGGACGCCACTCCGCTCTACCTCCTGCTCGCGGGTCGGTATGCCGCGTGGACCGGAGACCTCGCGTTCCTCGAGGAACGCTGGAGCCAGATCGATCGGGCTTACCGGTACTGCCTCGAAACCGATCGTGATGACGACGGCCTGATCGAGAACACCGGCGTCGGCCATGGGTGGATCGAGATGGGCCCGCTCTCGGGCGCGCATGTGTCGTTGTACCTGGCGGCGATCTGGGCGGCGGCGCTGGAAAGCCTGGCACCGATCGCCCGGGCGTTGGGTCGGGTCGGCGAGGCTGATGATCTGACCGGACGCGCCGAGCGGGCCCGCCGTGAGATCGGGCAACGCTTTCGAACCGACGAGGGCTGGGCGTTGGGGCTATTGGCCGATGGGACGCCGCAGCGCCACCAGACGGCGTTGACGAGCGTGGCGCTGCTGCTCGGCGCCGTCGATCCGGCAACCGCCGCTCCCTGGTTCGATGCGATGGCCAGCGACGCATTCAGCGCGCCGTGGGGGGTACGGCTGCTGTCTCGCCGTGATCGGCTCTACAATCCAGCGGGCTATCACTTGGGCTCGGTGTGGCCGCTGTACACCGGGTGGGTCAGTCTGGCCGAGTACGCGGGCCACCGGCCGGCGCAGGGCCTGCGGCATCTGCGCGCCAACGGACGACTCCCGTTCGTGCGCGCGCACGGCGCGTTCGACGAGGTCTTGAACGGCGAGGTCGAAATCCCGGCTGGGGTCTGCCCCGACCAGGCGTGGTCGGCGGCCCTGTTCCTACTCCCGGTCGTCGAGGGGTTGCTGGGCGCGAAACCGGACGCGCTGCAACGGCAGCTCACCCTGGCGCCGCACCTCCCGCCGGACTGGGCCGAGTGCGAGTGGCGCGGGTTGCATGTGGGAGCCACGGTCATGGATGTACGGGTCGTGCAGGCGCCGGACCGTCTCGTCCTGCGGCTGCGACGGACGGCAGGACCGCGTCTGGCGGTGACGGTGAGCCCCGCGTTGCCGGTCGGCCGGGTCGCCGTCGATGCGATGGTGGACGATCACCCGCTGGTGCCGAGGCTCGTCGAGCGATTGGGATGTCGGCACGGCGAAGTGTCCCTCGAAGTGAGCGAGGAGCACGACGTAACGGTGTGGCACCAACCGACTTCCTGAAGCTCCGAGCCTACTGCCCCGCAACCCTCGTCGGCGTGATGCGGATCCCCATCTGTGGCGTGCCGAGCTGGCCGCTCGTTCCATCGCCCCAACAGTAGGCGACGACCGCACCGGTGATGCCGCAGCTGAACCCGCCGCCAGTCGCGATCTGCGCGAAGCGCAGGCCCAGGGAGACCGGGACGGGAGTGGGACGGTCGGTCGTCGAGCTGTCCCCCAGCTGCCCGGTCGTATTGGCGCCCCAGCAGTAGGCGAGGCTGTCGACGCCGATCCCGCAGGTGTGGTTGCCGCCGGCGCTGATCTGCAGGAATCGCAAGCCGCCGGCTACGGCGGTCGGAGCGATGAGGGCAGCATCGGGGAGACCGGAGCCCGACTCGCCGTGGCTGTTCCCGCCCCAGCAGTACGCGACCCTGCCCGGGGTGAGCGCGCACGAATGCAATCCCCCGGCGCTGATCGACTGAAAGGTGAGCCCGCCCACGACGGCCGTCGGGACCGGGACGGCCGTCGTGGAGCTGTCCCCCAGCTGGCCGTTGCCGTTCGCCCCCCAGCACCAAGCCGATCCGTCGTGGGTGATCGCACAGGTGTGTTGGGCGCCTGCCGAGAGCGAGGCAACGTCCGCGAGTACGGGCAGGGGAGTGGCTGTGGGGCTGGTCGAGCCCGTGCCCAGCTGGCCCGACGCATTCCCTCCCCAGCACGCCGCCGCATCGGTCGTCGTCACGCCGCAGCTGAATCCCACCCCCAGAGCCAGGAGGCGGAATCGGAGGGATGATGCGACCGGGGTCGGTTGCAGCGGGTCACCGAGACTGTTGCCGCGTCCCAGCGCCCCAGCGCCGTTGTCGCCCCAGCAGGACGCCACACCGAAGCCGTCGAGGCCGCAGGAATGTGTGCTCCCCGCCGCGACCGCGACCACGGGTGGAGGCAGCAAGGTCAGTCGCGCCGTCGCTTCCACGAACGATGTCGTGCCCGTACCGACCTGGCCGAACGCATTCACCCCCCAGCAGTAGGCGCGCGCATTGTTGGCGGCTGCGCAGGTATGGTTCCCTCCCGTGGCGATCGCGGTGAAGACATAGGGCACGACGAACAGGGCGGCGGAATCCACCACATCGTCCACCTGCAGATGGACCGTCGCTCGTCCGGGGCTGAGCGCGGAAACGAGGCCGACGCCGTCCACGCTGGCGATGGTGGCGTCGAGGTTCCACCAGAACAGATACCGGTCGGTCAGCACGTGACCGGCGGAGTCACGCACGATCCCGCGCAGCCGTACGGTGTCGTCCACGATCACCGTGGCCGAGTCCGGGGTGATCTGGAGAGAGGCCGCCTGGGCCTGGGGCGGCGCTAACTGGGGTGGCGGCACGAAGGGTCCCTCGCATGCCACCAACCCAAGCAGGGAGATCACACCGAGTGGGCGCATCGCAGTACCGTATCAATTTTACTACCTTACCAGCGCCATGGCGTCCGTAACCCTCCGCCACCTCGGCAAACGTTTCGATTCCACCGGTAACCCCGTCCTCCACGACCTCTCGCTCGAGGTGCGGGACGGGGAGTTTCTGGTGCTGCTGGGCCCGTCGGGATGCGGCAAGACCACCGTGTTGCGCTGCGTCGCCGGCCTCGAGGAACCGAGCACCGGTGAGATTCTGATCGGTACGCGGGACGTGACGCACCTGTCGCCGGCGGATCGCGACGTGGCGATGGTATTTCAGAATTACGCGCTGTATCCCCACCTCTCCGTGCGCGCGAATCTCGCGTTTCCGCTGGAGATGCGCCGCCTCGCCACGCCGGAGATCGCCCGCCGAGTGGCCGATACGGCCGCCCGGTTGGGCTTGAGCGAGCTGCTGGAGCGGCGGCCGGGACAGCTGTCCGGCGGGCAGCGCCAGCGAGTGGCGCTGGGCCGGGCCATCGTGCGCGAGCCCCAGGCGTTCCTGTTCGACGAGCCGCTGTCCAACCTGGACGCACAACTCCGCGCCGAAATGCGAGCGGAGGTGCTGAAGCTGCATCGCAGCCTCGGAGCGACGATGCTCTACGTCACCCACGATCAGGTCGAAGCGATGACGATGGGTGAACGCGTCGCCGTGTTGCACGAGGGTCGGTTGCGGCAGATCGGCACTCCCGCCGAAGTGTACGAGCGGCCGGCGAACACCTTCGTCGCGCGGTTCATCGGCAGCCCGGGAATGAACGTCATCGCGGGGAAGGGGGAAATGGGGGACGGCGTCGGCGTGATCTCGAGCGGGTCGCTCCGCGTGACCGTGGATGCGCTGCACTATTCGGGCGAGCTGCAGATCGGTGTCCGGCCGGAGCACGTGGGGATCGGCGCCCGGGGTCGGGCGGCCGGCAACGCCGTGGTGCGGCTGGTCGAGCCTCTGGGGAGCGAAACCCTGGTTCATCTGGAGGCGGGGGACCGGTCGTTGGTCGCCCGAGTACCGGGGATCGCCGCCTTCGAAGTCGGCGCGGAAGTCGGCGTGAAGCTCGACCCGCAGCGCTTGCACTTCTTCGACGCGGCCGGCGAGCGCATCGGGTGAAGCGGGCCGCCGCGGTGCTCGCCCTGGCCATGGGGGCCGTCGGATGCGGGCGCGCCGGGCGGGGGGCGGCCATCGGCGGCGAGCCGGTGTCGCTCGAATACGCGAACTGGGCGGACTACCTCGAAGCGGACCTCGAGTCCCGCGCGCTGGCCCCGTACGCCCACGCGCACCCGGGCGTCCGGGTCCAGCAGCAGAGCGCCGGCAACGGCCAGGCCGAGTATCGCGAGCGCATCCTCAACTCCATCGTGGCGGGCACACCGCCCGACGTGTTTCTCCTCGACGACATCGACGTTCCCGCGTTTGCGAACCGTGGCGTGCTGCTCGACCTCGCGCCGTTCCTGCCGCGCCTGGGGGTCGATCTGGCACGCTACGACTCCACCGTGCTCGGCATCTTCCGGCGTGGCGCCGCGGTCTATGCGATCCCCAAGGGGTACACCCCGATGGTGATCGTCTATAATCGGGACCTGTTCGACCGGGCGGGACTGTCCTACCCGGTCGCCGACTGGACCTGGGACGACTTCCTCCATACCGCCAAGGCATTGACCCGGGACCTGGATGGGGACGGGCATCCCGATCAGTGGGGAACGGCCTTCGATCGCCGCCCGTTTCTCTGGCTCCCGTGGATCTGGTCGGGGGGCGGCGACGTGCTCTGTCCGGATGGCCGACGGGCGACCGGTTGTCTCGACAGCCCGCAGACGATCGCCGCCATCCGCTGGTACACCGATTGGGTGACGCGCGACAGCATCGTGCCGCGGGTGTTCAATTTGCGCCGTTCCATGGGCGACAACCTCCGCCTGTTCTATACCGGCAAAGTGGCGATGCTCGTGACCGGCCACTTCTGGATTCCCAATTTTCGTCCCTACGTGGACCAGGGGCGCCTGCACATCGGGTTCGTGGAAATTCCGCATCAACTCGGCTTCGCGCCGCAAACGGTGGTGTACGCCTCGGGGCTCGCCGTTCCGGCCGGCGCCGCGCACCGCCGCTTGTCGGTCGAGCTGGCGGCGTACCTGGCGGATTCGGTAGCCCAGCGGATCCGGGCCGCGGCTGGATTGGAGCTGCCCAGCCTCACGGCGGCGGGCGACGCCCTCGCCGCCGCCGATACGCTGGGGTGGGAATCCGTCTTCCTGAGGGCCGAGCGACACGCGCGGGTGCCCTGGGGTGCGCGCATCGAGCAGTGGCGGGAGGTGGAAGCCGCGCTGCCGGACCTGATGGATCGCATCACGCTCGCCGGCGTATCGCCCGACGTCGCGGCACATGAGATGGCGGAGCGCCTCGATCGCCTGTTGGCGGAGCCGACCAGCCGGTGAGCCCGCACCGCCTGGGGCGCATCCTGGCCGGTAGCGTCGCGGCCGCCGCCGCCTTGGCCGCGCTGCTCGCCGGGCGGTGGGCCGGGCGACGCTACGAGCGCGAATTCCAGGCTCGCCTGGGCGCGGCGGTGGCGGCCTATCTCGCGGTGGTGACCCCGCCGGCCCCCGGTGATTCGGACCTCGACCTGGCCAAGCTGCTGATTCATGTCCGCGGCCTCGCGGCGGTGCCGACCCTGGCCACCGGACTCGAGGTGTACCACGGGACCACGCCACTGCTCGACTCGCGGTCGGCCCCGCTCCCGGTGCAGGTACTCGACGCCCTGCGCGAGCGCGACGTCGCGCAAGACGTCGGACCGGCCGCGGTGAACCCCCTGAAGGATCGAGACGATTGGAACGTGATCGGCGCGGTTGCGGTGGAGCCTGCCGGCGACCGCGTGACGCGCGGCGCGCTCGGCGGATGGGTTCCGCTGGCGCTCCTGGTTTGGCTCGGTGGGTTGGTCTGGGTCGGGTGGGCCCTGCGCGCACACCGCGTCGAGGGAAAGCGCCACTTCCGCGCGGCGCTTGGCGGCAGCCTCGTGGGTGCCGTGCTGGTCGGCGCCGCCGCGGCGGCCAACGCCAGCGCCTCAGGCCGCGCGGCGACCGACCGCTGGCTCACCGGTACCCGGTTGCTGATCGAAGAAGCCGCTCACCGCCTGCCGGCAAAGACCGTGGATGAGGCGATCACCGCGTTTTCCAGTATTGCCCGGGGCGCTGAGCTCGTGCCGGGGGATTCCGACAGCTTCGCCGCGGCGCGCGAGGTCGTGGCCGGCGCGCCCCGCGCGCGGGTGGCCGTCCGTCTTGGCCACGGGCACTGGCTCGCGCTACGCGCCCTCCCGCTCGAGACCGGCAGCGGTGGTTGGCTCGGGCTGACGCTCGGCTTGGCGCTGCTGGGCCCCGCGGCGCTGGCCCTGCTGCGCTGGGTCGAGCGGATGCGCGCGCGACCTCGGGGGTTGCGCGAAACCGTGACCGCCTGGGGATTCCTCGCCCCGGCGGCGTTGCACCTCGCCGTCTTTTCCTTCGCGCCAATGCTGTTCGCGCTCTACCTCTCCGTGCACCGCTGGAGCCCGATCGAGCCGGTAAGGCCGTTCGTGGGCCTCGCGAACTTCATGGACATCGCCCGCGATCCGCTGGTGTGGACGTCGCTCCGCAACACGCTCCTCTACACCCTGCATGTCCCGATCGCGATGGCCTTGGCACTGGCCGTCGCCCTCGCCCTCACTTCGGGCGGGCGTCTGGTGCGCCTGGTGCGGACGGCGTTCTTCCTGCCATACGTGTCGTCCGTGGTCGCGATCGCCCTCGTCTGGCAGTGGATGTATCACCCCGACTTCGGCCTGCTCAATTACGCGCTCCAGTCCGTCGGGCTGGGGCCGTTCGATTGGCTGGGCAATCCGCGCACGGCGCTGCTGGCGGTCATGGGGATCTCGGTCTGGGTGCAGGTGGGATACCAGATGGTCGTCTTCTTGGCCGGGCTGCAGGGGATTCCGCAGGACTATCTCGACGCCGCGCGGGTGGACGGGGCCGGTGCCTGGCGCCGGTTCTGGCGGATCACCTTTCCCTTGCTGCGACCGGTGACGTTGTTCGTGCTGGTGACGGGGATCATCACGTCATTCCAAGTGTTCACGTTCGTCTACGTGCTGACCGACGGCGGGCCGTTGCACGCGACCGATGTGATCGTGTATCGCATCTATCAGATCGCCTGGGAGTTCCAGCAATTCGGTCGCGCCAGCGCGCTCGCCCTGTTCCTGTTCCTGTTGCTGTTGGGCCTGACGTGGACCCAATTCCGGTTGCTCGACCGGCGGGGAGACCATGTCGCGTAGCGGCCGGATGGGGCGGGGGTTCGCGACCCTGGTGGTGGGCTTGCTCGCGCTCACCATGCTGTTGCCGTTCCTCTATATGGTGAGCACGTCGCTGATGGACGAGTTCGAGGTGCTGCGCTACCCACCCGCGCTGCTCCCCTCGCACCCACTGACCGCCAATTACCCCCGGGCCCTGACGGCGCTGCCCTTCGCGCGGTTCTTTCTGAACAGCGCGATTCTCGCCGGGGTAGTGGTCGTGGCCCAGGTGACGACGAGCGCGCTCGCCGCCTACGCCTTCGCCCGGCTGCACTTCCCGGGACGGGACCGGGTCTTTCTCGGCTTCGTCTCGGTCCTGATGGTGCCCGCAATCGTCCTGTTGATCCCGCGGTTCCTGATCGTCAATGCCCTAGGTTGGGTGGACAGCTACGCGGGGTTGATCTCCACGGAGCTCGTGTCGGTGTGGGGGATCTTCCTGCTGCGTCAGTTCTTCAAAACGATGCCGCGGGAGCTCGAAGACGCCGCCCGCTTGGACGGGGCCAGCGAGTGGCAGATCTTCTGGCGGGTGGCCCTTCCGTTGTCCCGGCCGGCGCTGGCGACCCTGGCCGTCTTCGCGTTCGTGGATCAGTGGAAGAGCTTCTTGTGGCCGTTGATCGTGACGCGCTCGGTTCACATGCAGGTGGTGGAGGTCGGCATCGCGTCCTTCCACGGGCTCTACTACACCAATTGGCCATACCAGATGGCGGCCGCCGTGACCGCCGTCGTGCCGCTGGTCATCCTGTTCTTCGTCGCCCAGCGGTACTTCATTCGCGGGATTCAGCTGACGGGGCTCAAGTGAGGGGAGAGGGAAGAGGGGAGCGGGGAGAGGGCTTTCCGGCGCCCCGGTACGCCTGGTATGTGGTGGGAGTGTTGTGTCTCGCGTACGTGTTCGCGCTGCTCGATCGCCAGGTCCTGTCCCTCCTCGTCGGTCCGATGCGCGCCGACCTCGGCATCAGCGACACGCAGGTGAGCCTGCTGCAGGGATTCTCCTTCGCCGTGTTCTACACTTGCTTCGGCCTGCTGCTGGGGCGGCTCGCCGATACCGGCAACCGGCGTAATCTCATCATCGGCGGGACGACCCTGTGGAGCGCGTTCACCGCGGCGTGTGGCCTGGCCCAACGTTATTGGCAGCTGCTGGTGCTGCGGATGGGCGTCGGGGTCGGCGAGGCGGCGCTCTCACCGGCCGCCTACTCGCTGCTCGCCGACTACTTCCCGGCCGAGCAGCGCGCCACCGCTTTCAGCGTCTATTCGATGGGCATCTATGTCGGCGTGGGCCTCGCCTCGGTGCTGGGCGGCGTCATCGTGCAGTACAGCGTCGCCGGCGGCGTTGCCGTGGTGCCGATCCTCGGCGCCGTGCGCCCGTGGCAGCTCGTGTTTCTCCTGATCGGCGTCCCCGGTCTCCTGATCGCGGCTCTGATGGCGACGGTGCGGGAGCCGGAGCGGCGCGGGGCTGGTGAACCTATCCCTCTGCGCGCCGTCGTCGATCATGTCCGCGCGCATCTCGGCACCTTCGTCTGCCTGATCCTCGGAATCTCGCTCATCTCGCTCGCGAATTACGGAGCCGCGGCGTGGATGCCGAGTGTCTTCATGCGGGATCACGGGTGGTCGGTCGCGCGGGCCGGCGTGTTCCAGGGTCTGGTGGCCGGCGGTGGCGGCGCGATCGGCATCGTGGGTGGGGGATGGCTCGCCGATCGGATGGAGCGACGCGGCGGGCGCGATGCCTACCTCCGGGTCGCCGCCGTGGCGGCGCTGCTGCTGCTGCCTTGCGGGACGCTGTACCTCGTGATGCCGACCGGGCGCCTCGCCGCCGTCGCTTTTGTCCCGCTGGGGATCGTCGCGGCGGTTCCTTTCGGCGTCGGCCCCGCCGCCATTCAACAGTTGGTGCCGCCCGCGATGCGGGGACAGCTGATCGCTCTCTACCTCTTCATGATCAACCTGATCGGATTAGGGGTGGGGCCCACGGCGGTGGCGCTCGTCACCGACCACGTGTTTCATGACGATCGTGCGGTCAACCTGTCCCTGTTCGGGGTGGCGGCCGTCGCCTACATCGGCGCCATCGCCTTGTTGTGGCGCGGGCTGCCGCGCTTTGCGGCGAGCCGGGACCGCCTGGCGATGGGTGGACTAGGGGACGCGAGCCGGAGCCGCTGAGCGAGAGGCCGATCGGAAGCTGACGCTCCAGGCCACCTCCTGAAGGTCGGGCGCCGCGCCCCACTCGAGCACCACGTGATCGGTGCCGAGCAGCCGGAGCGTGCATGGGGGGTCGGACTTGCAGGCGCCGGCCCGCCATCCTTTCGGAACCGCGATCGTCACGGCGTAGGCCCGTCCGTCCAGGTGCGTTCCCCGTGCCGCGAGCGTGCGCGTGCCGGCAGTCCACGTCTCGCCCGCTACGTCCACCGCACCCTGAACGACATGTCGGGTGGTCCCGACGACCTGAGGCCGTGGGAGGGCGGGTCGGATCGCGACCGTCACGCTCTGGTGCGGCTCCAGCCGAGCCGGCAGCGTGTCGGTGAGATCGGCGAGTGGACGATCGGCCCACGTGTCGTAGGCGGTGAATCGGGTACCACCGATCCCCAGGGCAGAAAGCGCCGTGGAGAGATCGCGCGCCGTCTCGTCCCAGTTCACGAGTGTAACGGTCCACCACTGCGGGGCCCCTTCCACCACCCATCGTGCCGGAGGACGATCCCGTCGCACGCTCCAGAAGCCGCCGTCTCCACCGCCGTCGTACACGCGGATGGCGAGCACGTTCTCACCACCCCAGTTCAGCGCCGCGGGCGGGACCGGGTACTCCCGGTAGGCCTGCCAGGCGCTTTGATAGGACGGCGGGAACGTTCCGGTGCGGCCGATGAGCACGCCGTTCAAGTAGATTTCGTCGGCGTCGTCGAGGCGGCCCAGCTCGAGCCGCGCGGCCGGCGGCGTTGTCTGGGACGGCAGCGTGAACCGGGTCCGGTACCAGGCGATTCCATCGTAGCCAGGATGCCCGGCCCGTTCCCAGTTGGCCGGCACGGGGATCGTCTCCCACGCGTCCTCGTCATATTCGCGGGTGGCGTAGGAGGCGTCGTCGCCGGTGCGGAACTTCCACGCCGCGGAGAGACGGACGACGGTGTCGGCGGCCACGAGCGCCGGTGCGACCTCGCTCTCCGGCGCGGACGCGTCGATTGCCCGCCCGGTGACCGGGGCGGCGGGGAGCGCGCGTTGCAGGATGGCGATCCGATCGGCCGGCAGCTTGGGGAGGTTGTCGGACAGCAGCGTCATGCCACCGGATGTGGCGACGATCGACGCCCAGGTCCTGGCCTCGGTCACCGACAAGGGTGGCCGCACGACCAGGCAGTCGGGGTCGTTGAACCAGGTGGTCCGGTGGTAGTAGCTGCGGAGTGCCGCAGCGCGGGCGGGCGCTTGAATGCCCTCCCAGGAGGCAGCGACGTCCTCGCCGATCCGCATCCCGTCGACCAACCCCACCGCATGCTGCAGAGGCGCCCCACAGCCGAGCAGGAAGGCCTCGTCCCCGAGTCCCCGCCGAATCGCCGTCAGTCCCTTACGGTACGCTTCCGCATGGGTCAACCCACCCGCATGAGCATCCCCATCGGTCGCGTACAAGAGGAAGTCGATCTTCAGGTAATCGTACCCCCAGTCGCGCACGACGCGTCGAGCGAGGGCGGTCAGCCACTGCTGCACCTCCGGGTGGGCCGGATCCAGGCCGTAGACGCTGCCGCTCCCGCCCCAACTCGGATTGGTCCCCTTCACCTGCGGAGCTCCGTTCTTGCGGATCAGCCACTCAGGGTGCGCCGCGGGAATGCCGGACGCGTCCGTCACCGCGAACGGCGCGATCCACAGTCCGGCCAGGAATCCCCGCGCGTGGATCTGATCGGTGAGCCAGCGGTGTCCGTGAGGGAACTTGTCGTTGGTATCCCAGTCGCCGGCCGCTTTCTGGTAGCCGTCATCGATCTGGATGTAGCGGAGCAGCTTCGAGCCGAATTGCGTCGCGCACAGCTCGAGGTTCGCGAGGACGTCGGCTTCCGTCACCTTGTCGTAGAGCTCGTACCAGGAGCACCATCCGGATGGCGCCGCCGCGGTCGACAGCGCGGAGGGTTGATCGGAGGGCGGCGGGGAGAGCAGGCGCCGCAGCGTCTCGACCGGCTCCCCGGCAGGGTCGAACCCAAGCCGCAGAGCCAGGACGTCCCCGCCTGGGGCCAGCGGGCGGACCGGCGCGAGCTCGCTCTTCATCTGGATTCGGCCGCCGGCGTAGCGCAACGTGCCGTTGCCGGGTTCATCGGCGCCGAAGCTCAGGGCCAGGCTGCGGCCATTGCGTGTCACCGCGCCGGTGGCATGACTGACGATCTCCGGAGCATCGGCATCGATCGCCTGGACCACGCAGTTGCTCCAGGAGTGGTACCCGTTGGACACGATGGTGAGGGCCGCTGGGTCTGGCAGAATCTCCCCCGGCGCGCAATCCGCGTAGCGGACGCCACCCATGATGGGGAGCGCCGCCTCGGGAGAAACGGTCACCGTGATGCTCGCCCGGGGGCCGGTCGCGGAGGCAGGGGCCACGGCGAATTCCACGTCCACGACCGCGCCGGCGGCGCGACCGCGAACAGCGGTGGCCGGCCCCAGCGGGGTTTCCCGCTGCTCCGCCTCGACCTGCTCCAGCTCGCCCAGCGGCACCGCCCGGTCATTCAGGATGACCGCGAGGGGCGTGTGGTCGATGAGCGTGGTCGCGACGTCGCTCTGCCACACCAGCGACCAGCGGTGTTGGTCATCGAGCTCGAAACGGAGTTGGCCCGGGTTGCGCCGCGGAGCTCGCGGAACGGGTTCCGTCCGGTCCGTGAGCCGCGCCCGGGGCAGGGCGGCGGCCGCGCTGGAGAGTGCCAGGAACGTGCGTCGGTCCATGGCGCCAATGTCCTGCCCGGTGCGGGTTTTGTCCACGCCGCTGGCGCGTGGGGAGCGGGTTCCCTAGGTTAGCGACGGATGACCGCCTCACTCCTCGACGCCGAATCGCCCGCGCTACGGGCCCTCGCGAACGTGGCGGAGATCCTCTCCGCCGGTCTCCCGGCAGATGACGCCTTGGTTCGGGTCACGGACGTTCTCGTCCGGGATCTGGAGCTCTCGCGCTGCCGGCTGTGGTTGCGGACGGCCGACGGCAGCGCGTTCCTCCCCGTCGCACATCCGGGGGCTACCGTGGGACCGCCGTTCGTCGCCGTGGCCGACTGGTTCCGGCACGGTCCCGAGCGCCGGGAGACCGCCGAAGGCATCCAGGTGCGGATTCCGCTCGTGAACGAGGACGAAGGGCTCGGTGCGCTCGAGATCCTCGTTCCGCCGCGGCACTCCGAGCGCCCCGCCGTCGATGTCGCCGCGGTGGTCGCGCGTATTCTCGCGCCCGTCATCGCGTCCACCGAGCTGTCCCAGGATCTGGCCTCGGAGGTGGCGCTCGCCACCCGGGAGGCGGAGGCGCAGCGGAACTTCGCCGCCCGCATCATCGACTCGCTCCCCGTCGGCCTCTACGTGATCGATCGCTCGTATGTGATCCGGGCCTGGAATCGCAAGCGCGAGAGCGGCACGCAGGGCGTCTCGCGGGAAGATGCGATGGGGCAGGAGGTCTTCGAGGTGCTGGACCGCCAGCCGCGCGAGCTGCTGAAGCGGGAATACGACCGGGTGTTCGACACCGGAGAGATCCAGCAGGTCGAGATGGAATCGCAGGCGACGGGCGAGCCACGCTTCTACCGCATCACCAAGATCCCGATGCGGGTGGACGACGTGAACATCTCGCACGTGATTACGATCGGCGAGGATGTGACCGACTGGCGGCAGGCGCAACACCGCCTGGCCCAGACGGAGAAGCTCGCGGCGGTGGGTCAGCTGGCCGCCGGCGTGATGCACGAAATCAACAACCCGCTCGCCACGATCCTCGCCTGCGCCGAAGCGCTGTCGCACCGGACCGCTGACCTGGCCGATCCGATGCGGGCCGGGTTCGACGAGTATCTGCGGATCATCGACGCCGAAGTGCAGCGGTGCCGCCGCATCGTGGACGGACTGCTCGACTTCTCGCGCCCCAAGACGGGGGAGAAGGTCCGCGTCGACGTCCACCAGGTGATCGAGCAGACCCTGTTCCTGCTCAAGCACCACGAGCGGTTCAAGCGGCTGACGGTCGCGCGCGGGTTCGCCGCGGGTCTCCCCCCGCTGCACGCGGATCCCGAACGGTTGATCCAGGCCTTCATGGCCCTGATGCTGAACGCCATGGACGCGATGAACTCCCGGGGCGTCCTCACGGTGCGCACGGGGTACAATCCCGATCGCGATGACGAGCTGCTGATCGAGTTCATCGATACGGGGACCGGGATCCGCCTGGAGGAGCTGCCGAAGATCTTCGAGCCGTTCTTCACCACCAAACCCCAGGGGCGGGGCACGGGGCTGGGACTGTCCATCTGCTACGGCATCATCGCCGACCATCGCGGGCGCATCGAGGTCGAATCGCAGGTGGGGGTCGGCTCCACGTTCAAGGTCTACCTGCCCATCGCATGAAGCTGCTGGTGATCGAGGACGACCGCACCGTCGGCGAGTACGTCAAGCGGGGACTCACCGAGGCCGGTCACCATGTGGACCTGGTCCCCGATGGGGCCGAAGGCCTCGCCGTGGCCACGGATGGGCACTACGACGTCGTGGTGCTCGACCTGCGGCTGCCCAAGATGGACGGCCGGGAAGTGCTGCGCACGATTCGCGACCGGGGCAATACGGTGCCGGTGCTGGTGCTCACCGCGCAGGACGCCGTGGACTTCAAGGTCCAGGCGCTGCGCATGGGCGCGGATGACTACGTCACCAAGCCCTTCGCGATGGAAGAGCTGCTCGCCCGCGTGGAGGCGCTGTCCCGGCGCCCCCAGACGATCGCCACGCCGGTGCTGAAGGTCGCCGATCTGACGCTGGATACGGGAAGCCGCGAGGTCCGTCGCGCCGGCAAACCGATCGAGCTGACGCCCAAGGAATACGCGGTCCTCGAGTACCTGATGCGCCACCACGGGCGCGTGATGTCCCGGACCCTGATCACCGAGTACGCCTGGGACTACCACTTCGATCCGGGCACCAACATCGTGGACGTCGTCATCACCCGGCTGCGCAAGAAGATCGACCACGTTCGCGAGCCCAAGCTGATTCACACCGTGCGCGGCGTCGGGTACGTGGTCAAGGCCTGAGATGGACACGCTGCGGGGCCGGCTCACCGCCTTGTATGCGACGGCGTTGGCGCTCACCCTGGGTCTGTTCGCCGTCATTCTCTACATCTCGGTGCGCCGCTCGACCTACATCGAGCTCGACCGCCGCATTGAATCGGAAGCGGACCTGACGGCGGGCATCCTCTCCGGGGTGTACCACGCGGGCGGACTGGTGGTGCAGGGGGAGGGCCAGCGCGGCGGGGGCGGGCTCTCGCTCGCCAACGAGCTCAGTGCGTCGCTCGCCGCGGTCCCCGACTACCTGATCATCACGAGTGCGCGGGACTCCGTGCTCTTCCTGTCGGCCGACGCCCGCGAGCACACCTTCGCCGAAGTCAATCAGCTGTTGACCATCGTCACCGCGGCGGGCGGCGAGCGGCGGGAGGGGACCGTCGCCATTCAGCCGAGCGGGCCGCGCCTCCGCTACATCGTGCGCCGGATCACCGATGCCGGCCCCGACATCGGCGCGGTCTTGGCCGGCGCGCCGAGCGAAAGCGTGGAGGTGAGCCTCGACCGGCTGTTACAGACCTTCGTCGTCGTGCTGCCACTCGGTATCCTCCTGGCGTGGGTGGTGGGCTCCTGGATCGCCACCCGGGCCGTGGCGCCCGTCAACCGGATCATCGACGAAGCCCGGGAAATCACCGACGGCCAGAGCCTGCACCGGCGCCTGCCGGTGCCGTTCGGGCGCGATGAGATGGCGCGACTCGCCGAGACGTTGAATCAGATGATGTCGCGGCTGGAGCGCAGCTTCGCCGCGTTGCGCCGCTTCACCGCGGAAGCGAGCCACGAGCTCAAGACGCCACTGACGGTGTTACGCGCCGGTGTGGAACGGGCGATCACCACCGCGGGGCTGCCACTCGAAGCGCTCCCGCCGCTCGAGGAGTCACTGTCGGAGATCTCCCGCATGACCGAGCTGGTCGACGCGCTGCTCACGCTGGCGCGCGCGGACGAAGGCGAGGTGCCGCTGCATCGCGAGCCGGTCGACCTGAAGGCGCTCGTGGATGACGCGAAGGAGACGGGGGAGCTGCTGGCCGAGCAGGCCGGGGTCTCGATGAAGGCGGAGACGCCCGCCGAGCCGGTGGTGATCGCGGTCGATGGGACGCGGATCCGCCAGCTGCTGCTCAACCTGCTCACCAACGCCGTGAAGTACACGCCGCCCGGCGGGCGGGTGCGGCTGTGGATGGAGCGAGAGAACGGGCGGGTGAAGCTCGGCGTGTCGGACACCGGCATCGGGATCGCGCCCGGTGATCTGCCGCACATCTTCGACCGGTTCTGGCGCGCCGATTCGGCGCGCACCCGGACGGGGGAGCGTCCCGGCGTGGGCTTGGGGCTCGCCATCTGCAAGTGGATCGCCGAGGCGCATGGAGGATCGATCGAGGTGCAAAGCCGGCCTGGGCGCGGAACGACGTTCACGGTGACGCTTCCGGCGACCGCTCCCGGCGCGGCTCCCTCGCCTCACCCTGCGGCGAGCTAGGCCCTGAACGCCGGGCCTCACATGGCTGTCATCCTCTTGTAATCTTTCCCCCACTAGCGGGCAACCGCGTTCCGGTAGTATCTCCGTAGCCAATCTCCGCGAGGTGTGCCGTGTTCGACACGCTGATCGAGTCCAAGCACAAGACGCAGAAAGGACAGCTGTTCGGCACCGGCATGCTGTCCTTGGTGGTGCACACCGTGCTGATCGCCGCGCTGGTGTACGCCACGTTGCAGGCCGGTCAGGGAGACGACAAGGTCAAAGTCGACACGGCGATGGTGTACATCCAGCAAGAGCAGCAGAAGCAGCCCGAACAGCCCCCACCCCCGCAGCTGGACATTCAGCTCAAGGGATTCCAGACGGTGGTGGCGCCCACGGATATCCCGACCAACATTCCGCCGGTGAACCTGAACGAGAAGTTCGACCCCAAAGACTTTTCCGGGGTCGGGGTCGAGGGCGGCTCGGCGACCGGAATCGTGCCGACGGGGGGCGAGGTGCTGACCGTCGACGTCGTCCAGGAAAAGCCGGAAATGCTGTCCCATCCTCCGCTCGTGTACCCGGAGCTCCTGAAGCAGGCGGGGATCGAGGGAAACGTGATCGTGCAGGCCATCGTCGACACCACCGGACGGATCGAGCCGAATTCGATCCGCATCATGGAGAGCCCAAACCCCGGGTTCGATCAGCCCGCCAAGAACCTGGTGCTCAAGTCGCTGTACCGCCCCGCCCGCGTATACGGGCGCGCGGTCCGGGTGCTGATCCAGCAGCCGATCAACTTCACGATTCAGCACAACCGTTAGCCGTTACCACCGTGTCGGGTCGTTACTGACCAAGGAGATTGCGCCGATATGAACATGGATTTCGCCTCACTATGGTCCGCGATGGGCTGGTTCGCCCGGGCCATTGTGATCGTGATGGTGATCATGTCGTTGTTGTCGTGGACGATCACGGTCGCCAAATGGTGGGCGATCCGCCGGGCCCAGCGTGCCACGGTGAAATTCATGCCGGAGTTCTCTCGCGCCTTGCAGGAAGAGCAGCTCGACGCGGCGATCACCTTGGCCGAGAAGAGCAAGAAGAGTCATGTGGCCCGCGTGCTCGGTGAGGCGCTCGACGAGATCAAGCCGCTGCTGCGTGACCGCGCCACCATCACCGCGGCCGACATCAACTCGGCCGAGCGGGCGGTGGAGCGGATGATGCTGCTCGTCACGGCGGAGCAGAAGCGGGGGCTGTCGATCCTCGCGACGACGGGCGCGACGGCACCGTTCGTCGGCCTGCTCGGCACGGTGTTCGGCATCATCAACGCGTTCCAAGGCATGGCGTCCTCCGGCGGCGGCGGCTCCCTCGCCTCGATCACGGGCGGCATCTCCGAGGCTCTGGTGACTACCGGTATCGGCTTGCTCGTGGCGATTCCGGCGGTGTGGCTGTACAACTACTTCACCACCAAGCTCGACTTCATCTCCGTCGAGATGACGTACAGCTCCAAGGAGCTGATCGATTACCTGATCAAGAGCGTCGGGTCGGAGTTCGGCCGGTCGATCTTCACCAAGGAATTCCAGACCCAGAAGGCGACGCAGTCCAGTGGCCCAATCAGCAAGTAGTCGCGTTCCGGTCAAGGCGGACATCAACGTCACGCCGATGATCGACGTGATGCTGGTGCTGTTGATCATCTTCATGATCGTTACGCCCGCCATCGTGGCCGGATTTCAGGCGAGCGTCCCCCGCGCCATGAACCCGGACAAGCGGGAGGAGCAGGAGGGGGAGATTCGGCTCGGGATCGACTACCAGGGAAAGTTCTTCCTCGACGTCACCGGGCCCGATCAGAAGTACACGGGGATGAGGTTCATTCCGGACGCAGATCTTCCCGGCCGGC
>DATJXC010000039.1:0-22654 GCA_035500495.1 Gemmatimonadales bacterium
ACGCTTGTTCGCCGCTCCCACTTGTGCCAGCGCGGCGAGTGCCTGATCGCGATCGAGGAAGCCGCGTATCCGCGTGATCTCCCCCTGCTGCACCTCCATGACCATGTGGAAGGTGCCGACCAGGTGACCCTCCGGCCCACGGCCCGAACGCAGATCGAGCGAGACGAGCACCTCTTCCCCAAAACTCTCGGCGTCGGCCACGTGCACCCAACGGCCTCCCAGTTGGGTGGTGACCTCCTCGAGCCGGCGAATCGCCGCGTCGCGGCCATTTGAGCGACGCCAATCCGGCCAACCTGGCGGATCCTCGAGTAGCACCCAACGGCTGAGCCAAGCGGCGGCCCCGGCAGGGCCGCTCTCGTTCCAGGCGCCGAGACCTCGTACGACGAACCACGCGTCGGGGTCACGGGTCGCGAGCGAGGGTTCGTCCGCACCTGCTCGAATGCGGGCGGCAAGACCATGGCGCGGATCACGCCGTCGCTCGGCTCGCAGGCAGTCGATTCCGCGTTCGATTGCCGTACGCGTCTCATCGCGCACAGCGCGCCCGGCGTCATCGTCAGCCCGACCGGCGAAGGTTGAAGTGTCGATCGGCTCCCCAAACCAGAAGTAGAGGCGCTCGGGACGGGGCAGTAGCGGGCCGAGTCCCACCCCGAGGGGCGGGAGTGGCAGGCCGACCAATCGATGCATGAGGCTTGAGACCTCGCCGACGATTGGGGTGGCGTCATCGATCACGATGTCGAACATCTCTTCCACGCCGACCATCGCGACAGGGACGATGGGATATCCGAACTCGACTGCAAGCCGGGCGAATCCAAGCCGCTCCTTCCACTTGAGCTGGTAACGCTCCCCCCTTTGCTTGAAGACCTCGCCGGCGCCGCCGGGAAACACCAGGATCTTCTGGTCCTCCCGCATCAGCACACGCACGTTCTCCCGCGTGCCTCGCACCATCCCACCGAGCTCCAACAGGTTGCGCCATACCGGTACCGCGTAGTGAGCGTTATCACCCAGACCACGCACCGCTATCTCTCCTTTGCTCCAGAGCTCCGCCATCAAGAAGGGAACATCGATCAGGCCGTAGATCGTGTGGTTGGCCACCAACAGCACTCCACGGTCGGGAATGCGCTCGATGCCGTACACCTTGGGCTGCGTCAGGCGCGCGAGCGGCGCGACGATGGAGACGAGTCGGTCGAGCTGCGCCGCCGTGGGCGGCGGTGGAAGCTTCGGGGCCGGCCGCACGGTCAATGCCGGAACACTCCGGTTATGTCGACGCCGGCTCCAGGACCACGGTCTGAGCCTCGACCGCGGCATACCGGCCGGGCAGACGACCCACCTCTCGGCACGCGGCGACGCACTCCGAAGCCTCGCTCGTGCCGATGAACTCCCAGCGGCGGAGCGGCGGCCCAGGGAGGCCGGCTTCGGCGATCTCTCGAAGGACGATCCACATCACCTCAGCGTAATGCGAGATGCCGGCCGAGGGCACGGACACCAAGTATGCGATGCGTCGGCTGAGGATCGAGCCGAACCAAGGTCTTCCGTGGCAGGCCGCCTCGAGATGGCGCTGGAGAGAGGCGAGCTCATTTGACGCTTCGCGTCTGCCGGTGTACGCCTCACACCCGCCGCGAGACCGTGGCAGGAGAAGCCACTCGGCGAGCATCCGCCTACGATCTGGCGAATGAGCCTCGCCAGCGAGGTCCTCGGCCGGCGTCTGCGCCTCCCACGGGCGCAGACCCGCGACATCTTCTGGGACCCGGACCTGTCCGTGCCGATGGACGACGGTGCCATCCTGCTCGCGGACCGTTGGGTTGCGAGGATGGCCCAGGAGCGCCCTCAGCCCACCGTTCTCGTTCGCTCTCCGTACGGTCGCAAGCAGTGGGTAGGTCTGCTCTTCGGGCGCCTGCTCGCCGAGCGCGGCCTGCAGGTCGTGATCCAGTCCACGCGGGGCACGTTCGGATCCGGCGGCGAGTTCACTCCCTTCGACGAGCGTGCCGACGGGCTGGCTACGCTTCGCTGGCTGCGCAAGCAGCCGTGGCACGCCGACCGCATCGGGCTGATCGGCCCAAGCTACCTGGGCGTCGTCCAGTGGGCGGTCGCGTCGGAGGCCGGCGAGGATCTCGCAGCGATGACGATCCAGGTAAGCGCCTCGCAGATCTACCCGCAGAGCTACGGCAGCGGCAGCCTCTCGCTCGAGTCGACCGCATCGTGGCTTGCGATGGTCGCAGCGCAGGAGAGCCGGTTCGCGCCGTTGGCGATGGCGCACGCGCTGCGCCGGCTCCCGGCGCTCTATTCACAGCTCCCGCTCGCGGACCTCGACGAGCGGGTCACCGGCTCGCGGATCACGTGGTATCGCGAGGCTCTCACGAACCCCGACCGCGAGAGCGACTACTGGTCGGTGCGCGACTACACCGCGGGGGTAGAGAGGGTCACCGTGCCAATCCAGCTGATCGGCGGCTGGCACGACATCTTCCTGCCCTGGATGCTCGAGGACTACAGCGTGCTCCAACGCGCCGGGAGCAGTCCCCAGCTGATCATCGGCCCCTGGACTCACATTTCGCCCGGGCTGTTCCGGACCGGCATGCGAGAGGGGATCGCCTGGCTGCGAGCCCACCTGCTGGGGGACCCGCGGCTTCTCCATCCCGCGCCGGTTCGATTGCGGCTCACGGGCGAGCGCGACGAAAGCGGAACCGGCTGGCGCGAGTTCGACTCGTGGCCTCCACCGGGCACCGGCGAACGGAGCCTGTGGCTCGCCGACGAAGGCCGCCTGCAGGACCGCGCTCCCGACCACGAGAACGCCGTGCCAGACCGCTACCACTACGACCCATCTGACCCCACCCCCTCGCTCGGCGGTCCGGTCCTGCTCGCACGTGAGCCGGTGGTGGACAACCGCAGGCTCGAAGCCCGTCCAGACGTGCTCACCTACACCGCCGAGCCGCTCCCACAGTCCTACGAGGCGATCGGACCGGTTCGCGTGGAGATATACGTGGGCGCGAGCTCGCCGCACTTCGACGTCTTCGCACGCGTCTGCGACGTTGACACGCAGGGTGCGTCCTGGAACGTCTGCGACGCGCTCACGCGCGTGGACCCGGCGCGATTCGAGCAGGCCGCCGACGGCATCTGGCTCGTCTCGTTCGAACTGTGGCCGATCGGCCACCGCTTCGCCACCGGCCATCGCATCCGGCTGCAGATCTCCTCCGGCGCCCACCCCCGCTACGCGCGCAACCCGGGCACCGGCGAGGACCCCGCCACCACAACAGCGCTGCAGCCCGTGGATATCGAGATCTTCCACGACGCCACGCACCCCTCACTGCTGGTGCTGCCCGCCCGTCCCCTTTGAGAGCGGGTCGGGAGGCACGGCTTCGGCCAGTTGCTTGCAAACGCCATATCGGGCCGCGCGTCAGCCGTCGGACCCAACCTTCGGCTCTCCCGCGCGTCTTATTGGGTGTGAGAAGAGATCTCGCAAAGCGTCCGAGGATCGTTGCCGTCGCCATCGGGGCGGCCCTGCTGCTCAGCTCGTCGACCGCGTCGGAGGCGGCGGGCGCCAAGCAAAAGCTCCGCATCGAAACGCAGTCGCATGCCGCGGTCACAGCGGCGACGCCGGCGTGGCTGCAGCTCAACATCCACGGCACTTTCGGCACCTATGCCGAATCGGACTGCCACATCGAGGCACCCGGCAGCTTCCTCAACACCGAAGGACCCAAAGTGGCCTTCCAGGGTACCGAAGAATTCGTCGACACCGAATGCACGGGCGGCAGCCTCATCGGGTCGCCGGGCCGCATCAAGATGGTGTTCAGCAGGGGCCTTCTCACGCTGTCGCACATGAAGATCGTGCTCGACGCCGAAGGCTGTGTGTACGAACTGACGACGAAACTGAAGCTCGAACTGGAATTCCCGGAAACCGAGGCAACACAGGGCGTTGAAGTCAAAATCAAGCTGAATCGGAAAAAGAGCCACCCCACCGAAGAACAACAGTGCCCGATTCCGTCTCCCCACGCGGGCGAAGAAGGGCCTGAAGTGAAGCTCGCCGAAGTTGGGGTGTCCGCGGAAGAAGAACCGTTCCCGGCGAACGCGTTCCTGATCTCCTCCGCCGCCTGACATCGTGCGCGCCAGGATCCTTCGTTTGGAGTGAGGGGGCATCACAATGAGATTGGGAATGGCGGGATGGGTGCCCGGCGCTCGCACCCGGTGGTTGCTGTCGGCGAGGCTCTCGACTCACCGCGTGGTGTTGGCGGGGGCACTGCTCTTCACTCTGGGGACGTTCGCGGCCCCCTCCGGTCTCGCGTCCGCGGCGACGGGCAGCGAAGTGCTTGCAGTGGGTCACGACGGCGCGGCCGAGCTCGGCCTGGGCTTCCAGGGAAACATCGAGAACCTCGCGGCGACGATGCCGAAGCTCAAACACGTCGTCCAGATGGCTATCGGTTTCAACTTCGGCCTGGCAGTCGTGGAAGAAGAAGGCACGCGGCACGTCGTGAGCTGGGGCGAAAACAACTACGGCCAGCTCGGCATCGGCTCGCGCACCGCGACGAAACCCCCAGGGGAACTCGTGACGGTCAAAGGCCTCGCCGGCGCGAGCGAAGTCGCGGTGGACGCGGCGGGGACGCACGCGATCGCACTCAAGGAAGGAAAGGTCTTCACGTGGGGCATCACCCAGGTCGGTGAGTCGGGCAACGGCTACCCCACTCCCGAAGCGAAACAGCAGGAGCACGTAAAGCCCCGCAAAGTAATCGTCCCGCAAACCAACGCACCCGAAGAAGTGCTCGGCCTCTCGGGGGTCAAGCAGATCGTGGCGCGGGGCACGACGGACTATGCCCTTCTCAACACGGGCGAAGTAGAGGCCTGGGGCGAAAACGTGTACGGAACGACCGGGCCCAACGTCAAGCAGGGCAAAGAATGCGCCGAAACAGCCACCGCGGCACAGTTCCCGTGCCTGTGCAAGTCCGAAAACTCGAGCGACGTCACGGTCCCGTGTACGACGAGGCCGGTGCTGATCTGCACCGCCCCCTGCCATACGAGTGCGCCGTTGAAAGGCGTCACGGCGATCGCCGCCGCGGAAGCAGCCGCGTTCGCCTACAAAGGCAGCGAACACCAGCTGGTCGCCTGGGGAACGAACCAGACGGGTGACCTGGGCGCAGGAGCGGCGATCTCCAAGTACAACCCGTTTCCCCTGCCCGTCGGCCTGCCCGCCGGGGAACTGCAGCAGATCGTGCCCGGAAATCACCACGTCCTGGTTCTCATCGGCGGGAAGGTGTACGGGTGGGGAAACAACGCGTCCGGTGCTGAAGGTGTGTTCAACGACCTGCTGGGAGAAGAATTCATCGGCGGCAAATGGCAACCCCGTGCCGGACTGCACGAATGCGGCAACAAATCGAAATGCTTCACCTCCCCCGTCGAACTTCCCCTTTCGGGCTTCGGGCCGATCAGCTCGTTGGGCGCGGGCAAGGCGGACAGCTTCATCGTGACCACGGCGGGCGATGCCTACGGATGGGGCAACAACCAGTACGGGCGGTTGGGGGTGAGCCAGTGGCTGTACACCGCCACGACCGCAGAAGCCGCCAAAAAAGAACAGCTCGAAGAAGTCGTGTCGGGGCCGAAGGCGGTGCTCGGCACGGAAAGCAGCCCGAAACACCCGGAACCGGTCACGAACGTGAAAACGGTGATCGGGAGCGAACAGCGCACGGCGATATTGCTCGACGAAGGAGTTGCTGCACACGCGCCCGCGATCGCCACAGAATGGACGAAAGAATCCTCTGACACGCTAACTGTGACGTGGCGCTACAAGTGGCCCAACGCGCCGGGCACGGGCGTCGCGTACAAAGTTCGCGTCTGCGTGGAACACTCGGCGTGCCAGCCGACGAAAGAACTGAATGAAAGCACGAGGACCGTGACGTTCGGCGGGCTGGTGCCGCACACCAAATACGAAGTGTCCCTCAAGTGGTTCTATGACGACAGCCGCCGCAACAAGGTGCTGAAGCAGCTCGAAGCACCGTAGCCCGCCGGGCCTAGCCGTGAAGCGCCGGTGCGTCCTATTCGCAGCTCAGACCGATGCTTCGAAGGGTGTGCCCGATTCGAGGTCCTCGAGGGAGGCTTCCTCGCCGGTGAGGTGGATCGCACCTTTGCAGCCGTGTTCGCTGCCCGTCATCACGCGTTTGGCCGTGCCCGAGACCTGGGCGGACGTGGTGCCCGGGACCGGGAACTTGCCCTTGAGCTTGGTCAGCGAGTATTCGCATTTCTTGGGGAGCTCGGTGATGTACGTGAACTTGCCCGTGAGCGTCATCAGTCCGTTGGAGGTGACCACGATCCCTTCGAGCTGGCCGCCGACCGAGGGACCGCCTTCGCCACAGCCCCCGGCGTTGCTTTCGAACGCCGTGAACGCGGACTTGTCGGCCATCGCGCCGTTGTTGGCGAGCGTGCCGGTCGATTTGAACGAGCCGCACGGCCCGAATCTGAGCGTCCCGACGTCGCCGCTACCGGGGGCCACGACTTTCCCGGCGGAGGTCAGGAGCAGCTTCGAGGCCGCGGCGTTGACGGCGGAGGCGCCGAGGACGAGCAGCGTCAGGCAACTCACCGAAAGAACCCTGGTACCCCTCATCGGAACCCTCCTCGCCTTGTTGGAGCCTCGACAGCGACGGCAGTGGTCGCGTGCTGCCGATAGCCGCACCCGGAAGATAACGCCGTCCTGAGTGCTGGTCAAAGACGTTCACGACAGGCACCAGCAGTGCCGACGGAGCATCTCGTCCGAAGTCCGTGCAAGCATCGAGTTGGCCTTCATGGGAAGGCCCCCTCCAAAGCAAACCCGGGAGGGCCGCTCGACCCCCCATCCCAGGCGGCCCTCCCCATATCGGAGCTCTGGATCGGGTCCGGACACCGAGGCGTCGCGCGTGATCAGACGCCCGCTACGGCCCTTGGGCTAGCCAACCTCTGCGGGTGCGTGGAGCAGCTCCGGTCCCTCGGGGACGTCGCCCGGCTTGTTCAGGGCCGGATTCGCGGGCCGCGCAGAGAGGCGATCCGCGGGGAGTGGGCCACACACGGAGAGCGCTTCCTCGGCCCCCAGCCGCGGATCGAGCCACGCCTGCTGGGCATCCTCGTCGGGCAATATCACCGGCATCCGGTCGTGGATCGCGGCCGCCGTTCGGTTCGGGGACGCGTCACACGTGAGCAGCGTGACGCTCACGACCCACTCCCCCTGGACCTTTGCCGGCGTCCACAGGGATGCGAAGGCGAACGGGACGCCTCCGTCGACCTGGAAGAAGAAGGGCTGACGGGGGCCGAGCTCGGCCCTGGAGTTCTTGCGCTCGGGAGCGAGCCACTCGAAGTAGCCGTCCGCCAGCTGCAGGGCGCGGCGTGATCCCTTCGGGATCAGGGCCCGATACGCAGGGGTGGTGGTGACGGTCTCCATGCGCGCGTTGATCAGCCTGCCGGAGCCCTTCAGGTCCTTGGCCCAGGGCGGGACCAGGCCCCACCGCAGCAGCCTTGCCTCCTTCCCCTCGCGGCCGTTGACAATCGCGAGAACCTCTTCGGTGGGAGCGATGTTGAAGCGACGCGTTCCGGCGCCGCTCGGAATCGGCACACGGAAGCGGTCGTTCAGCTCTTCCGGTCCTGCGGTGTTGGTGTAGCGCCCGCACACGGTTCGAGCTTATTGCCCCGTCAGCCCGGGGCTGTGAGGCGGTAGAGGACGTGGGGAGCCAGCCGGTGATCGGGCGAGAGGCGAGGATGGAGGAAGTCATCGGCGGGGTCCCGTTGCATGCCCAACCGCTCCATGACCCGCCTGGAACGGCCGTTGTCGACGGCCGTGTAGGCAACCAACTCCGACATCTCGAGACGCTGGAAGGCGTGCTCGATCGCCGCACCGGCCGCCTCGCTGGCGAGTCCCCGACCCCACAGCGGGCGTGCCAGGCGCCACCCGAGCTCGGTTGCCGGGGCGAACGGCATCTCGGAGGGCACCGGAGCGATCCCGACGAAGCCCCCGAACGCCACCTCACCCGGTAGCTCGAGGGCCCAGAAGCCGTAGCCCCGCTCCTCGATCCCGCACGCGAGGGCCTCCATCACCTCCGCGCTCTGTGTCGCGGAGTACGTGTGGGGGAAGTGCTCCATCACCTCGGGGTCGGCGCCCATCGCCGCGAAGGGGCCGAGGTCGTCCTCCCGCCACTGGCGCAGCAGGATCCGCGCCGTCCTGAGCTCAGCCGTTGAGCGCGACAGGGAGCGTCTTGAGCTGGTTGATGAAGACGCTTTCCGCGTACACGGGGTCCCCCGCGAGCGCGATCCGCGGGTAGCGCCGCAGGGTCTCCTCGAACAGGATCCTCAGCTCCAGGCGCGCCAGCGCGGTGCCCAGACAGAAATGGCGGCCCCCCGCACCGAACGCCTGATGCTCGGGGTTGCGCCTCACGTCGAAGCGATCCGGATCCTCAAACCGAGTCGCATCTCGGTTGGAGGACACGTACCACATCACGACCTTGTCGCCCTTCTTGATCTGCTGCCCGTGAAGCTCGGTATCGCACATCGCCGTGCGCCGGAAATGCGCGAACGCCGGAAACATCCGCAGCGACTCCTCCACCGCGCTGGGAATCAAAGATGGGTCATCCAGCAGCAGCTGCCTCTGGTCCGGGTGTTCCATCAGCGCCCGCATCCCGCTGCAGTAGGTCGCCTTCGTGGAGTCGTTCCCCGCCGCCATCAACAAGAAGAACCCCATCACGATCTCGTGCTCCTCCAGCCTGCTGCCATCCACCTCGGCGTGCACCAACACACTCGTCAGATCATCGGTGGGACGCTCGCGGCGCTGCGCGATCAACGACTGACAACGCTCGAAGATCTCGGGCACATCTTTCTCGATCACGCCGTCCACCCCCTCCGGGCTCAGGTCGGTGTCGCTGGAGCCGAGTGTGGAGTTCATGAGTCTCGCCCACACGGCGTCTTCCTCCTCGGCGACGCCCATGAAGCTGCCGATCACGCGGGCCACGACGGGCTGGGCGACGTCGCTGACGAGGTCGGCGTGCTCGCGGCCCTCCAGCCGGCCGAGCACCTCCAGCGTGATCTCGCGGATGCGCTGCTCGTGGTCGGCGATCCGCCGGGGCGTGAACCCCGCCTGGAAGAGCGCCTTCAACCGATCGTGCTTGGGCGGATCCATCCCGATGAACATCGCCCGCGCAAGCTCGATCGGGAACACGACCGACGCGGCCACGACTCCGCCCTTTTCCGAGGAGTAGGTCTGCCAGTCGCGGCTGACCGTGTGAACGTCATCCGCCGTGGTCACCGACCAGAAGCCGGCCTCCTCGGGGAATTCCTCGATCCTCGGGGTCCAGTGGACCGGGCACTCGCCACGCATCTGCTTGAACAGCTCATAGGGAGGGCCGTCCTCCCACAGCTCGCGATCGCCCACCTGCAGGCCCTCGAGGTCGCTCCGCGGTGTCACCATCGTCTCCTCCGATCTGGACGGGCGGTGAGGGGCCGATCTTACTCCGGGCGCAGGTGGGGCCGGCCGCGCGATCCCGTGCGGGATCCTGGGCCCGCCGCCTCGTCAGCGAGTGCTCCAGACCACGCCTGTGCCTTCGAAGCCGAGCTCCCGCTTGGTGGCTTCGGTGAGGTCGAATTCGCGCCCGGCGACGAATGGGCCACGGTCGACCACGGGTACGGTCACCGAGCGGCCGCCGTAGCGAAGGGCCACCATCGTGCCGCACGGCAGTGTGCGGTTCGCCACGCCGAGCGTGGAGCTTGTGAGCTCGCCGCCGCAGGCGAGTGATCCCCCGCCTCCGTACCAGGAGGCGTCAACTGCGCGGTACACGTTCAGGCGTCCCACCCGGCGGGTCGAGGACTCGGCGAGTGCGTCACCCGGGAAGCGGACGCGGACGACCTCGCTGCGGGGCGTGTGGGCCACGTAGTTGATGGCGAAGCGCCCCCCACCCCGGGTGTGGGACCGTGCGACGGTCAGCCACCGCCTGCCTGCCTTTCGCTGCAGCACGACCATCAGGTCGGGCGCGCCCAAGTGGCCGCTTTCGAGCAGGCGTCCGGTGATCCTGGCGCGATGTCCCGCGAGCACGTTGAGCCGCCGGCGGGCGACGTGGAGTGCCGTGTGCTGCCTGGTGGGGGATCCCGCCGCCGTCTCGGCCTGGTCGACGATGGTGGCGGGTTTCAGATCGCGCGCGAGCGCTTCTGTTGGGGAAATGGCGTGCATCCGTGAGTGGCTCCCTTCAAGTTGTCCGCCTGCGGGGTTAGCTGTCGGGCTCACAACCGACTACGCAGGGACATCTCCGATGGCCGCTGCGTGGCCGGGCGTTACAGCTGCATCAGCAGCCGATTCGCCCCTGACGCCGGTGCCTGTGCGGCGATCCGGCGGCGTTGGGTCCCCCGCTCGGCCCTCATGGCCGACTCGGCGGGTCGAACAATTGTTCGAACCTAGGGGCCATTATGGCGGGTTTGTGTGCGCTTGGTCACATATATCCCTTGACAGGGGGTACGAAGTGCTGTAGATTAGGGGTATGCCTCCCGTCAATCGAGACAATCCCGTCCGTTCGACCGCTTCGGAGTCCTCGTATTCGCTCATGGAGTTCATGCGCGAGTTCCCCGACGACGCTGCCTGCCTTGAGTGGCTTTGGCGTAACCGCTACTCGGAGGACGGCAGATACGCGTACTGCCCGAAGTGCGCCAAAGAACGCCCGTTCCACAAGGTCAAGGAAAGGCCGGCGTGGGACTGCGACTACTGCGGCCACCACCTGCACCCGCTCGCCGGGACGATCTTCCACAAGTCCTCGACCTCGCTGCACCTGTGGTTCTTTGCGATCCACTTGATGACGAGCACTCGCTGCGGAGTGTCGGCCAAGCAATTGGAGCGGGAGCTTGGCGTGACCTACAAGACCGCGTGGCGGATGTTCAACCTGATCCGCAACAAGCTCATGGCAGACGACCACGGGCCGCTCTCCGGTGAAGTGGAGATGGATGAGACTTCCGTTGACGGCAAGCCGCGGAAGGGCTACCTCGCGCCGGGAACGTCCTCTGAACGGCGCTCGCAGGCGATGAAACTGCGGGAACGTAGTAGAGCGACGGTCGTTGCTGCGGTCGAACGTGGAGGCCGCATCAAGGCGACCGTGTTGCCCTCTCGTCGTGGCCCCGGCCTGCGCGACCAGGCCGTCGAGTGGATCGAGCCGACCTCCATCGTCTACACCGACGAGTGGCCCGCCTACAACCAGCTGGGGCAGCACTTCGCGGCCCATAGTCGAGTTCGTCACGGCTCTGGCGAGTACGTCATCGGAACGACGCACACGAACACCATCGAGGGGTTCTTTGGGCACCTGAAGCCGTCCATACGTGGGACCTACCGCAAGGTGTCCCACAAGTGGCTTCAGGGATACTTGAACGAGTTCACGTTCCGCTACAACGAGCGACGGTCGGAGCAGGCGATGTTCAAGACCCTCCTTAGTCGAGCAGCCGAAGCGTAGATGGGCGGCGCACGCGGTCTCTTTGGGAGTCGCGCGGTCGTCGCGGGCGTGGTGCTTACCGCACTCGGCTTGATCCTCGGCGCTGTCGCACACCGTAACCAGGGGTACTACACCGCAACACTCATCCACGCCGTGCCGTCCGTCCATTGGGTGCAGGGGTGGCCCAACACCCTCTACGACGCCGCGACGATTATCGCTTGGCTGCTGGTCCTGGTCGGGCTGGTGTGGGTGGTTGCGGGTCTGATCCGCTACCGGAATGCCCTGCGGCAGGCGGGTCCGGCGCTGCCGCCTTCTTGAGATTCCCGAAGAACGCACCGCGCTGAGGGATCGGGACCTCAAGCCCCTCTGGCGTCTGCTCGGTAGGCTCCTGGGCCTGCTCATCGGCCATAGGGGGAGGGTAGCGAGTGGACGAGCGTACGCGGGACGGGATCGTCGCCAAGTTCGACCGAGCGCGTGAGCATCTGGAACGCCTCTATCGAGAAGTCGACGAATTCATTGAGGGCAAACCCCATCACTACTGGGCTAAGCCGGATTTCCACGCTGGCCGCTACAGCATCCATGTGACGGTCAATAACGAGCCCTCCGTCGAGATGAGCGTGACCTGCGGGGACTTCATCCACTGTCTCCGCTCTGCGCTCGACCAACTCGCCTGCGCGGCCGTCCCCAAGGTCACCAGACGCACCGCTTACCCCATCTACAACGACAGGGACGACTTCTTTTGCCGCGTCGTCGTGCCCGCTAAGCGTAAACGGGATGGCCCGCTCACTGGACTTGACGTAACCGGCGACCTCTTCGCAGCAATCGAGTTGACACAGCCCTATAACGGACCGCACGGTCTCCGTGTCCACCCACTCTTCACCCTCGCGGCACTCTCCAATATGGACAAGCACCGCGCGATACTCGCGTCCGCCGCAGCACAGACGGGAGATGTCGAACACCTCGCCGTCATCGCCAAAGACATCGACGCCAGCCCCGCCTACTACGAAACCGGGGTGCCGCTGAAAAACGGCGCAAAGATCGGATGGGGGAAGCTCACCGTGACCGGGCTTGAGCCTCATATGGAGATGCACGGCGAGCTTCCCTTCGAGGTAGCGTTCGGAGAGGGAGACGACCTCGCGCAGCTTGAGGGGCTCGAAAAGCTCCGGAAAGCGATCTACAGCATCGCGAGTGGATTCATCCGACAACTCGGCGGCACTGAGCCACCACCGTGGGCGCCGATCAGGACCTTCTGAGCGCCGGGCTGCCCTGTCACGGCTGGTCATCATACCCCCCGTGAAGGGATAAGTGTGCGCTTGGTCACACATCACCCGCCGCTGCCGGATGTAACAACTCGCACAAGCTGTGCCGTGCGTTTGCCCTCGGCCGGCCTCCCCTGTCGACCGAGTTTGGCTACCACGCCGATCACAGGGGCAAGCCCCTAGCGTGGGGATGAGGCACGCTAGGGGCTTGTTGAAGCCCACCCGGTGGCTGCCGGGTGGGACCGCGAGCAGAGGCCCGGCTGAGCTCGAGGGGGCGCCGGGCCTTCTGCTGTCTTTACCTATGACGCAGAGGCGACGCAAAGGTTGGCTCGCGGCCCCAACGGGGACGGCGATCAAGCCCTCGCCCCCGGCGCCTCACGAGTCTGAGTGCGGAAGATGGTCCGCGAGGACGCGCGGGCACGCTGAAGGCGGCTCCCCGGCCAAGCCGCTTCGCAAGGAGTTAGCGTGGGCGACGGTTCGAGGGCGTACCAACCCCGTGCCGGGGAGCCGGAGCCGGGGTACCCCTATCGGGCGCTACGTAATCTCCTGCAATTCTCCAGCCGGCCCGAGCTCCCCGAAGCGCCCGCCTCGCGCTTCGAGGAGGCCCCGGCGGACTAAAACCGGAGCCTCCTCGAGCCGTCGCCCTCCCCGATGGGGCGGCAGGAGAACGGCAGGCTGCCGCTGCCGATGGCCTGTCCCTCTGGACCCCATCACCTACTTAGAACGCGCGAGCCTCGGCAAGGTTGGCCTGTTCGCGACGCCGGCATGCACCTGGCGGCTACGGGTCGCTACTGGCCGCGGCGCGGGGTGCAGCCGCGGCACACGACGCCTTCGTTGCCCCCACCGGTGCCGCGGCTGCGGCGGCACCGGTAGACGCCCTCCTCCGGCGGCCGCGGCGAGGGACCGCGGCCACCGGAGGAGATGGCACGAGTACCTCGTGCCGGTGGTCTGCCATCGAGAGAAAGCGAGACGGCGGAAACCCTAGGCCGGGGAGGGACCAGCCCATGTATCCGACCGGGGAAATAGTTGAGAAAGAACTGAGAACGACCGCCGGCATCGCCGGCGAGCGCTCGGGCGGGTCAGCCTGCCTGGGCGTACCCCTTCAGGCCTCCGAAGTCGAGCACGATGCACGGTTCGTCGCCCACGATCCACGCGTCGTGCCCCGGAGGCATGTGGAAGCTGTCGCCCGGGCCGAACTCGAGTTCCGTGCCGTCGTCCATCTTCAGGGCCATCCGACCCTGCATCACGTACCCGATGTGCTCCACCTGGCAGGAATCGGTGCCCGCGATCGGCCTCACGTGCTCCGACCAGCGCCAACCGGGCTCGAATACGCCTCGACCGACGGAATGTCCGTTGAGGTCGACAAGATCGACCCGCCCCTTTCCGTCCATGAACTCCCTCACTTCATCGGGGCTCTCAAATCGCTTCCCAACCAGCTGCGCCATCACCGCCACCTCCCAGAGTTCGCGTGCGGCGGCATCATACGCCCGTGCGAGCCGCTTGTGCCTCCCGCCACAACCGGCTCCACCGCGCGGCGGCTAGTAGCGGCGTTTTCCACCCAGGTACCCCAGCCGCCAGGCGGCGACCAGGAGCAGCACCACGAGCAGGGTTCCTCCGACGGCGGTGATCATCGCGAGCTGCCGCCAGGTTACCGGTCGACTCGCCGTGGGGTGGCGGCCCGGCACCGCACACGGCCCGAGCCGCAGACCCGCGCATAGCCCGAGATATAGGGCTCTAGGGGCACCTTGTAAGGCAGCTTGACGCCCGTGCTCCTGTCAAGTAGCCTGACAAACAGTGCCGGATCCCAGTCCAGAGCTGATCGAGCTCCAGTTCGCGGCCGAGAGGCGCCTGCGGGCCGAGGAGACCCGCAGGGCGGCCGCCGCCGAGTTGCGGGAGCGCGTCGTGGATGCCTACGAGGCCGGGATACCCGTGAGCCGGATCGCCCGCGAGGCCCGTGTCTCGCGCCAGGCGGTCTACGAAATGCTCGGTCTGCGACGTCTTTCGCGGCCACGCACGTGAAGTCCTCCCCCGGGACGGTCCCCCGCGACGGTCCGTGGCGAGACGACGGTCCGTGGCGAGACGACGGTCCTTGGCGAGACGACGGTCGGCGGCTTCGGCGGCTTCGGCGACTTCGGCGGCGACGGGTTTGCGTCGCGATGCGCAGGTTTGCGAGCTTTTGCGTGCGATCGTTGAACTTTCAGCGGTAACCAGCCACAATCGTCCTGTGGCGAATCCCGATCGTTTGACCGCGCTCGATTCCGCGTTCCTGCACCTGGAGGACCACTCCACGGCCCATATGCACGTGGCCTCCGTGATGGTCTTCGAGGGCGAGGCTCCAACCCTCAAGGAACTGGTGGACCACGTCGTCAGCCGCCTCCACCTGGTGCCCCGCTACCGCCAGCGCCTGGCGTACGTCCCGTTCGGCCAGGGTCGGCCGGTGTGGACCGACGACCCCCACTTCAACCCCTACTACCACATCCGCCACACCGCCCTGCCGAGGCCCGCGGGCGAGGAGTCGCTGAAGCGCCTCGCCGGCAGGATCTTCTCCCAGCGCCTGGACCGCTCCAAGCCGCTGTGGGAGATCTGGCTGGTGCAGAGCATGTCGGGAGGCCGCTTCGCTCTCGTCGCCAAGACCCACCACGCCCTCGTCGACGGCATCTCCGGCGTCGACATCACCACCGTCCTGTTCGACACTGCCCGTGAACCGGCCACGCCGCCGGCACCCGCCACCCCGTGGGCGGCGAAACCCCTTCCGGGACAGGCCAAGCTGCTCGGCGAGGCCCTCGTCGAACGGTCCACCGTCCCCGGCGAGATGTTCCGCGGCACCCGCGCCGTGCTGCGCCGTCCCAAACGCGCCCTGTCGCAGGTCACGGGCGCGATCTCGAGCATCGGCGCCACCACGATCGCCGGCATCTCCGCCCCCGCCCCCCCGAGCCCCTTCAACGTGGAGATCGGCCCCCACCGTCGCTACACCTTCCTCGACGTCGACATCGCCAGCCTGAAAGCGGTCAAGGACTCCCTCGGGGGCACCCTCAACGACACCGTCCTGGCCTCCGTCACGCTCGCCCTCGGGCGCTACCTGCGCCGCCACGGCCACAAGACCGACGACCTCGTCCTGAAGGCGATGGTCCCCGTGTCGGTCCGCACCAAGGCACAGCGCGGAGCCCTCGGCAACCAGGTCGCCGCAATGTGGGCCCCGCTGCCGGTGGGGATGGAGAAACCGGCCGAGGTGCTGCGCAAGATCGCCGCCTCGATGGACGACCTCAAGAAGGGCGGCCAGGCCGTGGGGGCCCAGGTCCTCACCAACCTCGCCGGCTTCGCCCCTCCGACCATCCTCAGCCAGGCCGCCCGCCTGCAGGCCCGCCAGCCGTTCTTCAACCTCGTCGTCACCAACGTCCCCGGGCCCCAGTTCCCGTTGTACCTGCTCGGACGCCGCCTGGAGATCCTCTACCCCGTCGTCCCCCTGGCCCAGAAGCAGGCCCACGGCATCGCCGTGATGAGCTACGACGGCCACCTCGGCTTCGGCCTGCTCGGCGATTACGACGCCCTTCCGGACATCGAGGAACTGGCCCTGGACCTGAAGTGGGCCGTGGCCGCCCTCTGCCGCGCGGCGGGGGTCCGACCCCGTGTGGGGAGCACCCGCAAGTCGACCCCCAAGCGCACCACCTCCAACTCCAGCCGTCGCAACTCCAACTCCCGCACGGGGACCAGGCGACCCGCCGGAACCAACTAGCCGGCCCGGGCATGCGCCTGGCGCTCGGCCAGATCAACACCACCGTTGGGGACGTAGCCGGCAACGCCGAGCTGGTCCGCGACGGGATCCGGGCCGCCCGCCGCGAGGGCGCCGACGTGGTGCTGTTCCCCGAGCTCGCCCTCACCGGCTACCCGCCGGAGGACCTGCTCCTGAAGGAGCACTTCCTCGCCGACGCCGCCGCCGCCCTGCAGGAGCTCGCCGCCGAGGCCACGGGGATCGTGGCGCTGGTCGGCTACCCCGAGCGCGCCGACGACGTCTACAACGCGCTCGCGGTCCTCTACGAAGGCGCAGTCCACGCCGTGTACCGCAAGGTGTACCTGCCCAACTACGGCGTCTTCGACGAGCAGCGCTACTTCCAGGCGGGCACCTCCGGGGCCGTCATCGACATCGGTTCCGAGCGCCTCGGCCTGACGATCTGCGAGGACATCTGGGAGCCCGGCCCCCCGGCCAGCGACGAGGCCCTCAACGGCGCCACCCTGATCGTCAACATCTCAGCCTCCCCGTACCACGCCGGCAAGGGTCTTGAGCGCGAGCGCATGTTCGCCCAGCGCGCACGCGACAACCTCGCCTACGTGGCCTTCTGCGGCCTCGTCGGGGGCCAGGACGAACTCGTCTTCGACGGCCATTCGTGCGTCCTGGACCACACCGGCACGGTCATCGCCCGGGCGCCCCAGTTCCGCGAGCAGCTGCTCGTCTGCGACCTCGACCTCGAGGCCGCAGCGGCCGCCCGACTGCGCGATCCCTCCCACCGTCCCGCCGCCCGCCGCTCGCGCATGGAGGTGATCCCCCTGCCCCCGCTGCCGGCGCCGTCCACCAGCCGCAAGCCACCGCTGCAGCCCATGCTGGCGGAGCTGCTCGCGCCCGAAGAGGCCGAGGTGTACCACGCGCTCGTCCTCGGCCTCAGCGACTACGTCACCAAGAACGGCTTCCAGCACGTCGTGCTCGGCATCTCGGGGGGCATCGACTCCGCCCTGGTGGCGTGCCTGGCCGCCGACGCGCTCACACCGGCCTCCGTCAGCGCGGCGGTGATGCCCTCCCGCTATTCCTCGCCGGAGACCCAGGCCGACGCCCACGCCCTCGCCGGAGCCCTCGGCATCGCCGCAGTGGAGCTCCCCATCGAGCCGATGGTGGACGCCTACGACGAGGCCATGCGCGGTCAGCTGGCGGAGGCCGACAGCAGCCTCACGCAGGAGAACCTCCAGGCCCGCATCCGCGGCAACCTGCTGATGGCGCTCTCCAACGAGCACGGCTGGCTGGTCCTCACCACGGGCAACAAGTCGGAGATGTCGGTCGGCTACACCACCCTCTACGGCGACCTCGCCGGTGGCTTCGCCGTCATCAAGGACGTCCCCAAGACGCTCGTCTACCGCATCTGCCGGTGGCGCAACTCACCCGACTTCTCCCTCGCCGAGAACTTCCCCAAAGCCGGCGCCCGGGCGGTCCGGAATCCGATCCCCGAGACGATCATCGAGCGCGCCCCCACCGCCGAGCTGAGGCGCGACCAGCGCGACGAGGACTCGCTTCCCCCCTACCCCGTGCTCGACGAGATCCTCGAGGGCTACGTCGAGCTCGACCAGAGCCGCGAGCAGCTCATCGCGCGTGGCCTTCCCGAGGCGGACGTGGACCGCGCAATCGCGCTCGTGGACCTCGCCGAGTACAAGCGCCGCCAGGCTCCCCCCGGCATCAAGATCACCCCCCGTGCGTTCGGCCGCGACCGCCGCATGCCGATCACCAACCGCTACCGCGGCTAGCCCGGGACACGGACGCGGGATGAGGGCAAGTCGGCTGCACCGGATGCTGGTGCTCGTGTTCGCGCTGGCGCTCGCGGCGGGGCTCGCGGCGTGCGGCGACACCCTCCAGGTGCAGCCCGTCCCCCACAACCAGCTCGAGAGCATGATCGGGGCCCCGTTTCGCGTGTACTGGCTGGGCGGCTCCTTCAAGGGGCTCGGCGTCCAGCAGGTCTCCCACGACCCCGGGGGCGCCTACAGCATCCAGTACGGCAACTGCCTCACCGGCGGCCAGGGCACCTGCCTGCCGCCCCTGCTGGTGGTCACCTCCCCCGAAAACACGTTCGTCCCGGGCGGCTCCGCGCGCACGCGCAAGGTGAAGGTCCGCGGCGTGCCCGCGCTCGAGGCCCGCGGCGGCCGCACGCTCCTGATCCCCACCGGCAACGTCGTCGTGGACGTGTTCGCCGCCGACCCCGGTCTCGCCCGCGCAGCCGCACGCACGCTCGTGGCCATCAACGCCCCGGGAGGACCCGGGGCGCCGCTCCCCGCCGCCCGTCAGACCAACGCCTACAGCGGCCGTCCGTTCAGCACACAGGTCCCCAGTCCGCTGCGTCCGCTGGGCGGCTGAACCGCGGGCGTCCCCGCTCAGGAGCCTGCGAAGCGGTCCTGGAAGGGGGCGCTCCCATCGGGTGCCGGGCGCACCGCCACCGTCATCCGCGTCAACGCGCACAGCCGCTGGCGGGTGTCGTTGAAGCGCACGTCCCACACCCACGTCGTGCGGCCCCTGTGCAGGCGCGTGGCCAGCGCGTCCACGACGCCCTCGGTGATCGGCCGCAGGAAGCTCGTGCTGTTCGACAGGCCCACCGCTATGCACCCTTCCTCGGCCACCCCGAGGGCGGTCGCGATCGAGGCCATCGACTCCGCCATCGAGGCGTATACCCCACCGTGGATCAGCCCGTACGGCTGGGTCACCTCTGCGCGGACCTTCAGCTGCGCCCGCACCTCCTCGTCGCTCACGGATACGAACTCGAGCCCGTACAGGCGGTCGAAGCCCCGCATCCCCCGGTTGATCTGCTCAATGCTGGCGGTCGCCATCAGGGCGCCACGATAGCCTAGGATCAGGGACCCGCAGCCGCCCGGGCCGGTTGATTAAGTCCGATTAACACACACCGCGCACGATGAGCAGAATGGATTCCCTTCCACCTGACCAGCGGGCCGCGCTGTCGCTCCTGCTGAGCCAGCACAAGAGCTACGCGGAGGTCGCAACGCTGCTGCAGATTCCCGCCGGGGCGGTCCACGACCGCGCCCAGGCGGCACTCGCTGTGCTCGCACCCGGCGAGGCACGGGCGCTGAGCGCGGACGAGCGCGCAGAGGTCGGCGACTACCTGCTCGGCCAGTCGAGCATCGCCGAGCGACTGAAAACGCGCACCTACCTCAGCGACTCCGAGCCCGCACGCACGTGGGCTTTGGCCGTGGCGGGCCAGCTGTCGGCGCTGGCACCGGACGCGCTACCGGAGATCCCGGCGTCGTCCACCAACAACGTCCACCCCCAGGCGAACCACCTCGCCCCGCCCACCGCCACCGAACCGCCCTCCGCCGCCCCCGAACCGGCCGCGGCCGGCGCACCCCCGGGCCGGCCGGCGCCGAGGTCCGCGCCGAGCACGCCCTCGAGCTCCCGGCTGGGCGGCATCCTCGTCCTCGCCGCGGTCGTCGTGGCGATCGTCGTGGCCGTGATCCTGCTCACGGGCGGATCCTCCAAACACAAAGGATCGACCAGCGCCAACCACACCACCGCCGCCAACACCAAAGGCCCCACCGTCCACCAGCTCACGCTGAAATCCCCCAGCGCCACGAGCCGCTCCCTGGGGGTCGTGGAGGTGCTCTCGGAAGCGGGCAAGCGCGCCTTCTACATCGAAGCCCAGAACATCCCCGCCAGCAAACACTTCTTCTACGCCATCTGGCTGGCCAACTCCCCCACCTCCGCCGAGCCCCTCAGCAAGGCGCCACCGGTGGGCAAGACCCACCGCCTCGCCGGCGGCGCGCTGCTGCCCTCAAACGCGGCCAACTACAAACAGATCCTGCTCACCCGCGAGACCAGCCAGCACCCCACCCACCCGGGCAAGGTCGTCCTGTCCGGGCCCTTCAGCCTCGAATAGGCTCCTGCCCGCCGAGCAGCTTGCCCGGGTTCATGATCCCGGACGGGTCGAGTTGCGCCTTCGCGGCCCGCAGTGTCGCCAGCCCCGCGGGAGAGATCTCGCCGGGCAGCCAGCGAGCGTGGTCCCGCCCGATCGCGTGGTGGTGGGTGATGGTGGCGCCGGTCTCGCGGATCGCGTCGCCGGCCGCCCGCTTGACCGCCTCCCACTGGGCGATCTCCTGGCCCTCCCGCTGGCGCGCCAGCAGCGTGTAGTACAGCGAGGCCCCCGTCTCGTACACGTGGGACAGGTGGCACATCACGATTCCGGGAGTCCCCTGCCCGGACAGCGCCCTCGAGATCGCCCCCGCGACCACGTCGTGGACTTCCAGCAGCCTCGACCACTGCGCGGCGGTCTCCAGCGTCTCGGCCATCACGCCCTGGCCCAGCAGGTCGTCGCGCAGGTAGGGCCCGGCGAAGCGCCCACGCAGCCACGCCTGCCCGGGCGATGACCCCGCCGGCCGGCCCCCGTGGCGGCGCAGCAGCTCCTTCGCCTGGTGGCGGCGGAAGGCCACCTCGACCTCGGAGCCCTCGAAGCCGAGGATCGCCAGGCACCCCCCCGCCACGCCCCTGGCGCCCATGTAGGCGCGCGTCAGCGCGCTTTTGACGAAGCCCTGTTCGGCGAGCATCAGCGACAGCTCCGTCTCGCGCTCGTCGGACAGACGCACCACGTCGGGCAGCAGCGAGTGCTCGCCCGCCAGCCTTCGGAGCGCCTCAACGCCCTCGGCGAAGCTCGCGAAGAACATCCCCTCGTACACGCCGGTGCTCGGGGCCGGCCTGACCCTCAGCGACACCTCGGTGAGCACCCCGAGGGCCCCCTCCGAGCCCACCACCAGCTGGCGCATGCCGGGTCCCGCGGCGGTGGCCGGCACGGGCTCCAGCTCGATCTCCCCCGCCGGCGCCGCCAGGCGCAGACCCACCACCATCTTGTCGATCGCCCCGTACCCCGTGGAGGCCTGGCCCGCGGAGCGCGTCGCCACGCACCCCCCGAGCGACACGTACTCGAACGACTGCGGGTAGTGGCCCAGGGTGAGGCCGTGGCGGGCGAGCTTCCCTTCCAGTGCCGGGGCCCGCATCCCACCCTGCACCGTCACGGTGCGCGAGGGCGCGTCCAGCTCGAGGATCTCGGCCATGCGGCGCGTGTCGAGGGCGATCACCGCCGCGTGCTCGCCGGCGATCGGCGCCACCCCGCCCACGACGCTCGTGCCCCCGCCGAAGGGCACCACCGCCAGCGAGCCGGCGGCGCACGCCCGCAGCAGCTCGGCCACCTGCTCATGGGAGCGTGGGAACACGACCGCGTCCGGGGCTCCGTCGGGAGTCCCGGCGCGCATCCTCACCAGGTCCGGATAGCCCTTGCCGGCGGCGTGCAGCACCCGGATCGGGTGCTCGCAGCTCACGCCCCCGCTGCCCACGATCGCCCGCAGGCGGTCGAGCCCCACGTCATCGAGACGGGACTGGGGCAGCCCCACGCGGGCGAGCGCCACCGGGGGACGGGGCCGGTCGCTGATCCCCACGTTCTCACGCAGATAGGCGATCGCCCGGGATCCGAGCGCTGGCGGCTGGGCGGGGTCTCCCCAGCCCCACCACCGCATCTCCGCGGGCTGGAGGCGCTCAGCCACTGATCCGGGCGAGGCCGTCCAGCGCCTCGTCGATCGTCTGTCCCGCCGCGCGGCGCACCATCAGGCTGCCGAAGTGGGCGAAGAAGCCGGCGAGCGCCTGTCGCAGCTCGATCGTGACCTCGGTCGCCGCCGGCGCACCTCCGGCACCGTTCTCGCCGCTCACGGTGCCCGCGGCGTCCGCACTGGGGGCGGTGTCCGCACTGGGGGCGGTGTCCGCAGCATGCGGGGCGGCCGCCGGCGTGAGGCGCACTTCCGTCTCGGCCGACTTCAGCACCCGCCCGAAGGGGGTGCCCTCGACGCGCTGGGCCCAGCGCAGCGTGTGCTCGGACTCGTCGCGGTGCACCAGGTCGAAGTCGGCGCGCACGAGCCGTCCCTTGCGGGTCGCGAAAACCTCCGTGAAGGCTCCACCCTCGACGTCCTCCACCCGCGTCACACGCGGCCACCACCGCGGCAGGTGATGGGGGTCGCCGATCAGCTCCCAGAGCTCGTCGGGGGAGGCAGAGATCGTGCGGCTGCGACGTGCGGTTGGCACGACGGGGAGCTTATGACGAGCGGGTCACCGGCGCGCGGAGGCCGGGAGGTGGGCGGGGCCGCGGTGGCGCGGGAGACAGCGCGGCGGCCCGACCACGAGGGCCGGGCCGCCGGTGCTGCTCACCACATGCCTACAGCAGCGGTTCGAATCCGCCTTTCGCTTCTTTTTCTTTGCCG
>DATJXC010000040.1:0-19544 GCA_035500495.1 Gemmatimonadales bacterium
CAGATCTACGCGGCACGGACGTCCGACAAGATCATGTTCCTGAAGGTCGACAAGAACGTGAAGTACGAGCGGGTGGAGCAGGCGATTGAAATGGCCCGCAAGGCCGGCGTCCGGGTGATCGGCGCCATCGCCGAGCAGGAGCGCACCGTTCAGCCCGGGGGTCACTAGTCCATGGCGATGGGAGTTGGCGGGGGCGAAGGCGGCCTCAGCAGCGACATCAACGTCACGCCGATGATCGACGTGCTGCTGGTGCTCCTGATCATCTTCATGATCACCTTGCCGCTGTCCCGGCGGGACTTCGACGTGCAGGTTCCTCCTGAGGTGCAGCAGCACAAGCAGCAGCAGTCGTCCGCCAACCAGATCGTGATGGAGCTTACCGCGGAAGGCGGATACGCCGTCAACCGGCAGCCCTACAGCAAGGCTGAGTTGAACAGCGCGTTGCACCAGATCTTCGACAACCGGGTGGCCAAACTGATGTTCATCAAGACGGCACCGAACCGCACCTACGGGGACCTCATCGAGGTGATGGACATCGCCCATGGGGCCGGCGTGCAGGTGATCGGCGTGACTCCCCCCGCCGAGGCCAAGCAGTAGCCAGGGACGGAACCGACGGCGCAGAAAATTCGTAGGGGCACGGTGAACCGCCGTGCCCCTACGCACATCTCCGGTGTATCTATTGGACACGTGACCGCGCGCTCGAATCTCCCGAGTTCGGCTCCTCCGCCCGGCCGTCGTTCACCGCCGCCGCGGGTGCCGGATCTCCGGCTCCCCTTGGGTCGCCGTCGCCTCGGCCCCGGCGCGATCGCCTCCACTCTGCTGCACGGGACGCTGCTCTTCCTGCTGCTCTACAAGGGGACGCAGTACCTGGCCGGCGGAACGGGGAACGGTGATGGGCCGCGCGGCGGCGGCGGAGGCGGGGGGCAGCAGCTGGCCCATTTCCTGAACCTCCCGGCCTACTCCGCACCTCAGCAGGTGACCGTTCCCGCTCCGCCGGCGCTCACCGTGCCGCCCATCACCCTCCCTGATCCGGTGAAGATCGAGCTCCCCCCGCCGACGGAACAACCGGTGGTGGCCGTGCAGACGCCGGCGCCCGTCGGGGCTGGTCCCGGAACAGGGGGGGGACCGGGGTCGGGTCCTGGGAGCGGTGGCGGACAGGGCGGTGGCGTGGGCACTGGGATCGGCAACGACTCGGGTGCTGGTAGCGGAGGCCCCGGCGGTTACATTGATCCCTCCCCGCGCCGGGTCATTCCGCAGCCGCCCGACTGCATGGGTCGCGGGACCCTGGAAGTGCGATTCTGGGTCACCGCAGAGGGTCGGGTCGACCGGGTCGAGCTCAATCCGAGCCCCAAGAATGCGGATTGCCGGGACGAGTTCATCGCGCTGATGAAGGACACCCGGTTTCTTCCGGCCACCAAGCTGGGCCAGCCGGTCCCGGGCGTGTTCTCCATGAAGTATTCGCGGGGACACTGAGCATCCGCCTGTAGTCACCAAACCCGTGTCTTCCAGGAGGCCTCTTGGCCCGGTTGTTCGCCCGGAAGTCCGTAGACCAGTGCATCGCCGACGGGGAAGCGGGTGGCGGCCTCAAGCGTTCCCTCGGTCCCCTCCAGCTCACCGCCTTGGGCATCGGCGCGATCATCGGGGCAGGGATTTTTACGGCGATCGGCTCGGCGATCAGCGGCGATCCGAGCCACAGCGGGGGCCACATTGGCGCCGGCTCGGCGATCGTCATCTCCATTCTGCTGGCCGGCGTCACCAGCGCGCTCGCCGCGCTGACCTACTCCGAATTCGCGGCGATGATCCCCATCTCGGGCAGCGCGTACACGTACGCCTACGCGACCCTGGGAGAGCTGGCCGCCTGGATCATCGGGTGGGACCTGATCCTCGAGTACGCCGTCGGCAATATCGCCGTGGCGATCGGGTGGTCGGGGTACTTCGACTCCCTCATGCGCGGCATGGGGGTCAACCTGCCGCACTGGCTGCTGACCGATAGCCTCTCCGCGCTGAAGCAACACGACCTATTGAGTGCCGCTCCGCACCTGGGCTCGATCCCAATCGTGTTCAATCTGCCAGCTCTGGTGATCGTCGCCGTCGTCACGGCGCTCCTGGTGGTCGGCACCAAGGAGTCGGCGTGGGTCAATACCATCATGGTGGCGACCAAGATCGGGATTATCGGACTGTTTCTGTTCGTCGGGTGGCGGTTCGTGCGCCCGGCGCAGTGGCACACCCCGTCGTTTGCCCCGAACGGACTGACCGGGATCGGGGCCGGTGCGGCGATCATCTTCTTCTCCTATATCGGCTTCGATGCAGTGAGCACGGCGTCCGAGGAAGCCAAGAACCCGCAACGCGACATTCCGATCGGCATCATCGCTTCGTTGATCATCTGCACGGTGCTGTACGTCGCGATCGCCCTCGTGTTGACGGGGCTGATCCCTTGGGATCAGCTCAACGTTCCCGATCCGCTCGCCGTCGCCTTGCAGTACGTGCACGCCGATTGGGCTGCCGGCATCCTGGCCCTTGGAGCGGTGGCGGCGATGACGTCGGTGCTGCTGGTGTTTCAGCTGGGGCAGGCCCGCATCTTCATGTCGATGGCCCGAGATGGATTGCTGCCACCCTGGGCCGCGCGGATCCACCCGCGGTTCAAGACGCCCCACATCACAACCATGGTTACTGGCGTGTTCGTCGGTCTGTTCGCCGCCGTGGCTCCCATCGGCATCGTGCTGGAGCTGACGAACATCGGGACGCTGTTTGCGTTCATCCTCGTGGCTCTGGGGATCATCGTGCTGCGGCGGGTCGATCCCCATCGCCCTCGACCGTTCCGCACGCCCTGGGTGCCCTGGTTGCCGCTGTTGTCGATCGGGTTCTGCATTTATCTGATCCTCAACCTGCCGCTCTTGACCCAGCTTCGGTTCGTCGTCTGGATGGCGCTCGGGGCGGGGATCTACTTCCTCTACAGCGTGCGACACAGCCGAGTGCGCCAACGGGCGGACAATCCGTCGTCGTGAAGCTTCACACGAAGATCCTGCTGGGCCTCCTCGCGGGGGCGGCAACCGGGATCCTCACCAACGTTCTCGCCCACGGCGCGCCGTGGGTGCACTGGATCGACACCAACGTGGCCGGCCCGGTGGGGCAGATTTTCCTGCGGTTGCTGCTCATGACGGTCGTCCCTCTCGTGTTCTGCTCCATCACCTTGGGCGTCGCCCAGATCGGCGACGTCCGGAAGGTGGGGCGGGTGGGGGGACGCTCCATGGGGTACTTCCTGGTCTCGACCGTTATCTCGGCTGTGATCGGTATCGTCCTCGTGAACGTGGTCCGGCCGGGTGACGGCGTCCCGGCCGAGGTCCGGGAGCAGCTGTTAAACGCGTATCGGGGACAGGTCGCGGGACTTCAAGCCGGCGGTTCGACGGCCTTCGGGGTCGACATGTTCGTGAACATCGTCCCGCGAAACCCGATCCAGGCTGCGGCGACGATGGATATGCTTGGCCTCATCTTCTTCGCGCTGGTGTTCGGCGCCGCCTTGACCTTAGTCGCGCCGCAGAAGGCCGCTCCGGTCCTCCACGTAATCGATGCGACCGGAGAGGTCATCATCAGGATCATCGGGATGGCGATGCGGCTCGCCCCGGTCGGTGTCTTCGCTCTGATCTTCGTGGTGACGTCGCTGCTCGGCTGGGACATTCTGCAGAAACTGCTTCTGTACGTGCTGGTCGTGCTCGCCGGACTCCTGATTCATGGGGCGGTGAGCCTGTCCCTCCTCGTCCGGTTCCTCGGCGGGCTGAATCCACTGACCTTCTGGCGGCGGATCGGCGCGAGCATCGTCACCGCCTTCTCGACCTCCTCCAGCAACGCCACGCTGCCGACCAACCTTCAGGTCGCCGAGCAGGAGCTGAGAATCCCGCCCCGGATCGCGGGCTTCGTGCTCCCCCTGGGATCGACCTTGTGCCACAACGGCACGGCACTCTACGAAGGCGTGACGGTGTTGTTCCTCGCCCAGCTGCTCGGCGTACACCTGTCGATCGGTCAACAGATCATCGCGATCGTCATGAGCGTGCTCCTGGCGATGGGCACCGCCGGCGTCCCGGGAGGCTCTCTGCCGCTCGTCATGGTGGTCTGCGCCACGGTGGGCGTGCCCCCCGAGACGGTCGCCATCGTGTTCGGGCTCGACCGGATTCTTGACATGTCCCGCACGACCCTGAACGTTGCGGGGGATCTGACCGCCGCCGTCTACGTGGCTCGCAAAGAGAGCGACTGGGATCCGAAACTGGTCGAGGCGCCGGCGTAGCGGACCGCGTTACACCGCTGCGGCGAGGAGCAATGCCCCGAACAGCGGATCCACCGCACCGGTCCGGATCTGGGCTTGAGGCAGGGACCCCGCGAGCTGCATGCGGAATGCGTCGGTCAACGGCGAGCCCTCGCCCAAGAGGCCACCGCCCGTCGCCACCGCGACGGGCTTCTCTTTCGGAAAGTTCCGGACGAGGACCTCGACGAGCGCCACCAGCGCGGCCGCCGCGTCGTCCACCACCCGCCGGGCGGCCGCATCGCCGTCGCGTGCGGCCTGGAGGAGGTGCGGCGCGAGGCCGGCCACCTGGGCGGGCGCGGCGCCGGCCGCCCACCGGACCAGACCGTCGAAGTCCGTGAGGCCGAGCACCGTGAGCACCCGAGCGAGCAGAGTGGAGTCTTCGCCGCGACCGTCGTAGGCCTGTCCCACGATCCCGAGCGCCCGCCGTCCCAGCCAGTACCCGCCGCCCTCATCACCCAGCTGCCAACCGTAGCCGCCGCTGCGGTGAATCACGCCCCTGGGATCCCGGGCATAGGCGATAGAGCCGGTGCCCGCATTGACGAAGATGCCGCCGTCCGGAGAAGTCCCGAACGCCGCCGCGAGCGCGATCTCGCCGTCCCCCCGCACCGCCACCTGGCGGGCCAGGCCGCCGACGCTGAGTGCTCGGGCGAGCTCCTGTTGCTCGGCCTCGCGACCGGCGCCGGCCGCTCCGATGACCGCCCGGTCGGCGGGGAGGGTGACACCGGCCTGGGCCGCGGCCCGACGCGCCACCTCGGTGATGACCGCGGCGGTGGCGCTCCCCGCGCCGGTCCGCATCACGGTCCCCGATCCGTCGGCCCGGGACAGGATCGCGAGGTCGGAGCGGGCGATCGCGACCGAAACATGCGAGCCGCCGACGTCGGCGCCGAGCAAGAGGGAGGTCACTGGCGAGGCACCTGTGGGGAAGGCGCGAACATCGACGAGACCATTCCCACGACCAGGGTCGCCGCGGTTCCCAACGGGACGTACCAGGGCCAGGCGAGACCGGGGAGCCAACGGGGAATGCCGGGGATGACGGCCCCGAAGACGATCGGAGCCATCAGACCGGTACTCACCACGATAGCGAGAATGACATCGCGCTCGCGAGCCCGTGGCCAGAACCCGCCGAGCAGGTAGGTGCCGAGCAGTCCGCCGTAGGTGAGGGAGGCGATCGTCAGGGCGAGCTGGACCACCGGTGTGTCCTGGCGGCGGAAGGCCATGGCCCCGACGGTCAGGACGGCCGCCCAGAACAGGGTGAGCCAGCGCCCGACGGCCAGCAGGCGGGTCGGGTCACCTCGCCCGGTGAGCGGAACGTAGAAATCGTGGGTAGTCGCCGAAGCGAGGGAATTCACGGCGGAGGCGTGGCTGCTCATCGCGGCGGCGAGAATCCCAGCGACGACGAGCCCCGCCAGCCCCGCCGGGAGCTGGGTGACGACGAACGTCGGATAAATGGCGTCGCTCCGCATGCCGGCCTGATCGGCGCCCGCCAGCCACAGGCTGGTCCCCACCAGGAGGAAGAGGGCGAACTGACCGATGATGAAGATGCCGGATCCTACGAGGGCCACCCGCGCGTCGCGGAGGTTCTTGGCTGCGAGCAGCCGCTGTACGATCAAGTGATCGGTTCCGTGTGAAGCGGCGGAGAGCAGGGCGCCGCCCGCCAACCCGCCCCACAGGGTGTAGGTGCGGGAGAAACTGGGCGTGAAATCGAGCACCGCCAGCTTGCCCTGCTGCCACGCACGCGCGAAGACGCCGGGGTCCAGGTGACCGCCGGCCGCGATTCGCGTCGCCACCACGACCGTGGCGATCCCGCCCAGGAGGTACACGCCGAGCTGGATCACGTCGACCCAGACCACCGCCCGCAGCCCGCCGATCCACGTGTAGACCAGAGTCACGATCCCGATCGCCAGTATCCCAAGCGGCAGGCTCCAGTGCGTGATGATGGCGAGCGGGATCGCGGTGGCGAAGATGCGCACGCAGTCGGCGAGCGCGCGGGTGACCAGGAAGATCCCGGAGGCGGTACGGCGCGCGGCGGGTCCGAACCGTCGCTCCAATCGCTGGTACGCGGTCTCCTGGGTGCCTTCGAAGTAGCCGGGGAGGAGCCAGGCGGCGACGCCGAGGCGACCGATCAGGTATCCGAAGGCGAGCTGCAGGAAGGTGAGATCGCCGCGGGCCGCGATCCCCGGGATGGAAATGACCGTCAAGGCGGAGGTTTCGGTGGCGACGATCGAGAGCATGATCGCCCACCAGGGCAGTCCCCGCCGGCCCAGAAAGTAATCGCTGGCATCACGCTGGCGACCGGCGAGCAGCAAGCCCGTGGTGATGACCAGCACGAAGTAGAGCGCGATGACCGAGAGATCCAGCGGGCGCATCGGACCTGATCCTAGGGCAAGCGAAAGGCCCGCGCGAGTGGCGGGCCTTTCGATCTGCCGTGGGGTCTGCTGGGCGTCGTCAGACGGTGAACGACGAGCCGCAGCCGCAGCCGCCGGTCGCGTTGGGGTTGTCGAACGCGAACCCCGACTCCTGGAAGTTGCTCTTGTAGTCGATGGTGACCCCGTTCAGGTACACCGCGCTGAAATTGTCGACAAAAACCCGGACGCCGCTCGATTCCAGTACGACGTCGTCCTCGGCCGGCTTGTCGTCGATCGAGAGACTGTATTTGAACCCCGAGCAGCCGCCGGGCATCACGCCCACGCGGAGACCTCCGATTTGGAGGTCTACCTTCTCCTCGGCCATGTACTTCTGGATCTCCACCGCCGCCCGTTCGGTCAGCGAAAGAGTGATGGATTCGGTTTTCTGGGTCGTGCCCATGACATCCTCCGGTGTAGCAACAACTTAATGAGAAACCGATGGGACGGTCAAGGTTCCTCCCTGGAGAGCGCGGCTACAACAAGATCGGCGACCCGCGGGCGAACCTGAAGGATCTTCGTATTCGCTCTCGTCGGATTCACCCGGTTGGTCAAGAGGATCACGAACAAGTCGCGGTCGGGGTCCATCCAGATCGAGGTCCCGGTGTAGCCGGTGTGTCCGAACGATCGCCGCGACAGCAGGGTGCCCGCGCTCGAATATCCGGAATCCGACGGCGTATCCCACCCCAGCGCACGTGTCGAGCCGGGGGGAATACCCTGGCGATGCGTCCACTCGCGGATCACCGATCCCGGGAGACGGAGGATGGGAGACAGGAGGAGATCTCCCGGCGCCGGCTTCCCGTCTCCCGTGTCTGCATGCCATCGCTCCAGCATCCATGCCGCGAAGCGGGCCAGGTCCGGCGCGGTCGAGAACAGGCCCGCGTTACCCGACACCCCACCCAGGCGCGCCGCGCTCTCGTCGTGCACCTCGCCGATCAGGAGGCGATGACGATAGAACGTGTCGACCTCGGTGGGGGCGACGTGGTCGCGCCAGCTCGCGGGGGGCCGGTAGCGCGTCGCCGTCATGCCGAGAGGTCCAAAGACGTGCTCTGCGAGAAAATGGTCGAGCGGCTCGCCGCTGATACGCTCCACGACCTGCATCAGGACGATCGCGGAGAGATCCGAATACACGAACTTCGTCCCGGGCGGCGCCAGGAGCGGCGCCGTGTCCACGAAGGCGAGCGCCGCTTCCCGCGTGCGAGTCGAGTCCCACAGTGGCAGGTCCGCCGCGAGACCCGCGGAGTGGGTGAGCAGGTGACGGATCCGCACCGAATCCTTCCCTGGGCCGGTGAACTCGGGGAGGTAGCGCTGGACCGGGGCGTCGAGATCGAGCTGCCCCGATTGTGCGAGGAGCAGACAGGCTGGGGTGAGTCCGATGACTTTGGTCAATGACGCGAGATCGTAGACAGTCGATGGCGTCACCGGCCGGGGATCACCCACGCTGTAGTGTCCTACGGCCGCGAGCAGCGCCAGCCGGCCATGCCGTCCGACCGCCACGACGGCGCCGGGAAATGCGCTGTCGACCTGGGTGCGGAGATACGCGGTCACCGAGTCGAGGCGCGCCGGATCGAATCCGGTCGCTTTGAGCTCGATCGCGGGGACCGGTGTCCAGGCCGGCGTCGGGGTGGGGGGCGCCGGGTGGCAGGCCGCGACGACTCCCGCGAGGACGACCAGCCGTCGTGTCATCGGGACGGCAACGGGGCCGCAGGGGTCGGCGGCGCCGGCAACGTCGAATCGGCGATCAGCATCCCGTCCCCAATTGCATACGGAGGCACCCGAATCGGGAGATGCCCCGAAATCGGGGAGAGCCCGAGCAGGGCACGAGCGGCAGCCCGCTCCGATGCGCGCACCCCGCTCCACGCCACGAGATACGCGCGGACACTCGGCGCCTGATCCAGAAGGTACGGGCTTCCGAACGACACCAGGACCGTCGGCTTGGCCGAGTCGGTCAGGGTAACGAGTCGCGCGAGCGAATCCGGAAGCACGATCGTGCCACGCGCCGAGATCGGTTTCACGTTGGCCGCGAACACGACGGTGCCGTTGCGGCCGATCACGGTTCGCGCCGAGTCGTAGGAGAGGGGGCCGGACATCGGCCACAACCGGAAATAGTCCACCGTGTCCCCGTTCAGCCGGAGGATATCGGTCATCCGGGTCCCGACGCCGCCGTTGCCCTCGTCGGAGTAGGCGATGAGGGCCAGGCGGGTCCGGGTCGCGCGCAGCCGCCGCAGGGTGCCGAGCGTGTCCCGCAGCAGGGTGAGCGACCGCACCGCGATATCGTCGGCGGCATTGAGAAGCGGGCGGGTGCCGACGGTGCTCATGATCGAGTCCAGGGGGACGGTGCGCTGCTCGAACAGGCCGAGGCGGCGCTTGATCTCGAGCATGCGACGCACCGAGGCCGTGAGGCGTGCCGTGGGGATTCGCCCGGTCTCGACCGCCGCCAGCATGGCATCCAGGGCCGAATCGGGATTGGCGGGCATGAGCAGGAGATCGGAACCGGCGAGAAAGGCGCGGACCGTGGCTTCACCGGCGCCGTATTTGGTGACGATGGCACCCATGGTGAGGGCATCGGTCACCACGAGTCCCCGAAACCCGAGGGAATCGCGCAACAAGCCGGTGAGTACGGCGGCGGACAGGGTCCCGGGGTCATCCGAGCCGGTCACCGCGGGCCAGGCGATGTGGGCGCTCATCACGACGTCGGCCCCGGCGGCGATCCCGGCCCGGAACGGGAGCAATTCGACGGTGTCGAGTCGGGCGTAGTCGGCGGTGATCATCGGCAGGCCGATATGCGAGTCGGTCTCGGTGTTGCCGTGTCCCGGAAAGTGCTTGAGGGTGGAGAGCATCCCGTGGTCGCGCAGCCCCTGGACGTAGGCGGCAACGAGCGGTCCCACGCGGTGGGGGTCCTCGCCGAACGACCGGGTGTTAATGATCGGGTTCGCAGGGTTGTTGTTCAGATCGGCGTCAGGGGCGAAATTGACCTGGATCCCGACGGCGCGCCCTTCGACCGCGGCGGCCGACGCGATCGTATACGCGTCGCGCTGTTGGCCCGTGGCTCCTACCGCCATGATCTGGGGGAAGCCGGTCGCGCCGACCACCCGCATGGCGGCGCCCCATTCGAGGTCGGCGGAGACCAGTAACGGGAGCCGGGATCGACGTTGCAGGGCGTTCAGCTTGGCGGCGATGTCGAACGGCGACCCGACCGAGATGATGATGCCGCCGACCTGCAACGAATCGACCCAGCGCGCGGCCTCGGCGAACGTCGAGTCGTCGAGTGCCGTATAGGCGCCGGAGAGCCATGGCACGATGAGCTGGGCGACCTGCTGGCGCACCGTGAGCGTCGCCAGCACGCTGTCGATCGAAACCGGGGCCGCAGGACGCGGGACGGGAGCCGAAACCGGCTGGGGGCCGCCGGCGCAGCCGATCAACCACCCGATGACGAGAACCTGATGCGAACGCATGGCCTCTGGCTGTTGGGAGTGATCGCGTGCCGGCCGCCTGAGCCGCTCCCGGCGCAGGTTCGGTCGGGGATCGACGTGTTGCTCACCGACTCGATCCACCTGATCGCCGGGAAGCGAATCGCGCTGCTCACCAATCAGACCGGTGTCGACCGAGCCGGTCGTCGCGATGTCGATCTGCTGCGGTCGGCCGGGCCTGGGCCGGCGGCTCCGTTCGTCCTCGTCCAGATCTTCAGCCCCGAGCACGGCTTCCGCGGAGTCGAGGATCGCCCGGGGCTCCCTGATGGCAGCGACTCGGCTACCGGCTTACCAATCTACAGCCTTTACACCGGATCCCGCCCTCCCAACTACGCGCCGCTCGACCGCGTGGACCTTCTGCTTATCGATCTCCAGGACATCGGCGCTCGCTACTACACCTACCCCGCGACGGCGGTGCTGCTGATGCGGGAGGCCGCCCGCCGGGGCAAGCCCGTCGTCGTGTTGGACCGGCCCGACCCGGTTGGCGGGGAGCTGGTGCAGGGAAACGTGCGGGCCGCGGCCGCGCCCCTGGATAGCGGCGGGCTCGATTTCCTGCCGGTGCCGATGCGTCACGGGATGACGCTCGGCGAATTGCTGCGTCTGGCCAACGATGTCTACGGACTCCACGCGCAGCTCACCGTCGTCCCCGCCGCCGGGTGGCATCGCGCGATGTTCTTCGACGCCACGGGGCTGCCCTGGATCAAGCCGTCGCCGAACATGCCGAGTCTCGAGAGCGCCACCCATTACCCGGGTACCTGTCTCTTCGAGGCGACGAATCTCTCCGTCGGTCGGGGAACGGACGTCGCGTTCCAGGTGATCGGGGCGCCATGGCTCGATCCCGATGCCGTGCTGCGTCGTCTGGAGGGAGCGGCCGGAGCGGCGTTGCAGGGGGTGGAAGTGACGGTGACGTCATTCACGCCTCACTCACCGACCGACGGCAAGTACGACGCGACGGCGCTCCGCGGGTTGCGCCTGCGTGTGACCGACCGGCAGCGGTACGACCCGACACGGCTCGCGGTGGCGCTGCTGGCGGCGATTCGCCAGATGCACCCGGACTCGTTGCGCATCCGAGCCTCGCGCTTCGATCAGCTGGCGGGCGGCGCGGAATTGCGGGAGGCCATCGTCGCGGGCGAAGCGCCGTCGGAAATCTGGCGGGAGTGGGATGCACGTCTCACCCAATTCCGGGAAACCCGAGTCAAGTACTTACTGTACTAAGAGTTCCTCCGCGTGTTCACCCTTCCGTCGGCTCGGGGCCGCCGTTACTTTCGCGGCAATGAATGTCATCCCGCAGGCCGTCAAGGATGGCTTCGTACGCCTGGTAGGGCCGATCGCGCGAGCGCTGATCCGATGGGGAGTGAGGCCCAATGTCATCACGACCCTCGGCGCCCTCGTGGTGCTCGGCTCCGCTACGGCGTTCGGCCTGGGCCACGCGCACCTGGGAGGCTTTTTGCTCCTCGCGTCCGGCCTGTTCGACATTCTGGACGGCCAGGTGGCGCGGCAGGGAACCCTGTCCACCGCGTTCGGGGCGTTCTACGACTCGACGCTCGATCGGGTTGGGGAGTCGGCGATTTTCGCAGGGGTGATGCTCAGCTTCCTGCGGGGCGGGCTCCCCAGTTCTCAGGTCCCGCTCGGAGTGATGCTGGCAGCGGTCGCGCTGGCATCGTCGCTGCTCGTTTCCTATACCCGTGCCCGTGCGGAAGGCCTGGGTTTCGACTGTAAAGTGGGGATCGCGGCGCGGGCAGAGCGATTCATCGTACTCGGCGCGCCGACGCTGTTCTTCGGGGCCGGGTCGAACGGCCAGCTGCTGTTCTGGATCGTCGCCGTGCTCGCGGCGGTCACCTCTATCACTGTCGTTCAGCGGGTGGTGTACGTCGCTCGGGTTGCTGGAAGGGCCGTCTCCGCGACGCCCGCCACGGCTCGGGGCCGGCGCGATACGCTGCCGGGACACGCCGCGCTTCGGAAAGGAACTTGATCGTGCCGCAATCCATGGTACGGGACATCGCGCCCGCCAAGGGGAAACTCGGCGTCCTGCTGGTGGGACTGGGCGCCGTATCGACCACCTTCATCGCCGGCGTGGAAAACGTCCGCCGCGGGCGGGCCCGTCCCATCGGGTCGCTGTCGCAGATGTCGACGATCCGTCTCGGGAAGCGCACGGACCGGCGCACGCCGTTGATCAAGGACTTCATACCGATTGCCGCGCTGGCCGATCTCGAGTTCCGGGCCTGGGATCCCATCCCCGATGACGCCTATACGGCCGCCAAGAAGGCGGGGGTGCTGAACCCCGAGCATCTGGAGCCGATCGCCGATTTCCTCAAGAACATCAAGCCGATGCCGGCGGTGTTCGACCAGAACTACGTGAAAAGGTTGCAGGGCACCAACGTGAAGAAGGGCAAGTCCAAGCGCGACCTGGCCGAGCAGCTGCGCCAGGATATCCGGGACTTCAAGAAGGCCTGCGACCGCGTCGTCATCGTGTGGTGCGCGTCCACCGAGGTGTTCCTCATCCCCGGGCCGGCGCATCAGACCCTCGCCGCGTTCGAGAAGGCGATGGAGCAGAATGACCCGTCCATCGCCCCGTCGATGCTCTACGGGTACGCCGCGCTGATGGAGAATGTGCCGTTCGCCAACGGCGCTCCCAATCTCACGGTGGACATCCCGGCACTCGAGCGCCTGGCCGATGAGCGCCGGGTGCCGATCGGCGGCAAGGACTTCAAGACCGGTCAAACGATGATGAAAACCGTGCTCGCTCCGGCCTTCAAGGCGCGGATGCTGGGGCTCGCCGGCTGGTATTCCACCAACATCCTCGGCAACCGCGACGGCGAGGTGCTGGACGATCCGGAGTCGTTCAAGACCAAGGAGGAGTCGAAGCTCGGGGTCCTCGAGTACATCCTCCAGCCCGACCAGTATCCCGAGCTGTATGGGAACATCTTCCACAAGGTGCGGATCAACTATTATCCGCCGCGGGGCGACAACAAAGAGGGCTGGGACAACATCGACATCTTCGGGTGGCTCAACTACCCGATGCAGATCAAAGTGGATTTTCTCTGCCGCGACTCGATCCTCGCGGCCCCGATCGTGCTCGATCTCGCGTTGTTCTTCGATCTGGCGCAGCGCGCCGGGCTGTCGGGGATTCAGGAGTGGCTCTCCTTCTACTTCAAGAGCCCTCAGGCCGCTTCCGGGCTGTACCCCGAGCACGATCTGTTCATCCAGCACACCAAGCTCAAGAACACCCTTCGCTGGCTGATGGGCGAGCAGCAGATCACTCACCTGGGGGTCGAATACTACGAGTACGGCGAGAAGTGAGCGCCGGCCGGCTTGAGTACCGGGGCCGGCGGCGCGACGCGCGCCGGCCCCCCTCTCTCACGAATCCTCCAGGAGATCCGCTGCAATGACGATGAAAAAGGTCGGCTTGATGCTGCTGCTCGTGCTGTTGGCTGCCCCCGTGCACGCGGTGGCCCAGCAGGTGGAGCAGGGAGGGGGCGAGGCGAGCCTGGTCCTCCCCCCGCTCAACCAGGTGACGTTCCTGAACGGCATCGGCGGACACAACTTGCTGCTTGGCGGTCTGGTCGTCTGCGCCCTGGGGCTCTTGTTCGGGATGGTCATCTACACACAACTGCGAGACCTGCCGGTGCACCGCGCGATGCGGGAGGTGTCGGAGCTGATTTACGAAACCTGCAAGACGTACCTCATCACCCAAGGCAAGTTCCTGGTCATCCTGTGGCTCTTCATCGGGGCCATCATCGCGTTCTACTTCGGGACGCTGCAGCACATGGAGACCGGAAAGGTCCTCATCATTCTCGCGTTCAGCGTGGTCGGCATCGCGGGGAGTTACGGCGTGGCGTGGTTCGGGATCCGGGTCAACACCTTCGCCAATTCACGGACCGCCTTCGCCGCGCTGCGCGGGAAGCCGTTCCCGGTTTACGAGATCCCGCTCAAGGCCGGGATGAGCGTCGGCATGATGCTGATTTCGGTCGAGCTCCTGATGATGCTCGGCATCCTGCTCTTCATCCCCGGTGACTACGCCGGGCCGTGCTTCATCGGGTTCGCGATCGGGGAGTCCCTCGGCGCGGCGGCGTTGCGCGTCGCGGGCGGGATCTTCACCAAGATCGCCGACATCGGCTCCGACCTGATGAAGATCGTGTTCAAGATCAAGGAGGACGACGCCCGGAACCCCGGCGTGATCGCGGACTGCACCGGGGACAACGCCGGCGATTCGGTCGGCCCCTCAGCCGACGGGTTCGAAACCTACGGCGTCACGGGCGTCGCGCTGATCTCGTTCATCCTGCTGGCCGTGAAGGACCCCAACGTCAAGGTCCAGCTCCTGGTGTGGATCTTCGTGATGCGGGTGATGATGATCGTGGCATCCGGGCTCTCGTACTTCCTCAACGCCGTGGCGGCACGCGCCCGGTACGGCCAGGCGGCGAAGATGAACTTCGAAGCGCCCCTGACGACGCTCGTGTGGCTGACGTCGATCGTCTCGATCGTGCTCACCTTCGCCGTGTCGAAGCTCCTGATCCCGGACATCGGCGGCGACCCGACGCTGTGGTGGAAGCTGTCGACGGTGATCACCTGCGGCACGCTCGCCGGCGCGATCATCCCCGAGCTCGTCAAAGTGTTCACCTCCATGCACTCGGGGCACGTGAAGGAAATCGTGACCTCTTCGCAGCAGGGCGGGGCGTCGCTCAACATTCTGTCGGGTTTCGTTGCGGGGAACTTCTCCGCCTTCTGGCTGGGGCTGGCGATGCTGATCCTGATGAGCATCGGCTACGGCGTGAGCACCATGGGTCTGGATTCATTGATGCTGGCGCCCGCGGTGTTCGCGTTCGGTCTCGTGGCGTTCGGGTTCCTGGGCATGGGGCCCGTCACCATCGCGGTCGATTCGTACGGCCCCGTCACCGACAACGCGCAGTCGGTGTTCGAGCTGTCGACCATCGAGCAGCTGCCCGGGATCAGGCAGGAGCTGAAGCGGGAGTTCGGCCTCGACGTGAACTTCGAGGAAGCCAAGGCGCACCTCGAGGAGAACGACGGTGCCGGGAACACCTTCAAGGCGAGCGCCAAGCCGGTGCTGATCGGCACCGCGGTCGTCGGGTCGGTGACCATGATCTTCTCGATCATCGTCGCGCTCACCCACGGGCTCCGGCAGGACCTGCTCGCGAACCTCTCGATCCTGCATCCCCCGTTCCTGCTCGGCCTCATCACGGGCGGCGCCGTGATCTACTGGTTCACCGGGGCGTCCACGCAGGCGGTGACGACCGGCGCCTACCGGGCCGTCGAGTTCATCAAGGCCAACATCAAGCTGGAAGGGGTGACCAAGGCGTCGGTGGCCGACTCCAAGAAAGTGGTGGAGATCTGCACCCGGTACGCCCAGAAGGGGATGTTCAACATCTTCCTCACCGTGTTCTTCGCGACGCTGGCCTTCGCGTTCGTGGAGCCGTACTTCTTCATCGGTTATCTGATCTCGATCGCGCTGTTCGGCCTGTTCCAGGCCATCTTCATGGCCAATGCGGGCGGCGCCTGGGACAACGCCAAGAAGGTCGTCGAGACGGTGCTGAAGCAGAAAGGCACGGAGCTGCATGCGGCCACCGTCGTAGGCGACACGGTGGGCGATCCGTTCAAGGATACGTCCTCGGTGGCCATGAACCCGATCATCAAGTTCACGACGCTGTTCGGCCTGCTCGCCGTGCAGCTGGCCGTCTCGCTCACCGCGGACAAGGGTGGGGTGGTGACGCACGTCTTCGCGGCGGCCTTCTTTGCCATCGCCGTGACGTTCGTGTACCGGTCGTTCTACCGGATGCGCATCGAGGTGGGTCGGTAGCGGAGGGAACGGCCGGGATGACCACGAGCCAAATCGTCGTCACCGCGCTGGGGTGCGGCGCCATCGTGTGGGAGTTGTGGTACTTCCTCCTGGCGCGCCGGACCCCCGTCGCGGTGCGGGCAAGCGGTGGGGGAGGCGTGCAGGAGATCTCCATCATGGTGAAGGGGGGGTACACGCCGGATACGATCCTGGTTCAGGCGGGGAAGCCGGTCCGCCTGCTGTTCTATCGGGATGAAACGGCGGACTGCTCCGAGCGCGTGGTGTTCGAGGGTCTCGGCATCGATCAGGCCCTGCCGGCGTTCCAGACGACGCCGGTCCAGTTCACCCCGACCGAAGCGGGGGAGTATCCCTTCCGCTGCGGGATGAACATGCTCAAGGGACTGCTCGTGGTTGAGCCGGCGACGGCCGACCGACGTCCGGCTCCCTCGCCTCACAAGTTCCATGGCTAAACAGCGCATCGTCCTCCCCATCGAAGGGATGAGCTGCGCCGCCTGCGCGGTCACCGTGCAGGAGGCGCTGGCGGGCGCCGCCGGGGTGAGCAACGCGTCTGTCAACTACGCCACCGCCAAGGCGGCGGTGGATTACGACGACGCCAACACCAAGGTCGCGGACCTGGTGCAAAGCGTCCGCACCGCCGGCTATAACTGCGGGCAGGCGACGGTGTCGTTCGGGGTGGAAGAGCTGCACTACGCGCCGAGCGTGGCCCCGCTCGAGCAGGCGCTGGCCGCCGTGCCGGGAGTGATCCGGGCCGTGGCCAACCAGGCGACGGAGACGGCGACCGTGGAATACGTCCCCGGCGCCACGACCGCCGACCTGCTGGAAACGGCCGTGCGGTCGGTCGGATTTCGGGTGGCCGCGCCCATCGCGGCCGAAGACCCGGTGGAGCGCGAGCGACTCACCCGTGCCCGCGAGATCCGGACGCTCACCTGGAAGTTCTCGGTCGCCGCGGCCGTGGCCGTCGTGGCCATGCTCGGCTCCATGCTCGTCATGGCCGATCGTCCGATGGGTGCCCTCGGCACCTTCAAGCGCTACGACCTGCTGGGCCGGCTGCTGATGCCGCTCGCCATCCAGCTGCGCGACGTCATGAACCAGCGCTGGGTGATCGACCTCCAGTGGTTGAAGGTGGGGCTCGGGGTGCTGACGGTGCCCGTCGTGGCCTGGTGTGGCGCGCAGTTCTATCGCGGGGCCTGGAGCGGGCTGCGGCACCGCACCGCGGACATGAACACGCTCATCGCCGTCGGTACCGGGGCGGCCTTCCTGTACTCCGTCGTCGCCACCCTGGTCCCCGGGCTGTTCGCCCGGGCGGGGCTGCCGGCGGATGTGTACTACGAGGCCGTCGCAGCCATCATTGCGTTGATTCTGCTGGGGCGCCTGCTCGAGGCCCGCGCCAAGGGCCGTACTTCAGAGGCGATCCGCCGCCTCGCGGGACTGGCCCCCAAAGTGGCGCACGTCGTCAAGATGGGGCAGACGGCCGACATCGCCGTCGAGTTGGTGCAGGTCGGCGACATGCTCATCGTGAAACCCGGCGAGCAGATCCCGGTGGATGGGGTCGTGACCGAGGGCGCGTCCGCGGTGAACGAGGCGATGCTCACCGGCGAGCCGATGCCCGTCGCGAAGAAGGTCGGCGACGAGGTCATTGGGGCGACCATCAACACGACGGGGAGCATCACCTTCCGGGCCACCCGCGTGGGCAAGGACGCGGCGCTGGGCCAGATCATCCGGATGGTGGAGGATGCGCAGGCCGCCAAGGCGCCGATTCAGGGATTGGCCGACCGCGTGGCGGGGGTGTTCGTCCCCATCGTCATCGCGCTGGCCCTGGCGGCGTTCGTGCTCTGGTTCGATTTCGGGCCGGAGCCCGCCGTCATCTTCGCCACCGTCGCGCTCGTGACGGTGCTCATCATCGCGTGCCCCTGCGCGCTCGGGCTCGCCACCCCGACCGCGATCCTCGTCGGGACCGGCCGCGCCGCCGAATACGGCATTCTGATACGGGGTGGCGATGTGCTGGAGCGGCTCTCCAAGGTGAAGACCATCCTGCTCGACAAGACGGGCACGATCACCGAGGGGAATCCGACCATCACCCATATCATCACCGCCAAACGGCCGGACGGCTCCGCGATCCCTCCCGCCGAGGTGCTGAAATGGGCCGCCTCGGTCGAGCAGCGCTCGGAGCATCCGCTCGCCCAGGCGATTCTCAAGGCGGCGAAGGAGAAGCAGGTGGTTCCCGGCCCGGTGGACAAGTTCGCCGTCATGGAAGGCCGCGGCGTGCGAGGCACGGTGGATCGTCGCATCGTGGAGGTCATTTCTCCCCGGCACGCGCGGGAGCGCAGTCTCGAGATCGGGACCCTGGGCGCGGACGCCGACCGGCTCGCCGCGCAGGGGCGCTCTCCGGTGATCCTGGTGGTCAACAACACGGTCCATGCGGTGATCGCCATCGCGGATCCGGTGAAGCCCACGGCCAAGGACGCCATCGCGCGACTGCTCGCGATGGGGCTCGACGTGCAGATGGTGTCCGGGGACGTGCGCAAAGGCGCCGAAGCGGTGGCCAAGGAAGTCGGCATCACCGAGGTCATCGCCGAAGTGCTGCCGTCGCAAAAGGCGGACATCGTCAAGCAGGTGCAGAAGCGCAGGGGCGCCGTGACGATGGTGGGGGATGGGATCAACGACGCGCCGGCCCTGGCGCAGGCGGACGTGGGGATCGCGATCGGGACCGGGACCGACATCGCGATGGAAGCGTCCGATGTGACCCTGATCCGTGGCGACCTGCGCGGTGTGGTGACGGCGATCGAGCTGTCGCGCCGCACTCTGGGGACGATCCGTCAGAACCTGTTCTGGGCGTTCATTTACAACGTGCTGGGAATCCCGATCGCCGCGGGCGTGCTGTATCCGTTCACCGGTCTCTTGTTGTCCCCGGTGGTCGCGAGCGCCGCGATGGCCTGGTCGTCGCTCAGCGTAGTGCTGAACAGCCTGCGGCTACGCCGCTATACGCCATCCTGGGTCAGCTAGGGGAGCCGTCATGAAGTATTTCCATCGGACCAGCCTGCCGTCGGACGCGGTCGTGGCCGCGGCGAAAAGCTACTTCGGAGCCAGAATGGCCCCCGCGGAAGAATCGGCCCGCCGACGCGCCTACAGCGGCGCGCTCGGCAAAGTGACGATCAGCGTGAAGCCCGACGGTGGGCATTACACGTTCGTCGAGGCGCAAACCGACCAGGTGGGGGAATCCGAGCTGGACAAGCTGACCAAGCGGTTCCTCACGGAGCTGCATCGGGCGGTCGAGCCCACCCACGAGGTCCGCGGCGCGTACTGAGGGCGCCTAGCCGGCGAGTTTGGCGGTGTAGCCGGCGCGCGTGACGGCGGCGACGAGCTGATCGGTGGTCACCGCGTCATCGTTGAAATCCACTTCGGCTTCGCCATCCTGCAGGTCCACGATCGCGGTGTAGACCCCTTGCACGCCTTTCAAGGCCGACTCGACCTTCGCCTGGCAGTGCCCGCAGTGCATTCCCGTGACGTTGAGCTTTGCCGTCGCCATTGGCGTCTCCCCCGATGCCTTGATTCCCGTGTCCAGCCCG
>DATJXC010000041.1:0-9082 GCA_035500495.1 Gemmatimonadales bacterium
GCGAGCGCATGGGGCACATCGAGCTGTCGGTCCCGGTGGCGCACATCTGGTTCTTCAAGACGCTGCCGTCGCCGATGGGCAACCTGCTCGACATGACGCTGCGGGATCTCGAGCGGGTGATCTACTACACGAACTACGTGGTGATCGAGCCCGGGGAGCAGGAGGTCGAGGAGCGGGAGCTGCTCGACGAGGACCGCTACCTCGAGATTCGCGCGAAGGCCCGCGCGGAAGGGGACGCCGCGTTCAAGGCGGACATCGGCGCCCCGGCCGTGCGGGCGCTGCTCGAGCGGATCAACGTGGATAAGCTCTCCGACGAGCTGCGCGAGGTGGTCGCGACCGAAACGAGCCAGCACCGCAAGAAGCAGATGCTCAAGCGTCTGAAGATCGTCGACGCGTTCCGCAATTCGGGGGCGTCGGGTGAGGCGCGCAACGATCCGCGTTGGATGATCCTCGACGTGGTGCCGGTGATTCCGCCCGATCTGCGGCCGCTGGTGCCCCTGGACGGCGGACGCTTCGCCACGAGCGATCTCAACGATCTCTACCGCCGGGTCATCAACCGCAACAACCGGTTGCAGAAGCTGATCCTGCACCGGGCGCCGGAGGTCATCCTCCGCAACGAGAAGCGGATGCTCCAGGAGGCGGTGGACGCGCTGTTCGACAACGGCCGCCGCTCCAAAGCGATCCGCGGGCGCGGCAAGCGGCCGCTCAAGTCGCTCTCCGACATGCTCAAGGGCAAGCAGGGCCGGTTCCGCCAGAACCTGCTCGGCAAGCGCGTGGACTACTCCGGCCGCTCGGTGATCGTGGTCGGGCCGGAGCTGCGGCTGCACCAGTGCGGGCTGCCCAAGGCGATGGCGGTCGAGCTGTTCAAGCCGTTCATCATCCACAAGCTGGTCGAGAAGGGCATCGCCGAGACGGTCAAGCGGGCCAAGAAGATCGTGGAGAAGGAGAGCCCCGAGGTCTACGAGATCCTGGAAGACATCATCCAGGATCACCCCGTGCTCCTCAACCGCGCGCCGACGCTGCACCGCCTGGGGATCCAGGCGTTCGAGCCGGTGCTGGTCGAGGGCAAGGCGATCCGGATCCATCCGCTGGTGTGCGCCGCGTTCAACGCGGACTTCGACGGGGACCAGATGGCGGTGCACGTCCCGCTCTCGTTCGAGGCGCAGCTGGAAGCGCGCGTGCTGATGATTTCGGCCAACAACGTGCTCAAGCCCTCCGACGGCCGGCCGGTGGCCGAGCCGTCGCAGGACATGGTGCTGGGCTGCTACTTCCTCACCAAGGAGCCGGCGGACTTCGAGGCGAAGCTCGCCAAGGCGCCGCGGCTCGGCTCGATGGCCGAGCTCGAGATGGGGCTCGCCACCAAGCGCTTCGCGTTCCACTCGCCGGTGCAGTTCTGGCACGAGCCTCCCGCCGGATCGGATCAGCCGGCGGACTGGGTCGGGACCACGGCGGGTCGAGTGATCTTCAACAGCATTCTCCCCGAGGGGCTGCACCGCACGCTCGGCTTCCAGAACAAGCCGATGCGCAAGCGGGACCTCTCGGAGCTGGTGTTCGAGAGCTACCGCCGGGCGGGGCTCTCCCCGACCGTGCAGTTCCTCGATGCGCTGAAGGAGTTCGGGTTCCGCTACGCGACGATGGGCGGCGTGTCCATCGGCGTGGCCGATCTGGAGATTCCGGCGGAAAAGGCCGCCCTGCTGCACGACGCCGAAGCCCGGGTCGAGCGGTTCCAGCGGGCGTACGCGACCGGCCAGATCACCTTCGGCGAGCGCTACAACAAGGTGATCGACGCCTGGACGCACGCCAACAACGACATCGCCGACGCGATGGTCAAGACGATGCAGCGGTCCAAGGGCGGCTTCAACCCGGTGTACATGATGTTCGACTCCGGGAGCCGCGGCAGCCGCGACCAGATCCGCCAGCTCGCCGGGATGCGCGGCCTCATGGCCAAGCCCCAGAAGAAGCTGACCGGCGGCATCGGCGAGATCATCGAGAGCCCGATCAAGTCGAACTTCCGAGAGGGCCTCTCCGTGCTCGAGTACTTCATCTCGACGCACGGGGCGCGCAAAGGTCTGGCCGACACGGCGTTGAAGACCGCCGACGCCGGGTATCTGACCCGCCGCCTCGTGGACGTGGCGCAGGACGTCACGATCACCGAGGAGGATTGTGGGACCATCCTGGGCCTCGAGATGGCGGCGCTGAAGGAGGGCGAAGACATCATCGAGCCGCTGCGGGAGCGCCTGGTCGGCGTCGTCGCGCTGGATGAGGTCTCGGATCCCCATGAGCTGGACGAAGACGGGCGGCCCAAGATCCTGGTCGAGGCGGGCAAGCTGATCGACGAGGAGACGGCGCAGGCGATCGAGGACGCCGGGATCGAGACGGTGCGGATCCGCTCGGTGCTCACCTGCGAGGCCCGGCGCGGCGTCTGCCGCATGTGCTACGGCCGCAATCTCGCCACGATGGACATGGTGGACCTGGGCGAGGCCGTGGGCATTCTCGCGGCGCAGTCGATCGGCGAGCCGGGAACGCAGCTGACGCTGCGCACCTTCCACATCGGCGGCACGGCGGCCCGCATCGCGGAGCAGACCGACCGCAAGACCAAGGTGGCGGGCGTGGTGGAGTACGGCGACCGGCTCACCTTCGTGTTGACACCGGACGGCAAGCGGATCGTCACCGGGTACGAAGGCGAGCTGATTCTCAAGGCCGCGACCCACGGTGAGGCGCCTACGGCGGCCGGGAAACTTTCCGTCCACTCGCGGTTCCATGTACCCCTCGGCGCCGAGCTGAAGGTGGACGACGAGGCGACGGTGGACAAGAACGGCGTCCTGTTCACGTGGGATCCGTATACCAACCCGATCATGACCGATGTCGCGGGGATCGTGCGGTTCGTGGACATCGTGGACGACGAGACGGTACGCGAGGAGCTGGACGAAATCACCGGCCGGCGCCAGCGGGTGATCATCGAGGACCGGGAGAAGAAACTGCACCCGCACATCGAGATCATTCAGAAGAAGGGTGAGAAGGAGAAGCGGTTGCGTGACTTTGTCATCCCCGAGGGGGCACAGCTCACCATCGAGGACGGCGAGGAGGTCTTCGCCGGGCAGACGCTCGCCAAGGTGTCACGCGAGGCGTACAAGACGCGCGACATCACGGGCGGCCTGCCGCGCGTGGCCGAGCTGTTCGAAGCCCGGCGTCCCAAGGATCCGGCCACCATTTCCGAGGTGGACGGCACGGTGCGGTTCGGCGATATCAAGCGCGGCAAGCGCGAGATCTTCGTGCACCCCGAGCAGGGGGAGCCGCAGCTCTACGAGGTCCCGGCCGGCAAGCACTTGCGCGTGCACGAGGGCGACCGGGTGCGGGCCGGGGACCGGCTCACCGAGGGTCCGGTGAATCCGCACGACATTCTGCGGATCAAGGGGCCCAGGGCGGTGCAGGAGTATCTCCTGAACGAAGTCCAGGAGGTGTACCGTCTCCAGGGCGTGAAGATCAACGACAAGCACATCGGCGTGATCGTGCGCCAGATGCTGCAGAAGGTGAAGGTCGTCGGCCCGGGTGACACCGAGTCGCTGGAAGGCGAGAACGTGGACAAGCTCGTGTTCCGTGAGGCCAACGAGCGGATGGTCAAAAAGGGTGGCACCCCCGCCACGAGCGAGCCGTTGCTCCTGGGGATCACCAAGGCGAGTCTCACGACGCAGTCGTTCATTTCGGCGGCGTCGTTCCAGGAGACGACGCGGGTGCTCACCGACGCGGCGATCCGGGGCGCGCGGGACGACTTGCTCGGGTTGAAGGAGAACATCATCATCGGTCATCTGATCCCCGCCGGGACCGGGATCTATCGGTACCAGGAGATCGAGATCGAGCCGCCGGAGGGCTTCGAGCCGCCGCCACCGCCCGAAGGGGCGCCGGCAGGGGGCGTGGCGCCGCTGGTGGAGGAAGTGGAAGCGGAGTAGGCGGTGTGGGGCAGCAGTGAGCCGGCGCCCGGGAGCGATCCCGGGCGCCGTTTCGTTCGTCGGGGTGGTTAGAACGATCCCGCGCCAAACTCCACTACGTAGCGCAGCCGGTCGATATCGAACGCCCCGCGATTCTGGATCCCCATCCGCAGTCCCCAATACGGCGTCAGGTGCCCGAGGAACTTGGCGGGGGACTCCTCGATATTCACCCGGAACTTGAGGCCGGTCTCGAACACGAAGTGCCAGGTGTGGACGATGTTGCCGCCTCCCGTGTCCACCCCCTCCCGCGCCGCGCCCGCCGACAGGTACGTATCGAGCCAGCGGGAAGCCGAGGGGGTATACATCGCCATCCAGCCGAAATCGCGGCCGTGTGGGCCAGTGACGTACATGCGCTGCAGGATGTAGCCACCGGTCATCGGCTCGTGCAGATGCGCCACGACGAAGAACGGAAAGACGAATGACAGCCCGTTACTCCCATCGTAGCGGTAGGCGATGCTCAGCGACTTGAGCACCGCGCCTTCCTGGAAGAACTGCGTCAGCTGTTTCGCGTCGTTGATCGACCCGCCCTCGGGCGCCCGCCGCACCTTGTCCTTCATCAGCTTGGCGAGCTGCTGGTCGCCGTGCGCCGCCTCGAGCCCGGGGAAGGGGCGCAGCTCGTAGACCGCCAGCGACTGGCGGGCGGTCCGCTTGGCTAACGCCCCGCGCAACGGGCTGTCATCGGGGAGCGGCGGCAGGATCCGGTCGCTCGGCTGCCGCACCTTGGTCATGTAACTCTCGTACCCGCCCGAGAACAGCAGGCCGGTCCGCATGATGTCCCGCACCCCCCAGGCGTCGTTGACCCGCTCGTTGACGTCGAACCCCTTGGTGAAGTAGCCGTCGCCGTTCTTGTCGGTGGCGAGGGCATGCTTCCCCTCTTCGACGAGGAGGGTCATGGGAAACACGGTGTACGCGTCGGTTTGCAGGACGTTCCAGAACCAGACCAGGCCGTGTGCCTTGCCGGTCGTCCGGCTGACCAAAATGACGGAACGACCGGGCCGGCACCCCTCGCCCGCGTATTTCCTGACCTCGGCCGATTCGCTGCGGCCGATCACGATGCGCATTTCCGCGGGTTCGATATCGTGGGGGTGGGCGCCGAGGCCTTCTTCTGACGGGTAGTAGTTGAAGTAGGTCACGACGGCCGCCCCAGCGCGGCGCAGGTTGATCGTCGAGGCGCCCCGATCGGTCGAGTCGAAGGTAAATGCCGGTCCCTCGCCCTCCCCTCTGGCCAGCACTGCCTCGATCTGGTAGTAAACCACGGGGCTCGCCGCCGAGTCGGTGCCCGGCAGCGGCTCGGGCTCCCGGATGTCGGCTCCGGTCTTCTCCTGCAGGTTGGGCTCATCGGGAGAGAACCAGAAAATCGGCGCGGCGTACGCAACGAAGCGGCGGAAGGTCATCACCGTATCGGTGCCCCACCAGACCGCTCCGGGAACTTTGGACAGGTCGCAGGACTGGTTCTGGGCGAGCGACGGGGCGGAGATGACCGCGAGGGCGGGGACTAAGGTCAGTAGCCGACGACGCATGACGGCTCCGGGCGGTAAGGGTTGACAAGTCTAACCTGCTGGCGACCCCACCCGGGTCCTCGGCCCAGGTGGCCGTCAATCCGACGCTTAAGCCCCGGCTCGACGCTTCGCGGCACCTAGCCTCGACGCCCGATCCCGAATTCACCGATACTGCGCCCGGCTCTCGTCGAGTACCCCAGGGGTTGACCTAACTGCAAGCCCCCGGCTAGCTTTGCAGTCTGTTTGCCAACTTTTTGGGGATGAGCTCCGAGGGGTATGCCGACGATTAACCAGCTGGTCCGGCACGGTCGCCGGGACGTCGCGAGCAAGGACAAAGCGCCCGCGCTGCGCGGCAATCCGCAGAAGCGCGGCGTCTGCACCCGCGTCTACACCACGACGCCCAAGAAGCCCAACTCGGCGCTGCGCAAAGTGGCCCGGGTGCGGCTCACCAACGGGTTCGAAGTGACGGCGTACATCCCGGGCGAAGGACATAATCTGCAGGAGCACTCGATCGTGATGATCCGCGGCGGCCGCGTGAAAGATCTGCCGGGCGTCCGGTACCACATCATCCGCGGCACGCTCGACGCGGCCGGGGTCAACGAGCGCAAGCAGTCGCGGTCCAAGTACGGCGCCAAGCGGCCCAAGGAAGCGGCGAAATGAGCCGGCGCAAGAAGGCGGTCCGCCGCCCCGTCCCGGCTGATCCGCGCTACGACAGCCAGACCGTCTCCAAGTTCGTGAACAACCTGATGGAGCGGGGCAAGAAGTCGCTGGCGGAGCGGGTGTTCTATTCCGCGATGGACCTGATCGAGCAGCGCACCGGGCAGCCGGGCGTGAACGTGTTCAAGCAGGCGCTGTCGAACGTGAAGCCGGCCCTCGAGGTGAAGTCGCGTCGCGTCGGCGGCGCCACGTATCAGGTGCCGGTGGAAGTCCGGCCGGAGCGGCGCACGGCGCTGGGGATGCGGTGGATCATCACCTACTCCCGGGCCCGGCGCGAGAAGAATATGGCGGAGCGGTTGGCCGCCGAGCTGATCCTCGCCTCGAAAGGCGAGGGTGAGTCGATCAAAAAGAAGGAAGACACGCACCGGATGGCGGAAGCCAACCGGGCGTTCGCGCACTATAGGTGGTAAGCGCAGGCTGACCCCGGGGCCATGCCCCGGGGTTACGAGAGAACCTTTAGACCGACAATCCGGGACCCTGCTTTAAGGGATCCTGCATCGAGGAGGCGCAGCCTCCCGATGGTGGCGGAGCGAGACCGGCCCCCCTGAACAAGGGAAAGGCGTCACGGTCGCCCCGTCTTTTTGCTGCCACGGGCGCCGCATGCTGCGCCCGCCCATGAATAAGGACGAGAATGGCGCGCACGACACCGCTCGAGCGAATTCGGAATATCGGCATCATGGCCCACATCGATGCCGGGAAGACGACTACGACCGAGCGTATCCTCTACTACACGGGCCGCACCTACAAGCTGGGTGAGGTGCACGAAGGTACGGCCACGATGGACTGGATGGAGCAGGAGCAGGAGCGGGGGATCACGATCACCTCCGCCGCCACCACCTGCTTCTGGCCCCGCCGCGACCAGTCGTTCCGCATCAACATCATCGATACCCCGGGACACGTGGACTTCACTGTCGAAGTGGAGCGCAGCCTCCGCGTGCTGGACGGGGCCGTGACGGTGCTCGATGCCGTGGGTGGAGTGGAGCCGCAGACCGAGACCGTGTGGCGCCAGGCGGACCGCTACGGCGTGCCGCGGATCATCTTCGTCAACAAGATGGACCGCGTGGGCGCCGACTTCGACCGCTGCCTCCAGATGGTGCGCGAGCGCCTCGGTGCCAAGGTCGTGCCGATCCAGTTCCCGCTCGGCTCGGGCGAGCTGTTCACCGGCGTGATCGACCTGGTGCGGCAGATCGAGATCGTGTACGACGACGAAACGCTGGGCAAGAAGTACGTGGAGGGCCCCGTGCCCGCGGCGCTGCAGGCCCGGGTCGCCCAGATGCGCCACGACATGATCGAGGCGGTGGTGGAGCACGACGACGACGTGCTGCGCGAGTATCTCGAGGGGCAGCCGCTCTCCGAGGACGAGATCCGGCTGGTCCTGCGCAAGGCGACGGTGGCGGGCCACGTCGTGCCGGTGATCTGCGGGGCCGCGTTCAAGAACAAGGGCGTCCAGCAGCTGCTCGACGCGGTGGTCGATTTCCTGCCGTCGCCCATCGACATCCCGGCGATTCAGGGCCACGAGCCGCACCACGACACGACCCATGTCAGCCGGAACGCGTCCGACGAAGAGCCCTTCGCCGCCCTCGCGTTCAAGATCATGACCGACCCCTACGTGGGAAAGCTCACCTTCTTCCGCGTCTACTCGGGCGTCCTGAACGCGGGCTCCTACGTCTACAACAGCACCAAGGATCGCAAGGAGCGCATCGGCCGGCTGCTGCAGATGCACGCCAACAAGCGCGAGGAGATCGAAGAAGTCCGCGCCGGCGACATCGCGGCGGCCATCGGCTTGAAGGACACGCGCACCGGCGACACGCTGTGCGACGAGCAGCACCCCATCATCCTCGAGGCGATGCGGTTCCCGAACCCGGTCATTTCGGTGGCCATCGAGCCCAAGACCAAGGCCGACCAGGACAAGCTCAGCATCGCGCTGCAGAAGCTCTCCGAGGAAGACCCGACCTTCCGCGTCCATACCGACGCCGAGACGAACCAGACCATCATCTCCGGGATGGGCGAGCTGCACTTGGAGATCATCGTCGATCGGATGCGCCGGGAGTTCAGGGTGGAAGCCAATGTCGGCCGGCCGCAGGTGGCCTACCGCGAGACCGTGCGCAAGCGCGTCGAATACGTCGAAGGGAAGTTCATCCGGCAGACCGGCGGACGCGGCCAGTACGGCCACGTCGTCATCCACATGGAGCCGGGCCAGGCGGGCACGGGGTTCGTGTTCGAGGACAAGGTCGTGGGCGGCGTGATCCCGCGGGAATACATCAATCCCGTGGAGCAGGGCGTGAAGGAAGCGCTCGAGAACGGCGTGCTCGCGGGCTATCCGATGGTGGACGTCAAGGTGGAGCTGGTGGACGGCTCCTATCACGACGTCGACTCGAGCGAAATGGCGTTCAAGATCGCGGGCTCGATGGCGGTGAAGGAAGCCGCCCGCCAGGCGCACCCGATTCTGCTCGAGCCGATCATGGACGTCGAAGTGGTGACCCCCGGTGACTACATGGGCGAGGTGATGGGCGATCTCTCTTCCCGCCGCGGCAAGATCGGCGGGATGACCCAGCGTGCCGACGCGCACATCGTCGCCGCGAGCGTGCCGCTGTCGGAGATGTTCGGCTATTCGACCACGCTGCGCTCGATGAGTCAGGGCCGGGCCATCTACAGCATGCAGTTCAGTCACTATCAGGAAGTGCCGAAGTCCAAAGCGGAAGAGATTGTGGCGAAGGTGAAAGGCTAAGAGAGGAGACCATGGCCAAGGCGAAGTTCGAGCGGACCAAACCGCACGTAAACGTAGGGACGATCGGGCACGTCGATCACGGGAAGACGACGTTGACGGCGGCGCTGACCAAGGTGGCGGCCGACAAGGGGTGGGGGACGACCTACGTCTCC
>DATJXC010000042.1:0-21406 GCA_035500495.1 Gemmatimonadales bacterium
AGCCCGGTTCACCGGCTACCACCTGGATGGCGGCTACGCGGAGTTCACGACGGCGGATGAGCGATACTGCTTCCCGATTCCTGATACCTACGACGACGTGGCCGCCGCCCCGCTCCTGTGCGCGGGGCTGATCGGGTATCGCGCCCTCGTCGCAGCGGGTCCGGGACGACGGCTCGGCATCTACGGTTTCGGCGCGGCGGCCCACATCGTGGCCCAGGTCGCGCGTCATCAAGGCCGCCGCATCTTCGCCTTTACCCGCGCGGGCGATGCGGCGGCCCAGTCGCACGCGCGCGAGCTGGGCGCGGAGTGGGTGGGCGCGTCCGACCAGCCGGCTCCCGAACCGCTCGATACCGCGATCCTGTTCGCTCCCGTGGGGGCCCTCGTCCCGGCCGCGCTGCGCGCGCTGGCGCCTGGTGGCACCGTGGTCTGCGCGGGGATTCACATGAGCGAGATCCCGGCGTTCCCTTATGAGATCCTGTGGGGTGAGCGGGTGGTGCGATCGGTGGCGAACCTGACGCGTCGCGATGGAGAGGAATTTCTTGCCTTGGCGCCTCGTGTCCCCGTGAGGACGGACGTCGAGACGTTTCCGCTCGAGGAGGCGAACACCGCGCTCGCGCGTTTGCGAGCGGGAGCCATCCGCGGAGCGGCGGTGCTGGTGCCGTGAGTTAGTGCGGAAACTCGATCACACCGGGTAGCGCAACAGCGCTGCGATCTTGTCGATCCGCTCCGCGAGCCGCGAGTCGCCGACCACCACGACATCGGCGTCCTGCCGCCGCCCTTCCGCCACCGCGGCCGCGACGATATCGGGCTCCCGGATGACGCCGCCACCCTCGACGCACTCGGCCTTCCCGAGCACCAGGCGGTTCGATGCGGCGCACCGGTATCCCTGCCGGGCGAAATCACGGGCCACGAGCAGCGTGCGCACCTGTCGCCGCTCCAACGCCGCGAGCACCTCGCGGATCCCGATGGCCGCCACTCCCCGACCGACTCCTTCGATGACGGCCGCGACGAGCGCCTGCTCACGGGCCAGTTGTGCCGCGCGACGAGCCGCGCGGGTCGCAAAGTGTACCGCCACTGGACTCACCTCCAGAGGGTTCAGCCGCGCCGTGGAGAGCACCCGCTCGGCAAGCGGGGGGGGCAGACTGCGGCGAAAGGCGGTGGCCGCCCGTCCGGGGCCGGCGACCACGAACCCGCGGGCTCCCCGCGACCGATCCAGCATGGCCAAGCGACGGGCGATCGCCCGGTAATGCCGGCGTTCTTCTTCCCGCCGGCGCTGGTGAAACTCCTTCTCGCCCCAACCGGGCCCGCCCTGCCGGTCGCTGTGGAACTTGCCGCCGCGCATCCGCGGCGACCGCAACCCGGTGAGCTCCGTCGCGCCGGTGTCCGTCACCTCGAAGAACCGCGCGTGCGCGTGGTCGAGCACTACCGCCAGCAGCGGCTCCTTGGCCCGCCTGGACCCGACGGCTGGTACCGTCTCCGCGAGCATGCTCCTTACTCCTCTCAATGCTCTCCCTGAGCACTGGCGACAACATGCACTGCAGCGCCTTAAATGCCGTTGAGGTCTGGGTTAAACCCCCGGTGGGCGTCCGGCCTCACACTCGTTTCATCATGCCTTGTAGCGTCATCGTTCACTGTGCACGGACCGAGATCACTCTCCGTGCCCTTCACCCTGATCGCCGGCTCCGCTAACCCGCGGCTCGCCGCGGCCGTGTCGGCCGCGGCCGGGGCGCCGCTCGGCCGGGCGGCCATCCATCGATTCCCGGACGGCGAGTTGCACGTGGCGCTCGGCGATAGCGTGCGGGGGCAAGACGTCTACCTGCTGCAGCCGACTGCTCCGCCGGTCGAGAGCCACGCATTCGAGCTGCTCCTGCTCGCCGACGCGGCCCGCCGGGCCGGGGCCGCGCGGATCACCGGGGTCGTCCCCTATCTGGGATACGCCCGCCAGGACCGCCGCGCCGGCGGCCGGGAAGCGTTGGGGGCGCGGATCATGGCGGACCTGCTCGGCACCGGGCTGGACCGCGTCGTCGCGGTCGACCTCCACATGCCGGCGCTGGAAGGCTTCTTCTCGATTCCGATCGAGCATTTGACCGCGGTCACAGCGCTGGCGGAGCGGATCGGCGCGTCGACGGCCAATGGGGTCGTGGTGGCGCCCGATCTCGGAGCGGCCCGGCTGGCGGATCGCTACGCCCGGGCCCTGGACCTCCCCGTCGCGATGGTGCTGAAGACCCGGCTCGACGGCGCCGAGGTCGTCGCCCGTGGAGTCACGGGCGAGGTACGAGGTCGAGCCCCACTGATCGTGGACGACATGATCTCGACCGGCGCGACGGTGATCGCCGCGGCCGAGGCGGTGATCGAGGCCGGAGCCAGCCCTGAGGTGACGGTCGTCGCCACCCACGCCCTGCTCGTCGGGGACGCCGTCCCGAGACTGGAGCGGCTCGGGCTCCGCCGCCTGATGGTCACCGACAGCGTGCAGATCCCGGCGCACCGTTCCCTGCCGCTCGAGGTCGTGTCGATCGCGCCACTGCTCGGCGAGGTGATCAACCGGCTGCACCGCGACCGGTCGCTGGCGGATGTGCTGGTGCATGGCTGAACACCTGCACACCGCGCCTGGCGCGTACCGATCGGGCCCGCTCGTGCTCGAGAATGCCGCGCTCTTCACGGACCTCTACGAGCTGACCATGGCGGCGTCGTACCTCCGGGAGGGGATGACGGGCGCGGCCACTTTCAGCCTGTTCACCCGGCGGCTCCCGGCGGCGCGGGGATTCCTCATTGCGGCGGGGCTCGCGGACACGCTCGACTTCCTTGAGCAATTCCGGGTGACCGAGTCCGCGATCGCCTCACTCGCCGCGTTGCAGCGACTGCCCCGCGACCTGCTCGACCGCCTGGGCTCCGTACGGTTCACCGGCTCCATGCGCGCGGTGCCCGAGGGCACGCCCGTCTTTGCGGATGAGCCCCTGCTCGAGATCACCGCCCCGATCGTCGAAGCGCAGCTCGTGGAGAGCGCGGTCCTGTCGATCTGTCATCTGCAGACCCTGCTCACCAGCAAGGCGGCTCGCTGCGTGCTCGCCGCTCAGGGAAAGCCGGTCGTGGAATTCGGCCTGCGCCGGACCCACGGGTTGGACGCGGGACTGAAGGCGGCCCGCTGCGCCTTTATCGCGGGGGCGGAGATGACGAGTGACGTCCTTGCCGGAGTCACCTACGGGATCCCCGTCACGGGGACGATGGCACACTCCTATATCACCGCGTTCCCGCAGGAGATCGACGCCTTCCGGGCGTTCGCGGCCGCATTCCCGTCGCAGACGGTGCTGCTGATCGATACCTACGACACGATCGAGGCGGCTCACAAGGCGGTCCAAGTGGCATGCGAGATGGAGGCGCGCGGGGAGCGGCTGGCCGGGGTGCGCCTGGACAGCGGGGATCTGGTAGCATTGAGCCGCGGGGTGCGCGCGGTGCTGGACGACGCCGGACTCCCCTACGTCCAGATCCTGGCCAGCGGCAACCTCGACGAAATGGCGATCGCGCATTGTGTCGCCGACGGCGCGCCGATCGACGCGTATGGCGTGGGAACACGGATGACGGTGTCGGCGGACGCGCCGTTTCTGGACATGGCCTACAAGCTGGTCCGCTATGCGGGACGCGACGTGCTGAAGACCAGCGCGGGCAAGGAAACCTGGACCGGTGAGAAGCAAGTGTACCGGCGCCGGGATCGCGCCGGACGCTGCGTGGAAGACATCATCGCTTTGCGAAACGAGTCAACGCCGGATCCGGCTGCCGAGCCGCTCCTCGAGACGGTCATGCGTGAGGGGCGCCGAGTCACGCCCTCGCCAACCCTGGCGAGCGTCCGCGGTCGCTGCTCTCGAGAGGTCGCCGCGCTCCCCGACGCCGTACGCCGCCTGGCTGAGCCGGAGGCATACCCGGTACGGTACAGCGAGCGGTTGCGGGCCCACCAGCTCGCGTTGCGAGCGGACACCCTCGTCGCCGAGGGCGCTGCCGCGACCGGCTAAGCCGGCTGAGCCGCCGGCAGGGAATCGACCAGCAACTCCAATCGCAGTCCGCGCAGCAGGTCGCCCCGGCTCACCATGCCGACCAGCGTGGGCACGCCCGCCCGGCGCTGCACCACCGGCAGGCTGTGGAGCTGCGTATGCACCATCAGGTCAGCCGCCACGACGATGGGGTTTTCAGGCTCCACCGTAACGATCCCGTGCCGCATGATGTCGCGCACGCGTGTCCCGTTCAATGTCGTCGCATCCGGAATGCGCAGCTGCGCGTCCGGGCCCAGCAGCCGCAACACGTCGAGCTGGGTGACGATTCCGAGCAGCGTGCCGGCCCGGTCCACGACGGGGAACGCATTGTAGTCGTGGCGATCGAACAGCTGGATCAACTCTCGCACCGTCGTTTCCTGGCGCACCCGCACCGGCTCCAACGTCATCACCTCGTGGACCGGCGTCGTCATGGCTTGTCGCTTCACGATTCCCTCCTTACTGGCCGTACCGCTGAGATAGGCATCCGCCGATGAGGTGAGCGTGAGAGGGGATTCACGGCTGCTTCATGGCACGGTGGCGATCTCTATCATGAGTCCCTGGCGAAGGAGCCGAGCCATGTTGAAAGTGCGCGACATCATGACGACCGAGGTCCTGACCCTGACGCCTGACGTGCCACTCCGCGATGCCATGGCACTGCTCAGCCGCCATCACGTGAGCGGCGCCCCGGTGCTGGCGGGAGAGCGGGTGGTCGGTGTGCTCTCGGCGACCGATCTGATGGACTTCGAAAGCGAGGCCTCCGGAGTGCCGGAAGAGCGGCCCGAGATGGAGCTGGAGGAGTGGGAAGCGCCGGTGGAATGGGTGGAGGGCGAAGAGGCACCGGCGGCGTTCTTTTCGGACTTCTGGTCCGACGCGGGAGCCGACGTCCTGGAGCGGTTCGCCGAAGTTCGCGGGCCCGAGTGGGACGCGCTCGCCGATCGTACGGTCGGTGAGGCGATGAGCCGAGCACTGTGCACCGTTACGCCGGGAACCGACGTGTACGAGGCGGCCGGGTACATGGACCGAGCCGGCGTGCATCGACTGCTGGTGCAGCAAGGCCGGCGTCTGGTCGGCATCCTGACGAGCCGGGACCTCGTGCGCGCGGTGGCACAGCACCGCCTGATCGCTGCGGACCCGGGGCAGCAGGGCAGGCCTGTCGCCGCTCCAGCAGGGGCCCGGCGCTAGGTCCGCCTCCAAAGCAGGCTCATCAGGAAGCAACCGGCGGCGATCGCGATGATGAGCGGGCCGGCCGGGACGCGCAGGAGGGGCGCCCCGACCGTGCCCAAGAGCGTCGATGCCACCGAGATACCGACCGCGACGGCGAACATCGTGTTGAGACTCCGGGCCACATGCCGGGCGGTCGAGGCCGGGATAATGATCAGCGACCCCATCAACAGGACGCCGAGGTATCGCAGCCCCAACGCCACCGTGAGCGCAAAGGCCAGCAGATAGAGCAGATCGAGCCGCGCCACGTCCACGCCGGCGGTCCGGGCGAGGTCCCGGGACACGAGGGCAATCACCAGGCGATGTCGCGCCCGCAGGACGAACGCCACGACGAGAACCGCCGCCGCCACCCCCAATCCGGTTTCCCACGGTCCGGGAAGTCGCCGCGCCCCGAACAACGCCTCGATCAGCTCCGTCCCGGTCGTGAGCATGCTGCCGACCGCCAGGGCAGCTGAGAACACGACCCCAATGACCGCCTCAGTGGGAACCTGCGTCCGGTGCTCGAGCGCCCACACCAGCAAGGTGCCGAGGACCAGCGCCGTGACTCCCCCGAGGACCGGATTTGCCCCGAGCACGAGCGCGAGGCCGATTCCCGGCAGCGCCACGTGGGAGAGCGCATCCGCGCCGAGCGTCATTCGCCGCATGACCGCGAAACAGCCGACGAGACCCGCCGCCACCGCCATGCACAGCGGCAACACCAGCGCGTCAGGCGACATGGCCGTCATGATCGTGGAACCGGAGCGGTGTCCCGTACATCACCTGCAAACGCTCGGGGGTGAGGGCTTCAATCGGTGACCCGAGATACGGGCGCCGCCCGCGCGACAGACACAACACTCGATCGGCGCGGTGATAGACCAGCGCCAGCTCGTGGGAAATGAAGAGCAGCGTCAAGCCCGTCGCGTCCTGTAGCCGGGCAATCATGTCGTACAGCCCTTCCTCGCCAGGCTCATCGACGCCCGCGGTCGGCTCGTCGAACAGCAGGACGCTCGGATGTCCCAGCAGCGCGAAGCCGAGGAGCAGGCGCTGGAACTGGCCGCCGGAGAGTGTACTGACTGGTTGGGCCACGACCTCGGGACTCAAGTTCACGAGCCCGGTCACACTCGTGACGTCGCTCGGCGCGCTCCCGGTCAGCGTCGCTTTGGCGCGCAGGACGTCCCATCCCGTGATCGGGAGATCCCGTTCGATGTCGAGCTTCTGGGGGACGTAGCCGATCCGCGTCCCCGGCGGCCAGCGGATCTGCCCTTCGTAGGGGACGGCGTCGATCAAGGCCTTGAACAGGACCGTCTTGCCCGCGCCGTTCGGCCCGATGACCGCCAGCGTGCCGCCAGCGGGGACGGTGAACGAGACATCCTCGAGGACCGTCCGCTTGCCGAAGCGGACGGTCAGCCCGTCGACCACCAGCGCCGGAGCGCTCGGATCAGGCACGCGTGCTCGCGCGCTCCTTCACGTCCCCGCGCTGACGGCGGGCGTAGTCCTGCAACCGCCGCTTGGCGGCTTCGAAGGCCCGCTGAATCGCCGTGTGGAGCTCGGGGTCGGTGTGTTTGCTCACCACCACCTCTCCGCCGGGCACCGTGATGTCATAGCGAACGTGGTAGGCGATCGGCTCCCCCATCCGGCGTTGCGGGACCTCGATCAGCACGCGCACCGTCATGATGTGGTTGTAGTAGCGATCGAGCTTCCCGGCGTATTTCCTGATCAGCGCGTCCGCCGGGGCCTCGAGCTCGATTCCCCGAGCGGTGATTTGCAATGGCAGCTGCATAACATCCTCCTCCCTATCCTTTGACGACCCCGAGTGGGCGCAATCGCGCGACTTTTCGCGCCAGCCCCACCCGGTCCACCACCTCGACCACCCGCTCGACGTCCTTGTACGCGAACGGGGCTTCTTCGGCGAGCTCACCGCTCGAGGGACACGCGACGACGATCCCCTGCGCTTCCAGCTCGCGGCGCACCTCATGGCCGGGCTTGGTCCGCTTCGCCGCGTGACGGCTCATCCGCCGACCCGCCCCATGACAGGTGCTGCCGTAGCTCAGGGCGGCGTTCGCGTCCGTGCCGACCAGAACGTAGGAAGCGGTCCCCATACTCCCGGGGATCAGGACCGGTTGCCCGATGGCGCGATAGCGCGCGGGCGTCTCGGGATGAGCGGGCCCAAAGGCCCGCGTCGCCCCTTTGCGATGCACACACAGCCGCTCCCCGCCGTAGTCCTCGAGCTTGGCGATGTTGTGGGCCACGTCGTAGACGAGCCGGAGATCCCCCTGCGCTCCCAAGAACCGCTGAAACACCTCCCGCACCCGGTGGGTGATCACCTGGCGGTTGCACCAGGCGAAATTGGCGGCGGCGCACATGGCACCGAAGTAGCGCTGACCTTCTGGAGAGGCAAGAGGCGTGCACGCGAGCTCCCGATCGGGGAGCGTGATCCCGTAGCGCGGCATGACCTCGTCCATCAGCCGGACGAAATCGGTGCAGACCTGATGACCCAGCCCGCGCGACCCGGTGTGGATCAGCACCGCCACCTGCCCCTCGACCAGGCCCAGGACCCCCGCGGCTCGCGTGTCGGGGAGCGCGTCCACGATCTGCACCTCGAGGAAATGGTTCCCCGAGCCGATCGTGCCGAGCTGGTCCCGCCCGCGGTCCTTGGCGCGCCGCGAGACGAAGCCCGCCACCGCCCCCGGCAGACTCCCCGCCGCTTCGGTTACGTCCAAGTCCTCAGGGTGGGCCAGCCCACGCTCCACCAGGTAGCGGCAGCCCTCGACCAGCACCCGATCGAGCTCCGCATCGGAGAGCGACAGGCGTCCGCCGTGCCCCGCCCCCGACGGCACGCTACGGGCCAGCTCGTGGATCAGGTCATGGAGCTTGGGCCTGATCCGGTCCGCCGGCAGGTCGGACGCGAGCAACCGCACGCCGCAATTGATGTCGTAGCCGACGCCCCCCGGCGAGATCACACCGTCCGCGGCTCGCATCGCCGCCACGCCGCCCACCGGGAAGCCGTATCCCTCGTGCACGTCGGGCATCGCGTACACACACCCGGTGACACCGGGGAGGGTCGCCACGTTGAGGAGCTGCTGCACCGAGCGGTCGCTGCCGATCTGCCGCCACAGCTCGTCGTCGGCGTAGAAGCGCGCGGGCACGCGCATCCCCGCGGCGGCCGTCGTGGGAAACTCGTGAATCAGCTCAGCCGGAACCGCCATCACATGCCTCACACGTCCAGGATGACGTGGGCTTGGAGCAGCCCGTCCCGCTCGGCAATCTCGAGACCATGCAACGTCGCGGCCTTCACCCGCGACGGCGGCACGTCGACCGTCACCCCGCGAGCCCGCACCGCGAAATCCGTGTCCGTCGCCCGCTCGACGGTAAACTCGGTGGCGATCCAACGGTCGACCTCAGCGAGGTAGATCAGCTCATTCAACCAGTTCACGACCAGAGCGGCGCGGTCACCCGCCTGCACCTGCACGAGCCGCCATTCCCCGCTCGCCGTCGGGATCGATCCTCCGAGCGACAGCTCCCCCAATCCCCGTCCGGCCGCGGCGAGGAGATCGCCGAACGTCCTGCCACGCGCCAGGAGCTCGACTTCGGCGGTGTGTCCCACGTCCCTGGCCACCGGTTCGCGGACCGGCGAATCGTCATCGCGCATTGGCTTCCTGCTGGCGCGCGCGGGACTGGATCGCTCGCTCCAGCTCCTCATCCCAGCCGTACTCATCGGGACGAAACTGCACCGTGCCGTCCGGATCCACCCACGCCGTCCAGTAAACGAAATGGACCGGCATCGGGCGCGGCAGGCGCAGATGCCGCTCCTCGGGCGTCGCAAGCGCGGCCTGCACCGAGTCTCCCGGCCAGTCGGCCAGCTCCTGCGCCAGCGTCGTGGCGAGGTTGATGACGCCGGCGACCCGCACGCAGCCATGGCTGAAGGTGCGGGCGGGCTCGGCGAACAACGCGGTATCGGGCGTATCGTGCAGGGCGACGTTGAAGCGATTGGGAACGGCGAGCCGGATCCGGCCGAGCGGGTTGCCCGGCCCCGGATCCATCCAGAGCCGCATCCCGAATGCGCTATCGGTGAGTCCACGCCAGTCGACGCTATCGGGGTCGAGCTCCCGCGCCTGATCGGTCGTGTCGCTCAGGACGTGAATGCCCTCGCGGGCCATGTACCCGGAGGCGCGACGCTCGGCCGGGATCACCTCGGCCAGCGCGATGCTGCGCGGGATGTTCCAGCGCGGATTGAACACGATCTCCGTCAGGGCCGCGCTCACGATCGGCGTCGGCCAATCCTTGCGACCGACGATCACCGGGTACGTGGCCACGAGGCCTCCGGTGTCCATCAGGGCGAGGGTGTACGCCGGGGCGTTGACCATGATGTAGCGGCGACCGAGATCCGAGGGCAACCATCTCCAGCGCTCCAGGTTCAACGCGAGCTCCTGAACTCGCTGTTGCGCCGGAACGTTGAGGGCCGCCAACGTCAGGGGCCCCACGATGCCGTCCGGGGCGAGCCCGTGACGCGACTGGAATCGCCGGACGGCTGAGTCGATCGCCTGGCTGAACCGGTCGAGCGAATCACCACCCACGAGGTCGCCGGTTTCCCGCAGCCGCCGCTGGAGCAGCCGCACTCGGGGACCGTGGACTCCCACGGCCAGCGAGTATCCGGTCGGGACGACCGGCCATCCCCCCCGGTCGGCGATCCGCCGATAGGTCTCCAGCGCAGCCCGGAGGCGGGTCGCCCCTGGGTGCGCCGGACTCATCGACCCCAGCGTCTTCCCGACGCGACCGGTTTCCAACCCCGCCGCGGCAAGACGGACCGGATCCGGACGCCGCACGGATGCCGACCACATCGTGTCGGTCAGTCCGGGAGGGACACGGCCCAGGGTGAGGTCCGTCGCGTACCGCAACAAGGCGTACGTCGTGCTTACGTCCAGTGCGGCGAGACTGTCCGAATCGGGCGGCCCGGCAATCAGGGCGCCAACCGCAGACACCGGGTAGTCGCTCGGGTCGAGGCCTTCGGCGCGCGCGCGCTCCAGGGCCCGTTGCAGCTCGCGAGCACCCGGGACGACACCGCCGCTGTCGATCCACCCCGGTTTGAAAGCCCTGGCCTCGTACAGGCGCCGCACCGCGGGCCAGAGGGAATCCGCGGAGGCCCCGGCGAGCCGGCGGTCGAGCGCCGCCTCCACCCGCGCCGGCATCTGGGCCGTCGCGGGTTGGGCGAGCATGGCGCCCAGCCACCACCCGGTCGCGATCGTCCGCAACGCGCTCATCACGCTCCAACCTAGCGCGCCGAACCGCCGGCGCACCCCGCTTCACCGAGGTCTCACTTCGAGTTCATGCGACCCTTACCGCCACCCTTCTAGCATCGATGCAGGGCCCGCGAGGAGGAGTCATGGATACGGGTATCGTGCAGCGGCATCTGGCCGACATCGAATGGCGGCTCGACGTCCTGGAGCAGCGGATCAAGGCGTTCGAAGAGCTCCGCAAGGACCTTGAGGGTCTGCGTAGCGTCGTCGCCAGCCTGAAGGTCGAAGTCGAGGAAATGCAGGAGGCCTGACATCGTGTTCGGGCGACGCCTGCATCTGTTCACGATCGCCGGTATTCCGATCCGGCTCGATCCGAGCTGGTTCGTGGTGGCGTTCCTGGTGACGTGGTCGCTCGCCGCCGGGCTGTTCCCGCTGTGGCTGCCACACTACGCGCCGGCCACCTACTGGATCATGGGCGTCGCCGGCGCGCTGGGCTTGTTCCTGTCGATTCTCCTGCACGAAGGCTGTCATGCCCTGGTCGCGCGGCGCCAGGGCATTCCCATGCAGGGGATCACGCTGTTCATCTTCGGCGGCGTCGCCGAGATGGGGGACGAGCCCCCCAGCGCGCGGGCGGAATTTCTCATGGCGGCGGCCGGTCCGCTCGCGAGCATCGCGATCGGACTCGCCGCGCTGGGGTTGACGGTACTGATTCCCGGTTGGCCGGCGGCGATGAGGGTGGTGCTGAACTACCTCGGCGTGGTGAACCTCATCCTCGCCGGGTTCAACCTCGTGCCGGCGTTCCCGCTGGACGGCGGCCGCCTGTTCCGCGCGGTGCTGTGGCATCGCGGCGGGGACCTGCGCCGGGCCACCCGGATCGCTTCCCGTGTCGGGGTCGGCTTTAGCTACCTGTTGTTGCTGCTGGGCGCCCTGCGCCTCGCGGCGGGCGACGTGTTCGGCGGCATCTGGTCATTTCTGATCGGTCTGTTCCTGCGTCAGGCGGCCGGGTCGGCGTACCAGCAGGTCGTGGCGCGGCGGCTGCTCGAGGGGGAGCCGGTGCGGCGCTTCATGACCCGGGATCCGGTCAGCGTGCGCCCGGACACGACTGTGTCGGAGCTGCTGGACCAATACGTCTTCCGCTATCACCACAAGCTGTTCCCGGTCCAAGACAACGGTCGCCTGCTCGGTACGATCTCCACTCAAGCGGTGAAGCAGGTACCGCGTGCGGAGTGGGGCCGGCGTACCGTCGGCGCGCTGGCGCTACCACAGAGTGAGGCCAACGCCATCAGGCCCGATACCGATGCCCTGCAGGCCCTCGGGCTCATGCGCAAGACCGGGCAGCCACGGCTTCTGGTGGTCGATGAGGGACGGCTCGTGGGGATTCTGACGCTGCGCGACCTCCTGGATTTCCTGGCCTTGAAAGTCGAACTGGACAACTGAGGGATCTATGACGACTCCGACCTTTCCCGCCACGACGTTGGACCACGTTGCCGAGACCGTGCGGATTCCCGCCGGCCACCACATTCACCTGATCGGCACCCTGGCGTTGCCGCCCCAGCCCACCGGGCTCGTGGTGTTCGCCCATGGGAGTGGCAGCTCGCGGCTGTCGCCACGCAACCGCTTCGTCGCGGATCGGCTGTTCGACGCGAACCTGGGGTGGCTGCTGTTCGATCTGCTGACCGAGGCCGAGGCGGAGGTCCGACGCAACGTGTTCGACATACCGCTGCTCGCCGACCGGCTGCGTCATGCCACCAGCTGGGCCCACGCCCAACCGGCCACCGCCGACCTGCCCCTCGGCTACTTCGGAGCGAGCACCGGCGCGGCCGCGGCGCTCGTGGCCGCCGCGCACGAGCCGCGCATCGCGGCGATCGTCTCTCGAGGCGGGCGCCCCGACCTCGCGGGGGACTTCTTGAAGCACGTGCATGCTCCCACGCTGCTGATCGTCGGTGGCGCCGACGAGGTCGTGTACGACCTGAATGAGCGGGCCCTGGCCGAGCTGACGGGTGAGAAATCGCTGGTCGTGATACCGGGCGCGACACACCTGTTCGAGGAGCCCGGCGCCCTCGAAGCGGTCGCGGAGCATGCGACGGCCTGGTTCACCCGTCATCTGATCGCCGGAGACACCACCGTACCGACTCGGCAGGCCGTGTGATGCCGACCGTCCAAGATAGCGTTTACATCCACGAGGAGTGGGATATGATCACCAGTACCTCCGACGTCGTTCACACGACCAAGAACGATCTCCCTGAAGCCGTTCGCTCGGACATCATCGAAGTCCTGGGCGGGCTGCTCGCCGATGCCGTCGATCTGCAGCTGCAGGGGAAGCAGGCGCACTGGAACGTGAAGGGACCCGATTTCCTGGCGCTGCATCAGCTGTTCGACAAGATGGTCGAACAGGTCCAGGAATACGCCGATCTGCTGGCCGAGCGGATCGTGCAGCTGGGCGGAATCGCCGCGGGAACCGCGCGCCTGGTGGCCGCCCAGACGGAGCTGGAGGAGTACCCGGCGACGATCGCCCGGGGCGACGAGCATGTACAGGCGGTGGCGAACGCGCTCGCGTCGTTCGGGGGCCGCGTCCGTCCCGCGATCGATCGCACCCAGGAGATCGGCGACGCCGTAACCGCGGACATGCTCACCGAGATCACCCGGGGCATCGACAAGCTGTTGTGGTTCGTGGAAGCGCACGGGCAGGCCGAGCGCTGACACGCTCGGACACCGGGAGCAGCTGGGGGGAAGTATCGGGGCCCTAGCAGGAGATCTGCTGCAGCAGGGTGGGACTGGCCAGGACTTGGCGAACTGGCTCACGTACGCCGAGGACGGAATCTACCTGGTGACTGCCTTGCTGCTCGCCGCGACAGCGATCGTGCTGGTGCTGTCGACGGCTCGGGCGCTGGCTCGATCCATCGGGCGAGGAACGGCGCCCGCGGATGCCCTCAAAGCGCTCGACACCCTGCTGCTGGTCCTGATGATCGTGGAGCTGCTCCACACGATCCGGTTCTTCATCGTCGAGCATGCGCTGGTGCCCGAGCCGTTCCTGATCGTGGCCCTGATCGCCGGGGTGCGGCGCCTTCTCATCCTCACCACCGAAGCCTCCCAGTACATCCAGACTCAGCCGGAACAGTTCCGGATGGCCCTCCGGGAGATGACGCTCTTGACCTTCTCGTTTCTCCTGATCGCCATCTCCATCGTGGTGCTGCACAAGCTGCCTGGGGGGCCGACGGGGTGACGTCGTCTACCGCTTCGGGGGCACCTCGGTGAGCACGCCGATGTAGGGGAGGGTGCGCCAGCGGTTGTCGTAGTCGAGGCCGTACCCCACGACCCAGCGGTCGGGGATCTCGAAGCCGACGTAGTCGAGTGACACGTCGGCTTCGAGCTTTCCCGGCTTGCGCGTCAGGACGCAGGTCTTGAGCGAGGCGGGGGATCGCGTGGCGAGGAGTCGCAGCAAGAACGCGAGGGTCACCCCGGAATCGAGAATGTCCTCGACGATGAGCACATGACGGGCGGCAATCGGCTCGCGGAGGTCCATTCCGAGCCGAACGTCGCCGGACGGAACGGCACCGTGCTCGTAGCGCGAGAGGGCGATGAAGTCCACGCGATGGGGGATCGTGAGTCGTCGCGCCAGATCGGCGAGGAAGATGAAAGCCCCCCGCAGCACCCCGACCAGCACCAGCTCGCCCAAACCCTGGTAATCCCGATCGATCTGGCCCGCCAGCTCGGCCACGCGCGCCGCGATCTGGGCTTCGGTGATCAGGACCTGCGGTCGGTTGTCCATCCGCCCCGACGCTATGCGGCCCCCACGGTTATCGCAACTCGGCCTTCACACTCCCTTCAACATGTCCTGCAGAAGTTGCGTATGAACGACGGAACTGGAGCCGACCATGGCTTGGAAACCGGTGGTAGTGGGGGTCGACCTGTCGGAAGCCGCGCGTGGCGCGGCCAAGCTCGGCTCGCTCATCGCTCAGGCCGCCGGCGCGGAGTGTCGCCTCGTGCACGCCGCGCGGGACGTGTGGGCCGACCTGGCGGTCGTCCAGGTGCCCGAGCACGTGGAGTCGTTCCGGCGCTCGGTCGTGGAGAACGCCCAGACCCAGATCACGCGAGCCCTCTCGGGGGTCGTACCCCAACCGCTGCTGGACCGGCTGGTCGTGCGGACCGGCTGGGCCCCCGCCGTCTTGGACGACGAGGTAAAGGACACCGGCGCGGAGCTCCTCGTACTCGGCGCCAAGCACCATTCCGCCCTCGGCCGCTGGCTCGGCGGCAGCACGGTACAGAACGTCGTCCGGATGCTGCGGACTCCCCTGCTCGTCACCGGCGCCCCCCCGACCGCGATCCGGCGTGTGCTCGCCGCCGTCGATCTCTCCTACGCCGCCGCGCCGACGCTCACCGTCGCCCGCCGCTACAGTGATCTGTTCCACGCCGAGCTGCGGGTGTTGCACGCGATCGAGCCGCTCCCCGTGCTCCCCGAAGCGCCCCCCCCGCCCAGCCTGCAGGACTACGAGGAGCTGCTCGAGAGTGAACTGAAGGAGAAGATCTGGCCGCTGGTGGGGGATCCCGCCGTGCACAAGCTCGTCCGCCACGGCCCACCGGAGCAGGTCCTCGCCGCGGAAGCGAAGGCGTGGCAGGCGGACCTGATCGTGGTGGGCTGCCACGGCAAGGGGTGGGTGGATCGGATGCTGCTGGGGAGCGTCACGGAGCGACTGCTGCAGCACTTGGCCGCTGCAACACTCGTGGTGCCGGTCGGCAGGCCGCCTGCTGCCTAGAACCAGTGGTGCATCCGGAGGCCGGTCCATGAGGGGATGGCAACTGGCCGGTTGGCGCGGCGCCGCGGCGCTGCTGTTCGTCTCCGCCTGCATGGTCCGGAAACCCTCGGTACTCGTCCTCACCGGCATCGTCACGACGAATGACGTGATCGTGGGCCCGCTCGTCCAGGGACGGCTGAGCCAGCTGCTCGTCGCCGAGGGGGATTCCGTGACCCCGAACGAGCTGCTCGCCGTCCTGTCTCCTGGTGAGCTCGCCGCGGAGCGGACCTATTTCGCGCGCAGCGCCGAAGGGCTCGCGTCCCGCGTTCAGACGAGCGAGGCGGACCTCGCCGCCGCCATCGCGCAGGACAGCGAAGCGCAGGCCAATTTCGCGAACGCCCAAACGACGCTGGATCGCGACGAGCCGCTCGCACGCCGCAACATCATCTCGGCCCAGGCCTACGACGAGGCGCGGACCGCGTACGCGGTCGCCAAGGCACGGGCCGACGCCGCCCGGACGGAGGTCGGGGCCCGCCGCAGCGCGCTGATCGCGGCGCGGCAGGAACAGGCGGCCGCCGCGGCCCAGACGACCCGGGCCGACGTCCGGCTCGCCTACTCGGAGATCCGCGCGCCCATCGCCGGGGTCGTGGACGTGCTGGCGGCCCGGATGGGAGAAGTCGTCGGCCCCGGGCAGGCGATCCTCACGCTCATCAACCCGGACGACCTGTGGGTCCGGGCGGACGTGGAGGAGACCTACATCGACCGCATCCGCATCGGCGACACGATGACGGTCAGGCTCCCGGGGGGCGCGGAGCGGCGGGGGACCGTGTTCTATCGCAGCCTGGACGCGGACTTCGCGACGCAACGCGACGTCAGCCGCACCAAGCGTGACATCAAGACCTTCGAGATCCGGCTGCGGGTCGACAACCGCGATCGACGGCTGGCCGTGGGGATGACGGCCAGCGTGCTGATGCCCCTCGCGCCGGAGCGGAAACCGTCGTGAGTGCCGTCGAAGTCCGCGGCATCACCAAGCGTTTCGGCGACTTCACCGCCGTCGACGATGTTTCGTTCGCCGTCGATCGCGGAGAAGTGTTCGGCCTGCTGGGACCGAACGGCGCCGGCAAGTCCACCCTTATCCGGATCCTCACGACCCTGCTCAAGCCCACCGCCGGCACCGCCCTGGTCGGCGGGGCCGACGTGTTGGCCGACCCCGACGCGGTGCGGCGGATCATCGGCGTGATCCCGCAGGCGATGACGACCGATCTGGAGCTCAGCGCGACGGAGAACCTGTTGATCTTCGCCAAGTTGTACGGGGTGCCGCGCGAGCGTCGCGGCCGCCTCATCGCGGATCTCCTCGCCGCCGTGGAGCTGACGCAGTGGGCGGACAAGCCGGTGAAGCTCCTCTCCGGCGGGATGCGCCGTCGGGTCGAAATCGCCCGCGGGCTGGTCCATGCACCCAGCATTCTCATTCTCGACGAGCCAACGACGGGGCTCGACCCGGTCTCGCGTACGGGGGTCTGGGAGATGCTGAACCGCATCAAGGCCGACCACGATCTCACCGTGCTCCTGACCACGCACTATATGGATGAGGCCGACAAGCTGTGCGGCCGTGTGGCGATCGTGGACCACGGGCACCTGATGGCGCTCGATTCCCCGCTCAAACTCAAGGCTTCCATCGCGGGCCAGAACGCCCTGGAGGCGAGCTTCGCCGGGGCGCCGCCCGATTGGCGCGCCCGCCTCGCCGCGCTCCCTGGCGTCGACAGCGTGAGCGGGGACGGCGGCGTCTTCCGGCTCGTGTCGCGGACCGGACCCGAGACGACGGCCGCATTGCTCACCGCCGCCTCACACGCCGGCGTTACGGTGCAGTCGCTCGCCGTGCAGAGCACAACTCTGGACGACGTGTTCGTGCACTACACCGGCCACGAGCTCCGCGACGCGCTCCAGGAGCCGGCGCCCATGCTCCGGCCGGTCGCGCTGCGGCCCTGACGGCGGCCCCGGCCATGGAGCGCACCTGGGCGATCGTCGAACGCGATCTGCGGCGATTCCGCCGCAGCCCCACGCTCATCATGGCCTCGCTCGTCATGCCCCTCGTGCAGCTCGTCGTCCTGGGCTACGCCTTCGGGGGCAAGGTCCATCACCTGAAGGTCGGACTCGTGGACCAGGACCATGGGCTGCCGGCCGTCAAGCTGCGCGAGCTGTCGAACGCCATCGCGGCAAACAACCAGACTTACGAACTCATTCCCTACGACGACCAGACGCTGGCGCTCGCCGCGCTGCGCAACGGGCACCTGAACGGCGTGCTGACCATTCCGACGGGCTTCTCCCGCCGGGTGCTGGCCGGCGAGTCGCCGAGCGTCGCCCTGATCGAGGACAATACCGACAACTTCGTGGCGGCCACGCTGGGATCGGCGTTCGCGAGCCAGCTCGCGGCTTATGGCCGGCCCCAGCCGCGGGACGTGCGGCTCGCCGCTCAGCCGACGCTCGACGTCGTCGAGATCTATCCCTACGTCCCCTACATCCAGTATCTGCTCCCCGGCTCGATCGTGATGTCGATTTTCATGATGGTGATGATCGGCGGGGGCATCATCTTCATCGACGACAAGGCGCGCGGGCTGCACGAGGGTTACCTCGTCACGCCGATCACCAAGCTGGAGCTGATCCTCGGATTCAACATCGGCGGCGCGCTCAAGGCGATGCTCTCGGCCACGGTACTGATGACGATCGGCTCGGTGATCGCCGGGATCCCGTCTCCCTTCGCCCCGCTGCGGCTGCTGCACGTGTTCGTCGTGATCGCCGCCACCGCCATCGCGCTCGTGAGCATGATGTTCCTGCTCATGGTCCGGGTCAACGACCCGCTGCTGCCCCGGGCGATCTTCGGCGTGCTGAACACGCTGCTCTGGTTCCCGAGCGGCGCCGTCTACCCCCAGCAGGCGTTCCCCGGATGGATGCGGGCCATCGCGGTGGTCGATCCGTTCACCTACGCGGTGCACGCGTTGAAGAGCGTGCTGCTCAGGAATAGCGGCTTCGGCGCGATCGGCATCGACCTGGTCGTGCTCTGCCTCTTCGCGGTAGGGACGATGGGAGCCGCCACGCTCCTGTTCCGCCGGGAGCTGTAGAGTAGTACTAGCCCGCCAGCGGTACCCGCTGCTCCATCGCCGCCACCTCCACGCTCCACTGCAGCCGCGCCCGGATGGTGTCCGCCAGGGCCCGCGCCCCTTCGGGCTCGCCGTGCACCAGCCAGGTCTGGCGCGGCGGGCGGGTGAACCCGCCCAGCCAGCGCAGGATCTCGTCCTGATCGGCATGCGCCGAAAGGCCGTGGATCTGCTCGACCCGCGCCCGGACGGGCACGTCCTGCCCGAACATCCGCAGCGTCTTGGCGCCATCCTGAAGCGCTCGGCCGCGGGTTCCCGCCGACTGGTAGCCGACCAGCATGACGGTGGTTTTCGGATCGGGTAACCGCTGAGAGAGATGGTGGAGGATGCGGCCGCCGGTCGCCATCCCCGACGCGGAAATGATGATGACCGGCCCATGGAGGTCGTTCAGCCGGCGCGATTCTTCCTGCGTGCGGCAGTACGTCACCGACTTCATCCGCAGCGGATCGTTCCCCGCACCCACCTCGGCCGCCATCTCGGGGTCGAACTCATCCGGATGCCGCCGATAGATCTGCGACACCTCGGTCGCCGAAGGACTGTCTACGTACACTGGTAACACGGGGATCTTCCCCGCCTGCTCGAGCCGCTGCAGGTACCAGAGCAGCTCCTGCGTCCGGTCCACGACGAACGCCGGCACGAGCAGGGCGCCTCCGCGCTGTGCCGCCTCCCCGACCACGCGGGTCAGGGTCTCCGGCACGTCGTCCACGTGGCGGCGGTCGCCGTAGGTCGACTCGAGCAGCAGCACGTCCGCGGCGGGCACGGGCTCCGGGTCCAGCAGGATCGGCCGGTCGTAGCGGCCGAGGTCGCCCGAAAAGCCGATCAGCGAGCCACCGGGGAGTCCCGCCTCGATCGTCGCGGAGCCGAGAATGTGGCCTGCCAAGCGGTAGCGAATGGTGAACGTACCGGCGATCACGAACGGCTCGTGGAATGAACGCGGCTGCAGCTGGGCCAGGGCTGCGTTCGCATCGTCCGTCGTGTAGAGTGGCAACGCCGGGACGTGCTTGGAGTACCCTTTCCGATTCGCCCGCTCGGCCTCCTCTTCCTGCAGATGCGCCGCGTCCGGGAGCAGGACTCCCAGCAGCTCGGCCGTCGCCGGCGTGCAGTAGATCGGTCCGCGGTACCCGCGTCTGGCGAGGAGCGGCAGGCTGCCCGTGTGGTCGATGTGCGCGTGGGAGATCACCACGCCGTCCAGGCGTTTGGGATCGAACGGAAAATCGCGCCAGTTGCGAAGCCGCAAGTCCTTGAGGCCCTGAAACAGGCCGCAGTCGAGCAGGATCTGCCGACCGCCTGCCGTCACCAGGTGCATCGACCCGGTGACGGTGCCGGCGGCGCCGAGGAATTGGATGGATGCGGTGTCGGTGGTCACGGGAGGTGATGGGATTCTAGCGCTCTTGACACCCCGGCGCTCAGGGTGAGTTTCGTCGCCACTCCTACCGTCGAGGCTCACATGTCACGAGGATTCTCACGCGTTCTACTGGTCGCGTTGCCGCTCCTGTCGGCATGCCCGAAAGGGCCGCAAGCGATCTCCGACGCCGACAAAGCCGCGCTGCGCGCCGTCGAGGAAAAGTTCACCGAGGGCGTGTTGGCCAAGAACTGGGCGGCGGTCGCGGGGTTGTACGCGGAGAACGCCACGTTCATGCCTCCCAATGAGGCGGCCCGTACCGGGCGCGCGGCCATTCAGGCCTGGATGGCGACATTCCCGCCAATCACCGCTTTCAAGCTGACAACCCAGGAAGTGGATGGCGTCGGCGATCTCGCCTACGTGCGTGGGACATACGAGCTCACGGTGACCCCGCCCGGTGCGCCCCACCCGGTGACCGATCACGGCAAATTCTTGAACGTCAACCGGCGGATGGCGGACGGCTCCTGGGCGTATACCAACGACATGTTCAATTCCGACCTGCCCGCGGCGCCGCCGCCCGCGGCCAAGCCCAAGGCGCCGGCGAAGAAACCGCCTCCAAAGAAGGCGCCCGCCAAGCATAAGTAGCGTTACGAAGGCCCGGGCAACCGGGCCTTCACTGTTTCGCCACCCGCAGCATCGCCACGCCATGGCTCGGAACCGTGATTTTCAGGGTCCCGGTGACGGGCGCGAGATCGGCATGGGTCCAGAGATCCCGCGCCCGGGCCGACGGGGTCGTGATCCCGAGGCGCCGGATGGGGACCGCGATCTCCGCGGGGGCGTCCGTGCGGTTGAGCAGGGCGACCGCTCGGGAGCCGTCTCGCAGCGGCTTCACCCACGTTTGCAGCCCGGTGTGCTCCTGGAACACGAGCGTGCCCTGCGCGCCGAGGGAATCCTGATCCACCGCAATCACCTCGGCGTTCGTCAGAATGGCGCGGGTGGTGTCGTCCATCGAGCGGAGGTCGTTGCCGGCGAGCAGCGGTGCCGCTTGAATCGCCCAGAGGCTGAAGTGGGCCCGGTATTCGGTCGTGGTCATGTGGCCGTTGCCCACCTCGAGCATGTCGGGATCGTTCCAGTGCCCGGGGCCGGCCACCGCGGAGTACTGCGAGCTCACGTCGAGGTTGTTGAGCATGGACGCCCACGAGTCGTCGATGTCTCCCGTGGTGCGCCAGAGGTTGCCGGTCTTCGGCGCCCATTCCCACGGGAGGTTGTGGCCCCATTCACAGATCGAGAACACGATGGGCCGGCCTGCCGCGCGGATCGCGTCACGGAACTTGGCATACTGCACTTTCGCGTCGAGGCTGTCGGCGTAGCACCAGTCGATCTTCACGTAGTCCACGCCCCAGGCCGCATAGGTGGCCATGTCCACTCGCTCGTGGTTGTAACTCCCGGGGCGTCCCTGGCAGGTCTTGGTGCCGGCGTCGGTGTAGATGCCGAATTTCAGGCCTTTGCCATGGACATAGTCGGCGAGGGCTTTGATCCCGTGCGGAAACCGCTGTGAGTCGGCGACGATCCGGCCGCCGGCATCGCGCGCCACCTGCCAGCAGTCGTCGATCACGATATAGCGGTAGCCCGCGGCTTTCATCCCGCTCGCGGCCATGGCGTCGGCGGTTTCCTTGATCAGCTGCTCCGAGACGTCGCAGGCGAAGTGGTTCCAGGAGTTCCA
>DATJXC010000043.1:0-2066 GCA_035500495.1 Gemmatimonadales bacterium
TCGCCGTGGCGCGATCCGTCAGCCGGCTGAACGCCGGTCCCTCGAGCTCCGGATGGCACCGTGCATTGGCTCCTCTCGCTGCTGCTGGTTCTCGCTCCCCCGCAGGGGCCCGCGGGCGACTCCCTGCTGGTCGAGCTCCCCGGGCGCTCGGTCGTCCTCGAGGCTCGAGACCTCGCGGCACTCCCCCGTGACAGCGTGCAGTGGGCGTACCACGGCACGGCCCACTGGTACGTCGGCGTGCGGTTGATCGCGGTGCTCCGGCGCGTCGGGGTGCCGGTGGACAGTCTGAAGGGACACGATCTCGCCAAGCGCGTGGTCGTGGAGGCCGCGGACCACTACCGCGTGGTGTTCTCGCTCGCGGAGATCGCGCCCGGACTCGGCGCTCGCGAAGTGCTGCTGGCGGATCGGGAGGACGGCCGGGCGCTGCCACCACCGGTGGGGCCGTGGCGGCTCGTCGTTCCGGCCGACGGCAGCGGCGCCCGCGGCGTGCGGGAGGTGGTTGCCCTCCGGGTCCGGGACGAGCCGTAGGGCAGGGCCAGCCGTCCAACCGGTTCCAGCGGCCGGCCCGTCGCCGAGGGGTGACGCGTCAGGTCGCCGACGAATGGAGGGCCACGTGACGGAAACCGCTCCACCGAACTCGCCTCGCTCCGCCTTCGTGTCGGTGATCGCGTGGCTCGGGATCATCTCCGGGGCGTCGGGCGCGCTGGTGTTCCTCGCGCTGCTCGTCTTGAACCCGGCCATGAGCTCGACGGTGGGGTTCCTCAGTGCCGTGGCCGGCCTCGTCACGTCGTACGGATTGTGGAAGCGCCGTGAATGGGCCCGCCAGGGATTCATCCTGGTGCTGGCCTACTCGTCGGTGATGGGGCTGTGGGAGGCGCTGCGGTTTCGAGTACCGCGGATCTCGGAGCTGGAGGCCGCAGCAGGCCAGCAACTGGCCGTCTCACAGGCACAGGTCGATGCCCTCGCGTCCACCCTGCGAGCGTTCGCGCTCGTTCTGAGCACCCTGGTTGCGCTCTTCAACGTCCTGATCATCATCAAGCTCCGGACGAAGCGAGTCCGAGACGAGTTCACCTCCGGACCTACGGCCTGACCAACGCCTGCGGCGCAGGCCGCAGGGGAGGCACTGTGCGGAAAATCCCGGTTCTCTTGAGTCTGCTCCTGGTTACGGCGTGCCAGCATCGCCAGGTGCTCGGCAGCATCACGGACGCCGACTCCATGCGCGCGGCGATCATCGCTCTGGCACCGGTGGGCAGCCCCGCCGGCCCCGCGACGCCTCGGCTGGCCGATCAGGGTTTCACCTGCTCGCCCCGGCACGGGACGTTCGGCGGACACGCGCCGAGCGACTACCTGTACTGCACCGCGTCGTTCTCGGCGGGATTGCCGGTGAACCGCGTCTGGCACGTCGCGGTGTTCACGGATTCCGGACGCGTCGTCGGGGCGGCGGCCGCGACCGGTCTTCTCGCCCCGTGAAGCAACGGCAACGCCGCGGGTGAGTCTGCGGGCGGCCGGCCCGCGGATCGGGCGGACTACCTCGGGCTCGTCCGGCAGAGCCGTCCGGCGCGGGCGGTCCAGGTCGCGTCTGGGGCGGGGGCAGGGCGCCCTAACGCCCGAGTGACGCTTGGCGATCAGCTTGAATGGGTAGCCCCGGCAGGTGGGCGGCCGGCCCGCACGCCGAGGCACCAATCGCCAGGCGGCCGCCATGACCATGTGTCGGACAGCGAAGGCGTTCGCTCTCCTCGGCGCCCTGCTCGCAGGGCAGGGATGCGCGCACCGGGTACAGCCGGGACTGATCCCCCTGGTATCGACCGATGGCCGCGTGGTGGACGTTCCGGGCCGGCTCCTCTCGTGCCCGGAGGCCCTGTATCCGATGAACATGCAGACCACGGGCTTCAACGTCACCGTGACGTTCGAGTTCGTGATCGACGCCGCCGGCCGAGCCGACAGCGCCTCGATTCGGCTCGTCGCCACGGATCACCCGGCGTTCGTCAACGCCGCGCGGGCGGCCCTGCGCCGGTGCCGCTTCGCCCCCGCGCTGAGCGGCGGCCAGCCCGTGGCCACGCGCAACA
>DATJXC010000044.1:0-43347 GCA_035500495.1 Gemmatimonadales bacterium
TCGACGCGAGCATCGCGGCCCTGCGGGACGCCGCGTGGACGCCGGAAACTCTCGAGACGACGCTGCGGGCCGTGGCCGAGGCACGCGGCGTCGCCGCCGGCAAAGTGTTCCAGCCGATCCGGATCGCCTTGACGGGAGGTACCGTCTCGGAGCCGGTGCACGAATTGTTATTTGTGGTTGGAAAAGAAAGCGCTCTAAAGCGATTGGCCGCCGCGGCCGCTACGTAGTTCTCCTTACGCTGTTCTTCCTACGCCGTCTTCCTTACGCCGTTTTTGCCTACGGTGTCGTTTTCGTCGTATCTCCCTTCTGCTTCTTTTCTCTCTCTTCCTTTTCATGTTCCGCCTGTTTCCGCGCCCGAATCTCGCGGACGTACTTGCGGAAGTCTTCGAGGTTTTCGGTGCGTGCCGCCGCCTCCATGAGGTCGGCCCGCATGTCGTTCAAGACCCGTGCGCGCTGGGCCTCGTCGTAGTTCCCCGCCGGGACGAGGTTGCCGAGCAGCGCCAGCGCCACGCTCGGGATTTTTATCCCCGCGACGTAGATGGCCGACGGGTCCATTCCCCACATTGGCTTACCGCTGTCGTTCTTGACCGTCCACGACGGCAGACGACGCGCCAGCTGGGCGGAATCGATCATGTGATTGATGGTGTCGAGCATCGCCCGCAGCCGGCGAACCGCCGTGCTGTCGTCAGCTCTGTGGGTGCCGTAAAGGGCATCAGCCACGGCGGCCGGGAGCGCGGGCCGCGGCGCGACCCAGAGCCGTCCGTCGCCCTCCTGGGGCCCGAGGATGAGCCAGCCGGGGGCGTGCGGCGCGGGCGTGGACTCCGCCGGCGTGACCGGCAGCCCCGCCCCGGCGCCGGGTGCCCCTGCCACCGGCTGTCTGCGCTGCAGGCCGCCGAGGGTCCCGGTTCCGGGGGGGACCCCGCGGTATGGCGGGAGCGGAGGCATCTCCAGGAGCTCCGCCGGCACCTCGATGTAGCTGACCGCGACTGGCTTGGGCGCGAGCGGGAGCCGCAGCAATGCGATGATCACGGCCAGGTGCAACGCGACCGCGGCGCACCATCCCGCCGTGGTTCCGACACTCGGTCGCCGACCCGATTCAAACAGCCGCAAGGACTTTCCCCAAACGGTTCGCCGCCTCGACCAGGCGCGGCGTCGCGACCGTCAACGCGATGCGAAAGAATCCCTCCGCCGCTTGCCCGAACCCCGTGCCGGGGAGGGTGACCACTCCGGTCTCCTCCAGGGCCCGGCGTTGGAACGCAGCAGAAGCCATTCCCTCAGGAAGCGGGATCCACAGATACATCGTCGCCCGGGGAGTCTCCACCTCGAACCCTTCGTTCCGCAGCGCCTCCACGGTCGCGTCGCGACGCTCCCGGAACTGCGCGACATACGCCGGGATGATCTGCTCCGCCCGGTCCAGCACCGCCGCCCCCGCGGCCTGCACGGCCAGAAACGCGCCGGTATCCACGTAGTTTTTGACGCGCGCCATCGCGGAAATTAAGTCTGCCCTTCCCACGGCCCAGGCCAGCCGCCACCCGGTCATGCAAAAGGACTTGGAAATCGAGTGGAATTCGACGGCGACGTCACGGGCGCCCGGGATCTCGAAGATGCTGGGGGCGACGTAGCCGTCGAAGGTGATCTCGGAGTAGGGGTTATCGTAGGCGATGACGATGTCGTGGCGCCGGCAGGCGGCGACGGTGCGCTCGAGGTAATCCCGCGGCGCCACCGCGGCGGTGGGGTTGTTGGGGTAGTTCAGATACACGATCCGGGTGCGGCGCAGCACCTCTACGGGAACTTCGTCCAGCTCGAGCAGGAACTGCCCGCGCGCCGTCAGGGCGTAGCGATACGGCTCTCCCAGGGCCAGGACTGTTCCACCGTGGTACACGGCGTACCCGGGCTCCGGAACGATCGCGAGGTCACCCGCGTCGAGCACCGCCATGGCCAGGTGCGCGATCCCCTCCTTGGAGCCCAACAATGGATGCAGCTCGGTGAACGGGTCGAAGGTGAGGCCGAAGCGCCGGTGCAGAAACGCCGCCGCCGACTCTCGGAACTTGGGAAGTCCCAGCTGAAACGCGTAGCGGCTCATCGTCGGGTCCTGCGCCGCGCGCGCCAGCGTCTCCACCGCGATGGGTGGGGGAGCGAAATCGGCGTCCCCGGCTCCGACGTCGATCACGTCCATCCCCTGCTGGAGGAGCCGCCGTTTGATCGCGGGGATCTCCGCCATAGGGTAACTCGGGAGCTCAGCTAACCTCTTACTCAACCGGGTCATGTTTCTCCTAAGAGCTATCAGCCATCAGCGATCAGCGATCAGCTGAAGGCTGATAGCTGACGGCTGACAGCTTCTTTAAGCTACTCCGCATCCTTCGGATAGAACATTGCCCGGGCGACGGCCACGGCATCAACCGCTACGAGCACCCCTTCGTGCGGCAGCGTCTGGACACCTACGATGACCCCCGCCGGCTGGTAGCGTGGGGTGAACACTTCGGCCACGGCTTCATGAACCTGACGGGCCCGCGTGGAATCGAGGCCCACGACATGAATCGTCAGCTTCGCGACGTCGTTCGGCCGCGCGCCGGCGATGTGGACCACGAACAACAGGTTCCGCAGCGCCTGCTGCATCTGCGCCTTGACGTCGGCGCCGCCGATCAGCGCCCCGGTCGAGTCCACGGGGATTTCCCCCGAGATGTAGATGACGGGACCGATCTTCACCGCGTGACTGAATCCCTGGAGCGACGGCAGGGTTCCTGGATTGATGTATTCGACATGCGACATGTCGACGCCCGGGTTGGATGACGGTCCTCCCATCCCCACCGCGCACCCGGCCACTCCCAGCCCCACGACCCCCGACACGAAGAGCGCGGCGAATTCGGTCACCCGACGTTGCATATCCCTGGATCTCCCCTCAGACGGTAGTAAGAGAACTACGAAACATCCTCGGCGGATGTTGAACCGGTCGCAAGACCGGCGCCGATCCCATGGCGGGCGAAGAACTCCTCGCACGCCTCCCGCACGTCCAGCCAGTGGCCGACGACCCGCGTGGCGCGGGGGAGGCCCTCGAGCACGACGGCTCCGTAGCGCTTGGTGACGACCCGGCGGTCGAGCAGGACGATCGCACCCACATCGGCCCGCGTGCGGATCAGCCGGCCGAAACCCTGTTTGAGCTTCAGCGCGGCGAGGGGGAGCAGGTAGTGAGAGAATCCGTTCATTCCCTGGGACTCGAGCCGCTCGATCCGCGCCGCGGTCAGCGGCTCGCTCGGCACCCGGAACGGCAACTTGGCGATGATCAAGGCCCGCAGCGCGCGGCCCGGCACATCCACCCCTTCCCAGAACGAATCGGTGCCGAGCAGGATCGCAGAGCCCGACTCCCGGAACCGCCGGAGCAGCCGGTCGCGCTGGTCCTCTCCCTGCACCAGCACGGGCCACCGCGCCGAGAGCCCGCTCCGCGCCGCGGCCGCCGCGCGCCGCAGCTGCCCATGACTCGTGAACAGGCAGAACACCCCCCCGTCCGACGCCTGTGCCAGCTCCGCCAGGACGCGCACCACCGCCTCGTCGTGCCCCGCCGCGTCGTCCCGCGGTTCGGCGACATCCGTCGGAATCCCGAACAGGCACTGGGCCGCGAAATCGAAGGGAGAGCCCAGGATCTCCCGCGTGCGGACCCGCGAGGGAGCGAGCGCCAGCCCGAGGCGCTCTTCGAGAAAATCGAACGAGCCACCGGCCGCGAGCGTCGCGCTGGTGAGCACGACCGTTTCGACCCGATCGAAGAGCGCCCCTTTCAAGATCGGCGCCAGATCGAGCGGGACGGCTGCCAGGGCGAGATTCGACCCGCCCACTCTTCCACGGCGGCCACGCCGCTCCAGCCAACGGACGGCCGACCCCTCCGGTGCACCACCGGAGGGCGCCGGCTGCAGGGCCGCCGTCAGACCTTGGGCGGCGCCATCGAGCCGCCGGACCACTCCACGCAACTCCCCGATCAGCTGCGTAGGACGATCGCCTGGATCCTCGAGGGAAAGCCGCTCCGCGATCGTCTCGACTCCGTCGCGCAGAGTCGAGAGGGCCACGAGCAGATTCTCGAGGGCCACGCCGAGGCCCTCGGCCCACACGGGATCCGACTCGAACTGCTCGGTGAGCCGCAACACCGGCGGGGCAACGGCACCCGCGGCATCCCGGTCGAGCCGGCGCGCCAGGTGGGTGAAGAGGTCTTCCGCCGCGACCCGCGCGCCGCGCAGGCCGTCGAGCAGGCGCTGCTGCAGCAGATCGCGGCTCGCGGCGGAGAGCAAGTCATCGCGCACCGCCAGCTCCGCGGACAACGCCGGCAACAGTCCGCGGCCCCCACGCTCCAGACGCGACAGCAGCCGCAGGATCCCCTGCTGGGAAACGTGGTTGCCGAGATGCCCCGCCGCGACGTCCTCGAGATGATGCGCCTCGTCCAGGACCAGTCGCCTGTAGGGAGGCAACACCGCCGCGTCGAGCCAGTTGTCGGATGCGAGTCGCACGGCGAGGTCCGAGGCCAGGAGGTGATGGTTCACCACGACTACGTCGGCTTCCGCCGCCCGCCGGCGCGCCTGGAACACGAAGCACCGCTCGAAGTGCGGGCACTTGAGCCGCGTACAGAGGTCGGATTCGGCCGCCACCGCATCCCACACTTCGTCGGAGGGAGGGTCGGCGAGGTCCGCCAGGCTGCCGTCCGGCGTGCGTGCCGCCCAGGCGCTCAAGCCTTCCAGCTCCGCGGTGCGGGGACCCTCGAACAACGACTCCTGCACTCCGGTCGCGTGCTCGAGTCGCGACAGGCACACGTAGTTGCGCCATCCCTTGAGCAGCGCGAAGGTCGGCTGGTGTTCGCCCGAGGCCAGCGCCCGGGCGAGGATCGGCAGATCCTTCCCGACCAGCTGTTCCTGGAGATTGATGGTGTTGGTCGAGACGACGGTGCGTTCGCCGTTTTCGCGGGCCCACTCCAGCGCGGCCACCAGGTACGCGAACGATTTCCCCACCCCGGTGCCTGCTTCGAGGATGGCGATCCCGCCGTCGTTGTACACGTCGGCGATGTAGGCCGCCATGTCCCGCTGGCTGGGGCGGTCCTCGAAACCGCCCAGCGCGTTGGCCACCGCGCCCCCCTCAGCCAGGAGCCGCGCCACCGCGATCGCATCGAGCCGGTGCGCCGCCCGGGCCTTGGGGCATTCCACCACCACGTAGAGCTCGAGCACGTCGTTGTCGACGATCCCGAACCCGACCCCGGCATCGTGCAGCCGCGCCGCCACCGCCAGGTCGGCGCCCGACGGATCGAGCACTCCGCTCGGATGGTTGTGCAGCAGCATCTCGCCCCGCGCCGCGACGCCCGGCAAGGCCAGCACCGCGTCCACCGTGCCGCGCGCGACGACCCGGGCGTCCACGATCATCCCGTCCGGATCGAGCACGGCGACGAAGGACACCTCGCGCCCCTGCGCCGCTACGATCTCGCCCCGCACCAGTGAGCGGACCGTGGGAAGCAACCGCTCGACGCTCACGTCTTCAGCTCGCGCTTCTTGGCCGCGGGGAACAGGACGTTGTTGAGGATCAACCGGTAGCCGGGCGAATGCGGATACAACGAGAGGTCCGTCGGCGGGTCGCCGATCTGGTGTTGGGGATCCTCGGGGTCGTGCCCTCCGAGGAAGGTCCAGGTGCCCTTCCCAAGGTCGCCGTGGACGTACTTGACCCAGGGCGCGCCTTCCTCGTCGGCGAGGACGATCGCGCTCGGCTTCAGCCGAGTGCGGAGAAAAGACGTGGTGAGTCCATAGAAATCGGGGATCACCTGTTTGTGGCCCTGCACCAGCATGGTGGCCACGGGGTCGATCTTGGCGCTGAAGTTGAACAGTTTGAACGCACCGAGGGGTTGGCGCCGCGCACCGGCATTGACTTGGTGCCCGTCGATATCGGAAAAGCTGGCGATCTGCGGGTCGGGCTCGAGCCGGGCCCCGGTGAACGCGAACGCCTGGCTCCAGTCGAGCTTCGCGTCCGCCTGAGGATCCATCGGCGTGCCGTCGGCAAACGAGGCCGCGATGTCCACGTCGTGGGCCGCGAGCGCGAGATCGATCGTTTCGGTCGCCGTGCACATGGCGAACAGGAACCCCCCGTTGTCCACGTACGACCGGATCGTCCGCGCGACGGCTTTCTTCATTTCGGGCACGTTGGGGAAGCCGAGCTGTCGGCGCGCGGCGTCGTTGAAACGGACCATTTCAGCGAGCCATGGGGCGCCGGTGTAGATCAGATAGAACTTGGAGTATTGGCCGGTGAAGTCCTCGTGGTGCAGGTGCAGCCAGTCGTACTGGCGCAGGCCTCCCGCCATCACCTCCGGATCCCACACCTTCTCGAACGGAATCCCGGCATACTGCAGCGCCATCGTCACCGCGTCGTCCCAGGGCTGCGCGTTGGGCGGCACGTACACCGCCACCTTCGGGGCCTTCTCGAGCGGGATCGCGTCGGCGTTGCTCCCTTCGATCTCTCCGCGGATCGCCGTTACCGCTCCCTCATCCACCGGTTGCACCGCCACCCCGCTCAACGCCGCGTCTCGGCGGATCGTCGTTCCCTCAGGAAGTAGGAACGACCCGCCGCGATAATTCAGCAGCCACTCGACCTTGCCGCCGGCCTGGATGACCCGGTAGGCGACCCCGTACGCTTTGAGATGATCGGACTGTGCTTCATCCATGGGAATAAGAAGCGATAAAGCCTCGGACGGACGGACGGTCGGACCGGAAACCGATAGGCGGCTCCAACCGTCCGACCGTCCGACTGTCCGACGCAGTCCTATCGACAGTCCGACCGCCTGACCGATTGTCGTGACGAAGTCCCGCCGCTTCATGAGCGCGGAATCGCTCCCCTCAACCGCTCCAGCTCGCGCCGTGCTTCGGGCACGATCGCGCTGTGGGGATAGGTGAGGATCAGGTGCTCCAGGTGCGTCATCGCCTCCGGTGCCCTCCCCTGCCGCGCGAGCAGCCGCCCCCACGCCAGCTCGGCCGCCGGCGGCGCCGCCGATTCCGCCGAGCCACCGTTGGCATTCACGATCTCCTCGAACACCGCCGCGGCATCGGCATCGTGCGTGCCACCGAGCTGAGCGGCGACCTGCCCGGCCAACAGCAGGACGTCATAGCGTCCGCCCCGGACCGGCAACGACACCGCCGCGGAGCGCAACGCGCCCACCGCGCGGCTCGAGTCACCACGGGCCAGGAGCAGCAGCGCCTGTCCCAGCTCCACGTCCCGCTCGGCGGCGATCCCCTGGAGCAGCGCCAGCCAGGCCGTCCGCTCGGTCGCCGCAGCCCGATCGCCGGCGTAGGGGCCCGCCGCCCGGAATGCCGCTGAGGCCGCCTTCAGCTCACCCCGGTACAACAGTACCAGTCCTTTGGCAGCGAGGGCTTCGATGCTTGAATCCCCCCCGATCGCCTGCTCGGCCCGATCGAGCTTCCCGCTCGCGATCCAGGCGCGGGCCAGCTCCAACGTGAGTCGTTCGCGGTCGTCTCCGCTCAAGGCGGTCCCGGCCGCCGGCCGTTTCAGCCGGCGTTCGGCGCTGTCGAGCTGCCCCTCGCGTAGCAGGGCCTCGATCAGCGCGGCCTGGGCGAGTAGCTGCACATCGGAGGGCGCGGCGGGATCCCCGGCGAGCTGGGTCAGCACGGCCCGGGCCGCCTCGCCGTCTCCGGCACTGATGAGCGCGCGCGCGGCCTCGGCCCGTGCCCGGGTCGACATCGGCGGAGGCACGAAATCAGCATAGCGCGCCAGCGCCAACCCATTGACGCGCCGGTGCGCGGGCGTAGTGCCCTGCGCCGCCCGCTCGGCAAAGCGACGCAACTCCGAGATCACTTCCCGGCCGCCGTCGAGCTTGGTCGTGTCACCTGCGCTCCCGACGGTCGCCGCGATCAGGTCCCACGCCTGCTCAGGCCTCCCCCACCCGAGCAGCAGCTCTGCCGCGAGCCATTGCGGGTGGGTCGAGCCGCCATGCTGTGAGGTCCGTCCGGTCAGCACGCGCAGCACCCGCTCCCGTTGATCGGTGGGCGTGTCGTCGAGCTGGCTCGCCGCATTGGGGATTTGCTCCGTCGCAGCGCTCACCACGGCGGCCCACTCCGCTGCGGCGCTGGGCCACTCTCCCACCCGCTGGAGCAACTCGGCCAGCTCGATCGCGAATGCGGCCTGCGTGCCGAGCGCCCGTCGCCCTTCCATTAGCACTGCTCGCGCATCGTCGAAGCGATGGAGGTCCTCCAAGGCCACCGCCCATTCGCGCCACGGGGCCTGCGCGGTGGGGGCAACCGCGATCCACTGTCGCGCCACCACGGCCAGGCTGTCGGGCTCGTTCAACAGCCCGTAGGCACGAAGCTCGAGGGCCCGCAGATCCGGGCTGCCGCTGTCGACGGCGCGCGCGCGCTGCACGGCCGGAAGCAGCTCGGCGAGACGGTTCAGCTGCGGCAGCACGCGCTCCAGTCCCAGCAGCGCGCTCAGGTTGGCCGGATCGCCGCGGAGCAGATTCAGGTAGAGCGTCGCCGCCTGCTCGATGCGACCCTGCCGCTCGAGCTCGAAGCCCTGCCCGATGGCCTGGGCTCGAGTCGTTTCCGGGCGCACCGACAGCGCCAGCGCGAGCAGCGCGGCGACGCGCCAGCCGCTACTGCTGAGGGGCGGGAGCATTGAGTCGCCGGAAATACTCCAGAACGAGACGACGCTGTTCTGGGGTGAGCCCGTTCAACTCATCCCAGGTCGGGTAGCGCACTCTCGGGCCCGCGCCGGTGGCTCCGGGGCGGAGCGCACCCGGAAGGTGGACGCTGTCACCGAGGGCCGGGCGGCTGGTCCGCTCCTTGTCGGGATCGGGTTCGGGCCCGGTGAGGGTGCGACCCGCATCGAGCATGCGACGGTAGAGCTGCTGCTGGCGCTCGATGGTCTGGCGGTCGAGCCGGCCCGCGTCGAGCTGCCGCGCGAGCTCGCGCGCTTCCTCGGCTAGGGGGCCCGCGGCGCTGGGGCCAGCGGCTGCCTGCATGCGTTCGAGCTGCTCGGCCAGCGCGCGCTGCCGGGCGGCCAAGGCGCGCAGCTGGGCCAGCACCTGTTCCCCGCCCGATCCCAGGCTCGGCATGAGTCCGAGGGCGTCCCCGTTCAGCCCCTGCTGTTGTCCCGCCATCCGGGCGAGCTGCTCCATCGCCTCCTGCAACCCGGTGCCACTCGCGGCTCCCGCCACTTCGCCACGACTGCGCGCCAGGGCGAACGCGGTCGCGTTGAGCGCGTCGGTCGCCTGCCCCGCAGACCGCCCAGCCGCTTCTTCGTTGGGCTGGGCCTGCTCGAGCTGCGCCCGTGTCGCCTGCATCTGTTGTTGGGCGAACCCGAGCGCGCTCTGCAGACTCGGTGACACCATCGCGTGCCGCCCGGCCGCCTCCTGAATCTGGCGGGCGACGGCCTCGGCGCCCTCTTCAATGGAAGCCTGTTGCGCCCGTGCCTGGCTCGCGGACATCTGCTGTTCCAACCCGGCGGTGAGCTGCTGTTGCCGCCGCGCCAGAGCGGCGGTCTCGCTCATGGCGCGGTCGAGTGCATCGAGCGTTTCCTGCCGCCACTGCGCCGCGAGGGAGTCCCGCTGCTGTCGCAGCGTGCCCGGCAACGAGTCGAGCGCCGCGACCGCTTCCTGCCCCGCCTGCGTCGCACCGCCGGCGTCACTCGCCTCCGCCGCGGCAGCCGCCTGATTCATGGCCGCGTGCGCGCGATGGGCGGTGGCCTCAGGGTGCGCCAGCGCGTCCGGATTCTGGCCGGTGGCGGCGAGATCCTTCCCCGCCTGGGAGATGTTCGCGGCGAGAGACTCGGCCCGCGCGCTGAGCCCCCGCTCGTCGACGGCGGCCGCGGAGTCGGCGCGCCGCGCCTCGTCACGGTTCCACGCCGCCTGCCGGTCGCGCAGCTCCTGGGCATCCGCCGCGGTGGACGCAAGCTGGCCTTCGACGGCCGCGCGGCGAAACAGCTGCTGGGAGCGCTCCAGCGTCTCCTTCAATTGTTGTTGCGTCTGCGCCAGCCGCTGCAGCGCTTCCCGCACGGCATCCGGATCGAGCCGGGCGATCGCCGCCTGCAGGTCGCGCAGGCGCTGCTCCAGCTCCGGTGTGATGGCGCGCTGCAGGAGCTGCTGCACGTCGCGCAGCTGGGCCTGGAAGGCGGAATCGTCGAACCCGGCCCCGTGCGCCGCCTGCGCGATCTCCGACACATCGCGGGCCAGCTGAGCCACACGCTGCGCGATCGCATCCTCCTGGCGCGCAACTTGCGCTGCGTGCTCGGTGGATTGGAAGGGCAGGCCACCCCCGTTCGGCGGTGGCTCAGCGCCCGGTTGAGGGTCTCGCGCGGCGGACCCCGCCCCACGCGTGCGCTCTGCCGCCAGGTCCGCGGTGCGCTGCGACAAGGCGCTCTGAGCGGCCGCGACCGAGTCCGCGGCCACGCCGAGGTCTTGAGCGGCCTCCCGCATTGCCGCGCGCAGCTCCGCCCGGCTGGGGAGCCGCAGCGCGAACTCTCGACTCTGGCCGCGATGCGGCTGCGGGGCGTTATCCCAGGCCTCGACGAAGAACCGCAGCGTATCTCCGGGGATCAACGCGCGCCGCTGCGCGTCCAGCTCTGCCTGCACGATTGCGCGGTCTTCTCCGACCACGGCCACTGACTCCCGCAGCGCCTGACCCACGACCCCCGTTTGTCCTGCTCGCCAGCTGACGATGGTGAGGCGACCGAGCCCATGGTCATCTCGCGCGTCGATCACGAGCGGCTGCACCAGCGACATGGGCAGCGTCGTATCCGCCCCCGGCACGGGCACCCGCACTTCCGGCGCCGAGTCCGGCGCGATCCGCAGGACCAGGGACGGCGTCACACCCTCGAACGCCGTTCCGTCGGCACTCTGCAACGCGAGCGACCACGTTCCACTGACGCGGGGCATGACGCCGCCCGAAAATCCCGTCCCGTGGACCGACAGCGTCGTCGCCTCACCTCCGTGCCGCTCGAACACCGCGTGCTCGAGCGGCACGCTCGCGCTACCGCTCACGAGCAGCGTCGTCCCCTCGGGGAGTGTGACCGTGTCCGCGCCGCCCCCCTCGCCGATCGCCACGGGCTCGTCGGGGCGCTCGAGGTAGCGCGGGAACCGGGCGGTGAGTGACAGCCCCGCGAGAAAAGCCGGGAGCGAGACTGCCACCCGTAGCTCCGGGCTGCGCCGGGCGCCGGTGGAGGCTCGCAACCAGAGGTCAGTATCGAGGGGGCCCAGAGTGCGAACGGCACGACCGGCGGAGTCCAGGTCGAGGATCGCGGGGCGCCAAGCTTCCCCCGGCCCCCGTGTCCACAAGGTGAGCCGGCCAAGGGCGCCGCCCGGCATCTCCACGGTCGCGATGACCCGGTCGCCGCGCCGCACCTGCGCGCGGTCCACGTGGAGCCGGATCGGCGCTCGGGCATCGGCCCAGGCGCGCACCGGATTCCAGAAAGCTGCGGCGCGACCCGCTGTCGGAGAAGTCAGGAGGAGGATCGCGGCCCCTGTGGTCGCGAGCACCGCGCCCGCCAGGACATCCCGCAGAGATTCGCGACCGAGGGCCCGCCGCACCATCGGGGAAGTCTGCTCCACGATCTGGACCGCCCGACGATCGGCATTATCCCACAGCGCCCGGCTCACGCTCCCGGGGGCTGCCGGGTCCCCGAGCAGACCGACGACGCTCCCGGCTCGGACGCCACCCGCGACTTCGACCATGCGGCCGACTGAGCCGGCAGCGGCCGCCCGGCCGGCGCGGCGCATGGTGATCGCCGCGGCGGCGATCGTGACGGCGATGAAGGTCCAGGCACCGAGAATGGCGGCGAGCCGCGGCGCAAGCGTGATGCCGGCCGCGGCGGCCAGAGCGGCGACGCCCGCGCCGGCGAGCAGAGTCGCGACAGCGCGGGCGCGGGCGTGCGGCCGGCCGATCCGCCGGATCAGGCGGGCGGTTTGGGTCACCGCACCGAGCTCACCGCATACGTGAAGAGGTTGACGCCCATGCGCAAAGCGGCTTCCCGGAGTTCAGGGGGGTCGTGGTGTACCTCGGGATCCTCCCAGCCGTCGCCGAGGTCCGACTGATAGGAATAATACACGACCAGCCGGTCCCCCAAAAAGACGCCGAAACCCTGAGCCGGGAGGCCGTCGTGCTCATGGATCTTGGGGATACCCTTGGGGAAGTCGTACACCAGGTGGTAGATGGGGTGGGTGAGCGGCACTTCTACCATGGGGTGGTCCGGAAACACTCTGGCGATCTCGCGGCGGAACGACTTGTCCATCCCATAGTTGTCGTCGGCGTGCAGGAACCCGCCGGCCTCGAGGTATCTCCGCAGACTCTTGATCTCGTCGTCGGAGAAATGGACGTTCCCGTGCCCCGTCATGTAGATGTATGGGACATCCCACAGCTCCGCCCCGGTCAGCGTGACCACGGTCTCGCGGTCGGTCACCTGCAGCGCGGTCCGCGACCGGATGGCCGACAGGAGGTTGGGCAGGCTGGAGGGATTGGCGTACCAGTCGCCACCGCCGTCGTAGTGCAAGCGACCGATCGTTAGGGCAGAGCGCGAAGTGCGAAGTGCGAAGCGCGAAGTTTCAGAACTCGCTGCCGTGCGCGCCGCCGACCCCGAGACCGGGTCATAGACTTCGCACTTCGCACTTCGCACTTCGCATTCGGGGCTGCCGGCGAGGCCTAGCCCAACCACGCAGAGCAAAGCCGTCGAGCGCATCATAGTTCGTTCACCAGTCGATACGCCGAGTTTCGCGAGATCCCCGTCTCCTCCGCGAGGCGATCGGCGACATCTCGGCGACTGACGCCTTCGGCGAGCAGAGTACGCGCCAGCTCCTCGGGATCGGGCCGCACTGCTTCGCGGGGGGCTCGGCCCGTGCCGGACACAATGATCGTCACCTCGCCGCGGACGGGGGCCTCCGCGTAGTAACCCGCGAGCTCACCGAGGGTCCCGCCACGCGTCTCCTCGTGCAGCTTGGTGAGCTCACGTCCCACCGCGGCGGGCCGATCGGTGCCGCAGGACTGCGCGAGATCGGACAACAGGTCGGCCGCCCGATTAGGGGCCTCGAACAGAACGACGGTCCATTCGCTCCTCGCGACCACCTCGAGCAACCGCCGGCGCTCGCCGCCCCTGCGCGGGAGGAAGCCGAGGAACAGATAGCGATCCCCGGCGAGCCCGGAGACCGCGAGCGCCGCCGCCACGGCCGTCGGACCCGGGATGGTGATGACGGCGATGCCCTTGGCGCGGGCGGCGGCCACCAGCTCGGCCCCGGGATCACTCACGGTGGGAGTCCCGGCGTCCGTGACGAGCGCCACGTCCTTGCCGCCGGCGAGCAGGCGCAACACGTTCCGCAAAGCAGCCTCGGTGCTGTGGGCGTGGAACGCGACGAGCCGTGCGGGCGAACCGATGTGCGTGAGGAGCGGCCGCGTGTGGCGGGTGTCCTCGGCCGCAACGACGGCGACGCGGCGCAACGTATCCGCCGCCCGCGGCGACAGGTCGCTCAGGTTGCCGAGTGGGGTCGCGACGACGAACAGCGTGCCGGCCACGCTACCACGACACCTGCCACGGCAGGCGCTCGTAGAAGCCGGCGGACTGCAGCACGTAGCGGTGCTCCCGAGTCGCTTCCTTCAACACCTTGGGCGCCGTGCCGGGCATCATGATCTCCACACCTTCCAGCAGCTGCAGCGCCCAATCGGTGAGCGCGACGGACAGCTCGTCGGGCCGCACGACGGCCTCGGGGGTATCGACCCCGCGGGGGGCGGAGACCAGCGCCAGGGCCCGGTGCGTGGACATGAGATCCCCCGCGAGCCGTGCCGCGCGCCGCCGCCCCTCACTGGGCATCTCCTTTTCCACGGTGTCGACGATGCGCCAATACAACTCACGGTAGGTGTTGACCAGAGCCGGAGGCGCCTGGGCCGGGAGCTCCGCGACGTAGGGAAACAGCGCCGCCGCCAGCACCGGCTCCGCCCCGCTCGCACCCGGCCGGAACAGCGACTCCAGGTACTTGGGGATTGCCAAGCCCGCGGGGCGGTCGCAGAGGTACCCGCTGACGAACTTGCCGCCCTCGAACCGGAGGTAGTTGACCCGCCCGTCCGAGATCAACTCCAGGACGCCGGTCGCCTGCTCGTGCGCCAACGCCGGGAACAGGGCGTCGGGGCGTCTCGCATCCACGTACTTGAGCTGCATCGGCTCGGCGCAGGCCTGGTACATCCAGGCGAGCTGTTCCATGGGCGCCGCGCAGTAGCCGACCTCCCCGCGCTCCGTCTCCGCGCGCAACCGGCGCAGCGCCTCATTGATGGTGATGACTTCCCGGCCCATCGTATGCAGGGACGCGGCGTTCACCGCCTCGCCCTTGCGCAGAAACACCAGCACGCACTCCTCGGGCAGCCAGCCGACCAGGAAGCCGTCCACGCGGCCGTCCCGGTCGCGCTTGGCGAACGACAGCACGTTGTCCAGGTGGATGAACGCGAGCCGGGTGCGGTGAATCAGCTGATCCACCTGCGGAAACACGAGATCCGCGAGGCGAACCGGCGAATTCGTCAGGCGAGCAGTGCTCGCGCGCATCGGCCCTCCGCCGAGAGGAAACGACTACAGGTGTTGCTTGATTTTCTGTTCGAAGACGGGTTTTGGATAGGCCCCCACCACCGAATCGACCTTCTTGCCGTCCCTGAAGAAGAGCACGCTCGGAATCGAGCGAACATTGAGCCGCAGGGGGGTCTGCGGATTGGCGTCCACGTCCATTTTCGTGACCGTGACCCCCTTGCCGTCGTACTCCGTGGCGATCTGGTCCATGATGGGGGCCACCATGTGGCAGGGGCCGCACCACGTCGCCCAGAAATCGACGAGGACGAGACCCTTGCGCTGCTCGACTTCCTGCCCGAAAGTGGCGTCGCTGACGGCCACTGGATGCGTCCCGGTGCTGCCTTCCACTGCGTCTCCTCTCACCGTTAAGTTCACGCTGTCATGAGCGATCGGCCTCGGCTCGCCCACGTCGGTATCGCGGTGCCCCGCATCGCCGATGCCCTGCCCTTCTACCGCGACGTCCTCGGCCTGACCCCGAAGGAAGCTCCCGAACAAGCGGACGGAGCGACGATCGTCAGTCTTCACTTCGGCGAAGTCGACGTCGAGCTGCTCGAGCCCCGCGACACCGACGGCCCCGTGGCGAAATTCCTCGCCAGGCGGGGGCCGGGAATCCACCACCTGTGTTACCGGGTACCCGACCTCGACGCCGCTCTTGCCCGGTGTCGCGCCGCAGGCTATCGGCTGATCGACGAATCCCCGCGCCGCGGGGCCGGCGGCCGCCGCATTGCCTTTCTCCATCCCAAAACGACCGCCGGAATTCTACTCGAGTTAACTGAGTGAGAAACGGCGTGGGGAACCACAAGGTTCCTACCCGGTACCCTTTTCGCATGGGGCGCCGGGTGTGTGCTTCGCTTCGGTGTGCACGTCGAACACCATCCAACCCCCGCTATGCGTGCGCATCACGTCAAACTGCTGCACGTGCTTGCAGCCGTCCTTGAGGTCGAGCTCCACATGAAATACGAGAACGTGCGGGCCGGTGTGCGACTCCGTAGGCCCGTCGATGATCCGGTACCCCCTGTTATCCAGATACTTGAGATGCACGGCGACGTACTTGTACACGACCGTGTCCGGCTTGGAGTTCAGAACCGACCCATGCTCATTCCCCCAGAGCTCCGCCATGCGCTTCTGGTCCCTGGCTTTCACGGCGGCCAGGTACTGCTCGAGCGCCGCATTGGGAGTCTGTGGCTCCGGAACGGTTGAAGGATTGTGGCCCCCACAGGCGAGGCCGCCCAGCACGATCAACAGAGGGACCCGTTTTGTCACTAGCGCCTGACCGGTGAGCAGTATGGCTCGAAGGTAAGAACGCATGCGTCTCTACGTCAACATCGATCACGTCGCCACCGTCCGCGAGGCCCGGCGCACCGTCGAGCCCGATCCGGTGGCTGCGGCGGAGGCCGCCGAGCGAGCGGGGGCGGACGGCATCACCGTCCATCTGCGGGAGGACCGGCGTCACATCCAGGACGCCGACGTGCGTGCCCTGGCGAAAGCCGTGCACACCGTCTTGAACCTCGAGTTGGCCGCCAACGACGAGATCGTGCGACTCGCCTGCCGGCTACGGCCGTTTCAAGCCACCCTCGTCCCGGAACGCCGCCGTGAGGTAACCACGGAGGGGGGGCTCGCGGTCCGGGGGGGAGCGCGGGACCGCCGGCTCGCCGCGACGGTTCGACGCCTCACCGATGCCGGAATCCGCGTGAGCCTCTTCATCGATCCTGATCCAGCGACGATCGAACGCTCCGCCGATCTGGGCGTCGCCGCGGTCGAGCTGCATACCGGCCGATACGCCCGGACCTGGGAGCGCAGCGACCACGCCCTGGTGGCGCTACGCCGGGCGGCGGCGCTGGCCCGGGCCCGTGGCCTCGCGGTGCATGCCGGTCACGGCCTCACGTACCGGAACGTCCAGCCTGTCGCCGCCACGCGTGAGATCGAGGAGCTGAACATCGGCCACAGCATTGTGTCCAATGCGCTCTTCTGGGGAATGGAGGAGGCCGTGCGTCGCATGCGGCGCCTGGTGGACGAGGCCAGGGCCTGAGCGCGAGAAAGTGGCTTGCCCTTTACTTCTTGTTTCCTAGCTTGTTAGCACCGTGACCACGCCCCCCGCCCCCCCCACCCCCCCCACCCCCCCGACACCGCCAAGCCCGCCGTCCGGCACGCCGCTTGGCATGGCGGACTTTTTCGCCCTCGAGGCCGGGGAGTACCTGGAGCGGTTGGATGCCCTGCTCGCCCCGGCCGAGCCGCCGGCCGCCGACGAGTTCGTTCGTCTGGCGCGTGCCCTACGCGGCAGCGCGCTGATGGCCAACCAGCAGGCGATCGCCCGGGCGGCGGCCGGCCTTGAGGCGCTGGCGCGTGGCGTCCGCGAAGGGCGTCGTGCCTGGGACTCCGGCACACAGCAGCTCGCCATCCGCGGGGTGGACGACCTCAAGATCTTCCTACGACGCGTCGCGGGCTGGACCGACGCCGACACGGCAAAGGCGGAGGCCCTGGGACGGGAGCTGGAGCAGCAATCCGGCCGTCCCTCGGCACAGCTGCGGGCCGCCGAAGCGCTGGGGCTCGACGCCGGGGCGCGCGCTTTTGTCGCCCGTGAAGGCGCGGCTATTGCCAGCACCCTCGATCGAGTCGCCACCTCCCTGCGCGGCGGACAGACCGCCAAGGATGCGTTCCCCGCCGTGCTGCGCGCCTTGCAACCCCTACGCGGGCTCGCCGCGCTGAACGACCTTCCGCCGCTTCCCGATCTGCTCGAAGGCATCGAGGGAGCCATCACCGAGCTGCAGCGCACCGGCGTCGCCGCCCACCAGGGCGCCGCGGCGGTGGACTTGTTCCAGTCCGCCGCCACCGCCATCGCCCAGGCGGCGCGCGAGGTGGCCGAGCGCGGACGCCCCGACGCGGATGCCCCGGTGTTCCGGACGTTCGCGGAGCGCCTCGTGGCGTTCCTCGAGCGGGAGCCAGGGGTCGTGCCCATCACGAGCCTCTACTTCAACGACGCCGGCCCGCACATCGTGAAGGCCGGGACGCCCGCGGCCGCGCCTGAGCCGATGAGCCAGATGGAGCTGGTGAGTCATGGGGACCATCTGCGCCAGGCCGCGGACGCACTGGAACGGGCTCCCTCCGCCACGCAGCGTGAGCTGCGCGCTCACACTCTGGCCGGGACGCTGCGCGGGCTCGTCGCCGGTCGTGAGGGGCCGTTCGCGGCCCGGGTCGGGGAATTTGTGAGGCTGGCACTGGAAGCGGTGGCGGGAGGACTCGCGACGCGCGAGCCGATCCCCTTTGCTACCGAGCTGCGCAAGGCCGGCGCGGCGCTGTCGCGGGCGTCCACCGACGCGGAAGCAGCGCTCAGCGCTGAGCTAACGGGGGTAAACGCGGCCCTGCAGGCCCTGATCCACCCCGGGGCTCCTCCATCGCAGCCGTCGGTCGTGCCGATCGAGTCGCTGGCCCCGACACCTCCGGCCGCTGCCGCCGCTCCGCCGCCCGCGCCGCCCGCCCCGCCCGCCGTGGAGCCCGCGCCCGACACGGCTGACCTCGCCGGCTCCTGGAGCCGGTACCAGCGGATGGTGGGGGCTGGCGTCGGCCCCGCGTCGCTGGACGAGCTGCTTGCCGGCGCGAGCGCCGCGGCCCCGCCGTCGCGGGACACCGGGCGGCCTTCCGTCCCCGTTCCATCTCAGGTCCCGACCGCACCGGGCGAGCCCTCGGTCGTCGACATCCGGACCCTGCTCTACCGTGGGCAGCGTGCCCTGGCGCGTGCGCACGAGCTGCGCGAGCAAGCGCGGCGTGCCTCCCCCGATCGCCTCCAGGCGCTCATCGACGAAGTCTGCGATCTCGTTGCCCTCGCCCTCGAGCCCTCCCCCAACTCCTAGTCCCCGGCGGGCTTCCCGCTGGGCCTGGATTGTGGGCCTCGCGGTCACCGTCCTGCTTCTGGCGTGGGCCCTCCACGACGTCAGCCTCGCCCAGATCGCGATGCACGTGCGGCAGGCGCACGTCGGCTGGTTGCTCGTCGCGGTCGTCACGGCGACCCTTACCTTCCCGTTGCGCACGATTCGCTGGCAGCTCATCCTGCGCGGGGACGACGGGCGCCGCCTGCCGTTCGGTGACCTGTGGCACGCTGTGGCGATCGGCTTCATGGCCAACAACCTGCTGCCGGCGCGGGCCGGAGAATTCGCCCGGGCCTACGTCGCTTCTCGACGCCTCCCGGTTCGCTTCACGACGGCCCTGGCGTCGATCGGGGTGGAGCGGGTGTTCGACGGGCTGATCATGGTAGCCGGAATGGCAATCGCCATCGCGGCCCCCACGTTCCCCGCGCACGCCACCGTGCTCGGCACCCCGCTTTCTCGGGTGGCCACAGGCGCCGCCGCCCTGTTCAGCGGCCTGCTGGTGTTCTCGTTGCTCGTGGTGCACTACCCGACCCCGTGGCTACGTCTGCTGGACCGGACGCTGCATGCCGTGCTTCCGGCCCGGCTCGCCGAACGCGCGCTCACGATCGCGGAAGGGATCATCGCCGGGCTCGAGGTGCTGAAACAGCCGGGCCGCTTCGCCGGGGTCGTGGCGTGGTCCTGCGTGCTGTGGGGCGTGAATGCCGCGTCGTTCGCGATCTGCTTCCGCGCCTTCGATCTGCCGATCCCTCCCGCCGGGGCGCTGCTGCTGCAGGGGGTGATCGGCTTCGGGGTTGCCGTCCCGTCGTCTCCGGGCTTCGTGGGCGTGTTCGAAGCCGCGACGCGACTCACCCTGAGCATCTACGCGATCAGCCCCGAGCTCGCGGTCGGGTACGCCCTGACCTATCACGCGACCACGCTTCTGCCCATCACCATTCTCGGCTTCGCTTCGCTCTCCCGCACGCGCCTGCATCTGGCGGAGCTGCGATCCCCTGCCGCGGCGGAGCGTTGAGGTGACCATCGACCGCGTCCGCGTCGCGGCGCACGCCAAGCTGAACTTGTTCCTCCGCGTCCTGGCGCGGGAGGCGGAAGGCTATCACCAGGTCGAGACCGCCTTCGTGCTGCTCGATCTGAGCGACGAGCTGGTCGTGAAGCGGGAACCCGGTGTCCCGCGGGGCGAGGTGCGATTCGCGGTGCATGGCGACGACACGGGACCGGCGGAGGACAACCTCGCGGTGCGCGGTGCTCGGGCGGCCCTGGCCGGGCTCGGGAACCCGTTCGGGGTCGCGATCGAGCTGACCAAGCGGATCCCCGTCCGCGCCGGATTGGGCGGGGGCTCGAGCGACGCGGCCGCCGCATTGCAGGCAATCAACGCGCTCGCGAACCTGGCGATCCCCCGCCCCGAATTGCTCCAGTACGCCACCCGCCTGGGCGCGGACGTGGCCTTCTTCGCGAGTGGCGCCCCGCTGGCCCTGGCTTGGGGCCGCGGCGAACGCCTGTATCGCCTCGCCCCGCTCCCCACCGCCCCCGTCCTGGTCGCCGTGCCGCAGGTCAGCGTCGCGACGCCGGATGCCTATGGATGGTGGGACGAGATGCACCCGCGCCAGGTGTCGCGCGGCCCGGTCGTGATGGATGCCGATGCCCTCGCCAGCTGGGGCAGCGTCGGCCGGCTTGGTGGGAACGATCTCGAGACGCCGGTCTTCGGTAAGCACCCGGAGATCCGGGCGCTCTACGAGCGACTCGCCGAAACGCGCCCGTTGTGGGTGCGGATGTCCGGCTCGGGCGCCGCCGTGGCGGCCGTGTATCGGAGTGAACGGGAGCGGGACGACGCCGCCAACCAGATCGGCGATCGCGAGCAACGGCTCTTCCGCACCGCGACCTGTGCCGTGCCACCGTCGGGACCGGTGGGCTAGGCGAGGCGACCTCCTACATCACCTTGTTCCGCCCCGCGCCCTTCGCGTCGTAGAGCTTGCGGTCGGCCCGGGCAAGTACGACCGCCACGTCCTGACCGCGCGACCATTCCGCGGTGCCGGCGGACACGGTCAGCGCGCACGGCAGGCTGTCGATCGCCTGGACCCCCGCCCGGGCCCGCTCGGCGATCTGTCGAGTGCCTTCGATACTGGTCGACGGCAGGATGGCGATCAGCTCCTCTCCGCCCCAGCGTCCCGCGACATCCGAGGCCCGCAGCGTGGCCAACAAGACCTTGGCCACGGCGCGCAATGCGGCATCGCCGGTCTCGTGGCCGTAGGTATCGTTGACATTCTTGAAGTGATCGAGGTCGAACAAGGCGAAGCCGACCGAAGAGTTCTCGCGGGTCGCGCGGGCCACCTCGCGGGCAATGGCTTCTTCGCAACCGCGACGGTTGGTGAGTCCGGTGAGGTGATCGGTGCGCGCCGCTTCACGCTCGACCACTTCGATGTGGCGCATCTGGGTGACGTCCCGGATCGTCGCCAGGAGCGCGACCGGCTTATTGTGGTAGAACACCGGCGCGGCGGTGATGCGGCCGATCACCTGACCTCCGGACTTGGTCGCCATCCGCACGTCGAAGGGCAACGGGGCCTCGCCCCCGGCGGCGCGGCGGATCGCCTGCTGCGCGATCTTGCGATCGTCCTGGTGAACCACGTCGATCAGCGTCCGGCCCAACCACTCCTGGCCCGACCATTCGGTCAGCGCCTCGAACGCGAGGTTGGTCCTCGCGACCACCCCTTCTACCGACAGGTTGCAGATTCCATCGGGGGAGTGGCGGATCAGCGCATCGTAGCGGGCCTGGAGTAACCGATAGGCGGCCTCGCTGCGGGACAGCTCGAGGGTGTGCCGGAGCACGCGGAGCAGCAGCATGGCGTCGAACCGGCCCGCGACCAGATGGTCGCTCGCGCCCGCGGCCTTGGCGGCGAAGGCGAGCTGTTCGTGCTCGCCGTCGGCGAGGACCACGACCGGGAGATCCGGCGTCTCAGCCTGGACTCGTTTGACCGCATCCACTCCGCCGGGACCGGTCGCGCTCAGATCGAGCAGGAGGAGGTCGCATGCCTCGGCCTGATTCCGCTCCAGTACCGCGTCGACGGTCTCCACTTCCGTCGTGCGATATCGAGCCTCGTGCAGGGTGTCGAGGACACTCCGCAACGGGCCGCCATCGCCCATCACCAGGACGTGAAACGGCCGGGTTTCGCTGACCGCCCGTAGCCGATCGGTGGATCTGCGCCTTTGCGTCATCGCTCGGTCAATCGGGGAGGTGAAGGGGATTTTCCTGCGCCCCTATACTACTAAGCTAGCGGACTTTGTCTTGTGCGGTGGGTCACCGGCTCGGTTGCTCCGGGTGGGACCGCCGACGCCGCCTTGGGCATGGGTAGATGAAGGGTTCCGGCCCCGGCGATTCCGGCGGCACCGGCCTCCCAACGCTCGGCGGTATTAGATTAGCGGACTCTCCGCTGGCCCCTCGTCCAACGGCAGGACATCGGACTTTGGATCCGAGAATGGTGGTTCGAATCCACCGGGGCCAATCCCTTCCGCAGGAACTGGCCCCGGCCACATCTCTCATCCCGTCACGTCGTTGCTACGTCAGGACGGGCCGCCCCCCATCCGGCGCCGGAAGGTCACCATCGGCCTCGGCAGCGCATCGAACTTCCCCTGCTGATCGGCGCGCAGCTTGTTCCGGATCGCCCCGTACCACATGTCGGCCTCCGACTGCAACCCGTCCATCTCGGCCCGCACGCTGTCGCGCAGCGCCTGCTGCTCCGGCGTGAGCGGCTGCCCCGGCTCGGGGCGCGGCATCCCTTGGAACCGCTGCCGCAGCGCGGCCCGTTTTTGGGCGGCCTCTTTCATCACACCGTTCAGCGCCCGATAGGGCTCCGCGATGGCTGCGCGTTGGGCTGAGTCGAGGCCCACCGCGCCCGCGACCGAATCCATCGTCAGCCAGTGATCCGGAGGCGGCTGGAACCCGCCGCCCTGGCCGGGAGGCGGTGGATTCTGGGCGGCAAGCGTGGCGGCGAGGAGCATGGCGGCGGAGGTGAGCAGAGCCGAGCGCATCGAATCGATCTCCCTGGAGGGTCCGCCTCTAGTACGCCCTGCACCGGTCTTCCGTTAAGCCCTCGGCGTCCCGGGCGCGGACCTCGCGCCGCGCGCCAAGCCCTTCACATCACGCGGGTTACCGACTAGCTTGGGGGGCTCCGATGGCGGACCTCGCGCTCTCTCGCGGCCAGCTGCTGCTCCTCGCCGGCACGGCCAATCGGCCTCTGGCGGAGGAGATGGCGCAGCAATTAGGGCAGCCGTTGTGCGCGGTCACGATCCGACGGTTCGCCGACGGCGAGTTGTTCGTGAAGATCGACGAGAACGTGCGCGGGCGGGACGTATTCATCATCCAGCCCACGAACCCGCCGGCGGAGAATTACCTGGAGCTGTTGCTCCTGATCGACGCGGCGCGGCGCGCGAGCGCGGCGCGGGTCACGGCGGTCCTCCCGTACTTCGGGTACGCGCGCCAGGACCGCAAGGACCAGCCGCGGGTGGCGATCAGCGCCAAGCTGATGGCGAACCTGATCACGCATTCGGGGGCGGATCGAGTACTGGGAATCGACTTCCATTCCCATCAGCTGCAGGGGTTTTGGGACATCCCGGTGGACCACCTGTATGCGGCGCCGGTGTTCGTGGCGCACTACCGGCAGAAGTCGCTGCACCAACCGGTGGTGGTAGCCCCCGACGTGGGGTCGGCGAAGATGGCCCGCGGGTACGCCAAGCGGCTCGACGCGTCACTCGCGATCATCGACAAGCGGCGGCCGTCGGCCAACATCGCCGAGGTGGTGAACGTGGTCGGCGAAGTCGAGGATCGGGATTGCCTGATCCCCGATGACATGATCGACACGGCGGGGACGATCACCGAAGCGGCCGCCGCGCTGCGGCGGCTGGGCGCCCGGCGGGTGTTCGCGTTCGCGACTCACGCTTTGCTGTCGGGACCGGCGGTCGAGCGCCTGCGGGCGGCGCCGATCGAAGAGGTGACGGTGACGAACACGATCCGGCTCGCGGATGACCGGAGATTCGAGAAGTTGAAAGTGCTCTCGGTGGCCCCGCTCATGGCGAAGGCGATCGGATATGAGCACTCGAACCAATCCGTAAGTTCTCTGTTCGATTGAGGGAGAAGGTGTCGGATGGCACACATCGTTAGCCTCGCGGCTCAGCCGCGCACCACGACGGGCAAGGGCGCCGCGCGCCAATCCCGGTTCCGCCAGCGGGTTCCCGCCGTGATCTACGGTCATGGCATTGCCACGCGGCCGCTCGACCTCGATTCCAAGGAGCTGGAGCGGGCGCTCACCGGGATCGAGCCCGAGAGCACGCTGATCGAGCTGACGGTCGACGGCCAGAAGACCAAGGCGTTGATCCGCGAGATTCAGCGGCACCCGATCCGGCCCGACATCATCCATGTCGACTTCTACGAGATCAAGTCGGACGAGAAGGTCCGGCTCAAGGTCCCGGTGCACTGCGTGGGAAGCCCCGAGGGCGTGCGCAACGCCGGCGGCGTGCTGGACCAGGTGACGCGCGAGGTCGAGATCGAGGTGCTCCCTGAGCACATTCCGGAGCGGGTCGAGCTGGACGTGACGGCCCTCGCGGTGGGACACTCGCTGCACGTGCGCGATCTCTCCATCCCCAACGCCACCATCCTCACGCATGGAGACCTGACCCTCGCCACCGTGGTGCCGCCGCGGACCGAGGAGGAGATCGCCGCGCCGGCCGCCGAGGGCGCGGCTGAAGTGGCCGAGCCGGAGCTGATCCGCAAGCCGCGCGAGGAGGAAGGCGAGGAAGTCGAAGGCGCCGAGCCAACGGAGGAGAAGCCCAAAGCGGAAAAGCCCAAGGCGGAGAAGCCCAAGGGCGGCAAAGAGGGCTAAGCCCTGCGCGCCGTGGTCGGGCTGGGCAATCCGGGCCCGGAGTACGCGGCGACGCGTCACAACGCGGGCTTTCGAGCGGTCGACGCGCTCGTCGCGCGATGGGGGCTTCCCCCTTTCCGCCGCGGCGAGCGCGCTCGCGTGACGGACGGCGAGGTCGCGGGCGTCCCGGTCCGCGTGCTCAAGCCCACGACCTACATGAACCGCAGTGGCGGCGCCCTTGCCTCGCTCCGGGCCGATCCGGGCTTCGATCCCGCACGCGACCTGCTGGTCATCGTCGATGACTTCAACATCCCACTCGGCACCTTCCGATTCCGCCCCGACGGGTCGGCTGGCGGGCATAACGGCCTGAAGAGCATCGAAGGATCGCTGCAGTCGCAAGGTTACGCGCGGGTGCGGATCGGGATCGGGCCGCTCCCGGCGGGGGAACCCTGGGAGGATTTCGTGCTCGCGCCGTTCACCGCGGAGGAAGCTGCTCAGCTCGACGAGTTGCTGCCGCAGGTGCTCGACGCCGTGGACCACTGGCTCGCGGGTCGCGCCCCTAACAGCCGGTAGGCTACACGCTCCAGATCCGCCCTTTTCGCAGCAATGTCTCGATGTTCCCCGCCCCCGCGACCGGCTGCGCATAGACCTCGTGCTCGTAACTCGCCGCCGGGTTGCAATAGAGGACACCGAGCGCCATCGGGAACGCCGGTGGCGCGAGCGCGACGAGCAGCTGGGCCATGACCGCGTTGGTCTCGTCGTGCACCAGCACGTCGTCAAGCGTCACGCCGTTCTCACCGACCGTCACCGCCTCGATCACCAGTCGCTTCCGGTCCAGCCGCAGACCCCGCCGATGGTCCTGGCCGAACAGCAACGGCTTGCCGTGCTCGACGTGCAGCTGCATGTCGGTCGCCGCGGGCTTCGCGGTGAAGTTGTCGAACACCCCGTCGTTGTAAACGACGCAGTTCTGGAACACTTCCACGAAGGAGGCGCCGCGGTGCGCGTGGGCGCGCTTCAACACCTCCACGAGCTGCGGCTGCTGGGTGTCGATTCCCCGAGCGACGAATCGCGCTCCCGCTCCCAGCGCGAACGCGCAGGGCAACAGCGGGCGCTCCAGCGACCCGCCGGGGGTCGACGGCGACTGGGTCCCCTGGCGTGAGGTCGGCGAGTACTGGCCTTTGGTGAGGCCGTAGATCTCGTTGTTGAACAGCACGATGTGGAGATCGACGTTGCGGCGCAGCACGTGCAGCATGTGGTTCCCACCGATCGACAACCCATCCCCATCCCCGGTCATGACCCACACATCGAGGTCGGGGTTGGCCAGCTTCACCCCCGTCGCGACCGCCGGCGCGCGACCGTGGATGGTGTGGAACCCATAGGTGGACACGTAATAAGGAAAGCGCGACGAGCAGCCGATCCCGGATACGAACACCGTCTGCTCCCGCTTGGCGCCGATATCGGCCAGCACCTTCTGCACGGCCTTGAGGATCGCGTAATCCCCGCACCCCGGACACCAGCGGACTTCCTGGTCGGAGGCGTAGTCCTTGGGCTGCAGCCGGCCGGGCGCGACGGTCGCGGTCATGGCTTCCCTCCCCCGCGCCGCCCCTTCCCCTTCCCGTTCACGTGCGAGCGGATCGCGGCCTGGATCGTGGAGACTTTGAACGGCTTCCCCGTGATCTGATTCAACCCCTCCGCCGGAATCAGGTATGCCGCCCGCAGCAAAGTCACGAGCTGGCCGTTGTTCATCTCGGGGACCAGCACGCGATCAAACCGGGCGAGCAGCTCGCCCAGGTTCCGCGGGAACGGCGCCAGGTAGCGGAGGTGGACGTGCGACACCTTGAGGCCATCGGCCCTCGCGTTGCGGACCGCCTGGTGGATCGGCCCGTAGGTCGAGCCCCACCCGACGACCGCCAGGGCGCCGTGATCATCGCCCAGGGCGACATCCTGCTCCGGAATGTCGTTCGCGATCCCGGCGACCTTCGCGGCGCGGACCTTGGTCATGCGCTCGTGGTTCTCCGGGTCGTAGGAGATGTGGCCCGTGTCGTAGCTGCGCTCGATCCCGCCAATCCGATGCTCCAGCCCCGGCGTGCCCGGCACCGCCCAGGCGCGCGCGAGCGTTTGCGGATCGCGGACGTAGGGATGGAACCCCGCAGGCTCGGTCCGGAACTGGACCGGGAACCGCGGCAGCGCCGCCACGTCGGGGAGCCGCCACGGCTCGGCGGCATTCGCCAGGTACCCGTCGCTCAGCAGGAACACCGGGGTCATGTACTTGGTCGCGAGCCGGACGGCCTCCATCGCCACCGCAAAGCAGTCCGACGGCGTGGCGGCCGCGAGCACCGGCATCGGCGCGTCGGCGTTGCGGCCCAGGACCGCCTGATACAGGTCCGATTGCTCGGTCTTGGTCGGCAGTCCGGTGGATGGGCCCGCGCGCTGCGAGTCGATCACCACGAGGGGCAGCTCGGTCGCGATGGCGAGTCCCAGCGCTTCCGTCTTCAAGGAGATCCCGGGACCCGAAGACGAGGTGACCCCCAAAGCCCCGGCGTAGGACGCGCCGATTGCCGCGCACACCGCGGCGATTTCGTCTTCGGCCTGGAACGTCACGACGCCGAACGCGCGCAGCCCGGCCAGGGTGTGCAGCACCGGCGAAGCCGGGGTGATGGGGTAGGACGCGAATACCATCCGCTCCAACCCCGCGGCCTTGAGGCCGGCGAGCAGTCCCCAGGCGATCCCTTCGGTCCCGCTGATCGTGCGGTAGGTCCCGGCCTCCGCCGCGGCTGGCGCCACGCGATACGGATGCAGGTGACTCGGCAGCTCCGCCGTCTCGCCGAACGCGTGTCCGGCATTCAGGGCCGCCACGTTGGCCTGGGCGATTTCCGGCTCATCGGCGAATTTCTTCTGGAGCCATTCGATCGTCGCCTGCCGCTCGCGGTCGTACATCCAGAGCAGCAGCCCCAGCGCCCACATGTTGCGGCAGCGGAATGCCTGCTTCGACGTCACCGCGAACGGCTTGACCGCTTCCGTGGTCAGGCGGTCGATGTCGACGGCCAGGACCTGGTAGGTCGTGAGGCTTCCGTCCTCGAGTGGGTTGAGCTGATAGCCGGCCTTGGTCAGGTTGCGCTCGGTGAACGCCGACTGGTCGGCCACCAGCACGCCACCAGGGCGCAGATCCTTCAGGTTGACCTTCAGCGCCGCCGGGTTCATCGCGACGAGCACGTCCAGCTCGTCCCCGGCGGTGAGGACGTCGACGGCGCCGAAGTGAATCTGGAACGCCGAGACCCCGAAGGTCGTTCCGGCCGGCGCGCGAATCTCCGCGGGGTAATCGGGGAAGGTCGCCAGGTCGTTGCCGGCCAGCGCCGTTTCCAGGGTGAACTGGGAGCCGGTGATCTGCATCCCGTCGCCGGAATCACCGGCGAAGCGGATCACGGCCGAATCGCGCTGCTCCCGGGACGGTGCGGGGCCCGCCCCAGGCTGGGAGGGCGGCGGGGGGGCCGTCGTGTCGGATGGCATGATGTACCAATTGTACCCGGGAGACGACCGGCAACGCCAGCGGGGTCGCTTCCCTGGTTGGCCCTTCCTGGCGACTATTCCGCGTGCTGCGACTCGGAATTGTCGGACTTCCCAACGTTGGCAAGTCGACCCTCTTCAACGCGCTCACCTCGTCCAAGGCCGCGGCGGCGGAGAACTACCCATTCTGCACTGTGGACCCGAACGTGGGCGTGGTGGAGGTGCCGGATCCGCGACTCGACCGGCTGGTCGACATCGTCAAGCCCAAGAAACGGGTGCCGGCGGTCGTCGAGTTTGTCGACATCGCCGGCCTGGTCCAGGGGGCCTCACAGGGAGAAGGCCTCGGCAATCAATTCCTTTCGCACATTCGCGAGGTGGACGCCGTCGTTCACGTGATCCGCTGCTTCGAGGATCCGGACGTCGTGCACGTGATGGGCCCGGTGGACCCCGTGCGCGACCACGATGTCGTCACCAGCGAGCTCGCCCTCGCCGATCTGGCCGTGGTCGAACGACGCCTCGAGAAGGCGCGCAGGTCCGCCAAGGCCGGGGACAAGGAAGCGCAGGGTGAGGTCGGCGTGCTGGAGCGCGTGGTCGCGGAGCTCGACGCCGGCCGCGGGGCGCGCGAGGCGGGTGAAGGCGAGGACGCGATCCGCTTCCTGCGACTGCTCGGCCTGCTCACCGCGAAGCCGATCCTCTACGCCGCCAACGTCGCGGAAGACGATCTTGCGTCCGGCGGCGGCCGCTGGCCCGACGCGCTGCGCGCCGCGGTGAGCGTGCATCACGAGGAGGCGGAGATCGTCCCGTTCTCGGCGCGGTTCGAAGCCGAGCTCGCCGACCTGGCGCCGGCAGAGCGGGTGGAGTTTCTCGCGACGGCGGGCGTCGCCGAGCCGGGGCTCGACCGCCTGATTCACGCCGGGTATCACCTGCTCGGGCTGCAGACGTTCTTCACCGTCGGTGAGAGCGAGGTGCGCGCCTGGACGATGCATCGCGGCGAGACCGCGTTCGCTGCCGCGGGGGAGATCCACACCGACTTCCAGCGGGGTTTCATCCGGGCCGAAACCGTGAGCTACCAGGACTTCATCCGTGCCGGGTCCTACAAGGCAGCGCGGGAGCAGGGACTGGTCCGCAGTGAGGGGCGCGACTACGTGGTCGCGGACGGAGACGTGCTGCTGTTTCGGTTCAACGTCTGACGCCCTACCGCCCCCCTCTTCCACCCTCTATCTTACGCGCTCCCATATCCCCTACTCGGCGCTACACCAGCGCCGGGTCGACCTAGACCAAAGGGAGGTGTCATGCCCCGTCGCTACGAGACGGTCTACATCTTCGACAGTGCGTTGGAAGAGCCGGCGATCACAGAAAAGCTGACCCGGTTTCACGGCCTCCTCACCCAGGGCGGCAAAGGCTCCATCACCAACACGGCCCACTGGGGCAAACGCACCCTTGCCTTCCCCATCAAAAAGAAGGACACGGGCTATTACGTCGTCGCCCAGTTCGAGGCCGCGTCCGATTTGCTCCCCGAATACGAGCGATCGGTGAAGCTCGATGAGGGCGTGCTGCGCTTCCTGGTGGTCGTCAACGAGGGCGAGCCCGTGGCGCCGATCCCGGCGCCTGCCGTGGTAGTCGAAGACGACGTTCTGGAGGAGGACGAATCGTGAGACGCCCAGCCAAGACCTGCCCCGTCTGCGAATCGGGGGTGCGCGTGCTCGATTACAAGGACGACCGGACTCTCGGCCGGTTCCTGACCGAGCGCGGCAAGATTCTGCCGAGCCGACTCTCCGGCATGTGCGCGCGGCATCAGCGCCAACTGGCGACGGCCATCAAGCGCGCGCGCCAGCTGGCGTTGATCCCGTACTTGAGGGGCGGGTCCGTTTCCTAGCATGGCTCCTCCGACCGGTGGGCGCTGGCGGTTGATTGCCGGTACCCTGGTCTTCGCGCTGTTCGGACCGCGGGTGGTCGGGCTGATTACGCTGCCGCTCGCGGCCCTCCTGGCGCTCGCCCCGCCCGCGCCGGGGGCCCGGTGGCGGTGGTCCGTCGTCCTGCCCCTCGCGGGGCTCGGTCTGCTGCTGCTGGCGCCGATGGCACCGCGACCGCTCGACTCGGTCGTCGGTGCGTATGTCGTGTTCGCCAGCGCGGCGTTCGTGGTGACGGCCGTCTCGCTGCGGACGGGGGTGCTGGTCCGCGCCAGCGTGGCGACGGCCCTGGGGGCACTCGGCACCGTCGGGTTCGCGTTGTTGCTGCGCGGTGACGTAACCTGGAACGCCCTGCACATGCAGGCACTGCACGAAGCCAGCGACGCGCTCCGCTTGGCCGAGCAGCTCCAGCCCGATGCCGCGGATCTCGTGGCCCCGCTCGCGAACGCGTTCGGGGAAACGTTCCCGGCGTTGCTCGTGCTGCAAACGCTGGCCGGGCTGGCACTGGCCTGGCAATGGCACACCAGACTGGCGGCCGAGCCGCTCGGCCCGCCCGTGGCGCCGTTCCGGCAGTTCCGCTTCGGGGATGCCTGGGTCTGGGGCCTGGTTGGGGTGTTATGCGTCTGGATCGCCCCAGCGCTCGCGAGCCTGAAGCCGGCCGCGTTGAATGTCGGGATCGTGTTGAGCGTGCTGTACTGTCTACGAGGCACCGCGGTCGTGGTCGCCATCGCCAGCGGGGCCGGCATCCCCGTCGGCCTGCTGGTCATTGGGGCCGTGGTGGCCAGCGCACTGGCCGTGCCCCTCCTCTTGATCGTCCCGGGCATCTGGACGCTCGGAGTGTTCGATACCTGGTTGGAATTCCGACGCCGGCTCGCGGGCCGGCCGAACGTCACGTGAGGACCTGATGGAAATCATTCTGCGGGAAGACGTCGCGAATCTCGGGACAGCGGGCGAGGTCATCAAAGTGAAGGATGGCTACGCGCGCAACTATCTGCTCCCCAAGGGCCTCGCCTACGTGGCCTCCGAGGGAAACAAGAAGCGCATCGCCTTCGAGGCCGAGCGCATCGCCAAACGGCGGGCTGGTGAGAAGGCCGATGCGGAAACCGAGGCGACCAAGCTCGCCGGCGTCACCCTGACCTTCCCGATGAAGGTCGGCGAGGAAGACAAGCTCTACGGATCGGTGACGGCCGGGGACGTACAGCGCAAGCTGGCGGAAATCGGCATTCAAGTGGACAAGCGCAAGGTCGATCTGTCTGAGCCGATCCGGGCGCTGGGCGAGTTCCGCGTGGGAATCAAGATCCATCCCGAAGTCCGGCCGGAAATCACCGTGGTGGTAGTGCGAGAGTAGCCGGACCGCGCGTGGGCGTCGGAATCGCTTACGTCGACGGCCCCCGGCTGCGTCGCTCCCTCCTGGCGGCGGCCGACTGGGTCGCCGCCGGGCGGGACGAGCTGAACCGCATCAATGTGTTTCCCGTGCCGGACGGCGACACCGGCACGAACATGTGCCTCACCCTCCGCGCGGTTGCTCAGGCGCTGCGCGAGGTGACCGCCGGGGCGCCCCTGCCCTCCGTCACCGAAGCGATGGCCCAGGCGAGCATCCGCGGGGCGCGGGGCAACTCCGGTCTGATGCTGTCCCAGTTCCTGCTGGGCCTGCAGGAAGGGCTCGGCTCCCGCCTCACCGCCTCGGCCGGAGATCTCGCCCGCGCCATTCGCGCGGGCTTCAACCGCCTCCACGGCGCGCTCGACGAGCCCGTCGAAGGAACGATTCTCACGGTGGCGCGCGAGGCTGCTGATGAGGCCGACCGCGCGGCCACCGAACGGGACATCCGCATCTTCATGCGGCGACTGGTAGACCGAACGGAAGCCGCCCTGGCCCGAACACCGGAGCTGCTCCAAACGCTCAAACAGGCCGGGGTGGTGGATGCGGGGGCCAAGGGATTCGTCCGGTTTCTCGACGGAGTGAAGCGACTCATCGAGGAGGGGCACCTGGCCGAGGGCGCGGTGGATCGCGTTGTTCCGGATGCGGCCTCCTGGGCCGAGTTGCCCAGCTCGCGGGACTTCCGTTTCTGTACCGAGTTCCTGGTCCGCGGTGCGGCGCTGCCTCCTGTCGCCACGGTGCGTCAGGCGCTGCGGGCGCACGGTGGCTCGATCGTTGTTCTGGAGGCCGGAGGCTTGCTCAAAGCCCACATTCACACCGATGCGCCGGAGAAGGTGTTCGCGCTCGCTGGGGAGTGGGGCACGGTCGAGGCGACCAAAGCGGAGGACATGCGGGTGCAGCGGCAGGCACTGCGCCGCCACCGCGCCATCGGGCTCCTCACCGATACCGCATGCGATCTCCCGGACCCCGTTGTCGTCGAGCACGCCGTCACCCTGGTCCCGACCCAGCTGATCATCCAGGACCACGTCTATCGCGACCGGTTCGAGATGACCCCGGCCGAGTTCTTCGAGCGGCTGCGGGCCGGTGGCGACGCGAGCACCTCCCAGCCTACCCCGCAGGCGTTCGAGGAAGGGTTTGCCGACGCCCTGCGAACGTCGGATCATGTGATTGCCGTTGTCCTGTCCAGCCGCCTCTCCGGCACGTACGCCAACGCGGAGCGAGCTGCCCGGGTCGTCGATCCCGAGCGCAAGCGGATCACCTTGGTGGACAGCCGGGCGGCCTCGCTTGGGCAGGGCCTTCTGGTCATCCGCGCCCTGGAGCTCGCCAGGGATGGCTGGCGGCCCTCCGACATCTCCCAGGAACTCGAGCGCGTGCGGGACCAATCCGGTGCCTACTTCACAGTTCTCAATTTGGAGCGTCTAATACGCTCGGGCCGCGTGGGGCGGCTGGCCGGATGGCTGGGCAACAAACTTGACGTGAAGCCGATCCTGCACCTCACCCAGGACGGGCAGGTAGCTCCGGTCGACCGGGCTCGGGGGACCGCCGCCGCCCGGGAGCGGGTACTGGCCCTGCTCGATCGAGCGTTGGCGGGACGGCCCGCCAGGCTGCGCCTGGGAATCGCCCACGCGGACATTCCGGGATTCGCCATCGAGCTGCGGACAATCCTGGAGCAGCGGTACCACCCGATCGAGATTCTCGTGAGCCCCATTACGCCGGTTATTGCCGCGCATACGGGCATCGGGGCGTGGGGGGTGTTTTATCAGGTCGAGGACGGAACAAAGCTTCCGGCGGAGCGCTATGAATAAGAAGCGCGGCCGGTCCCGTCCGACTGCCTCGGCCGGGATCCCCCCGCGGGGGGCGCCCACAGAGCTGCGGGAGGTCGCCGCCGCCCTGGCCGACCGGAAGGTTGTGGACGCGGTGGTGCTCGATCTGCGAGGCATCTCATCGGCAACGGACTTCTTTGTGATTGGATCCGGGACCTCCGACGCGCACGTCCGCGGCATGGCGGAGCATCTCCTGGACCATCACCGCCCGCACCACGTCGAGGGCCTTCCGCAGGGCCGCTGGGTCCTGCTCGACTATGTCGATTTCGTGGTGCATCTGTTTCATCCTCAGCAGCGGGAGTTCTACCAGCTCGAACGGCTGTGGGGAGACGCACCGGTGATGGCGCTGGGCGAGACCCATCCGAGTCACTAGTTTGCAGCGTACGGATATAGAGGAAAGGACGGCAGGCAGAATGACCGGCAGGTTGGCAGGCTGGCAGGCGATCGGAGGCGTGGTCGGCTTGACGGGAGCGCTGCTCCTCGGGGGCGTGCGTCCGGCGGCCGCCCAGTACTTCGGCCAGAACAAGGTCCAATACCGTACCTTCGATTTCAAAATCATCCAGACCGAGCACTTCGACGTCTACTACTACGACGAGGAGCGCCAAGCGGCCCTGGATGCCGCGCGGATGGCGGAGCGGGCCTACGCGCGCCTGTCGCGCATCCTGCACCATGAGTATCGGGTTCGCAAACCGATCATCCTCTACGCCTCCCATTCCGACTTCGAGCAGACCAACGCGATCGGCGGCGATCTCGGTGAAGGCACGGGGGGCGTCACGGAGTTCTTCAAGCATCGCATGGTGCTGCCCTTCACCGGCTCCTACGCCGAGCTGGGGCACGTGCTGCAGCACGAAATGGTGCACCAGTTCCAGTACGACATCTATTCGAGCGGACACGCGGGCGCCGGCGTCCAGACGATCTCCAACGTCAATCCGCCGCTCTGGTTCATGGAGGGGATGGCCGAATACCTATCCCTCGGGCCGATCGATCCTCAGACCTCCATGTGGCTGCGCGACGCGGCGCTCGAGGGGCACCTCCCGACCATCGAACAACTCACCTATGACCCGCGGATCTTCCCCTACCGCTACGGCCACGCCATCTGGGCGTACATCGGCGAGAAATGGGGCGACGAGGTCATCGGTGAGATCCTGCAGGCGTCGGCCTCTTCCGGCATCGAAGGGGCGTTCCGCCGGGCCCTGGGGCTGTCGCTGGACGAGCTATCGGATGAGTGGCGCGATGCGGTCCAGACGACCTTCCTGCCCCAGCTGGTCGACCACTATCACGTCCGCCGCGTGTCCCGCGTGGTGCTGAACCAGAAGCGGTCCGACGGCACGTATCACGTGGCGCCGGCGCTCACTCCCGACGGGCGCTACGTCGCGTACTTCAGCGAGAAGAACAACTTCTTCATCGACCTGTACGTGGCCAATGTGGAGACCGGCCACGTAGTCGGCCAGATGGTGAAGTCGAGCATCAACACGAACTACGAAAGTCTCCGGTTCGTCAATTCGTCGGGGTCGTTCGCCCCCGACGGGCGGTACTTCGTGTTCACCGCGAAAAAGAAGGAACGCGAGGATATCGTCATCCTCGACGCCAAGACCGACAAGGAAGAGCGGCGCATTCACGTCCCCGTCAACGGCGTCACGACCCCGTCGTTCTCCCCCGACGGCAAGCAGATCGTCTTCGTGGGCTACGACGGCGGACTCTCCGACCTGTTCATCGTGAACCGCGACGGCTCGGGACTGCGCCGCCTCACGAACGACAAGTACGCCGACCTGCATCCGGCCTGGTCGCCCGACGGCCGCACCATCGCCTTCACCACCGACCGCGGCGGCAAAACGGATTTCACCGAGCTGCGGTTCGGCAACATGCGGATCGCCTTGTACCATCTCGATTCCGGGACGATCGAGATGCTCCCCCACATGGACTACGGGACCAACGTCAATCCGGTGTGGGCGCCCGACGGCCGGTCGCTGTGCTTCCTGTCCGATCGCACGGGCATCGACAACATCTTCCTGTACGACCTGGGGGAGAACCAGGTCTATCAGCTGACCGACGTCTACTCCGGCGTCACCGGGATCACGCCGTTGTCGCCGGCCCTGTCCTGGGCCCGGCAGGCCGATCGCCTGGCGTTCTCCTACTACGAGAACGGCGATTTCAACGTCTACGCGATCGACAACCCGCGGTCCCTGCGCCGTCAGCCCTATATCGACCACCCGCCCCCCGGCCCGGTGTTGCTGCTCGCCTCGCAACGGACCGGAGGCGGAGCGGGCGCCGGGCCGCCGGGCACCGGCGGCGGCGGCGCCGGCGGCGGGCTGCGCAATCCGGCGCCGGTAGCCGTCGGCGATACGAGCGGCCAGGTATCGGTGTACCGGCCGCCGCAGGGCCAGGTGCGGCCGTCGGCGCAAGCGCCCTCCGGGGCTGCCGCACAGCCCGCCGAATCCGGTGCCGCGGCCCCGGTCTCGATCCGGGAGCTGCTCGATTCGGCCACGCTGGCGTTGCCGGATACCGCCGAGTTCACGACCCTCAAGTACCACGTGCACTTCTCGCCCGACTACACCGCGCAACCGACCATCGGGTACTCCCGCGACAACTTCGGCCGGGGGGTGTTCGGCGGCGCGGCGATTTCCCTCTCCGACATGCTGGGAGACCGCCAGCTGGTGTTCGCCGGAGCGATCAATGGGCGCATCGACGAAGCGCAGGTGCTCGCCGCGTACGTCAACGCGCAGAAGCGCACACACTGGGAGCTCGGACTCTCCCAACAGCCATACTACTTCTATGTGCCGACGACGTACGACGTCATCCCGATTCAGGGCTCGGACAGCGCGATCGTGGTGCACACGAACCTGCAGCGTTACGTGTACCGCGATCTCTTTTTCGAGGGACAGCGTCCGTTCAGCCGGTTCGACCGTCTGGAGCTGGGGGTCCACTTCATCGACCTGGGCATCGCCGTGATGTCGCAGAACGACTTCTACGACAATACGACCGGCCTCTACCTGACTTCCACCCAGACGCGTGGCCCCGAGAGCGAGCTCGCCTACGTGCAGCCGCGCATCGCCCTGGTCCACGACAACACGCTGTTCGGCTGGGTCGGACCATTTGCGGGGAGCCGGGCGCGCTTCGAGTTCTCTCCGGCCATCGGCGACCGGCAGTTCTTCAACGCCACCGCGGATTACCGCCGCTATTTCTTTGCACGGCCGTTCACTCTGGCAATGCGCGGCTTGATGTACGGCGCGTTCGGCCGGGATGGGAATCAGTTCCCGATCTACCTCGGGAGCACAGAGCTGGTGCGTGGCTACACCTCAGGCTCCTTCAATCCTGCCGAGTGCCTCGGCACCGTGAACCCGAATTCCTACTTCGGTTGCGCCCGCCAGGATGCGCTGGTCGGCTCGCGCATCATGGTCTTCAACGCCGAGCTCCGCTTCCCGCTCACCCGCAGCCTGGTGCTGGGTTTCCTGCCGATCGGCTTGCCCCCAGTGGAAGGTGCGATCTTCTTCGACGCGGGCGTCGCCTGGGACAAAGGCATGTCGCTCGCGTGGAACCAGCAGCCGGGCGACAACATTTACCAGGTTCGCGCGCCGGTGCGCAGCTGGGGTGCATCGATTCGGACCAACGTGCTCGGATTCATGATCCTGCGGTTCGATTATGCCAAACCGCTGGACCGCCCGCTCAAGAACGCCTATTGGACGGTCAGCCTCGGTCCGACCTTCTAACTCGCGGATTGGCAGCTACTTGGGCTTGCATTGGCCTCGCCGTGTTCCTATCTTCGCGGCGAGGCCAATTGCTCTCCACTCGCTCCGCCCTGCTCCTCATCAGCCTTGCGCTCTGGGGTTGTAAGTCCAAGGCGCCGGTAGCATCGTCCCCGCAAGCCACTGGAAAACAAGGAGTTACACAGCAGCGCCCGAGCCCCCTCGAGCGCCCCTTTGGCCTTGCCATTCGGCTGGCCGCGAAAGGCGGGCCACTCAGACTGTACCGCCTCCCCGGACTGACCGAGTTGACCTGGACCGGGAAGGGGAAACTGCCCCCCGTCGAAGGGATCGAAGGGATCGATCCCGAAGCCGCCCAGTTGTTCGTGCGCACACCCAAGCGGGAGCTCCTCGGCCTCGACCTGGAGAGCGGACGGGTCGATACCATTGCGACCGACCTGCAGCGCGCGGCACTCGGTCCCGACGGCACTCTGTACGCCGTCGACGGGAAACGCCGCGTCACGACGCTCGCGCGGCGGGTCCGACTGGTCTGGCCCCAACCTCTCGCCAGTGAGCCGCGCGACATGTTCGGCGCCACCGACCAGCGACTCGTCGCCGTGACGGGCGGTCGCGAGCCCCGCATTCTCACCGCGTCCGCGGACCAGCCGCCGGCCAGCCGTCCGATTCCGTCCGACGGCGACATGGCCGCCACCCAGTGGGGGGACCTGGTCGCCGTCGCGAGTGATTCGGGAGTGACGTTTCTCGATCCATTGGGCCGGCGCGATGTCGCCTTCGTGCCGATCGAGGATCACCCGCGCGTCCTCCTCTTCTCACCCTCCGGGCACCGTGTGTACGTGGGCAAACGGGGCGCGCTCGGTCTGGCCGTGATCGACCGTTACGCCCACCGTGAGCTGGATGGAATCGCGCTGCCCTCCCCCATCGCCGCGATGCGCCTCGACCCCTATGGCGAGTGGCTGCTGGCGGCGCCGGGCGCTGGGGATACCGCCTGGATCGTCGATCTCCCCGTCAAGCGGCTCGCGGGCGCGTTGCCCACCACATGGCGGCCCGACCTTCCGACCGTGACCCCGGACGGCACCCTGTTAGCCCGACAGGGTCAGGATGTCGTCGCCTGGTCCCCAGACTCCTTACGCGAACGCGGCCGCGTGACCGACGCGGCGGGCGATCTTTGGATCGCGACCGATTGGGCGCCCCGCGGCGCTCGCGTCGCCCCGGTGGCGGGTGGCGCACCCGTGGCGACCGACACCGCCAATGCCGAAGGACCGCTGTACGTGCAGGTGTCGGTTTCTCAGAACCCAGCCTGGTCGTCCGAGATGGCCCAGCAGCTCACCCGGGCCGGCCTCCCGGCCAAGGTGTTGAGGCCGACCTCCGCCGACGAAGGCTACCGCGTCGTGCTGGGCCCGTACCCGACCCGTGAGCAGGCCGAGGCGATCGGTCGCAAGCTGGGTCGGCCATACTGGATCTTCGCTTCGAGCCAGTGACCCTCCGCCCGCTCCCCCGCTCGCGCCTGGCCGCGTTGGTCCCTGGGCTGGTGGAGGGACGTGCCCTCGTGGCACTCGTCCGTTCCACCGACGATCAGCAGTGGTCCGGCGACGCGGCCTGGGCGGTGGCGCGAGCCGCTGCCGGAGGGTCCCAGCGCCGCCGCGTGGTTCTGGTGGATCTCGATCTGGCAGCACCGACGCTGCACCGCATGGTCCGGGGCGCCGCGGCTCCCGGGATCGCCGAAGCCATGGAAAGGGGCGAGCCGCTCAGCGAAGCGACTCGGGACGCGGCCGGTGTGTTCCTGATCCCGGCGGGCGCGTGCACGCGCCCGGCCACCGATGTCTGGAGCAATCCCCGCTGGACGAAGCTCCGGAACGGCTTCCACGCGGAACAAGCGCTCCTTCTGGTCTATCTGCCACAGGGGGCGCAGCCGCACTTCGCGGCGACGCCGGACGGAGTGGTGGCACTCGCCCCGGACGCCGACGATCCGGTCGAGCTCCCTCCGGCCTGGCGGACGCTGGCCTTGGGCCGCGTCATCGAGCCGCCCCCCGTCGCGCCGGTCGTGGCGAGCCCGGCGATCCGGATGGCTCCACGCTCGCCCTCCGCCTCCCGCTCACTCAGGCCTGCTCTGTTCGCCCTCGGCCTGACGATCGTCGGTCTTGGCACCTGGGCGATCCTCGCCCGCAGCGCGCGGTGGCGGTCGGACCCGAAGCAGGTCGCCGTGCCGGCACCCACGATCGTACCCGCTGCCGGCCCGGCCCCGTGGACGATCCGGCTCGCCGCCTACGGCACCCTGCAGCGGGCCGTGGCCCAGGCCGATCGATTGGCAGCGCAGGGCATCGGGACGTTCGTGTCGCCGCTCCCGCCCGATGCGCGCGGCGTCGTCTGGTACCGGGTTCAGGCCGGGGCCTACCCCTCGCGCGAGGCCGCGGACACCGCCCGTGCCGCGCTGTGGGAACACGGCCTCGCATCCTCCGGTCAAGGGGACCTGCTCCTGGCACCGTACTCGCTCACCGTAGAGCCGCCGACTCACCCAGATCTGCTGCGTGCCCAAGGCCTCGTGGGGGTACGCTGGGGCAGCGCGGGCCCGCTGCTCGTCGGCGCGTTCGAAACCGCCGAACAAGCCGATTTTGCGGCCGCCGCTCTGCGCGCCGCTGGACTCCAAACCACTCTTGTCACCCGAACGGGGACCCATTCATGAGACTGAGCCGGCTGGAGCTCGTGGGCTTCAAGTCGTTCGCCGGAACGGTGGAATTGCCGTTCGACCTGGGCGTGACGGCCATTGTAGGGCCGAACGGCTGCGGCAAATCCAACATCTCCGACGCGGTCCGGTGGGTATTGGGCGAGCAGTCCCCGCGGTTGCTACGGGGCGGCAAGATGGAGGACGTGATCTTCCAGGGCTCCACGGGGCGCCGCCCCGTCAACGTGGCCGAGGTCTCGCTGGTATTCGACAACTCCGATGGGACCCTGCCGATCGCCTATCAGGAAGTGGTGATCACGCGGCGTCTGTCGCGCTCGGGCCAGAGCGACTACCAGCTGAATCGCTCCCCGGTCCGGCTGCGCGACATCCAGGATCTGCTGCGCGGCACCGGCCTCGGGGCCGATGCCGCGGTCGTGATGGAAGCGAAGATGATCGAGGCCCTGCTCTCGGAGAAGGCCGAGGAGCGGCGCGCGCTGTTCGAAGAGGCCGCGGGGATCGGGCTGTACCGCGACCGCAAGAAGAGCACGGAACGACGCCTCGAGGAAACCGCGGCCGATCTCGCGCGGCTCGAAGACCTGATCTCGGAGGTCCAGACCCAGGTCCGCAGCCTCGCGCGCCAGCGCGGCAAAGCCGAGCGCTACACCAAGATGGTCGACGAGCGGTTCGGGATCGCCCTCACGCTGGTCCGCCGCGAGCTCGAGGACCTGGATCTGGCCCTCGGCGCCTTGAGCGTCCGCACGCAGGAGCTCGACGCCGAGCTGCCCGCCGCCCGAGCGCAATTCGAAGAGGCCGAGCGGATCCGGGAGGCCCGTATCCAGGCTCGCCACACGGCCGAAGTCCGGCGCACGGAGGTGGAGCGCCAACTGACCGACGTGAAGCTCGAAGCCGGCAGGCTCGAAGGCGACCTCGCCTTGGCCGAGGAGCGTCTGTCGAACGCGTCACAGCGCCGCGGCAAAGCGCTCGACGAGCGCGCCGAGAAGGAGCGCCGGGCGGCGCAGGCGGAGCGGGAGCACGAAGCAGCCGCGGCCGAGAGCGCTACCGCCGAGCAGGACCTCGCCACCGTGCGAGCGGAGCTGGAGGGCCGGGCGGCGGCCGAGCAGGAGGTGCGCGAGCGCTTGACCGCTCTGCGGCAGGCCGTTCGGGAGCTCGAGGAGGGATTGCAGCGGGAGGCCGAGGACCTGCGCGCGCTCGACGGCGAGCGCGCCGCGCTCGAGCGTGAACGGGGCGAGCTGAAGGAGCAGCTCTCGGTCGCCGTGGCTGACCGCGCGGCGAGGACCGACGCGGCCGCGAATGCCGCGCAGAGCCTCGAACAGCTGGTCCAGCAGACGGCCCAGCTGGCGCAGGCGGCGGTGCGGGCGGTTGAGAGTGTGCAGCTGGCGCGCAAGCGGGTGGCGGCGCTGGAGGAGCAGGAGCTGCAGGCGCGCGTCTCGCGACGCCACGCCGAAGAGGCCCTGACCCAGGTCACCGCGCGCCGCGAGGCGTTGGGGGAGCTGGAACGCGAGCATGTGGGGCTGGCCCCGGGGGCGCAGGCCCTGCTGCGCGCCAAGGACACTTTCGGAGACGGGATCCTGGGGCCGCTCTCCGATTTTGTTCGGACCACGCGGCGGGATGCGGCGCTGGCGGAACGGCTGCTGGGCGAGTGGCTGCACGCGGTGCTCGTGCGGGACGCGCAGACCGTGACGGACATTCGCCGGTGGCACGCGGACGCGAGCCCTTCCCCCGGCCCGGTGGTGCTGCTGCCGTGCGTCCCCGGCCCGCGTCAGACGGCAGACGGGGCCCCGCTCCAGGATGAGCTGCGGGTGGATGGTCCGGCCGTGGCTTGGGTGCGCGCCTTGATCGCCGGGCACGAAGTGCTGGACGACGGGCGCGCCCTGCGGCGGGCCAATGGCGCCATCTTTCTCGATGGCGGTGCGCCAGCCGGAGGCCCGTTGCAGCGGCGGGCCGAGCTGGAGGCGTTGGAGCATGAGCTGGTCGAGGCGGAGGGCAGCCGCGACCGCACTGAGCGAGCCTTGGTCGAAACGACCAACGAGCTGACCGCGGCTCGCACGGCTCTGACGAGCGCCGGTGAGATGGCCGAGCGGGCCCGCCACGACGAGCTCGAGGTTGGCGCCCACAAAGGAGAAGGCGAGCGGGCCCTGGCGCACACGCGCCGGTTGCTCGCGGAAGCGGACACCCAGGTCGAGCGGCTAAGCCGGCGGCTGGAAGAGGTCGAAGGTCGCCTGGCACCACTCGCGGCGACCCTCGAAGGCCGGCGCTTGGGCCGCCTGCGGCAGGACGAGCAACTGGGCGCCGAACGAGCGGGACTGGCCGCGCTCGAGGCCGAGCAAGAGGGGGCGCGCGAGCAGCGCGTCCACTGGCAGGTGGAAGCCGCCCAAATGGAGGCCCGCCACCAAGCCGCGCGCGAGCGCGCCGGCCGCGCCGCGGCTGAGGCGGCTGAAGCTCACGAGCAGGCCGCCGCGCTGGCGCAGGAGGTCGTGGAGATCGATGCCACCAACGCGAGCCTGAGCCAGCAGCGGACACAATGGGAAGACACGCTTCAGGAGAAACGAGTCGCCGCCACCAAGCTTGCCGCCGCGGCGACGGAAGCGGAGGCGCTGGTGACGACGGCCGAGGCCGCGGTTATCCAGGCCGAGTCGGTCGTCGAGGACGCACGCCGGGCCCTCGAGGCCCTGGGGGAAGAAGAGCACCGCCTGGAGGTCGAGCGGACGGCGCTCGCCGGCAAGAAGAGCGGGGTGGCCGAGCGGGTCGAAGCCGAATGGCGGAAGCCTCTCGATCAGCTGCTCGCGTCGGCTCCGGAGGTGGCGGGCGACGTCGGCTGGCTGCGTCAGGAGAATGAGCGACTCCAGCAAGCCATCGATGCGGTGGGACCGGTCAATGCGCTGGCGGTCGAAGAGCACGCCGAGGAGATGAAGCGGCTCGAGTTCCTGATGACCCAGCGTGACGACCTCGTCGCCGCGCGCGCCTCGTTGCAGCAGGCCGCCCGCGAGATCGATCAGACCGCCAAGGCCCTGTTCCTGGAATCCTTCGGCAAGGTGCGAGAGAACTTCCGTACCGTATTTCAGACGCTGTTCGGCGGCGGTGAGTGCGACGTCCGGCTCGCAAACGAGGACGAGCCGCTGGACTCGGAGATCGAGATTCACGCCGCGCCGCGGGGGAAACGCACGCAGCGGATCCACCTCCTCTCTTCGGGCGAGCGGACCCTGGTGGCCTCGTCCTTGCTGTTCGCCATCTTCCTGACCAGGCCGAGTCCCTTCTGCCTGCTCGACGAGGTCGACGCGCCCCTCGACGATGCCAACGTGGGCCGCTACGTCCGGCTTTTGTCTGAGTTCAAGACCCAGACCCAGTTCATCGTGATCACCCACAACCCGCGTACCATGCAGGCCGCCGACGCCGTGTACGGGGTGACGATGCAGGAGCCCGGTGTCTCGACCATCGTGGGCGTTCGGCTCGGCCAGCTCGAGCCGGTGTAGTCGGATGCGCCGGCCGCTGCATCGCGCGGCCCGCTGGTGGATTGGGCTGGTGCTCCCCGCAAGTGGGCTGGCCGCCCAGCGGCCGAGCGTCTCCCCCCCGCTGGCCCGTGCCATCAGCCGGGATACGAGCGTCACCGTCTGGCTGTTCGCGCGGCCCAGGGTGTCGGTGGACAGCATCGCGGCACTCGCCCGGTCCTCCGGCGCTGCCGTCCGAGTCCGGAGCCGCTGGCTCCAGGCCGTCAGCGTGGCCGCTCCGACTCCCATCCTGCGACCCTTGTTACGCGAGCCTGGCATCCGCCACGTCCAGCCTGTCGGGCGGTGGCGGACCCGACCGGGCGCGCCGGCCCTGCTCGAGGGACCGGCGCCGGGACCGACGGCCGGGTGCGGCAGCGGCGGCGACCCGACCTACGGCCCGTCGGAAATGCCCTACCGGCAGCTCAATCTCCGCCCGCTGGCCAACGCCGGGTACGACGGCACAGGGATCCGGGTCGCGATCCTGGACGCCGGGTTCAACACGCTCGACCCGGTCTTCACCGGCGTGACGGTTACGGCTCAGCACGATTTCGTCTTCGGGGATTCGGTCGTGCGCGACGAGCCCAACGATCAGCCCGGCGCCCAG
>DATJXC010000045.1:0-26594 GCA_035500495.1 Gemmatimonadales bacterium
CCGAATCCGACAACCCCGCCGCGCGCGTAAAGGCCGCCATCCCGTGCCCAATCTATTGAACCAAGCAGAAGGGGCGCTGCGTAACCAGAGCGCATACCCCTGAACCAATAGATTTGTCCAGAATCCCCACGAATCAGAACCACTGCCGCGTCTTCGATTCCATCCCTGTTGAAGTCGCCAGACACACGGTAGGGCGTGTAACCCGGATAATCGTGCTTCATGTCTGCGAGTGAATTGGACTTGCAGTCTTGATCTGTGCCCAAGTGCCAACCTGGGTGAGCAGACACGAGACTATCCACAGCAGCGTCCAGTACCGCAGCTCGCGCCTTTGTCGAATAGCCACAGGAAACCGCAACCAGGGTAAGGACCAGGGAGGGTAAGTGGTTGGTTGGCATAGTAGATCGTGGATGCCTAACGAGAATTAGACTGACAGCCTAAATCGATAGGCTGGTCGCATAAAACGGTAGAAGCCACGCAAGCCTCGCACAGAAGTCCTTCTAACCATGTCGTTTCGGTCTGGAGTGCGGAAGTGGGGCAGGCGGGAAAACCAGCAAAATCGGGCTGTCTAAGATGTCCACAAATGGCTCGGGATTCCTACAACCCTCGGCGATATCGGAGCCCCACCGACCAATACCGGTAGCTCGACGTGGTGGCGGTTCCCGTCCGCGCCGCCGCGCTGTTGGTGTACAACCCCACCAGCGACAACTCGTCGATCGCCCGCCAGGTGCGCGAGGCGGTGAGTCCCACGTGCCACTCGGCCTGCGTCGCCGCGCCGCTCCCCACGTTCTGCGCCCCGAGCCCCGCGTCGGCTCTCGCCGCCCACACGGTCCGGCGCCAGTTGTACACGGCGCGGCTCTCCAGCATCCAGAAGTTTTCGGGTGCGAAGTAGCCCCGGCCGGGATAGGGCTGCTGGTATCCCATCAGCCGGCCATATCCCCCGACGTGGACGCCGCGACCGATGCCGGTCATCGCCCCCAGAGCCCCGATGAGACGGCGATTGCCGTCCGAAAGCCAGGCGACGTCCCCGGTGCCGAACAGGTCGAGATCGGGCTTGGGGGTGAGGTCGGCCGTCGCTTCCACTTCGTCCCACACATAGCCCTTGGTGATGAGCAGCGCCGTCTCGTCGAACGGCGCCCGGCTGTACGAGAGCCCGATGGAAGAGGTCTCGGATGGTCGCAACCCCACTCCGAGTTGCAGCGTCAGGGGAGTAAAGCCACTTCCGCTGTCGGGGGAGAGGCGGGAGACGCCGGCGCCGGCCCGGAGGCTCAGCGTCGGCTTGAGGGATTTCACCGCGAACGCGTCGATGCCGACGCTCGAGCCCGCCCGGAACGGATCGGTCGCCCGCCGCCACCCGGCGTGCACCGTCCCGCGGGTGCCGGACGCGAAGGACCAGGCGTACGACCCGTTCAACAGGAAGAACCGGTTGTCGTCGGAATCGCCGCCGTCGTCGATTGAAGCGTTCACGACCGGTCGGGTCGTGGCCCGCACCACACTCAACAGGTCACGCGCCGTCTTGTCCTCCGGCGCCACCTGCCGCGCGCGCACCAGGTACGGCTCCGCCGCGGTGGTCTGACCCATCCAGTAAAGGGTCTGGGCGAGCCCCGTGAGGATCTCGGCGTCGTCGGGGTGCTTGGCCAGGGCGTCGCGCCACAGCCGCTCGGCGCGGTTCAGGTCGCCGCTCCACGCCACCGCGCGCGCCCGCCCGGCCAGGGCGTCCGTCCGCTCAGGGTGTTCGGCCAGCACCGAGTCATACAACGCGACGGCATAGGTGGTCTGGCCGTCCCAGGAGAGTACCTGGGCGTGGCTGACCTTGATGTCGGGATCCACGGGCTCGACCCGCCGCAGGATCACGTAACGCGCCAGCGATTCCTTCAGCTTGCCGTCCCAGCTGTCGAGCTGCGCCAGCCGGAACAGCGCGCGAGGATTCAGAGAGTCGATCGCCAGCACCTGCTGGTACAGCTGGCGCGCGGTCTTGTAATCCCCGCGCACGAAGGCATCCTCGGCCTGCGGCAGCTGCGCCGAGGCCCGGCCGGGGAGGGCACAAACCCACAGCGCGGCGACCCACGCCCACCGCCTCACCAGGACCCCCACAGCCGCTGCAACGCGAAATAGGCGGGCTTCAAGCGCTCGTACCACGTGGGCTGCTCCCAGGTGGGCCAGGTGAAGGTGCCGCCGGCCGGCAGCCGCGCGGTGACGCTCCCGCTCGCGCGGCTCACCGCCACTCCCACGAAGCGGAACCCGTCGGTGGTCGTGGTGGTCACGACGCCGCCGGAGCGAACCGACGCCACGATCGTACGCGAGGACGGATCGGTCACGTTGAGGAGCCCCCAGGGAATGCGGACCTCGACCAGGCCGGCCGCGCGGTCCACGTACCAGTCGGCGAGGGTCGATTCGCGCTCCCGCCCATACCGGAGCCGGCCCCGGTCCACACCGCGCGCGGGAAATATCTGGCGTGTGCGGGCCACGCGAAAGCGGTTGGTGGCGACGAACAGGGAATCGAACTCGCCCGAGCTGCTGCGGCTGTTCACGGTACACAACACGTTGTAAAACGGATCGAGCGCGGTCGGGCCCATCCCGGGCCGCGGTCCCAGATAAGGATTGTACGACCTGGCCACGAGAAGTCGTCCCCCCCCGTCGCTCGAATCGCCGAGCGACAGGAGGAATTCGACGCCCGTGTCCAGGCTGTCGGGCACGCCGGGGAGCCGGAACTCGCCGCGATCGGGCCGATAGGTGTCGATCCCGATCAGGTACCGGGCCGAGTCGGGCGCGGCAGCGGCGCGACCGGCGATGGCCAGATAGACATACGCCTCGTTCTGGCCCACCCGGACCTGCAGGGTGTCATTCCCCTGCCGGAACGGGAGACCCTGCCACCTTGCGGGATCGCCCCCCAGGACGGGGTCGCGGGCCGAATCACCCGCGTACTGGCCGAGCAGACCGTAGTTCTGTTCGGCGTCCATGGGCGAGAACCAGAGCCGGTTGCGGTCCTTGGGGACCTCGAAGTCGATCACCGCCCAGTTGTGCTTGAACCATTCGTCAAGCCAGGCGAAGATGATCCCCCCGGCCAGGCCGGCCTCCCGGATTTCCGTCGTCAACCGCACGTCGATGGCCGCCATCTCCGCCTCGTCATGGCCGCCGTGGTGCATCCCCTCGGGTTGCAGATGCGCCACCCCGCGCGAGGACGGGACGCCATACTCGGCGATCAGCACCGGGCGCCCGGCGTAGTGGCGATGCAGATCCTGGAGATATCCGAGGTAGTGGGACGGGCCGAGTGAGGACCGGGCCGCGCCGTACGTGCTGTCGTAGTCCATGAAGTCCGGGTAGTACGGATAGGCGTGGTAGGAGGCGAAGTAGCCGCCCAGGTCCGCCGGGGTGGTCCGGACCAACATCGCGTCGAGCGATTGGTCGTCGTTGTTGTACTCCCGCACCTGGTTGAAGGGGGGCAGCCCGAGGCGCTGGCGCAGCACGCCCTCCTCCTCCAGCGTCGGCTCGGTGGGGTGGGTAAGGGGGTCGAGGGTCGGCCAGTTGGTGTACGCGATGGGGCGTTGCGCGTGGTAGCGATCCCACTCGTACTTCAGCAGCGCATCGCATTGCTCGGCCATCCACACGTCGGCCGCGGTTCCCGAATCCACCGCCAAAAAGCGACCCGCGTACCGCGTGCGGCCACCCGGCCGCGCGTTGTAGGCGCGGATCGTGAACGGCTCCCACTCGCGGCCGATGATCACCGCCAGCGTGTGGTTCGATAGATCCGCGGTGTAGCGCCCGAACGCATGCCCCGGCCGAGCGGAGAGCGCCGCGTGCCCATGCAGCACATCCACCACTCGGCGCATTTCGGCATGGAAATCGGCGAGCCACGCCGGATCATCGTAATTGTCGCCCGGCGGAGGCTCGGCCCAGATGCCGTGCACCAGCCACACGGCCTGGCCGGGGTGGCCATCGTTCCAGCGCTTCAGCGCGCGGTAGAAGGCCGGCGGGAAAATTGTGTACAGCCGGATCACGTTCGCGTGCGCGGCCGCGATGAGCTGAATCCAGGCGGCGTAGGTGCTGTCGTCGGTCGGAAACTCCGAAGGAAATTTCCCGGGCCGCGCGGCGCCGAGGTTCACCCCCTTCACGTAGAACGGCACCCAGGCCCCCTGCTCCCACACTTCGAACCGCTCGCCGTGGGTTCGCGCGGGCACGGCCGGCTGCGCCGGCCGCACCGGGGGAGGCAGGACCACGGCAGAGTCGAGACCGAGCTGCAACAGCTGCTGCTCGGCGTCGCCGTAGCCGGGGTTGATCGCCAGCGTGCGACGGAACGCGACGGCCGCTTCCTGGGGCTGCCCCGAGCGCGCCCGGGCCAGACCGAGGCCGTACCAGGCGTCGGCAGCGGTGGAATCCTTGCGCAGCGCCGCGAGGAAGCGCGCGGCAGCGTCCCCCGGGGAGTTCCGGCGCAGCTGCACGAAGCCGAGGCCGACCTGCACGTCGGGGAGCCCCGGGCAGAGCGAGTCGGCGACGGCGAACCGGCGCGCCGCCTCCGCGACGGAGCCGCGGCGGTAGGCCTGCCAGGCCGAATCCACGGCGGGATCCACGCGCCGCGGGCAGGCGGGTTGCTGGAGCGCCAGCACCATGAGCGGCAGCACGTCAGGCAAAGCCCTTCCGCACCATCTCGCCCCAGCGGCGGCCGCGACGCAGCGCCGACCAGAACGACCGCAGACGCCACCAGACGGTGCGCTGCCGGTACCCGAAATTCTCGAGGGTGGCGTAGAGCAGCAGCCGCAGCAGATCACTCCAGCGATCGTAGCGGCGGAACCCGATCTCCTCCAGCAGCACCGCCCAGACCGACAGCAGCATCCCGTACCCCCACGCCACCAGCACGAAGAGGAGGGCGAACGGAATATCGATCACGCCGAACGCCAGGCCGAGCAGGGTGACCAGGTACCCGGTCACCTCGACGAGCGGCGCCAGCGCTTCGCCGAGCGTAAAGAACGGGACGGCCAGCATCCCCACCTTGCCGTAGCGCGGGTTGAACAGCATCGCCTGGTACTGCCACATCGTGAGCAGCAGCCCCCGGTGCCACCGTTCGCGCTGCCGGCCCAGGACCAGGCCGGTCTCCGGCACTTCGGTCCAGGCGACGGGATCGGGGACGAAAGTGACGATGTAGGGAATCCCCTGTTCCAGGAGGTAGCGGTGCAACCGCACCACCACGTCGAAATCCTCCACCACGCTGTCGACGCGATAGCCGCCGATGGCCAGGAGGTAATCCTTGCGGAACAGCCCGAAGGCGCCGGAGATGATGAGGTTTCCCCCCATCCGGTTCCACCCCATGCGCCCGAACAGGAACGCCCGGAGATACTCGACCACCTGGATCCCCGGCAGGAACCGCCGGGGCACCCGTGCATCGAGCACTCGGCCATCCTTCACCGTGGATCCGTTGGCCACGCGGACGGTTCCCCCCACCGCGGCGACGTTGCGGCCGAGCAGGAAGGGCCGGGTCAGGCGGATCATCGCGTCGGGCTCGATCAGGGTGTCGGCGTCCACCGCGATGACCAGGGGCCAGCGCGCGGCGTTGATTCCGGCGTTCAACGCATCGGCTTTGCCGCCGTTCTCCTTGTCGATCACGAGCAGTCGCGGCCTCGTGCGCGAGCGGTATTGTCCCCCGATCGGCATCGTCGGGACCGTCTCGGGGTGGATGCGCGGCACCTCGTAGAGGTCGAACGCCTCTCGCAGGCGCTCCATGGTGGTGTCCGTGGAGCCGTCGTTCACGACCACCACCTCGTAGGTGCGGTACTCGAGGGTGAGAATCGCCGTGAGACTCGCCTGGATGGTGGCGCTCTCGTTGTACGCCGGTACCAGAATGGAAATGGGCGGCGGGGCGTCGGTCTGCAGCAGGCGCACCAGGTCCTCGTCCTCGGCCAGGCGGGTCTGCTCCCAGATCTCCGGGATGGCGAGCACGAGCAGCAGCGCGTAGAACGAGTTCAGGAAAACGAAATAGACGAGAATCCCGCCGTCCACTGCGGGCAGCAGGTGGCTCATGCGGCGAACTCGGTGAGCGCCTGCGGGGAAAGGCCGAGGATCAGGCGGGCGACGTAGCGCCCGTCGGGGTCGGCCCCGCGTTCGGCCTGGAGCAGGGCGTCGCGCCCCGCGACGCCGAATCGCGTCAACCCGAGGGCGGCCCGCAGCCGCACCCACCAGACCGGGTCGCGCAGTCCCGCGGTCAACACCGGGAGGCCGGTCGGGTCGGCGATCCGCCCGATCGCCCGCATCGCCTGCGCCCTGACCTCCCACGTCGCGTCACGGGCGAGGCGGCCCAGTGCCAGGACCGACGTCGGGTGCGGGAATCCACCCAGAGCCCGCGCGACCTGTACCCGGACTTCCGTACTGGGATGGTCCGCGAGGGGGGTCAGGAACTCGCGCAGCGCCGGGTCGTCCAGGCGGGCGGCAAACTCCGCGATGCGAGCCAGCCCCGGATCATCGCGCTGGGCCAGACGGCCGCGCAGCGCCTCGACCACCGAGCCGCGCGAGCGTCGCAGCACCGAGGCGTATAAGGCCTGGACGGTCGAGGGCAGGGTGGCGAGGCGGTCGATCGCCGTGGCGATCAGGCTGGGCTCGTCCAGCCGCTCCAGGGCCGCGACGGCGGCGATGTGCACGGCCGGATGGGCATCGAGCAACAGCCGCGACAACAGCGGCACATCCTCCGGAGTCGCCACGATCGCGAGCAGCCGGGCGGCCTGCAGTCTGGTCCACCACTGGCGGGACGGGACTCCGTCGCGCAGCGCTTGCACCCACGGCTCCTTCTGCAATGCGCCGGCCAGCGCTTGCCAGCGCTCTCCCGCGATCCGGGCGGACCAGGCCACCAGCGCCTCGACCGCCGCGGCGGCGGGGAGGGCGCCGAGCGCTTTGACCACGGGGTCGAGCGGCCACTGATCCAGGGCCCAGTTCTTCATCGCGGTGTCGACGGCGATACGGCGCGGCCGCAGACGAGACCGGCGTGCCACGCCGTACCACCGGTTGGCGAGGATGAGGAGGATCAACACCACGAACAGGGCGGCCTGCCAGAGCGCCACCAGGGCCAAGGCGTGCCGGCTGCTCATCGGCCGATCCAGCGGCCGATCTTCTCGAGTGCCACGCGCAGGTTCACGGGCTTCACCAGATAGTCCACGGCTCCGCTCTGCAGGGCGCGCACCTGCTCGTCTTCGCTGCCGTGCACGGTGATGAACACCACCCGGAAGGCGCCCGGGCGCTCGTAGCGCAGGGCGTCGAAGATGGCGTAGCCATCGAGGGCGGGGAGATCCACGTCGAGGATGAGGAGCGGATGGCTGCCGGCGAGGGGGACTCGGCGCAGCTTGTCGAGCGCCTCCCGGCCGTTCGTGAACACTTCGAAGCGATAGTCACGCGAGCGCAGGCCGTACTCAAACAGCTCGATCAGCGAGGGGTCGTCTTCCACCAGGTACACCTGGGCGGCCGTCTCCTGGTCCGTGCCGCCCGCGGGCGCGGGGGGGGTGTGTCCGGAGACGCGGTCCAGCGCCGCCCCGAAGGCCGCGCGCAACCGGGCGACCTGATCGACGGCGGTCCGGCCGCGGGCCTCGCGGTTCAGGGTCGCATCAGCGATCCAGGCTTTCGCCGCGTCCTCGATCTCCCCGGCCACGCGGGTCGCCGCGGGAAAGCCATAGGAGCCGGCGGACCCCCGCATCTTATGGGACTCGCGGCGGAATTCGCCCAGGAGATCGGGGTCGTCGGGATGGTCAGCGATGCGTGAAGCCAGGCTGCCCAGAAAGTCGAGCTGGGCGCGGGCGGAACGTAGGTAGTCTTCGAGCAGGCCCGGCGGAAGGTCTCCTCCCTCACTCTCGCCGGGCCCATGCGGGTCGGTCACGGCGTCTAAGATAGGGAATGCCGATGGCGCCGGGCCATAGCGATTCCTCTATTGTGGGCGTTACCCTGCGGGCATGGCCCTCGACCTGTCGGATTCCCAGGGTCTCTGCCCCGGGTGCCGGTGGCACCGGGTCATCGAAAATCGGCGCGGGAGCCAGTTCATCCTGTGCGAACGGGCGGCCTGGGACGCTCGCCTCACCCGGTACCCCCCACTGCCGGTGCGCGATTGTGTGGGTTACGAGGAGCTCAACGCTTCCGCGTGACCCCCACGGCAATGACCAGGAAAGCCAGGGCGGAGGGGAAACGTCACGGGGGCGGACTCGAGCCACGTCCACCCCCGTTACTGCCTGAGCGAGCAACCGGCTACTTGCCGTAGACTCCGATGCCGTACCAGCAGGGCGAGGTCTTGCAGCTCGCCATGATCACCTTGATCCGGTACTTGGAAGTCTTGCGCGGGGACGCGACGACGATCGGGACGTCGTCGGTCTTGGTATCGCTGTCCACCTCGTCCCCGTCGTCGTTGAACAGGCGCAGATCGATGTCGTCGCAATCGTTGTCGCAGACGCCGACGATCGCATAGTCGGTTCCGCCGTCCAGCTCGAGGGTGAAGCTCTCGGATTCGGAGTTATGGAGCGAGCCGGTCTTGGCTTCGTGGGTTTGCTTGTAACCCTTGTCCGCGAGGGTCTTGCTGGCGGTCTTCAGAAGGTTGTTCACCTGGTCTTCCCAGCGGTTGCTCTGTGCCTGTGTGACCTTCGGCACGAGGAATACCGTCGCGACCATCACAGCCACAGCCGCTCGCACCATCGTTCGCCCCCTCGGAGGGTAGAGACTCGGTCGAGATCCGCCCCAATTGCGCGCCACATAATACGTGAAACGGTTGGGGGGCGCGAGACAGGTATCAGGGGTCAGGGGTCAGGTGCCAGGTGTCAGCCAGTCAGTCCTGACCCCTCTACTCGGGAGGTGTCTTGCGCCCGCTCGCGACCCCGCCGCCGACACCCACACCGAAGGCGACCGCGGTCGCCGCCGTCACGATCGGCAGGAGTCCCGCGATCGGGAGGGCCACGACGGCCGCCAACGCGCCGGCGATGAGCGGCGCGGCGGGCTTCTGCACGGCGTCGACGAACCGCAGGCGCCGTTTGGTGAAGTCTCGACTGGAGAGGAAGCCGCCGGCCAGGGCCGCGGCTCCGACGATGAGGCCGATCATGGAGAGGCTCCTTAAGTGAACACCTCTACGGAACTTGCGGGAGGCGGGTTTCGGCGGCAAATCACTCTCATGAATCCCCTCAGGGATATCGACGCCGGGGAACGGGCCGAGCTGCTCCGCATCATAGCCTTGTTCGCCGGGCCCTGCTTCATCATGCTGACCCTCCTGTGGTACTTCCTCCAGGAGAAGGGCATCATCCCCGGGTGGCTGTGCGGCGTGCTCGTGATCTGTAACATCCCGTTGACCGCGATCGGGGTTGTCGTGCTCCACCACACGACGACCGCCGCCTCGCAGGGTCTCGTCAACACGATCACCGCGGCCGGGAATATCGCGCCGCCCAGGACCTACCCGCGCCAGGACGTCTTCATCGTGCGCGGCCAGTTCCGGGAAGCCGCCGAGTACTTCCAGGACCATCTGACGGTGGAGCCGGACGACGACGAAGCGCGGCTGCGGCTCGCCGAGCTGTTGGAACGGAACCTGGGCGATCCCGCGGGGGCCGAACGGCTGTATCTCGAGGTGCGGCGCCGCGCGGTGGACCCGGGACTCCAGATGCGGGCGTCGAATGGTCTGATCGACCTGTATCGCGCAACCGGCCGGCGTGACCGGTTGATGGTGGAGCTGGCGCGCTTTGCCGACCGCTATCGCGGGACCCCCGGGGCCGATGCCGCCGCGCGATTGCTCGCCGAGCTGAAGGCTGATGGCTGACGGCTGATGGCTGACCACTAACCACCGACCACCGACCACTTCACCACCTAATCGCCGCACTCCCCCAGGTGAACCCCGACCCAAACGCCGTGAGCATCAGCAGATCGCCGCGGCCCAGGCGCCCCTGCTCCAGGGCCTCGCACAGGGCGATGGGGATCGAGGCAGCGGTGGTGTTGCCGTATTTCTGGATGTTGTTGAACACCTGATCATCGCGCAGCCCCAGCTGCTTCTGCACCATTTCGGAAATCCGCAGATTGGCCTGGTGGGGGATGAGCAGCTTGATGTCGGCGATGGTAAGGCCGTTCGCCTGCAGAGCCGCGTGCACCGACTCCGGCATCTTGGTCGTGGCGTGCTTGAAGACCTCACGCCCTTCCATCTTCACCCGCGCCTTGCCGGTCTCCAGCATGTCGGCGCTGATCCACGGCACGTGGGACAGTCCCGGCCCGTCCATCCAGAGCTTCTCGGCGTAGCGGCCGTCGGAGTAGAGGTGGGTCGAGAGCACGCCTCTCCCTTTGGCGTCGGTGGGGCCGAGGATCGCCACGCCGGCCCCGTCGCCGAACAGCACGGCGGTGTCGCGCCCCGCGGTGGACACGTCGAGCCCCGGTGACTGGATTTCCGCTCCCACGAGCAGGATGCGTTTGTACTGACCGATCCGGATCCAGGCGTCCCCCACCGACAGCCCGTACACGAACCCGGAGCACTGGTCGCGGACGTCCAGGGCCGGGATGTTGGGCACGCCCAGGAGGCGCTGGAGATACACCCCGTTGCCGGGGATGAAGTGATCAGGGGATGTGGTGGCGAAGATGATACAATCGAGGTCGGTGGGCTGCATCCCGGCGGCCGCGAGCGCCTTGCGCGACGCTTCGGCCGCCACCTCGGCGCACGGTGTGCCGGGCACGACCCAGTGGCGTTCCTTGATGCCGCTGCGCTGAGTGATCCACTCGTCCGACGTATCCATCAGCTTGGACAGGTCGTCGTTGGTGACGACGCGCGGCGGGACGGCGAATCCCGTCGCGATGAACTCAGTTCGCGGCATGCGACCTCTTTGCAGGTGTCCCGGGCCAGGGATCAGGAGTTACGGGCGGAAGCGCTGACACCTGGCCCCCGGCCCCTGACACCTGCCTAGCATTTCCAGCGTGGGAAGGGAAGATTTCGCTCCACTCGAGACTTAGCAAGGGACGGGCATGGATCTCCCGGTGACTGCACAGCAATTCGACGCCATCCGGAACGCCAAACATCTCCCCGACGTGCTCGCCCGCGTGCTCGAGCAGGCATCCCCGGACGGCGCCGGCCGCGTGCTGCACCTTACATATGAAGAGGCGACTGCGCTGCAGGAGCTGTGCGCGTGGAACGTTCACACCGATGCCAACGGCGACGTGGCGCCGGCATCGCGCATCTTCGACGATCTCGTCAAAGCCATCCTCACCCACCCGGACTACTGACCATGAGAGCCCTAAGGCTGCTGACGTTGCTCACCCTTCCCGTGTCCCTTGTCCCGTTTCCCCCACTCGCCGCTCAAAAGCGTGCCATCACCTTCGAGGACTACATCGCGCTCCCGGTGGTCGGGGACCCGCAGCTGTCTCCCGACGGGAAATGGGTGGCGTATGTGGTCACCACCCCCTCGTTGCAGGAGAACCGCGGGGTGGCGCGGGTGTGGCTCGCGGAGGTCCTGACGGGGCAGACCCGACAGCTGACGCAGGGTCCGGGGTCGGACCGGTCTCCGCGCTGGTCCCCCGATGGCAAGCTCCTCGCGTTCATCGGCTCCCGGCAGAACGGGCCGCAGATCTGGGTGCTCGGTCTCTCGGGCGGCGAGGCCCGCCGGGTGTCGAACCTCTCCGAAGGGGTGGGGGAGTTCATCTGGAAACCCGACGGCTCCGGCTTTCTGGCGGTGAGTGACATCAAGTGGCCGGACAAGCAGGAGATCGACACGCGCAACGGCGACTACCCGACCGACGCCAGGATCTGGACCGAGCTGCTGTATCGCCATTGGGACGATTGGCGCGAGGGCCGGCGGCAGCATGTCTTCTCCGTCGCCCTGGCCGACGGCGCCGCCAAGGACCTGACGCCGGTCGATCACGACGCCCCCACCATCGCGACCAGCGGTGACGGCGACTACGCGATGAGTCCGGATGGAAAGGAAATCGCCGTCGCGATGCACGGGGATGACGTGGTCGCCACGAACACCAACGTCGACGTATTCGTGCTGGGCCCGGACGGTCAGGGGATGCACAACGTGACGGCGACGAGCCCCGGGGCGGACAACACGCCGCGCTTCTCGCCCGATGGGAAATGGCTGTCCTACCTGTCCATGGCGCGGCCCAACTTCGAAGCCGATCGCCAGCGCCTGATGTTGCTGCCGCGGACCGCCGGACAAAGCGGCGGCCAGGCGGTGGATGCGATGGCGGGGTGGGACTTTTCCGTCGGGTCGTATACCTGGTGTCCCGACAGCAAATGCGTGCTCGTCGTGGTGGAAGAGCGGGGGAGGCAGAACATCTATCGCATCGCGGTCCCCGGGTTCGCCCGCACCAAACTGATAGCCGGAGGCGTGAACTCCGACCCGACGTTGGGCCCCGACGGCAAGACCCTCGTCTACCTGCACCAGACCGACACCCAACCGGCGGAAGTGTGGGCGGCGGGGAAGCCGCTGACGCATCACACCGACGCCGGCGTAGCGGGGTTGGACCTGCCCCCCCTCGAAGAATTCGGGTTCGTGGGGGCCAAGGGAGATTCGGTGTTCGGCTGGATCCAGAAGCCGCCCGCTTTCGATCCGAAGAAGAAGTATCCCGTGGTGTATCTGTTGCACGGCGGACCGCAGACCGCCTGGCTCGATCTCTGGCACGCCCGCTGGAATTACCAGATGTTCGCCGCGCGTGGGTATGTGGTCGCCGTGGTCAATCGTCATGGCTCGACCGGGTACGGGCAGCAGTTCACCGACGACGTCTCCCAGCATTGGGGCGACTATCCCTTCGAGGACCTGATGAAGGGGCTCGACGTGGTGACCCGGCTCGGCTACGTGGATTCGACGCGGATGTGCGCGGCGGGCGCCTCCTATGGCGGCTACATGATCTACTGGCTCGCCGGGCACACCAACCGGTTCAGGTGCCTGGTGGCCCACGACGGCGTGTTCAATCTGGTGAGCATGGCGGGAAGCACCGAGGAGATCTGGTTCGTGAACTGGGAGTTCGGGGGAACGCCTTACGCCAACCGCGACGGGTACGAGAAGTGGTCGGCCCTGAATTTCGTGAAGAACTGGAAGACGCCGACGCTGATCGTGCACTCCCAGATGGATTTCCGCGTCGATCCCTCGGAGGGCTACCAGGCGTTCACGGCGCTGCGCGAGCTGGGCATCCCCGCCAAGTTCCTCTCGTTCCCCGACGAGGGGCACTGGATCCTGAAACCGCGCAACCGGCGGATCTGGTGGGGCGTGGTGCTGGACTGGATGGATGCGTACCTCAAGAAGGGATGAGGCGACGTTAGGATAAGGCGGCGTTAGGATGAGGCGACGTTAGAGTGAGGCGCCGTTTCGCCTCTTCTAACGTCGCCTTTGTCTAACGCCGCCTTATCCTAACGACGCAGTACCCTAGCGCCGCGGTATCCTACTTCGCCCACACGTTGTTCTCCCGGCGCACATCCGGAATGGCGTGTAGCGGATCCGCCTCCACCTTCGTCACCTCCGCCTTCACCGGCTTCACGTAGACGTGGTGATTGCCGAGATACCAGATCTCCACCGGCAGCCGCACGGACTGCGTCGAGCTGTCGGCATAGGTGAGGCGCAGGTCCACGGGCATCGGCAGCTGGCCCGGGGACGAGAGATAGACCCAGGCGGTCCGGCCGGTCGAGTCGCCGTGCATCTTGACCGAGTCCACCGCGATGTCCACGACGTCCGAACGGTAGAACCAGCCCCGCCAGAACCAGGAGAGATCCTCGCCCAGGCCGTCTTCCATGGAGCGGAAGAAATCCGACGGGGTCGGATGCTTGAAGGCCCAGCGCCGGATGTACTCCCGGAAGGCGGCATCGAACCGGGTCGAGTCGGCGAGGATGTCGTGGCGCAGCAGGTAGAGCCCGATGGCCGGCTTGTTGTACGCCGCCTGGCCCAGGAGCATCCCGGAGACGCGGTCGGCCGGGAGCATCGGGGGCACGTCGTAACCGGTCTTCGCGAACTGAGCCCACTGGTCGAGGTAGGCGCCGCGCGGCAGCGAGTCGTGGTAGAACGCGAGTTCCGAGTAGATGTTGATGAACGTGTTGAACCCCTCGTCCATCCAGGCGAAGAGGCGCTCGTTGGAGCCCACGGTCATCGGGAACCACTGGTGGCCCAGCTCGTGCGTCGTGACGCCGAAGAGATTCCGTCCCGAAGCGCGTGATCCGCAGAAGACGATCATGGGGTACTCCATTCCCCCCACCGGGCCCGCCACGTTGATGGCGGTGGGATACGGATAGGGGAACCACTTCTCGGAGTAGTGCTTGATCGTGTGGCGGACGTACACCGTGCTCCGCGACCAGCCCGTATCGGCCTGCGGCGGATAGAAGGACTGCATCAGGATGCCGTTCCACCCGCTCGCGTCCCAGATGAAGTTGGGGGCCGCCGCCCAGGCGACGTCGCGCACGTTCTTGGCGCTGAATTTCCAGGTGAGCGTGCCCGAGGGGCCGGTGGGGCGCGTGGCGGCCGACCCTGCGTCGTCCCGCCCGATGATGGTCACGGTGGAGTCCGACTTCACCGCCTGGGCCAGTCGCGTCCGTTGGGCGCCGGTCAGCACCTCGAGGGGGTTCAACAGGGTCCCGCTCGCGGCCACGACGAAGTTGCGCGGCACGGTGAGCGCGAAGTCGATGTCGCCGTACTCGAGATAGAACTCGCCCTGGCCCAGGTACTGCTCCGTATTCCAGCCCCGCACGTCGTCGTAGACCGCCACGCGCGGGTACCACTCCGCGATTTCGTAGAGCCAGTGGCCGCCGTACTGCTGGCGGCCCATCCGGTCGGAGCCGTGCTCGGGCACCTGGAACTTGAAGGCGATCTCGAAGGTCGCCGTGCCCCCCGGAGGCAACCCGCGGTCCAGATCGGCGCGGAGCATCGTGCCGTTCGCCGTCGTCGCGAGCGCCACCTTCTTGACCGGGGTATCGCCATGGCCCGGCTCGGCGCCGCGCACCGCGACCAGCTCCGAGATCGTGTAGCCACCCGAGAATCCCCGGGCCGCGAACCGTGCGCCCGGCGGATTGAGATAGTCGGCGCGGCTGCCCTCCTGGTAGATGTTCTGGTCCACCTGGAACCACACGTAGCGCAGGCTGTCGGGCGAGCGGTTCTTGTAGCGGACCGTTTCGGTCCCCGACACCGTGTGCGTCGTCGTGTCGAGCTGGGCCTTGATGCTGTAATCGACCCGTTGCTGCCAGTAGTCGCGGCCGGGGGCGCCGGCGCCGGTGCGGATAGTCGTCGCGGCCGGCAGCTCCAGGCGGCGGAACGGGGAGGTGTCCGGGACGCCGACGGGAAGGGGACGTGGAGCGGGAGCGGGAGCCTGGGCCGCGGTGGGCTGCTGCCACGCGACGGCCAAAAATAGAGCAGCGACGATCATGGAGTGGACCTCGACGTGTGTTGGAGGAGTGACGCGCTCAATCTAAACCTGAGGTATGTTCCGCCGCATCTCGGTCCCGGAGTGCGAAATGAAACACTCCTCTGCACCCACGCCCACACTGCTCGGGATTCCTTTCGACGCCGCCTCGTCGTACCGGCGCGGCCCGGCCAAAGCGCCGCCGCGGATTCGCGAGGCGCTGCATTCTCCGGTCGGCAACGCCTGGACCGAAGGGTTGCGCGATCTCGGCGCGCCCGGGGCGCTCGCCGACGCGGGCGACCTCGATCTCCCGGCTTCGGATGCCGCTCGTCAGATGATCGAAGACGGAGTGGCGCGCGTCCTGGCGGGGGGAGGGGGGGGCCGGCCGCTCGTGTTGGGCGGCGATCACTCGATCACCTATCCGGTGCTGCGCGCCGTCCGCCGCGCGCATCCCGCGCTGTCGATCCTCCATTTCGACGCCCATCCCGATCTCTATGACGAATTCGAAGGGAGCCGCTTCTCGCACGCCTGCCCGTTCGCCAGGATCATGGAGGAAGGGCTCACCGATCAGCTGGTGCAGGTGGGCATCCGCACCATGAATGGGCACCAGCGCGAGCAGGCGGAGCGCTACGGGGTGGAGGTGATCGACATGGACGCGTGGGTCGCCGGCCGCCGGCCGGTGCTGCGCGCGCCGGTCTATGTCTCCGTGGACCTGGACGCGTTCGACCCCGCCTTCGCCCCGGGTGTGTCCCACCGCGAGCCCGGCGGGTTGTCGGTGCGGGATGTGCTTGGCGTGTTGCACCAGCTCACGGTTCCAGTGGTGGGGGCGGATGTGGTCGAGCTGAACCCCGACGAGGACCCGAGCGGGGTCACCGCGCGCGTCGCGGCCAAGATGGTCAAGGAGCTGGCGGACCGGATGCTGGCGCTCCCCGTGACCTGACGGTTCCGTAGGGAAGATTGTAACGGCAGACGTTACGTCAACTTCGCCAGGGATGCCGCTGACCCCTGATCCCTGACCCCTGACCACTTTCTAGCGGCAGGTCGCTTGGGCCTGCACTGACACCGGTCGCCGAGCTGACGGTCCGGATTCGTTGTCGACGAACAGGTGAAACACGCCTGGTCCCACCACCAACAGGTCCAGCTTCGACTCGCCGGTCCTTCCCGAGTCCCAGTACGGACTCACGCGCTTGCCGGCCTTGAATCGCTCGTACGTGGTGTCATTGAGCAACAGCGCGATACCTCCCGTGCCTGGACCGACCAGGTGCCCGGTGATCCGGCAGAGGTGGCTGGGCAGGAGGAACTGAAAGTCGCGGTGTGCACCGGGGGGGACCTCGACCGATCCACTGGCGATTGGCACCACGACGGGTGGAGCCGCGGTGTCTGGCGGTATCTGGTAGCTCGCCGGTCGCCCGGTGGAGTACGAGGTGAACCAGACCGCGGCCATTCCGGCGGAGACCGCCACAAACAGCAGGGTGGCGAGTACAGACGACATCGTCTTGGAGATCATGGTCGTCCTACCAACGCTACCACCAGTGTGGGCTGCCTACCATGGCCCGGCTTCCATTGGGGAAATAGATTGCGCCACACGATGCGTGCGAGACTCGCCCTCCCTCTTTTCCTCCTCGCCGGCGTCGCGGCCTGTGATCACAGCACCCCGTTCGCTGCGGGATCGTATTCGGTCGGCGGCTCCAGGGACACCGGCTTTGCAGTCCAGCTGACCTACAATCCCGGTGACGATTACGGGGCCGCCTGGGTTCCCGGTGGCGGGAGCTTCCTCTACACTACCCAGCGGCGCGACCGTCGTGACGCGGACCAGTGTCTCGCGACCATGCCGGCTCAAGGCGGCGCGATCACGAGCGAATTCTGCAATGGCTCACCCGCCGCCGACGATAGCACCAACGCCTTCTTCGCCCCAGCCGTCTCGGCGACCGAGCGGCTGGCCTACGTGAGGACCAGCTCTCCCTACTTGTTGGGCGCGATTTCCCCTCGCTACCAAGAGCTCGTCGTCGCTCCACTCGCCCATCCCGATCAGGCAACGGTACTCAAGTCGCTGCCTTACCTTGGGCCGAGCGGCCGGCCGCACGACACCCTGGATTATCTGTACTGGCTTTCCGATACCTCGTTGGTCTACCTCGGTGAACGGCTGGATTACCCCGGGTCGTGCTCGTCCTGTGCTCCGGATACCGTACGGACCGGGCTCGAAATCGTACGGTTGGACGTCGGCGGCTCGTCGCCCCTCTTGACGCTCCTACCCGGCACCGATGGGGCGACCTCCCTGGCCGTCGTTCCCCCCGATACGGTGTACTTCACTGTGTTCGCCGATTCCCGCGTGTACCGATTGGCGCTGGGCTCGGATTCCCTGATGGCGACGCACGATTTCGGCGCCGGCCGTGTCCCTCAGGGGATTCAGGTCGCGGGCTCGCGGCTGATCGCCATGGTGTGGGATACACTGTCGGATTCCCTCTTTGACGTGGACCTGCCATCCGGCGCCGAGACGCCGATCACGAAAATGACCGGATGGCGTCATCCGGCTCTCCAGCCCGGTGGCCGCCGCCTGGTAGCCGATTACGTCACCCCTGACGGGACGACCGACCTGTGGCTGTTTCAGCTTCCATGAGAGCCGTGGGCCTGTGCTTTCTGGCCGTCGTGTCCACGGCCACGCTCCGAGCCCAGGCCACGGGGGCGGTCGCCGGCCGGGTCCACGACGCCACGAGCGGGCTCAGCCTGAGTGGCGTCACCGTGACGGTGGACGGCGGCCGGCAGGGTGCCAGCAGCGACACCTCGGGGGCCTACCGGGTTCGGGAAGTGCGGGCCGGGTGGCACCGCGTCCAGGTATCCCGGATCGGCTACCGCATGGTGATCTACGACTCCGTGCTGGTGCGCGGGGGTGAAACCATCAAGCTCGACGTGGCCCTGAATCCGGTGGCGGTGCAGATCGAGTCGCTCGTCGTCACCGCACCCGACCGGGTCCTCGATCCCATGGTGCCGCAGGACATGCAACGCATCACCGCGGAGCAGCTCCGCCGGCTTCCGGTCTCGTCGGTGCAGGAAGCGATCGGACTCGCGGCGGGGACGGTCGGCCAGAGCTATCGCGGCGGCAGACTGGGACAACAATCCTTCGTCCTCGACGGCCTCGGGGTGAAGAACCCGATCGACGCGTCCACCGGCGACCTCGGCCTCCAGATCCCGACCGACATGCTCACCGAAGCGTCGCTCACCACCAACGCGTTTTCGGCGCGCTACGGCCAGGCGATCTCCGGTGTGGTAAACGTGATCACCAAAGACGGCGGCGACGAGTGGAACGGCCGGGCCGCTTACGAGACCGACCGGCCGATGCCCGACGGGTGGGATTACGGCCTCGACCGGGTCATTGTCTCCGGCGACGGACCGTTGACTTCGGGGATCCGGTTCGCGGGCGTGCTGGACGTGCAGGGGCGGCTCGACGCCGATCCCGCGAACGCCCCCCCGCCCACCGACTCCCTGGACCCGCGCTTCTCCGAGCCCTGGGTCCTGCCGCACAACAGCGGCGAGCGCTACGACCTCACAGGCAAGCTGACCATTCCCCTCGGGGCGCGGCAGACCCTGCGATTGTTCGGTCTTCGTTCCGCCGAGCAACGTCTCCTCTTCGATGCCGCTTACAAGTACGATCCGGCGTACGCGCCGGCGCAGCAGCTCGGGGGAACCCTGCTCACCGCGTATCTCCAGCACACGGCGAGTCCCGACGCGGTGAACCCCCTCACCCTCGATTTGCGCCTGGCGTATTTCGACCGGGATTACACGCGCGGCGCCCTGACCACCACCCCGTCCTATCAGTTCGGGGCCTTCACGCTCTCCTCGTTTCACTTTCTCGGGGAGGACCTGGCGCGCTCGCAGGACACCGTCGCCGCGCGTGCTCCCGTGGCCGGTTTCACGCCGCCCGACTACAGCCACAACACCCCCTGGGGGGTGCCGGGATTCTTCCTGGGAGGCGCTCCCCGCGGCGAGATCGCCTGGAACCATCTGAAGCAGCTCCGCACGCAGCTGGACATGACCCTGGGGGGTGGCCCGCACGCGGACTTCTACTTCGGCGGCGACTTCACCACCCAGCACGTCCAGACCTTCCAACGGGTGTTCGCCTATCTGCCCACCACCGACAGCGGCGTCCCACCACCGACCGCCTCGAACTTCACCCCGGTGACGGCGGCGGCCTACGCCGAAACGCAGCTGCGCTTCTCCGATCTCGCCTTCACGGTCGGTCTGCGCTATGACCAATTCGCGCCGGGCGCGCTCACACCGGACGCCCAGCAGCGGTATCCGGCGAAACGGTCGCTGAACCCGAGGCTCGCGGTCTCGACGGTGCTCCAGGGGGCGACGTTCGTGGCGAGCTGGGGCCGGTTCAGTCAGGCGCCGGATTTCCAGTACCTCACCGACGCCGCCTTCGACGACACGATGCGAACCGGGCGGTTCCGCATCGGGAATCCCGACCTGGGCTTCGAGACCGCGACCCAGTACGAGTTCAGCCTGCGCCTGCGGCCGACTCCGATCACGGCAGTGCGCGGGAACCTATACGTCAAGCGCCTCGATGGCCTGGTTGCATCGGTGCCGCTCGGCGTGAATCCCGATTCGACCGTCTTCGGCAACACGGACTACGGCACGGTCAAGGGACTCGAGCTGATTTTCGACCGGGACCTGGTGGATGGGTGGGGGCTCCACATCTCCTACACCCTGCAGACGGCCGTCGCCACCGCGACCAACGCCTATCAGTTCTTCCACCGTGTCTTCATCGACTCGCTCGGCGACACGGTCGTGCCGGCCCGGGTGGAGTACCCCCTCGACTACGACCGCCGCCACGGGCTGACGGTGATTCTCCAGGGGAAGGTCTCGGATATCGGCGGCCCACGGATCGCCGGCCACCATCCCTTCGCCGGCCTCGAAGGGTCGGCGGTGTTCCGCTTCGCCTCGGGATTGCCCTACACCCGGACGACGCCGTCGGGGGATACGCTCATCGGCCTCCCGAACTCAAACCGACTGCCGTCCACGCATTCGCTCGATTTCCTGGTGCTCCTGCCCATCAGAGTGGTGGGACGAACAGCGGGAGTGTACCTGGATGTGCGCAATGCGTTGAACACGCAGAACATCGAAAGTGTGCGACGGGATACCGGGCAGCCGCAGCAGACCACCGACGGCATCGAAGCGAGCGCGCAAGCGGCGTACCAGGCCAATCCGAACCCGATTCCCTATGAGTCGCAACGGTACCGGCGCTGGGCGGATCTGGACGGGAACGGCCTCATCGAAGGGCCGGGTGAGCTGCTGCCGCTCTACCGCGCCGCCGCGGCCGACTTCAGTCAACCGATCTTCTACTATGGACCGCCGCGGCTGATCCGACTGGGAGTACAGCTGACGTTCTGAACTTGCCTCTGCTCATTGCTCCTTGCTCTCTGCTTCCTCGAGGTATCCCCCCGCGACACCGGCGACCACCATCAGTAATCCGGCCCACCCGGTCAGGCTCAGGCGCTGGCCGAACAGGGTCAGGGCGAGCAGCGCGGCCACCACCGGCTCGATCGTCGCGGCCACGGCCGTCGGCGCCGCGTCGATGCGCTTCGATGCATTGAAGAACAGGACGTTCGCGGCGAGTACCGTCCCTGCCGCCAACATCACGATGTACACCCAGGCGTCCGCCGTCTGGGGGCGATCGGGAAACCGCCCCGCGAAGAGCAATCCAAAGAACAGAATCAGTACGCCGCCCCCGATCTCGAGGAACAGCACGCGGGCCGGCCCGTAGCGGGGAACAGCGAACCGCGCGAGCAGGGTAGTCCCGGCGTAGGACAGCGCGGCGAGGACACCGCCTACGACCCCGGCCACGAGACTGGTCGTGGCGGCGACACCGGCGGTGCTGCCACCTCGCACCGTCAACGTCGCTCCCACCATGACGAGGATGGCGAGGACCAGGCGAAGCCGAGAGAGGCGCTCCCCGAGCAGCGGCCGAGCCAGGAGGGCGACCAGGACCGGGGCGGTGTAGAGCAGCGCGGCGGCCCCGGCGACGCCGGCCCCGGAGATCGCATACTGGTAGGCCACCTCGAACAGAGCGACGAGCGCTCCTCCGCCCAATCCCACGAGGAGCCAGCCCAGCCGGTCCACCTTGAACAGGTCGCGGTTGAAGAGGCCGTACAGGAGCAGTCCGACGAGACCGATCGAAACGCGCCAGAATCCGATCCCGGTGATGGCCGCGCCCTGGGCGTAGAGCGCGGTCGAGAGGGGACCGGTGGTTCCCCAGATCGATCCCGCGCCGAGCGCGCAGATGTAGCCGACAAGGCGGGTTCGACGATCGCTTGGCACGGGCCAAGCATATCGTGGGGTCCTGGGTGAAGGAAGGTTCATACGGGCTTGGGGAAAACGCGGCTCTCTGGAGGGTTCACTAAGAGAGACAGCGTTGCATCAAACTCGAACCGAGGAGTTACCGCATGGCCACGACCCAGTCGCCGCCCGCGCCGCCCGCCCCGCCTGTGAAATCGCCGGCGCCGCCCCCCGCTTCCACTTTCATCAATGAAGCGACGTGGGATCGCCTGCTGCGAATCGCCCTGGGGATCGCCCTCCTCTACCTCGGCTGGAGTGGCGCGGTACCCGGGACCCTCGGCACGGTGATCAAGTACCTGGGCTTCCTCCCGCTTGTGACGGGGCTCGCGGGGTGGTGCCCGGCGTATCGCCTGTTGGGGGTTTCGACCTGTAAGTCGTAAGGCGGCTCAGGCGAGCTCGCCCCGCAGCACCGTCACCGCCTGGCCGCCGAGGATCACGCGGTCGCCGGCGAGGCGGACGCGCACGATCCCGCCGCGGGGCGAGGCCTGAAACCCCGTCATGGCGGTCTTGCCGAGCCTGGCTCCCCAATACGGCGCCAGGGCGCAGTGCGCCGAGCCGGTGGCGGGGTCCTCGTCCACGCCGGAGCCGGGGGCGAAGAACCGCGATACGAAGTCGAATTCACCACCAGGTGACGCCGGGGCGGTGACGATCACGCCGCGCACCGGGAGACGTCGCAGGCGTGTGTGGTCCGGCTGAATCGTACGCACCTGATCCTCGCTCGCCACCGCTACGAAGTAATCCATACGGTTTTTTCCTACGTATTCCGCCCTTACGCCTAACGCTTCTAAGAGATCACTTGGTGGGGTGGTGGGGGTAGTGGGGACTGCGGGAAAATCCATTTCGATCCACCCGTCCCGCCGGTCGGCGGTGAGGCGGCCGCTCAAGGTATCGAACCGGGCCTGACGATCGGCCGGCAGGATGCCGTCCTCCCACAGGACGTGCGCCGAGGCCAGGGTCGCATGTCCGCAGAGATCCACTTCCACGGTCGGGGTGAACCAGCGCAGCTGGAACGCGTCACCCGCGGGGGTCACGAACGCCGTCTCCGACAGGTTCATCTCCCGGGCGAGCGCCTGCATCCAGGCGGGATCGGCGGCATGACCGCGGGGGAGCACGCACACGGCCGCGGGATTTCCGGCGTACGGGCGATTCGTGAACGCGTCCACCTGCACGATGCGCTGGCCCATGAGAGGCAAGATAAGCCATCAACAGCGCCTCTAGGTCTTCAGCTCAAACAGCACCTTGCCGTGCAGGTAAGCATTTTCGTGGGCGATCATGAACCGGGTGGGCCAGTCCTGGGCCGCCAGCACGAGGCGTGGGTCGGTGGCATCGGCGGGAAGATCGAACACGAAATCCGTGGTGAACTCTTCGCCCGGGTACAGGGCGTGGTAGAGATGCCCCGGGTCGGCCGGGTAACGGCGCCCCTGCGCATCGATGACCTCGACCGTCCGCGGGTTCGGCATGAGGGGGGTGGCGCGGTGTCGATGTTCGGTGGTGAGCGAATCGAAGCGGGCGCGGACGGTGACGACGTAGAAGACGCCGCGCGCCGTCTTGTCGTCCCACTGCGCCGTGCGTTTCACGCCGGTCACCGCGTAGGCCATGTGGCAATCGACTTCGCAGATGTGCTTCTCCTGGCCGAGCCCGAGCACCTGCGTATGGCTGGTGAGGCCGGCGATCAGGAACAGGACCGCGTACAACCCGATCCCGGCGACCTCGAGCGCCGCGATGCGAAGCGCCCAATCGACCTTCTTCAGGAGCAGCGCGAGCAGGAAGGCGCCGCCCAACGCGAGGCTGCCGAGCACGAGTCCCAGGAACAACAGGAACGACACGGCGCCGAGGCTATCGGTGATCATAGTGGTCTCCGGGTTAGCTGGCGGCCGCTTCGGGGAGGCCCCCGAAACGACGTTCGCGGGAGCGGAACCAGCGCACGGCGGCGGCGAGGTCCGCGTGACCGAAATCCGGCCACATCAGGTCGATGAAGTACAGCTCGGCATAGGCGCATTCCCACAGCAGGAAGTCGGAGAGGCGTTGTTCCCCGCCGGTGCGCACCAGCAGGTCCACGTCGGGAATCAGGCGGCCGGCGCAGATCGACTCGCGCGCCGAGTAATCGACGGCGATGCGCAGATCGAGGGTCGAGCCGCCGGCGGTGGCCGTCTCGGCCGTCGCGATGGCCTCCACGAGCGGGCCGGGAATGCGATCGCGCCGGCCGATCACGCGCAACCGTACGCCGTTCTTGATGCAGCGGGGCGTTTCGGTGCGGAGATGCCGGGCCAGGAGCCGCATCAGGCTGTTCACCTCGCGGGTGGGGCGACGCCAGTTGTCCGCGGAGAAGGCGAACAGGGTGAGGGCGCGGATCCCGAGATCCGGGGACGCCTGCACGGCGCGGCGGAGCGCTTCCGCGCCGACCCGGTGGCCGGCGACTCGGGGGAGGCCCCGTCGCTCGGCCCACCGGCCGTTGCCGTCCATCACGATCGCGACATGCAGAGAGCTTTGTTCCATAAAGTGCAACCTCACAAAAAAAGACCGGTGCGGCGCGGGCTCAGCCGTTCCGCGTGGCGTGGATCAGGGCTTCCATGTGATCGAGGTAGCGGGCGAGTGCGCGGCGTCCCGCCGGAGTCAGCTGGTACTCGGTGCGGGGCACGCGCCCGTCGAACGACTTGAGGCAGGTGACGTACTGGGCGTCCTCGAGCTTGCGGGCGTGCACCGAGAGATTGCCGTCGGACACCTTGAGCAGCCCCTTCAAGTCGTTGAAGCTGAGCCGCTCGCTCGCCGCGAGCGCGCTCAAGATGCCGAGGCGGACCCGCTCGTGGATCAGCCGGTCGAGCTCGGCCGCGCTCCGTCCCGCGGTGCGCGCGTCGGGCGTGGGGACTGAGGGGGCCGCGCGGCGCGCGGCGTTGGGCTTAGCCACCGTACCTCCGGGCGATCAGGGTGCCGAAGACGAGATGCAGGCCGCCAAACCCGGCCGCCAGGAGCCAGTTCCCCCAGGCCGGCAGAAACAGGGCCGCCGTACCCAGGGCGAGGAAGCCGAGCCCCATCACCGGGACGATCCGCACCGAGAACGCGCCGCCGGTGATCACGCCGGTCCCGTAGAGCAGCAGCCAGACGGCGGGGATGAGACTCCTTGCCTCGGCGAGGTACAAGGCCGGGGTGAGGAGACCGCCGACGAGCAGCGGCGGGAGGAAGCTGAGGCCGAAGCGGCGACCGGGGCCGGAGAGGATCGGGTCGTGCTTCACCCGCGCCTTGCGCACCATCGTCCAGCCGCCGACGGCGAGCCCGAGGACCGCGGCGCAGAGCCAGGTCACCAGCCATTCGAGGGAGGTGGGCTGGCGCGCCGCGAGCGTCGCCGCGACGAGGGCGATCGCGCCGACCGCCACCGTCCCCCACCCGGGCACGGCGGTGAACGAGCCGGCGCGCTCCATGGTGGCGCGGATGTAGCGCAGGTTATCGAGCGCGCGGTCGGAAAGCGGCTGCGGAGCGGCCATGGTGCGTCTAACCTAGCGACCGGCGCTTCTCATGTCAAGTACTTTGTGTTACAAAGTGATCAGGGGCCAGTGAGCCAGTGGTCAGGGGCCGGGGCAAACCCTGACCACTGACCACTGACCCCTGACCCCTGACCACTGTTGTGTCACTGCCGGCACGGCGCATTGGGATCCGGCTTGGGCTTGTCGACCACCACCCGGTGGTCCAGGTCCGCAGCGCGCAGCGCCACGTCGTGCACCAGCTGACCGACCCGCGCCATGTGCTGGTAATCGATGTATTGCGGCTCGTCGGTCACCTGGTGGTAGTCCTGATGCAGCCCGGTCGTGAAGAACACGATGGGGATGCCGTAGCGGGCGTACTCGTAATGATCGCTGCGGCAATACACGTTCTCCGGGTGCCCGTTGGCGTCCCAGCTGTAGTCGAATTGCAGCGGCCTGGCCTCGCCCTTGTTCACCGTTTCCACCAGATCACCCAGCTCGGTCGAGAGTCGCCGGGAACCGATGAGCATGAGGTAGTCCGGGCCGCCGCCTTTGGTGTCCGCCGCGTCTCCGCGTCCCACCATGTCCATGTTCAGCTGCGCCACGATGGAATCCCGCGGCACGGTCGGGTGGTCGGTAAACCACTGGGACCCGAACAGCCCCAGTTCCTCGCCGGTGTGCCAGACGAACAGGATCGAGCGCTTGGGGTGGGGCTTGGTGGCGGCGAACTGCTCGGCGATTTCGAGCAGCGTCACGGTGCCGGAGCCGTCATCGTCGGCGCCGTTGCTGATGGAATCGAGTCGAGCGGGGCGCACCCGGCGCAGGCTGTCGACGTTCACGTGGATCGAGGCGCGTAGCGCCAGCATCTCCGGCGGCGAGAGCGGATGACCCAGCGAGTCCGCCAGGTGATCGGAGCGGTGCTGGAGCTGGGTGTTGAACGCGCGCAGGGAATCGTGGTCCACGGGGCTGTGGTTGAACCCGATATGATCGTTGTGCGCCCCGATGGCGACGAATTCCGTCTTGAGCGCGCGGTCGGCCCCCGGCAGGATCGCCACGACGTTGCGGGCCGGGGCCGGCTCCTCCCGGTACTGCAGCCGGCCATGCACGGTCCTGCCGGTCATGCCGACGTGCGCGCTGTCGAGGCTCGTCCCAAGGAGACGCTGCGCGGCGGCGGCGGTGATGAACAACGTCACCGGGGTGGGTGTGGTGTCTCCCGGCGCATCCCGCTTCAGCGTGGGGCGGGACTGACGCAGAAACGGTTTGAACTGGGCCGGGATGTAATCCATGTTGGCGACCGCGAACCCCGCGGCCTGGGGATAGCGGTGCGCGAGCACCTGCGGCGGCACGAACCACTGCGGACCGTTGGGTCCGTTCCCGCTCTTCACACCCACCACGAGGAACTTGCCGGCCGCCTGCTCCGCCGGCAGCAGCGTCGAATCTCCCCAGGAACCGGCATAGACGGCGGCCGCGCCATCGAAAGGCGCGAACGGGTGTGGCGGTCCGATCACCGCATCG
>DATJXC010000046.1:0-5733 GCA_035500495.1 Gemmatimonadales bacterium
CGGTCCGGGTCCGAGGGACGTCCATTGAGGAGATCGCGTTCGTCCTCGGATATAAGGAGCCCAGCACCTTTTACCGCTCCTTCAAGCGGTGGACCGGGAAGACTCCGCATCAGTACCGCACCGCAGCCGCCGCACCCGACCGGCACGGGATGCCAGAATAGCGGCGCAGCGCGCGACTCCTGACCCCCTCTCGGCGCTGGTTGCCACAGCTGAGGCGCAGGACGCCACGAAGAAGTGGTCGCACCCCCCCGACCTTGTGACCAACAAGGTAAACGGGGGATTGAACCGTGTTGGACACTGAACCAGTTGTGACGTCGGATATCCAGCGCGCTGCCGAGCGCTGGCGGACGGAGGATGTTACCCACCGGAGCGAGGAGCGCTTTCGGAAACTCGTCGAGCATTCGAGCGACGTGATCACTCTGCTCAACGCCGCCGGACGGATCGCCTACAGTACCCAGTCTGTGCTTCCCACCCTCGGCTATGTTCCCGGCGAGCGCACCGGCCGATCTGCACTTGAGCTGGTGCACCCGGATGACCTGCCCGTCGCAGAGCGGTTGCTTCAGGCGGTTTACCGCACGGCCGGGCACTCCGCGAAGGCCACCTTGCGCCTGCGCCACAAGAACGGCTCGTGGCGGGATTTGGACCTGGCGGCCGTGAACCGGCTGGCGGACCCGGCGATCGGCGCGGTGGTGGTGACCTATCACGATATCACCGACCACAAAGCCGCCGAACGCGCGCTGTGTGAGAGCCGTGAGCGGTTGCATGTCGCCTTGCAGGCGACAGGCCTCGGTCCGTGGGACTGGGATCTTCGCACCAACGAGACGGACTTCTCGCCCGAATGGAAGCGTCAGCTCGGCTACGAGCCGGCCGACATCGCCAGTCGGTATGAAGAATGGGAGAGCCGACTCCACCCCCAGGATCGGGAGCGTGTTCTGGAAGAGCTGCGTGCCTACTTGGACGGGCGGCAGCCCGAATACGCGGTCGAATTCCGCATGCGCCACAAGAATGGCTCGTACCGCTGGATCTATACGCGGGGGGTCGCGCTCCGGGACGAGAGCGGCGCGCAAACGCACATGCTGGGATGTCACCTCGACATCACGGCGCGCAAGCGTCTGGAAGAGCAGCTCCGCCAGTCGCAAAAGATGGAGGCTGTCGGCCAACTGGCGGGGGGCGTGGCTCACGACTTCAACAACCTGTTGACCGTCATCTCCGGAAACAGCGACCTGCTTCAGTCCGACCTGCCAGCCAACGAGTCCTGGCAGGAGCTGATTGCGGAGATCCAACAGGCCGCTCGGCAGGCGGCGGGGCTCACCCGCCAATTGCTCGCGTTCTCCCGCCAGACCGTTCTGGAGCCGAAGGTTCTGGACGTGAACGACGTGGTGCGCGAGCACGAAAAAATGTTGCGACGACTCATCGGCGAAGACGTGCAGCTGATGGCGGTGCTCGACCTGGCGCTGGCACCGGTAAAGGTAGACCCCGGACAGCTCGGCCAGGTGATCATGAATCTGGCCGTCAACGCCCGGGACGCCATGCCACAGGGTGGCAAGCTGACCATTGAAACACGGAATGTGACGCTCGACGCCCGCTCCGCCGCGATGGTGTGTGGGGCCACGCCGGGTCGCTATGTACTGCTCGCGGTCGACGATACGGGTGTCGGGATGGCTCCGGACGTTCAGGCACGCATTTTCGAGCCGTTCTTCACGACCAAGGGACCGGCGAAGGGCACCGGGCTCGGATTGGCAACGGTCTACGGGATCGTCAAGCAGAGCGGCGGGTTCATCTCCGTCTGCAGCGAGCCAGGCCGCGGCACCACCTTCAAGATCCTGTTCCCGGCGGCGGAAATTCCGGTGTCGACGGAAGAGCCGGCCGTCCACGCCGTGGCCCGGGGCAGTGAGACGATTCTCCTTGTCGAGGATGAAGACGCGGTGCGGTCGGTCGTACGCCGGGTCCTGCGGCAAGCGGGGTATACGGTGCTCGAGGCCGGCCAGGGGGGCGAAGCGATCCAGCTTGCCGGGCAGTACGCGGGCTCGATCGACATGCTCATCACCGATGTGATCATGCCGGAGATGGGGGGACGGGAGCTGGTCGAACGGCTTACCTCTCTTCGGCCGGGGCTCAAAGTGATGTACTTGAGCGGGTACACCCGGGACGCCATAATCCGCCACGGCGTTCTGCAAGCCGAGGTGGCGTTTCTGGCGAAGCCGTTCACCAACGCAGCCCTCGTGACCAAGGTTCGCCAAATCCTCGATCAACCAGCCACATAGCGTCCCCTTCCCCCGGCGCAGGCGGTGCGCAACATTTTCCCTCTTCTCCTGACGGCGGTCGCGGTGGCCCTGCAGAGCCCTTCCGGGATCAGCGATGTCGCCCACAGCATTCAACTGGCCGTCGCGCCGGTCTTTCTCCTGTCCGGTGTGGGGGTCTTCATCACGGTGCTCACCAACCGCCTTGGGCGAGTCATCGACCGCGCCCGGGCGTTGGAGGAGAGCTTGCCGACCGGGGCCGAGGCGGCGCGGTCGGCGGTGCGCGCGGAGTTGCGAGTCCTTTCGGGCCGCGCCCGGCTCGTCAGTCGCGCGATCACCCTTTCGACAATCTGTGCGCTTCTCATCTGTCTCGTCATTGTCGCCCTGTTCGTCCGCGGCGCGCTCGGCAGAGACCTGTCCGCGCTGATCGTCATTCTGTTCATCGCGGCACTGGCGGCATTCATCGGCGGACTGGTCGCGTTCCTGCTGGAAGTCCGGGAGGCCACCGCCAGCCTGCGCTTCGGCCCGTGACCCCGGCGGCTGGCGCTGGGTACGCACCGATCCGCACCGTCGTGGCGTGGGGTGCGCTTCTATCGGCAAGCCTGCCGGGGCAGAGCCCGGCGCAGGGCATGCCACCGTCGCTCAGTCAATTTCTCGGGCAGACCATAGCCTTGAACCGGGACGAGGTAGACGCCGCGGATAGTGGCGTGGCGGTTGTGAAGGTGCTCGCACCCGCCGACCACCGCGAGATCGCCGTCTTCGGAATCGTCCGCATCGCCGTGCCGCGCTCGTTTTATGTCGACCGAGCCACCGACTTCCCGTCGGCACTGGCGGCGCCCTCGCGCCTGCGGTCCGGCCTGTTCTCGGACCCCGCGGTCGAGTCGGACGTCGCGGCGTTCTCGCTGCCCCATGACGATGTCCGGGATCTGACCGGATGCCGGGTGGGCTCGTGCAACGTGAAGTTGCCGGTTGCCGCCATGCGGTACCTTCACGCCCACGTCGACCCCGCCTCGCCGTCCGGCGATTCCATCGCCAGCGCCTACTTCCGCGCTCGCCTGGTCGACTACGTCTCCGCGTACCGCGCGCGCGGCGATTCGGCGCTGATCGCCTACGACGACCAACGGCCGAGCGCCGCGGCGGCGCAGGTGTTCGCGGGGATGCTCTCGCGCTCCCCCTACATGTACCAGTATGCGCCCTCGCTCGAACGGTACCTCGAGAACTACCCAGGGCACCGTCCGGTCGGAGCTCGCGACGTGTTCTATTGGTCCGAGGACGACCTGCCCGGCCTCAAGCCCACCCTGACGATCACCCACGAGGTGGTGTACGCGCCGCCGGAGCTTCCGGGATCTACGCTGATCGCGTCGAAGCTTCTGTACGCCGATCACTACCTCGATGGGGCGCTCGACCTCACCGCGGTGGTGGATCAGCCCGCCGACTCGGCGGGGCAGTCCGGGGGCGTCTACGTGCTGCTTCTCCACCGACTCCACTTCGACAACCTGCCGAGCGGTGGGCTGATCAACGTTCGCGGCAAAGTCGTGGCCAAGCTGAGTGACCGGACTCGTACGACGTTGCGGGACGCCAAGGTGCAGAGCGAACAAGCCTACCTACGAACGTTACACTGAGGTGGATTGCAACCAGGCGGTGGGGGGCATACGTTCGCTCCGTTCGCCGCCCCCCCCGAGTCTCCTGGAGGCAACATGGCCGTCCCCGTTCTCGATGACCTGAAGCGGCTGATCCATCGCGCGTGGTGGGCACTGGCCCTGCGCGGCCTGCTGGCCCTCGCGGTGGGGATATTCATCTTCGTGCGGCCCCTCGACTCCGTCGCCGCCTTCGCCCTCGTGATTGCCTGGTGGTCTCTGTTCACCGGGATCGTGGACATCGTCTACGCCATCGAGCTGGCGTCGGTCATGAAGCACTGGTGGGTCCTTCTGGTCTCCGGCCTTGTGGGGCTAGGGTTCGGCATCGCTTCCCTCATCTACTATCCGGTGCTGGCGCTGACGTTCGCCGTCCTGCTGGTGGCCTGGTGGCTCATGATCACGGGTATCCTCGGCACGTATGCCGCGCTCCTGCAGAAGAAGCTCGGGCTATCCTGGGGTTGGCCCGCGGCGTTCGGCGTATTGAGTATCCTGGCGTCGGCGTTCGCGCTCCTCTCCCCGCCCGCCACGCTGGCCGCGATCATGGGACTCATGGCGGGCTTCGGCATCGTCGCCGGCATCACGCTGCTCGCCGGAGCGTTCCGGCTGCGCTCGATGGCGGGCGTCTAGGCGGCCGGAACCACCAACAAGGCTCGGGGACCGACCCGTGGGGGTGATCCCCCTCAGTGACGCATCGCGGCGGCCGGGGCGCTTTCCGGTCCTGACGGCGTCGCTGATCCTGCTCAACTGCCTCGTCTTCGCGCTCGAACTGGCCGGCGGAGACGCGTTCGTCGGCAAATGGTCGATGGTGCCCGCCGACGTCGTCGCCGGCCATCGCTGGATCACCGTCCTGACGGCGATGTTCCTGCACGAGAGCTGGTCGCACATCCTCGGCAACATGGTCTTCCTGTGGGCCTTCGGCCCCGAAGTCGAAGATCTCATGACGCCGCAACGCTACCTGGCGTTCTACGTGCTCGGCGGCCTCGCGGCCGCCGCGGCGCAGATCGCGGCGGATCCGTCCTCCACCATTCCGACCCTCGGCGCCAGCGGCGCGATTGCGGCCGTGATGGGGGCGTTCCTGGTGACCTATCCGCGGGACCGGATTCGCTCACTGCTGGTGATCTTCGTCTTTCTGCGGGTGACGTATGTTCCGGCGGCCCTGCTGATCGGGGTCTGGTTCCTCATCCAGTTCGTCAACCTCGGTCGGCTCTCAGACGTTTCGACCGGTGGCGTGGCCTATGCCGCGCACGTCGGCGGCTTCATCTTCGGGGCGGTCACCGCGCGTCTGTTCGAAGGGCGGCAGCGGCTTGCCGTGTGAGCGCCGCCGTGAGCTGGTCACCCTCCCCTCCGAATGTGGGTGTGGGTGTGGCGGCGCGCTTTGTCGCCGTGCCCGTGGGTTTCACTCTTTATCGCCGCCGGCGTCAGGACTAACCGGCCGTAGCGCACTCCCCGCTCGGCGATGACGTGCTCCCCCAGGTGCCGCACGTCGCGGGCATCCCCCCGAAGGACGCTGACTTCCAGGCACGTATCGTGGTCCAGGTGTACGTGGAGCGCCGACACCGATAGGTCGTGGTGTCGATGGAAGATCCGGGTCAGGCGCTTAGCCAGCTCCCGGGATTCGTGTTCGTACACGTACACCAGCGCGGCGACGCAATCGCCCGACACGCCCGCCTCTTCGGTCGCTTGGCGGAGCCCGCTCCGGGCGAGATCGCGGACCGCCTCCGACCGGTTCTGATACCCCCGTGTCGCGACCAGGTGGTCGATCTCCGCCGCCAACTCGTCGTCAAGCGTGATGGTGATCCGCTGCATGGTTTCTCCCGTGGTGGCGTGTGCGCGCCCCATGAAGTAGAGTATGATGA
>DATJXC010000047.1:0-21086 GCA_035500495.1 Gemmatimonadales bacterium
CACACCACGCCGGCCCGAATCTTCGGGGCGACGTCGAGGGCGAGGTTCAGGTTCTCGGTCCATACGCTCGCCGCGAGGCCGTACGGCGTGTTGTTGGCGAGCGCCACGGCCTCGGCCGGGGTCCGAAACGTCATCGCGACCAGAACCGGCCCGAAGATCTCCACCTGGGCGATGGTCGCCGACGGCGCCACATCCGTAAACAACGTGGGGGGATAGAAGTACCCCTCGGTGGGGCAGGCCCAGCTGGGTTGCCAGATCTTGGCGCCCTCGTCCACCCCCTGTTGCACGAGGGTACGGATCCGCTCGAGCTGGACGGGAGCCACGATCGCGCCCATGTCGACCGCTTTGTCGAGCGGAGATCCGACCCGCAACTTCTCCATCCGGGCCCGCAGCTTGCGGATCAGCCGGTCGGCGATGCCTTCCTGCACGAGGAGACGCGAGCCCGCGCAGCAGACCTGCCCCTGGTTGAACCAGATGGCGTCCACCACCCCCTCCACCACGCTGTCGAGATCGGCGTCTTCGAAAACGAGAAACGGACTCTTACCCCCGAGCTCGAGCGTCAACCGCTTTCCCGATCCCGCGGTCTGCGTGCGGATCACGCGGCCGACCTCGGTGGAGCCGGTGAACGCGATCTTGTCCACCTCCGGGTGATCCACCAGCAACGCGCCGGTGTGGCCGTCGCCGGTCACCACATTCAACACCCCCCCCGGCAGACCGGCCCGTTCGGCCAGCTCGGCGAAACACAACGCCGTGAGCGGAGTGAATTCGGCGGGCTTCAGGACCACCGTGTTCCCGGCCGCGAGCGCGGGCGCCACCTTCCACGCCAACATCAGCAGCGGGAAGTTCCATGGGATGATCTGCCCGACGACCCCGACCGGCCCATACCCCGGGAATTCGGCATCGCGCAACTGCGCCCAGCCGGCATGGTGATAGAAGTGCCGGGCGACCAGGGGCACGTCCAGGTCCCGGGTTTCACGGATCGGCTTCCCGTTGTCCAGGCTCTCGAGCACCGCGAGCAGGCGGGCGTGCTTCTGCACCGCCCGCGCGAGCGCGTAGAGATGACGGGCCCGGGCGTGGCCGGGGAGGCCGCTCCACGCCGGCAGCGCGGCCCGCGCCGCGCGCACCGCCGCGTCGACGTCCGCGGCTCCGGCCTGGACCACGCGAGCCAACGGCTCCCGGGTCGCCGGATTCGTGGTCTCGAAGGTCGCGCCGCTCGGCTCGACCCAGCGACCCCCGATGAAGAGTCCGAACCGATTGGCGTGCGCCTTCAGCCAGGCGAGCGCGGGACCGGCCGCCTCGGGCGCGGGGCCCCACTCCATGGTCTCGAAGATCTGCGAGACGGTCGTGCTCATGTCAGACCATGGGATGCCGGTACGCCGCCGAGTAGCGACCGGTGACGAAGTGCTCGAGCTGCCGCTCGATATCGGTCAGGACGGAGCTGGCGCCGATGCGAAACCGCGACTGGGACAACCAGCGGTTCCCCAACTCCTCTTTCATCAGGATGAGCCAGTCCAGCGCCGCTTTGGCCGTGCGAATGCCGCCGGCCGGTTTGAACCCGACCGCCGCCTGCGTCATCTCCTGATACTCCCGGATCATGCGCGTCATGACGAGTCCCACCGGGAGCGTGGCGTTCACGTTTTCCTTGCCCGTGGATGTCTTGATGAAATCCGCTCCCGCCATCATGGCCACGAGGCTGGCCCGCGCGACCGTCGTCAGCGTCCCCAGGTCGCCCGTGCCGAGGATCACCTTCAGGTGGGCGGCGCCGCACGCCTGGCGGAATTCCCGCACTTCGTCGTACAAGGCATCCCACTGCCCGGTCAAGGCGTGCGCGCGCGTGATCACGACGTCGATTTCATCCGCTCCGGCCTCGACCGAAGCCCGGATCTCCTCCAGCCGCTGCGGGAGCGGATTCAACCCCGCCGGGAAGCCGGCCGAGACCGCGGCCACCGGAATCCCGGTGCCTTCCAGCTCCGCCACCGCCGTCGGCACGAGCGCGTGGTAGACGCACACCGCCGCCACCTGGATCCCCAGGTGCCGGACACCGAGTGCTTCCACCAGGTCGGTCCGGAGCGGTTGCTTCGCTTTGCTGCAGAGGCGCCGCACCGTGCCCGGCGTATCGTCGCCCTGCAGCGTGGTGAGATCGAGACAGGTGATCGCCCGCAACAGCCAGGCAGCCTGCCATGCCTGCTTCACGGTGCGCCGGGCGGGAAGCGAAGCGGTGCGGCGCTCGACGGCGCTGCGGTTCACCCGGATGCGGCGCACGAAGTCGAGGTCCAAGGGCATCCCCGGGTTGCGCTCCTCGCCCCTTCCTACCGGAGGTGAAACGGCGCGTGGAGCCCGACGTTGCTCCCGGGTGGCGGTCATAGGCGGGAGAATGCCCAGCCCCACGTGAAAAGTCAAATAGGACAGGCGCTTGCGAGGCTACGCCGGCGCCCGATAGTTTGCTCCCGTGTCGGGCCCCCCGGCTTCCCCTTCCCCGCGCGCCGCCCCGACGGCTCCCAACCGAGTCATCGTCGTGGCGGACGTCCATCTGGGCCAGGTCCCGGCCGCGGTGGAGCAGGCGTTTCACGCCTTTCTTGGAACCGTCCCGCAGCCTGGCGATGCGCTGCTGATCGACGGCGACCTGTTTGATTTCTGGTACGAGTACCGCGCCGTGATTCCCCGGCGCCACTTCACCAACGTGGCCAAACTGCAAGCCGTTGGGGAGCGCGGCATACCGATTACCCTCATCGGCGGGAATCACGACCGATGGGGGGGCGACTTTCTCTCGAAAGATCTGGGGATCAACTACTTTCGCGGCGATGCGGAGCTCGACCTGGTGGGGCGGCGGGCCTACGTCACGCACGGCGACGGCCTCCACGAGCAGCACTGGAGCGCGGCGCTCCTGAACCGGTTCTTGCGCAGCCCCACCACCATTTCGGCCTTCAGGTGGATCCACCCCGACGTCGGCCACTGGCTGGTACAGCGGCTCTCGGGACGCCTCGCCGACACCACGCGGGATGCCGCGGTGCTCGATCGCGCCGCCGTTGCCCAGCGAGAATGGGCGCAGCAGCTCTTGCGGCGCCGCCCCGAGCTGGGGCTCGTCATCATGGCCCACACGCACCGGCCCCGTTACGACGTGCTTCCCGACGGGCGGGCGTATCTGAATCCCGGGGCGTTTCTCGACGGGGGTCGCTATGCAGTGGTGACTAAGGACCGAGTTGAACTGAAAACCTTCCCGTGAGTGCGAAGTTCGAAGCGCGAAGCGCGAAATGTCATTGGAGGTTCCACTTCGCATTTCGCATTTCGCACTTCGCACTATCCGAGAGGCACCACCTCCACGGCGGCGAGCTTCTCTCCGAGGAATCTGGCTCCAACCAGGCGAAACCGCGGCTCGTCATCCGAGACTACAAACGTGTGCACGGGGCGCGCCATCCCGTCGGCGCGTAAGCCGCGCCGTTCGAGCTCGCTCGCGACCTCCTTGGCGGTTTCCTCCGCACTGTCGATCAACCGCACATCCGGTCCCATGACGCGCTGCAACAGCGGCTTGAGCAGCGGATAATGCGTGCAGCCGAGCACCAGCACGTCCACGTCGGCTCGGCGCAGCGGCTCCAGGTACTCTCGCGCGATCAGCTCCGTGGCCGGATGGTCGAGCCACCCCTCCTCGACGAGCGGGACGAACAGCGGGCACGCCCGCGAGGTGACCACCGCGTCCGGCCGCGATGCCCGGATCGCCCGCTCGTAGGCCCCGCTCGCGATGGTGCCGGCGGTGCCGATGACGCCGACGCGCCCGCTGCGGGTCGCCGCGACCGCGGCGCGTGCCCCCGGCTCGATCACGCCGATGACCGGCACGGGGGCCTGGGCGCGCAAGGACTCGAGCGCGTGCGCCGTACTGGTGTTGCACGCGACGACGACGGCTTTCACGCCGCGGTGCAGCAAATAGGCGAGGATCTCGGCCGAGTAGCGGCGCACCGTGTCGGGAGACTTGGGTCCGTACGGAACGCGCGCCGTATCACCGAAGTAGATCACGGACTCACTGGGTAGTCGGTCGAACAACGCGTGGGCCACCGTCAGCCCGCCGATCCCAGAATCGAAGACGCCGAGGGGAGCGGCGTTCACGGGTGCGGCAATGGGAGCGAGATCCCGACCCCGCCCGGGATCGCGCGGACCTTCAAGTCCTTGGGGAAGTCATGCAGATGGGCGGAGACGTACGCTTCGGCGCCGGCGAACAGATGGTTGAAGCCCCACAGCACGGCCCAATCCTGGATCTCCTGTTTCTTGGCGTCGACGTTGATGCCGCCGGCGGTTTCCATGTAGTTCTTCTCGTCCACGGCCTTCAAGGTCATGTACACGCAGAGCCCTTCCCACGCCGTGAACAAGGCTCCGGTGATATGCCGCCCGGTCACCGCCTGGCCCCAGCCGGGAAGCAGAAAGGAGCGCCAGAACGCCCCCATCGGGCCGACATGATGCCCGGTATCGGCGGGGATCCGGATGACGGTGGGTCGTGTGCTGTCGGGGGTAACGACCTGCGCGTGAAGCCCTGCGCCGAGCAGGATCGTCAACGCCGCGAGGGTCGCCAGGCCTTTCATCGCGCCACCAGCACACTGAGACGCTGGGGATCGACGGTCACGGTGCATTCGTGGACTCCCGGCTCGCGCAGCTCTCCGTCCAGATGCAGCAGCAACGGTTCCTCCGGCGAGCGAACCTCCAGCGTCTTCAAGCGTACCAGGGCCATCTCCGGCATGCCCACATGGGTCCCTCGCATCACCCGCGGCAGGGCGATCAGGAATCGCGGCACGGAGACCTCCCGGATGAGGCATGCGTCGAGCAGTCCGTCACAGGGGTCGGCCTCCGGAGCGAAGCGATAGCTGCCCCCCGCCGTCGTGCCGTTACAGACTTCTACCATCATCATCCGCCCACGTTCATGGAACCCCGGGGCCGTGACCTCGAAGAGGGGTGGCTGGAACACGGCGAAGGTCTTCACGATCGGCACCAGATAGGAAAAGAAGCCCTTGAGACCGGGCATCGCGTTCCGCGCCCGGACCACCGCCGCACCGAATCCGAACCCCATCGTATTGACGAAGTACTCCCCCAGCACGCATCCGACGTCGAACCGGCGCATGGTGGCGGTGGCGAGCCGGGCCACGGCCCGCTGGACGCTGTGGCGATAGACGCCGACCAGTTTGGCGAAATCGTTCCCCGACCCGATCGGTACGACCCCCAGCGTGACCGCATCCCCTCCGGGCGCCCGCAAGAGGCCGTTCGCGACCTCGTGCACGGCCCCGTCGCCGCCGACGGCGACCACCACCCGGGCGCCGGCTTGGACGGCCTGGACGGCGAGATCGGTCGCATGCCCCGGATGCCGCGTCTCGACGAGGTCGACCGCCCACCCCTGCTCGTGAAACGCCCGCACCACCGGGTCTTTGACCCGTCGCGCCGCTCCCCGACCGGCGGCGGGATTGAGGATGATGGTGGCGTGTCGCAAGGCTCCGCGCGGTGTTCGCGGGCTACTCGGAGAACCGGCGGACGATCGAGATCACCGCGAGCACGACTGCCCCGAGCGCGGCGATCTCGACCACCGACAGCGACCCTCCGGTGTTGCGCCAGACGGCCAGGCCGGCCACGACCATCGCCCCCAGTCCGGCCAGCGCGGCGGCGGCCGGACGGCCCCGCATCGTCTGAGGGCGCGCCTGACGCGCCGCGAGGGCGAGCGCCTCCTGCACTTCCCGCGTCGTCAGGCCCGGATACTGAATCTCCGAGCGTCGCAGCACCTCCGCGAGCTGATCGGCAAGAGCCTGCACCTGCGGGGATGGAGGCGAGGATTGGGAGGGGACGACGGGGATGAAGACTATGGGGGCGGATCTCCGCCGCCGTCGGGGGCCCGGCGCTGGAAGTATGCCCGGGTGACGAGCACCCCGATGACCGCGAACACCGCCACCGGCACGACGGCGATCAGGATCGCGCTCCAGAAATAGACGAGATCCATGTCCATCGGTCAGCTCCGCCCCAGAAACCGCTTCAGGTGCCGGAGGTAATAGCCGAGGGCGAGCGCCAACACGCCGAATGTCGTCGCCAGCGCCAGCATGTCCGGTCGTCGGAACGCGAGATAGTGTCCCAACGCCCACAGGGCGAACACGGCACAAAACACGATCGCCGTCGAGATGAGCACCTTGTGGAACGTTACCAAATCTTCTCCGTGATGACCGCGAGCACGAGAATCACCGCGAGCGGGAGCGGGATGATGAGCAGCATGCGGAGATTCCACCGCTCGAACTTCAGGTGCATGAAGAACATCGCCACGAGCAAGGCCTTCCAGACGGCCAGCCCGAGGAGCAGCAGCAGCTTGATGTTCCGGGCGATCGGCAGCTGAAACGCGAGCCCCAGCTCGGCCGCCGTGAGGAGGAACAGATAGAGCCAGATCAGGAGGTACGGCGGATGCTTGTGCTGGACGGACTCCATGCGCGCTCGCTCCTCAGATCAGGTAAACGATAGTGAACAGGATGATCCACACCAGGTCCACGAAGTGCCAGTACAACCCGACGACTTCCACGCCGCCGTGGTTCTGCTGCGTGTACTTCCCCGGGAGGACCTTCGTGAAGTACAGGTAGATCATCGAAATGACGCCGCAGGTGACGTGGAACCCGTGGAATCCCGTCATCGTGTAGAACGTGGATCCATAGAGGCCGAGCGACGCCTCCGACAGGGTGCCCTTCGCCACCAGCTCCGCCAGCTCGCTGCCCTCGCGCACGCCGCTCGGCAAGAACCCGCGATGGATCAGGTGGTAATACTCGAATCCCTGCACGCCCACAAACGCCGCGCCGCAGATGATCGTCACGAGGAACCAGATCTTGAGCATCCGCTGATCGCCGTCGGCGATCGAGGCGTACGCCTTGACCATCGAAACGGAGGAGCAAATCAGGAGAAACGTGTTGAACGCCGTCACCGGGACGTTGAGGACGACCCCCGGCCGGGCCCATTCCCCCGGGGCGCCGAACCGGAGGATGATGTACGACCCGATCAACGCGGTGAAGAACATTACCTCGGACGCGAGGAATACCCACATCCCGAGCTTGGTGTTGTAGGCGTCCACGCCCCGCTCCGCGGGGAACGGCGGGCGCATGGCGTCGGTATTCGCGGTCGTCATTACGCCTCCCTTCCTTGGCTCGCCCTGGACGCGGCGGCCGGCTCGGGGTCTCCGGGAAGCTTCTGACTCTGCGGCAGATAATCCTCGGTGGCGTTGGGGTGACTGTACTCGTAGGGGCCCCGGTACACATTCGGCACCCGCTCCCAGTTCCCGTGCGGCGCCGGATTGGGCAAGGTCCACTCGAGCCCGTTGTCCTGCCACGGGTTCTGAGGGGCCTTGGCGCCGCGGAACAGGCTGACCAGGAAGTTGAGCGCGAAGATCGCCTGCACCGCGAACAGCAGGAATGCCGATACCGAGATGAACTGATTCATGGGTTGGTAGGGCTTCAGGAAGTCGTACATCGTCGGGTCGTAGATCCGCCGCATGTGCCCGGCCATCCCGAGGATGTGCATCGGGAAGAAGGTGAGGTTGTAGAACAGCAACGTCAACCAGAAGTGCACCTTCCCCCACCCCTGATGCATCATGCGTCCGAACATCTTGGGAAACCAGAAGGTGATGGCGCCGAACAGCCCGAACAGGCTGCCGCCGAACAGCACGTAATGGATGTGCGCCACGATGAAGTACGTATCGTGGATGTGCATATCCACGGGGGTCGCGGCCATGAAGATCCCCGACAACCCGCCGATCACGAACATCGCGACGAAGGCCACGGCGTGCATCATCGGCACGTGGAACCGCAGATTCCCGCGCCACATGGTGCCCATCCAGTTGAACGTCTTGATCGCCGAGGGGACGGCGATGATCATCGTGGTCACCATGAACGAGGAGCCCAGCGTCGGGTTCATCCCGCTCACGAACATGTGATGGCCCCAGACGATCCACCCCAGGAATCCGATCCCGATGATCGCGAACACCATCGAGTGGTATCCGAAGATCGGCTTGCGGCTGCCGTTGGCGATCATGTCGGAGACCATCCCCATCGCCGGGAGGATGAGGATGTAGACCTCCGGATGGCCGAAGAACCAGAACAGATGCTGCCACAGCAGCGCCTGGCCCCCCGCCGCCGGATCGAAGAAGTGCGTCCCGATCGTCTGATCGAACAGCAGCATGATCGCGGCACCCGAGAGCACCGGCAGCGCCAGCAGGCCGAGGATCGCCGTGATGAACAGCGCCCAGATGGACAGCGGCATCCGGAACCAGGTCATCCCGGGGGCGCGCATGTTGATCACGGTGGTGATGTAGTTCAACGAGCCCAGGATCGAGGAAAGGCCGAGCAGCACGATCGCGATGCACCACATCTGCTGGCCGAGCCCCGCGCCGGAGAGATCGGGGCGGGCCGACAGCGGGGCGTACATCGTCCATCCCGCGCGCGCCGCGCCTTCCGGGACGAACAGGCTGGACAACATCACCAGTCCCGCGAGCAGCGCCGTCCAGAACGACGCCATGTTGATGCGGGGAAACGCCATGTCGTGCGCGCCGAGCTTCAAGGGAATCAGGAAGTTGGCGTACACCCCGACGAGCAGCGGCATCACGGCGAAGAACACCATGAATGTCCCGTGCATGGTCACGAGCTGGATGTAGTACTCGGGGAGGATCACGCCATCGGGCGCCATCGTCTCCGGGAGCAGCTTGCCGCCGGGCATCGGCTGGTTGGGGAACCCCAGCTGCCACCGGATCTGCATCGCGAGCAGTCCACCCACGAAGAGGAAGAACAGGCTCACGAACAGGAACTGAATCCCGATGATCTTGTGATCGGTCGAAAAGATGTACTTCCGGAGGAACGACCGGTCGTCCGAATGCGCGTGGCCGACGTGCGGCGTCCCGGCAACCGTGGTCATTCGATGTCCCCCTGCGCGGCTTTGGCAAGCCAGGCGTCGAAGTCCGCTTGCGATTGCACCGTGACCTTCGCGTGCATCTTATAGTGCCCCATCCCGCACAGCTGCGAGCAGGCCATGTCGTACTCGCCGGGGACGGTCGCGATGAACCAGGAGCGGATCTGCATCCCCGGCACCGCGTCCTGGCGCAGCCGGAAGACCGGGATGAACACGGAGTGAATCACGTCCTCGGCCTCCTCCTGCAGCACCACCGGTTTCCCCACCGGGACGTGCAGCTTGTTCCGGACGTCCGCGATGTCGTCGTCCGTGCCCAGTTTGCCGTCGGGCCCGGGATAGGTGAACAGCCATTCGAACTGCTTGGCGTGCACCTTGATGGGATAGGCGCCGGCCGGCACGCTGTCGCGCCCCTTGATCTGCTTCCAGTAATGGTTGCTGACGATCGCGAGCCCGACGCACACCACCGCCGGCACCGCCGTCCAGATGTACTCGGCGTTGACGTTGCCGTGGGTGTAGTACGCCTTCTGTCCCGGGCGCGCGCGGTACTTGAAGATGAACCAGATCAAGCCGCTTTCGACCAGCACGAACGCGAGCCCCGTGATGATCAGGATCGCCGTGAACATCCCGTCGATCGGCCCCGCGAACGTCGAGGCCGGTGCCGGCAGCCACCATTTCATGTCGCGGTCTCCCCTATTTGGCGGCGAAGGTGAAGTCGGTGGTCTTCGTCTCGGTCCCGGTCACGGTGACCGTCGCGGTCTGCACGCCGTACTTCTCGTGCCAGGCTTCGATCGTGTAGGTACCGGGAGGCAACCCGGCAATCTTGAAACTGCCGTCCGCTCCGGTCACGGAGAAGAAGGGGTGCGGCAGAACACCCAGATAGGCGTTCATCCAGCCGTGGACGTTGCACTCGAGCGGGATCATCACTTCTTCCGCCGAGAAGGTACGCGGCGTGGTCGTCACGTTGGGCTGGCTCACGTTGAAGGGGCGGTTCTTCTTCCCCATCGCCTTGATGTTGTGCAGGATGCCGTCGGAGTTCTTGATGTTCAGCGTCTGGCCGACCATGACGCCCAGGACGTGCGGATGGTAGCGACAGCCGTCCTGGTCGAGCGTTACGGATCCGCTCGGCGCGGGGGCCTTGTAGCTCGCTGGCAGCCCCGACTTGACGTAGACGAACACGTTCTCGAGGGTGCCGTTCGCGTTGACGATCACCGTCTCGGCGGTGGGCGGCGTCGGGTACTTCGCCTTGCACGTCGCCTCGTCGCTCATGTCGATCTTCGCCATCACCGGCTTCGCACCGGTGAACTTCACCTTCCCCGTCACCGTCCCGCCGCCCTGGGCGCTGCGACCGTGACCCGCCGCGCCCAACCCCGCCAATCCTGCGACCACCATCATTGCTATGCCAAGCGTACGCATCATGCCTCCCCGAATGGACTCATGCAATCGAGATCACCACGACGGCGCTGAACCTTGTCTCACCCGCTCTGCGGCCGCTGGGCCCGGCGCACCAGCAAAGCCCCCAGCCCGAACGTCAACGCCGCAGCGACGAGAGGAACCACGAAGACCCGGGACGAGACCGGCATGTCCAGGGCGAGAAAGTACCAGGCGCTCACGCCCAGACGGGTTCCGGTTTCCCCGTTCGACCCGTCCGCGGCGAAGAAGGCCACCGGGATGGCCCGGCCCGTCTGGAACTGAAGTTGGTTTGTCGAGTCGGCCGTGGCAAGCGAGCGGGTGAGCACGACCTGCCATTGCCCCTGATCGTACACCGCCTGCCCCCGGACGGCTGCCGTGCTCCCGGGGAGCGAATCGAACCGCTCGATCCCCCGAGCCAGGCCGGCCATCACGTTTCCGGCGGGCGGTGGCGCGCTGCCCCAGCGCCACTGGTAGACCGGTTGGGTCGGCGAGCCCATCAGGAAGTAGGGCCGCTCGAACCCGGAGGGAATGGTCGTCGGGAACTGCACGATCAGGCGGTCAGGCCAGAGGTCCGCCGCCAGCGGCGTCGAGTCGTCGGAAGCCATGGCGGCGAGCACCTTCGCCGTAAACCCGAGCCAGGTGGAATCCGGGCTCTTGGACCGGTCGTCCCAACTCACCCGCAGCGACAGGGCCTTGCCATCGTGCAGCGCCTGGACCCACACTCCGCTCACGGCGGGGGCGAACCAGCGGCTCTTGTGGATCACCTGCCCCGACAGCGGGATCCAGTTCCGGACTACGCGTCCCCAGGCCGAATCGCCCGGCGTCGTGGGAAGGGTGCCCACCCGAGCGGCATGGATCACATCGTGGACTTCCGGCGGCCGATCCGGCGACAGACTGCGAATGTACTGTGCCAGATGCCATAGCTGCTCGTCGGTCAGGAACTTCTGGTCGATCTGATCCGAGAACGAGGGCATCGGCGTGCCGTCCAGGCCGGTCCGCAACCGGTGATAGATGTCTTCGATTTCCCCGCCGCCGTGAAAGCGCCAGTTCTGCGTGAGGTCGGCGGCGAAGATCGGGTTCCCCGCATCATCGTGCAGCGTCGGCGCCGACGTGCCGTTGCCGCGGCCTTGCAGGCCATGGCACTTACGGCAGCCGATCGAGTCGAAGAACTGGCGGCCGACCTTGATCGCCTCCGCGCCGCCGCTCGGCGGCTTGGAGAACACCAGCGGAGTCGCGTGCTGGGAGGTGTCGGTGAAGAACGCCGAGAAGGTCTTCAGATAGGCGACGACGTCGCGCCGCTCCCGGTCGGAGAGCCGTTTGGCCCAGGCGGGCATCGCCGTTCCGGGGAGACCCAGATCGACCGCGCGCATCAGGTCCGCATCCGTCGGGAGCTGGCCGCTGGCGGTGCTGCGGATCTGGTAGACCGCGCCGGTGAAGTCCCGGGGTCGAGGCAGCATGTAGTGCGCCGCCGGGCCGTCCCCCGCCCCGGTGTCGCCGTGGCAACCAGCACACCATTTGACGTAGACCGCCTTGCCGGCGGTGGTGTCCTGGGAGAAGAGCGGGGACGCGGGAAGGGGGACGGGGGCCGCGCCGACAAGAAGCCCGGCGCACAGGAGGCGGGCGTTCATGACCCTTCCCCCTTCCCCTTTCCCGCGTCCCCGCTCTTCTCCCAGGTCCTGGGCTTCCACCCGGTCTGATCGTACAGGAACAGAATCACCTGCCAGATCTGCCGCTCGGTGAGGAACTGCTCCCACTGCGGCATGGCCGAGTTCCAGGGACCGCCTTCGCGGGGCAGCCCCGGACCGCCCTTGGCGATGCGCCAGAACACGAAGCTCTCGGTGAGCTGGGCGATGGTGCCGTTGTCCTGGAAGTTGGCGGGCAGCGGGTTGAATCCACTCGCGAAATGGCCCAGACCATCCAGGTGGTCGCCGTGGCACGGCAGGCAGTTCTGGTAGTAGGTCCGTTTCCCCTCGGCCACGAAGAAAGCGAGGGAATCAGGGAACGCCCGCAGCGGGTTGTTGAGCCCGGTGAGGGTGATGGATTTGCCCTGAAAGGTGATCTCCGTGGGCGGCGCCGGATGGATCGACCGCATGTTGGGCGGCGCGGCGACCCGGGTGACCGCCCGCCCGTAGGCAAACCAGCCGACGAGGCCGGGCACGAGGAGGAGCATGCTCCACCGCACCGGACGCAGTTGTGGCTCGACCATCGCCTGCCGGATCGGCTGGCGGAACTCCGCCCAACGCTCCTCGTTGTCGCTCACGTAAATGAGCACGCCGACCAGCACGGTCGCCATGTATTGGAGCACCACGCTCGCCGGGACCATGGCGCTCCCCGGCAGCCGGGGGATCCCGAACTCGATGACGAGAAAGGCGGCGATGAGGATCGTCACCGCTTGCCAGAACGGGTGTTGCAGGCGTCGCTTCACTTGTGCGCCGCCAGGAACTGCACCAGCGCCTCGAGCTGAGCCCCGGTGAGCTGCGTCCCGAACATCTTGGGCATGACTCCCGCGAACTTCTCATAGCCCTTGGCGGTGGAGGATGCGGGGTCGAGAATCTTCTTCCGGATCGACTCCGCGTTCCGGCGCGACCCGACGTGCGTCAGATCCGGGGCGATCGGCCCTCCGGTGCCTTCCAGCTTGTGGCACCCCAGGCACCCCGCCGCGTTGATGATCGCGTGCGGGTCGGTGCTGCCCCCGGCGAGTCCGGGCCCTCCCCCTCCTGCCGGGGAGGCGGTCGGAGTCGCGGCCGGAATGTCCGACGCGGTCACGTCCACGGTGCCGCCCTGCGACTCGAGAAACGCGATCACCGCCCAGATCTGGGGAGGCGAGAGTTGGCGCGTCATCACCGGCATGATCGGCTGATAGCCCGACACGATGTACGCGGTCGGCTGGTCGAGTGATTCGTAGAGGTACTGCTTGCAGGTCTTCCCCGCTTCGCGCTTGCCGCAGCGGGCCCCGATCGTCCCGGCGCCCTTCTCATCGGTCACGAGATTCGGGGCGCGCGTCCCCAGGCCGTGACAGGTGGTGCACCCGCCGATGCCGTTGAACACCTTCTCGCCCGCGGCCACCAGCTGCTCCGGAGTGACCGACGCGCCGAGGGTGAGGGTCTGCGGCACCTCCGACTGGACCTGCGGGATGGAGTTGGCGATCAGGGTGTAGAGCGCCAATGTCCCCACCACGATGCCCAGGACCTTGAGGTTAGTGGCCCACATGCGGGGCCTCCTTGCCGGCCGGGACAAAGGTGGACTTTTCCGCGAGCCCGCCGACCCAGAACACGAACGAGACGAGTAGCAGGAAGATGAGCACGCAGATGCTGATCATCTTCGCCGCGTACCCCAGCGCCGGGGTCGCGGCATACTGGCTCGTGTCCTGCATCACCTGCCAGATGTGCCAGTACTGGCGGATCCCGGAACGGGCGAAACCCATCAGCCCCATCAGCCAGGTGAAGGTCACGGTGAGAATGAACAGCGCATACTGCGACCGGGCCGGCATCTTCCCCCACTGGATGGCGCCGAGCGATTGCGCCCCGCGGCCCATCAGGAGGTCGATCACGGTCACGCACACGATGCAGGTCAACACCGCGAGCACCTGGTAGACACTGAACCCGATGCGGACGATCGCCTCGACGAAGTAGCCCCGAATTCCGAAGAACAGCACGACCGCCGCGGCGAGCGCGAACATGGCGCCCTGGACGATGGTCCCGTTCCGGGCCCACGGGACCACCGGCCGGGTGTTGGCCCGGCGGTACATCAAGAAGGAAAGGAAGGTCGTCAGGATCATCAGGTTGACGGCTGTGTTCTTGGCGCTCATCACCCCCAGGGCGCCCAAAAACGGATGGTGCGAGCCGCCCATGGCCGCGAGCTCCGTCGAGTCGGCGATCATGGTGTGCGGCGTCCCCCACACCAGGGCGCCCAGAACGAGCACGACGAGGAGCCACTTGGTGTAGGGCCGGAACCGCTCGGCGCCCGGGATGCGGCCCATCCCGATCCAGAGGTAGTAGTTCCCGGTCAGGAACAGCACGGCGATGAGGAAGGCCTGGATCACCCAGAGCCAGCTCATGAAGCCGCCCATCATGGTGATGCCCATCGACTGGTCGTACTGGTAGATCTCGCGGCCCAGCCAGTAGCCGGCGAACGGCAACACGATCAGCGCCGACATGGCGATGAAGTTGCCGACGTACCCCATCCAGTCGTAGTGCGCCCGCTCTTCGTCGGTCTTGGCGGCCAGGAACCGGTAGCTCGCATAGGCGGCGACGATCGCGCCGCCGAACACCACGTTCGCGATCAGGCGGTGCACGTTGATCGGCATCCAGGTCGCGTTGGCGATGGCGTGCCACAGCTTGATCGTGGTGGGATCGGTGTTGGGAGTGATATCGCGCGGGGGACTCATCATGAACGTGAGCCAGGAATTGGCGATGAACATCACGATGGTGCCCCAGACGTTCAGCAGAATCCCGAGCGACCAGTGCCACACCTTGGCCCGTCCCTGCTTCCAGCGGTCCCACCCGTAGTAGTACAGGTAGAGGGTGAACGACTCGAAGAAAAACAGCCCCGCGTACAGCCACATCGAGGGGCCGAAGACCCGGGCCAGGTAGGTCCAGAACTTCGGGTACAGCGTCGTCAGGAGCATCGTCAGCGTGGCGCCCCAGATCGCCGTCGCGCTGTAGGCCACGAGCAGCAGCCGGGTGAATTCCTTGGCCAGGCGGTCGTAGCGGGGTTCCTTGCCGAAGATCCCGATCGCCTCGGTCACGACCGCGAACATCGGCACGCCCAGCACGAACGCGGCGAACATCAGATGCACCTCGGCGGCGATCCACACGGCCTGGCGGGCCCCGACCATCGGGAATTCGCGGTACGCCGGCAGCGAATCGACGGCGGACTGGAGGAGCAGGAAGCTATCAGCCATCAGCGATCAGCCTGGGTAAAGAAGGGACGGCGTTTGGAGAAATCGATCGGCATCGTGCGGCGTACTTCGTCGAGCAGCTGCAGCGTGACTTCATGCTGGCCACGCGAGCGGGCGAATTCCTCCACGCGCGAAATGACCACGCCACGAACGAATGATGGGATCCGCGCCATTCGCGCCTGAGCGTCCGCCGCCCAGGGCAACGCCGCCGGGACCTCGGCTCCGTAACGGACCTCCGACTTGCGCTCGATCACCGCCCGATCCCCCTCCGGCTCATACGTGCACGAAGGATCCTCGGCCAAGAGGTCTCCATTGAGGGCAAACGCCCGTGCCCGGCACCCGCCGCACAGCTCGCGATACTCGCACCTGCCGCAGCGCCCCCCCAGCGTGCCCTCCCGCAGCCGCTGGAACAGCGGCGCCGAGCGCCACACGTCGCCAAAGCGCTCGCGCGTCAGGTCCCCCGCGACCTCCGGGAGATAGGGACAGGGGGTGACTTTGCCATCGGGGGTGATGCGACAGTACTGGGTACCGCAGGGGCAGCGGGTCTCATAGCGCAGGACGGGGGAATCGGGATCGGTCGCGTGCACATGTCGCATGAAGTGCGGCGCGCACTTGGCTCGCACGAGCATTCGGCCCCGGTAGTCACCCTCCCAGCGAGCCAGGTCCGCGAGCACCGCCTCGTAATCGGCGGGGGCCAGGTCGCCACCACCCATCCCTGCGCCCCGGCCCGTGGCGACCAGGAAATAGCAGTTGAACGAGACGGCCCCCTGCTCCGCGGCCCAGGCGACGAGCTGCTCCAGCTCGTGGCGGTTGCCGCGCGTCACCGAGGTCTGGATGATGAAATCGAGGCGCTGCTCGCGCAGGCGGCCGAGCGCGCTTTGCGTATCGACGAGGGCACCGCGGCCGTGACGGAAGTGGTCGTGGTAGGAGGGTCGCAGGGAATCGACGCTCACCGCGACCCCGGTCACCCCCGCGGCCTTGAGCGAGTCGATCCGCTCGTCGGTCAGGCGGGTCCCGTTGGTGCCGACGACCACGGTAGCGCCCTGCGAGGTGGCATGTCGCGCGATCTCATCGAGATCGGTACGCAACAGCGGCTCGCCACCTGAGAGAATCAGCAGGGGGGCCTGATTGACGGTGAGGATTTCGTCGATGATGCGGAGACAATCGCCGGTGGGCAGCTCCCCCGCGGCCGATTCGCTCGGGCCCGCGGAGATGTAGCAGTGGGCGCAGGCGAGGTTGCAGCGCCGGGTCAGATTCCAGGCGACGACGTGAGGCACGAAGTCCACTGGGGGCGCGAGTATGAGGTCCTGCCCGAGATCTGTCAAGCGACGCTCGCACTCAGCTGGCGCAGCCCGCGGAACTTGCGCCGGAACTCCGCCGGGTCCTGCGCCAACGTCGCGCTCGTGAACCGCAGTAGCAATTCGCCGAGCAACTCCTCCAGCTGCGCCACCTCGACCCAGCCGTGGCGCAGGTACTCGAGCGCCGCGAGATAGTCCGGCTCATCACCCCTGGCGACGAGGCGGAGCACGACGCTGTAGGGGTCGAAGTGCACGACCTGAAACGGATGGCTGGCGTCGTCGAGCGACGACGCGGGCCGAGCCCGTTCTGCCCAGCCCGGGGACAATGGGATGACGTCGGCGGGCGTCTCCCACACCACGGGCAGGCCGAGTGCCCGGCTAGCCTCTCGCACGGCGAGTTCGAGCGTCCCCCCGGGCTCTCCACCCAATTCGAACCGCGCCACCCGCTCGCGCCATCCTTCGGCGAGATGCGAAGTATTGCCGATGAGATAGAGGAGCGGAGTGTCGGGAGAGGGGGAAACTTGGACAACCTCCCGGATCGTCTCAATGAGCGCCCGGAGATCCGCCGCGGCGTATTCTTTCACTTGTAGCGGCGTTTGGGCGTCTTGTCGTGCCAGCCCGTGACCCAGAACGTGTACGCGTAGGGGAACATCGTCTGCACGACGTGGAACGGCTCGTACTCGAACAGCCGCCGCATCGCCCAGGAGAAGCGATAGCGAGGGTGGTCGGTAGCGATGATCTCCACTACGCAATCCACTTGGTAACTGACGAACACCGGCGAATTCCCCGTCCACAGCACCGAGGCAAACGGGCGTCGCATCAGGTTGCGATAGGTCTCGCCCTCGAAGATCTCGAGCAGCCCGAGCCGCCGCCAATCGATGTGCTCGGGGTGGGCGTAGAACTCGCGCGCGGTCTTCACCCGCAGATCGCGCGTTTCGTCCACCGCGTGCGGGGGTAAGCCCTGGATCCGTTCGACGGCATCCTCCACCAGCTTCACGTAATACTCGAGGTGCTCGTCTTTGGGGGTGAACCCGACCCCCTTGTTCGCGAGATTGGCAAAGAACGTCTGGTCCTCACCGCTCCAGGTGCCTACGACCGGGAGATGGCCCGCGTTGAAAGCGATGTATTCATCCTTGGAAATGGCGTCGTAGATGCGGCGCTTGTAGTCGAGCTGCCACTGGATGAACTGCTCCGGCAGCTCGCGGATCGGGAACTCCCGGGCTCCATGCTCGTCCACATAGCGCGCCGTTTCCCGCTCGATCTCCACGCGCCGGGTTGCACCGCGAATATCGACATCCGTCATGAACCGCCTCCTGTTGCGTGAACATGCCTCGCCAGCGCTAGATTACGCCTCCCCTGCAATCGACCGAGCCGTGCTCGCCATTCTCCCGCTGCTGCTCCAGGTCTCCATCCGCCCCCTGAGCGTCGTCCCCGCGCAACACGAGCGGATCGCCCTGCGCGTGGTCAATCCCAGCGACACTCCGCTCGTGGCGGTCCGCATCGAAGTGCCGAGCGTGCTCACCGTGCTCGGCCTCGACGAGCCGCCCGGATGGACCGCCCGGCTCATTCCCGCCACGGACACCACCGCGCAGGCGATCGTCTGGTCGGGTGGCGCCTTGCACCGACTCGAGTTCCGCGAGTTCGCCTTCCTCGCCCGTCCCGCGGCCGACGCGAAGACGCTACCGCTCGTGTTCCCCGTCCGCCTGCATCGCGCCGATGGCGCGGTCCGGGTGTGGGGACCCGGCGGGATCGCGCCGGCGCCGACGATCGAGATCAGTACGGCGACCGGGATCACCAATGGAGCGGCGTTCGCGCTGGGCGCGGCGGGGGTCGGTCTGGCGCTCTTGGCGCTCACCCTCGCGCTGCGCCGACCCGCCCCTTTATCCGGCTAAGCGTCCGATCCGTTTTCCTGCTGCTCCTGGAGGACTCGGGCCACTGCGGCTTTCGCTTCCTCCGGGGACTTGAGGGTCTTAAAGTCCACCGGGCAGGCGTCCATCTTCTGCTCGATGTCGCGGATCGGGCAGCGCGTCACCCCGGACGCCTTCGCCTCTTCGATGAACGCCCGCATCTCCGGCGACAGCGCATCGCCGCCCCCCTGGGCCTCGAGGCGGATCTGCCGCGCCCGCAGCTCGCGGAACATCCCCATCATCGTTTCGGCGTCGAACTCGTCGGCCTCGATCATCGCCTGCTTGTTCTCGTCCATCACCTGCGTGGTGATGCGCCACAGATCGTGGGCGCGCGCAAACCGCTCCACGGTGCTCCGGGCCAGTGGCCGGGCCACGAGCGGCACCACGCGCAGCCGCTCGAACGCCTCGCGCGTCCACACCGAAGGGTCCGCCGCCGTGCGCGCGCGCCGGGAGACGTGATACGGCGGCACGGGACAGCGTGCCTCGACCATCGCCCCCTCCGGCTCGGCATCGGTTTCATTTCCGAGCACGAGGGTCTTCGCCATTTGTTCTTCGGCCTTGAGCTCCGCCCGCGCCAGCTCCTCCGCGTCGCCGATCCCCATGATCAGCTGCATGTGCGTGGGAAGCAGCTTCCGGATGGCGTCGTCGAGGCGCTGGTTGGTGACCAGGTCGCCCCCCTGCTCCAGCACGAATTCCTCCACGGCCCGCCGTGCGATCCCCTGGGCGAACGGCGGCACCCGCAGGATGCGCACCTCGGCCTCGGGCGCCCACGGCAACCCCGCCTTGCCGTCTTCTTCGATCCAGGGAATGTCCTCCGGCCGGATGCCGACGGTGCCGGTGACCAGCACGTTGCACGGGGCCAGGCGCAGCAGGTTTTCGGTCTGCGATCCGACGCTCGTCCCATCGATGCGATGTGCGCCGTGACGTCCCAGCACGAGGAGCGACGGCTGGATTTCCTCCGCCCATTGCAGGATGACCTGGAACGGCTTGCCGATGAGGATCTGGGTCTTGATCTCGACTTCCGGGAACTCCTGCGCCATCACCTGAGCCCGCTTGATGTTCGCCTGGCAGAGCTGCAGCAGGCCCTTGTCGATGATGTTGTTGTGCAGCTCCTCTTGCTCCTCGAACTTGAACACCGCCTTGGCCTTCACCGACAAGACATCCTTGATGTTGTGGAACACGGCGTGGTGGTATTCGACGTCGAACGCGCTGCACACGTACAGGGAGGCTTTCAGATCGCGGGCGAGCTCCAGCGCGGCGCGCATCGCGCGGAACCCGTACGCCGATCCGTCGACGCAGACCATGAACTTGCCGCCGGTCAGCGGCCGGTCGTCTCGTACGATCAAGAGGTCCTTTTCGACCTCCCGGGCCACCCGGGCGACCACGCCGCCGAGCTGGGAATACGCCTGGCGGCCGATCCCGTGGGCCCCGATCGTGATCAGGTCGTAGCGACGCCCCGAGCTGCCGGCGACTTTGTCGGCCTGGGCCTCGTCCTCGCCCACGATCCGCCCGTCGGCCCCGACACGGACGTCGGAGCGGGTCTTCTCCCCGCCGTCGTAGTGCGAGGCGATGTTGGGGTCGAAGCCGATCAGACTGGGGAGCTGGCCGGCTCCGCCGTTCACTTCCTTGACGATCTCCTCGTAGTTGATCCCCTCGAGCAGCTGGCGGCGCAGCGGCACGCCGCGCTCGGCGCAGCGGCGCTCCATCTGATCGAGAAATGAATCGGAGATCAGCTGCAGGCCCTTCTCGATCAACTTGTCGTGGACCTTGCGTTGCCGCTTGATCTCCTCGGCCGTCTGGAACTTGGCGGGGAGCCCGGTCTCGAGCTGCCGGAAACGGATGTCGTGGAGGCGGGCGGCGTAGACGTGGCTGCCGGTGACCCGGGCTTCCCGGCCGCTGCACAGCTCGATGGCCCGATCCACGGCCCAATCCGAATGCGGCGAGTTGTCCACCGGCACGAACACTTCTCGATACATCGATCGCCCTTTCGTTCGAGTTACGGCACCAGCGGTGTGCCCACGGCGTCCCAGGCGAGCAAGGCGTCCACCGGACAGGCGTCGCAGGCCTGGAGCAGCCGCGCCCGCTCCACCCGCTCCGGATCGACGAATGCGACGACTCCCGCGTCATCCAGGCGGAACGCTTCCGGGGCCGCATCCACACAATCGCCGAACCCCACACACAGGTCCCGGTCGATCTTGATCCGCAGGTCCCCCACCACTCGCTCGGTGGATTCCGCCATTACATCCCCTCCAACCCCAATTCGGTGCGGGCCCGGTCCATGACGTCGGGAGTGATGTCGGTGATCCCCCGCTCGGCGGCGTAGTCGGCATAGATCCGCTTCACCATCCCGCGCACGAACCCGGGCACTCGGGCCAGTCGCTCCTGGGCCTCCGCGGACCAGGCGAGGCCGCTTCCCGTTTCCCGCTTCCCGTGTTCGGTGTCGGCGAACGCATCCTCCCGCCCCCGCATCGCACCGCGGGTCACCTCGAGTGGCTGTGGATCGAGGGTGCGACCGCCGATCCGGACCCCCAGCGAATCGACCAGCTGCGTCTCCATCGGATTGGCGAGCAGCGCCACGGAGCGACCGCAGCGCGGACAGCGGAACGCCGCCGCAAACGTCCCGTCCCCCGGCTGCCGCCGTTCGGCGAATTGCATCTGCTCGTCGCAGTCGATGCA
>DATJXC010000048.1:0-2849 GCA_035500495.1 Gemmatimonadales bacterium
CAATTGCCGAGTGCCGAGTGCCTAGTGCCCAATTCCAATGCCTAACGCCCCTCGCCTCACGGGCCTCCAGCCCGACCCCTTCCAACCCGGCGCCATCCGGCTGCTGGTTGACGGGAAGCCCTATTGCTCCGTCCCGGCCTCCAGTGAGGCTGCGGCCGGGGTCGAGGTGGGGCAAATCATCGATCCGGAAACGCAGACCCGGATCGAAACCGCGGCGGATGCGGAGGCGGCCTACCGGACCGCCCTCGGCGCCCTCGAGCGGCGCCCCTTTTCGAAAGTAGAGCTGGAGCGCCGGCTTCTGCGGCGCGGTCACCCGCCCGATGCGGTCGAAGCGGCCGTCGCGCGCGCTACGGCGGCGGGACTGATCGATGACCGCCGGTTTGCGCTCCATTTCGTGCAGACCCGGGCCGCGCGCGGTCGAGGCCCGGCCCGGTTGCGGCGCGACCTTCGTGCCGTCGGGGTCGAGAACGCCGTGATCGACGAGGCCCTCGCGAACGGTTGGCCCGAGGACACCGACCCCGCGGCCGCGGCCGTCGCGCTGGCGTGCAAGCGCGCGGCACAGCTGGGCTCGCTTCCTGCCCAGGTCAAACGCCGCCGGCTCCTGGGCTATCTCGCCCGACGCGGCTACAGCGGCGCCCTCCGGGTCGAGGCCGTGCGCTGTGCGCTGGCCTCCGTCGAGCGGCGCGCGGAAGCGCGGAGCCGGTAGCGGCATTCAGTTCTGGGTTCTGGGTACTGAGTGGACCGCCCTGACCGCCTTTTCCGTCTTGTCCGCCCTGTTGCAACCGCCTCGCCCGCCCTGCGAGTCCTGGGTCAGTCCTGAGTACGGGTGCACACGCCTGTCGGCCCTCCGGGGCTGCCTTATATTCCCCACCCATGAAGTCGGCAACTATCCGACGCCTTTTTCTCGACTATTTCGTCGCCCAGGGGCACCGAGAGGTGCCTTCTTCGTCCCTGGTTCCCGCCGACGATCCCACCCTGCTGTTCACCAACGCCGGCATGGTGCAGTTCAAGCGGGTCTTCCTCGGCCAGGAACGGCGCGACTACGTCCGCGCCGCCACCTGCCAGAAGTGCGTGCGGGCCGGCGGCAAGCACAACGACCTGGAGCAGGTGGGCCACACCTCCCGGCATCACACCTTTTTCGAGATGCTGGGGAATTTCTCCTTCGGCGACTACTTCAAGCGGGACGCGATTCGCTTTGGCTGGGAGTTCGTCACCGATCCCCGATACCTCGGCCTCGATCCCGAGCGGCTACGGGTGACGGTCCATCACAGCGACGAAGAAGCCCGGGCCCTCTGGCGCGAAGTGGCGGGACTCCCCGACCACCGGATCTACGGCCTGGGTGACGCCGACAACTTCTGGCAGATGGGAGACACCGGGCCGTGTGGGCCGTGCTCTGAGATTTATGTCGATCTCGAGGAGGGCAAGAGGAAAGGGGCAAGAGGCAAGGGGAAGCCGGGGAAGATGTCGGAGGAGGAGTTCGTGCGCCTGGCCGAATCGGGCCGGATGCTCGAGATCTGGAACCTGGTCTTCATGCAGTTCGACCGCTCTGGGGACGGGACGCTGACCCCGCTGCCCAAGCCGTCGGTGGATACCGGCGCCGGTCTCGAGCGGATCGCAGCCGTGATGCAGAACGTGGACAGCAACTTCCACACGGATCTCTTCCTCCCGCTCCTCGATCGCGCCGCCCAGCTGGTGGGGAAGCCCTACGATCGCGGCGAGGGGGGCGCGTCCTATCGCGTGCTCGCCGACCACGCCCGCGCGGTCTCCTTCCTGCTGGCCGACGGGGTTTACCCCAGTAACGAAGGCAGAGGCTACGTGCTGCGCCGGATCCTGCGCCGCGCGGTGCGCCACGCCTGGCTGCTGGGTCGTCGCGAGCCGACGCTGGCCCCGCTCACCGACGTCGTCGTGGCCGAGCTGGGATCGGTCTACCCCGAGCTGGTGACCAACGCGAAGGAGATCAAGGACTGGACTCAGCGCGAGGAGGAGCGGTTCCTGGAGACCATCGAAGGCGGGCTCAAGCGGCTGGACGAGATCGTCACCACCGGAGCCAAGCGAATCTCCGGGGCCGAGGCCTTCAAGCTCTACGATACCTACGGGTTCCCGATCGACCTGACCCAGATCATCGCCGAAGAGCGGGGACTCACGGTGGACCTGACCGGATTCGAGCGGGCGCTGGAGCAGCAACGGGAGCGCTCGCGGGTGGCGCGGAAGGACGCGGCGGATGTGGGAGCCTTCGGCGAATCGGCCGCGGTACACGTCTCCGGCGACGATTGGCGTTCGGTCAAGTCCGGCGCCCAGGAGTTCGTGGGGTATTGGCGCGACGAAGCGAAGACCGACATCCTCGCCTTCCGTCAGTCGGCAGATCGCGTCGAGCTGCTGATCCGGGAGAATCCCTTCTACGTCGAGTCCGGTGGTCAGGTCAGCGATACCGGCGGCATCACGGGGGAGGGGTGGGCGGTCCTGGTGGATACCGTCCGCAAAGACCCGGAGCGGGGCACGGTGCTGGGGGGTCGCTTCGCGGAGCGGTTCGAGCCGACCACCATCGAAGCCAGAATCGACGCGCCTCGCCGCCGCAACATCGAGCGCAATCACAGTGTCACCCACCTGGCTCACTACGTCCTGCGCCAGGTGCTGGGGACCCACGTGCGCCAGCAGGGCTCCCTGGTGGAGGCCGAGCGGATGCGGTTCGACTTCTCGCATCACGGCCCCATCGACCCGGCCACGCTGGCCACCGTCGAGCGCGAGGTGAACCAGCTGATCTGGGAGAACTTCCCCGTCGAAGAGCGGGAGATGCACTATCCCGACGCGCTCAAGCTTGGCGCCATGGCCTTCTTCGCCGACAAGTACGG
>DATJXC010000049.1:0-8958 GCA_035500495.1 Gemmatimonadales bacterium
TGGGGGCCCAACGCCATCGAGCAGACCCCCACGTTACGGGTCTACATGACCCAGCTGCGGCACAAGCTGGAGCGGGATCCGGCCCGGCCGAGACTCCTGACCACCGAAAGCGGGGTGGGGTATCGGCTGAAGCTGGAGTAGGAGAACGGGGCGCTGAGAGTCCCTTCACCATGGTTTGTGGGGCGCTCCACCGCCTTGTCGCCCACGGGGTCGCGCGGTAGCTTGATCTCGATATCTGACTCCAGACGTTCTACGGCCTGTACTTCCCGCCCACGAGGGTTGACCGCGCGGATCTGATCGACTGACGCCTCCCACTGCTTGCAGGAGCTCGGTTCATGAGGACCTCTGCCCGAATCCTGATCGTGTTCGTCTTCGCCAGTACCATCACTCGCCAACGGGCTGCGGCTCAGGACAGTCTTCTTGAACACCCGCCCGACAGCATCAAGTTGCATCTGCTCCAGCCCGTCACTGTGATCGGTCGGTCGGATGATCTGATCGGCAGCGCGGCGACCGCGTCCGAGGGGCATGTGGGCGCCATCGACCTGCGGTTGCGGCCGCTGCTGCGGGAGGGGGAGCTTCAGGAGGCCGTGCCCGGCATGATTGTGACGCAGCACTCGGGCGACGGGAAGGCCAACCAATACTTCGTGCGCGGCTTCAATCTCGACCACGGTACCGACTTCCAGACGACGCTCGAGGGGATGCCGCTGAACATGCCGACTAACGCCCACGGCCAGGGATACACCGACCTGAACTTTCTCATCCCGGAGCTCGTCGACTACCTCGACTATCGCCTTGGCGTCTACTACGCCGATGTCGGGGATTTCGGGAGCGCTGGCGCTGTCGAGTACCACCTCGTGCGGTCGCTCGACCAGCCTATTGTCACTTCCACCGCCGGGGAGAACGGGATGGCGCGGCTGGCGGCCGCAGGCTCGCTCCGGGTGAGACAGGGAGCCCTGCTGGTGGGCGGGGAGGTGAAAGGCTATAACGGCCCCTGGGAGACGCCGGAGCGTCTGCGCAAGCTGAGCGGGCTCGCCCGCTACTCATGGGGTGCGGGCCCGTCGCAATTCTCGGTGCTCGCCACGGCGTATCACAACAGCTGGAATGCCAGCGACCAGATCCCCCTGCGCGCGGTCGAAAGCGGCGCGATCAGTCGATTTGGAGAAATCGACTCGACCGATGGCGGCACGACGGAGCGCTACAGTGTCTCGGGTTCCTGGCGCCACGTCGGCGCGACCGCGGTGCGCGACGTGCAACTCTACGGCATCCGGTCCACCCTCAGCCTGTTCTCGAACTTCGAGTACGCGCTGACCGACACGATTCGGGGCGACCAGTTCAACCAGAGCGAGAGCCGGATCGTCCTCGGTGGCCAAGCAACTCAGCGACAGGAGGTCCAGGCGCTCTCCGGATTACACTTGGTCACCGTCGGGGTGCAGGCGCGCTATGATGGGCTGAGTCCGGTCGGGCTGTACCACACGCAGGCCCGCTTGCGCCTTAACACCGTGCGCGAGGACGACGTACACGAACTGGGCAGCGGCGTGTTCGTGGCGGCGGACTCGCGGTGGACTGCACGCCTCCGGACGGCGGTGGGACTGCGCGGGGATCTTTATGCCTTCGATGTCGCGAGCGACCTGCCCGCCAATTCCGGACGCCGAACGGCGGGGATCCTCAGCCCGAAACTCTCCATCGCGTTCGCGCCGTCCGCCGCGACGGAGCTGTACGTGAGCGGCGGACTCGGGTTCCACAGTAATGACGCGCGGGGAACCACGACCACCATCGATCCTGGGAGCCGTGATCCGGTGCGGCCGGTCGATCCGCTGGTACGCTCCCGCGGGGCTGAAGTCGGAGGGCGCTTTTCACTCGCTCGGGGCTACCGGTCAACACTGACGCTTTGGCTGCTGAACCTGGACAGCGAGCTGCTGTTCTCGGGCGACGGAGGGACCACCGAGCCATCGGCCGCCAGCCAGCGACGCGGAGTGACCTGGGCGAATTTCTGCCGCCCCATCCCGCAGTTGCTGATCGACGCGGACTTGTCCTTCGCCCGGGCCCGGTTTGTGGGAGTCAGCACTGGCGCGGACCACATCCCGGGGGCCCTGGAGAACGTTGTGGCGGCGGGGGTGACCTGGAGCCCGCTCGAGCGCGGCGCGTATGGGTCGATCCGGCTGCGTCATTTCGGGTCTTACCCCTTGACCGAGGACGATCGCGTGCGGGCAACGCCCACCAACCTGGTCAACGCCGAAGCGGGGTATTTCATCGGCCGCGTGCGACTGCAGGTCAGCGTGCTCAACCTGTTCAATGCGGTCGCGGACGACATCGAGTACTACTACACCTCTCGGCTTCCCGGCGAGCCGGCTGGGGGGGTGGACGACATCCACTTCCATCCGGTCGAACCGCGGCAACTGCGGGTTTCGCTGGAGTGGGGACTGTAACCCGTTCTGGGATGCTGCGACGATCTTACTTGCTACAGGAGGAATCGGCATGCCACACCGCAAAGGCCTCTCGCACGACCATCCGCACGAGGACGATACCGCTCCAGCCGGGGAGCACGAGCACGAGCACGAGCACGAGCATTCACATCTTCACAAGCACGTGCATTCCCATCCCCATCGACACGGCGATCTCGTGCACACGCACCCCCATTCGCACGAACACCGCCATGCCCATACGCATCGGCATTCTCACCCCCACGCGCACGATGTCGGGGCTGCCAACCCGGCTGACGAGACGGCCACCCATTCACATGCGCACGACCGGCCGGAGCACGACCACGCGCATCCGGACCTCGAAGGACCGGCACACGAGGGATCGCCCCACGACCATTCGCATTGACGCGATAGCCCCGCGCACCGAGCGACGGTGCGCGGGGCTTCGAGAACCGGACATGCGCCAGGCGGGATTCGAACCCACGACCTTCGGCTCCGGAGGCCGACGCTCTATCCAGCTGAGCTACTGGCGCGAATTGGGTACCTCAAGCCGGGCATTTCAATTCGCCAGCCGCAATCGTCAATCCGCAATTGTCAGTCGGGGCGAGAGGATTTGAACCTCCGACCTCCTGGTCCCGAACCAGGCGCGCTAACCGGACTGCGCTACGCCCCGAAAACCTAGACGGGTAGACGGCAAGACGGGTAGACGGGTAGGAGTTTTCGCATGCTTCTGCTACCCGTCTCGGCGTCTACCCGTCTACTCCGTCTAGTAGGTGCGCCCAGAGGGAGTCGAACCCCCAGCCTTCTGATCCGTAGTCAGATGCTCTATCCAGTTGAGCTATGGGCGCGGTATGGGCGGTACTAGGCTCGAACTAGTGACCTCCACGATGTCAACGTGGCGCTCTAACCAACTGAGCTAACCGCCCGAAAAACCTAGACGGGTAGGCGGGTAGACGCTGAGACGGGTAGCGGTTGTTAGTGTCGTGCGGGCAGTGACCTGTTTGCTGCGCACTGCCCACCGCTATCCGTCTGTCCGTCCATCCGTCTACCCGTCTAGTCAGTAGCGGGGGAGGGATTTGAACCCTCGACCTCCGGGTTATGAGCCCGGCGAGCTACCAGGCTGCTCCACCCCGCGTCGTTTCAGCCGTGCCCTACTTGCCGTAGCAGAGCGGGAAACGGGACTCGAACCCGCGACCCCAACCTTGGCAAGGTTGTGCTCTACCAACTGAGCTATTCCCGCGCGGTCGCGTAATGTAACCCGCTGTGGCTCCGCTTTCTACCGTCCTAATTGCGAGTGGAGGCGAGGGGGATCGAACCCCTGACCTCGTGAATGCCATTCACGCGCTCTCCCAACTGAGCTACGCCCCCGCTATATTTGCCGCCCCTCATGGGGGCCTGGCCGTGGGAACACGGCATGTTATCGGAGCGTTGTATCGGTGTCAAGCGAAGCCACCGAATGAACTTTGCCCGCCGTTCGCGGTATTACGGGCGACCAATATAGAGCACGACATGTCCAAGCATCCCAAGCGCAGCAAGTCCCCGAAGGCCTTGGCGGTTAAGCCGGGCAAGCCGGCCAAGGCGGCGAAAGCGGCGCGCGCCGAGCAGAAAAAGCCCGCGCCCAAGGTGCCGCCCAAGCCGCGCGTCGTCCGCAAGCGCGGGCGTCGCCGCGGCCTGCTCGCCGGTCTCGGTCACGAGCACGAGCGCGACATCCTCGACCAGTACCTCCACGAGGTGAGCAAGACCCCGCTCCTCACGCAGAAAGAGGAGATCGCGCTCGCCCGGAAGGTGCGCGCCGGGGACCAGGAGGCGATGCAGGAGCTGGTGAAGCGCAACCTGCGCTTCGTCATTTCCGTGGCCAAGAAGTACCAGAACCGGGGCCTCCCGCTCACCGACTTGATCGGCGAAGGGAACGTCGGCCTGCTCACCGCCGCGCGGAAGTTCGATCCCGACCAGGGCGTGAAGTTCATCTCCTACGCGGTGTGGTGGATCCGCCAGGCGATCCTCGCGGCACTGGCCCGCCAGGGGCGCACCGTCCGGGTGCCGTTGAACCGTACGGCCGATCTCTCGCGCATCGTCCGGACCGCCGAGTATCTGCGCCAGTCGCTGCGGCGCGAGCCGACCCCCGAGGAGATCGCCGACGCGACCAAACTGTCGCTCGAGGTGGTGCAGTCGCTCGCCGCCCTCAACACGGGCGACGTGCGGCTCGATGCCCCGCTCGATCCCGACGGCGATCGCTCCCTGATCGAGCGCTTCATCGCCGAGGATCTGCCCGACACCGAAGAGAAGGCGATGGATCGCTTCCTCTCGGACGAGATCGAGAACGCCCTGAACAGCCTGCAGAAGCGCGACGCCAAGGTGCTGCGCCTCTATTTCGGCCTGGACGGCGGCCGCGAGCACACCCTGGAAGAGATCGGCGGGATGCTGGGCGTCACGCGCGAGCGCGTGCGCCAGCTGCGTGACCGCGCGCTGAAGCGGTTGCGCGACGGTGACGTCGGGAAGGCTCTCGGGAGCTTCGCGGCGTGACCTGACCGCCGGGCGACGGTGATCTCCCAGGTTGGACACGGGTGGCCGATGCTGGCCACCCGTCGTACTTTACCTGCCGTGATCGCGCAGATCGGCCGTCGCGCCGTAGCCGCCGTGCAGGCCGTCGGGCGGGTCGGCCACTTTTTCGGCGACATGGGGCGCGCCCTACCGGATGTCGGGGTGTGGGGCAGCCTCCTCATCGTCCAGATGCGCCGCATCGGCGTCGACTCGCTGCCCGTGGCCCTGTTCATCGCGGCCTTCACCGGCATCGTCCTCGCCCTCCAGGCTTCCTACACCTTCACCGGAACCGTCCCGCTCTACATCGTCGGCGCCGTCGTCGGCAAGACGCTGATGCTCGAGCTGGGCCCCGTGCTCGTCGGCCTGGCTCTCGCCGGCCGGGTCGGGGCCAGTAACGCCGCCGAGCTGGGGACGATGCGCGTGACCGAACAGGTGGATGCGCTGGAAACCCTCGCCTACGACCCGCAGAGCTTCCTGGTGCTGCCGCGGGTGCTGGCCGGGACGATCATGTTCCCCTTCGTGGTGGCCCTGGGGATTCTCGTCGGGATCATCACCGGCTGGCTCACGAGCCTCGCCTTGCTGCATTTGTCCACGGCGGAGTTCGTCAAAGGGCTCAAGTTCCTGTATCGCTTCAAGGACACGTGGTACAGCCTGCTCAAGAGCGCCAGCTTCGGGTTCACGATCACCGTGGTGGGGTGTCAGGTCGGCCTCAACACGCGCGGCGGCGCCGAAGGCGTAGGGCAGGCGACCACCCGGGCCGTCGTCTATTCGGCGATGCTGATCCTCGTGCTCGACGCGTTCTGGGCCAAGGTTCTGCTGTGATCCAGTTCCAGGATCTCCACAAGGGGTTCGACGGCAAGCGGGTACTGGAGGGGTTTACGCTCGAGGTGCGGGATAAGGAAACGATGGTGATCATCGGGTTCTCCGGGTCGGGCAAGAGTGTGGCCCTGAAGCACGTGGTGGGGCTGTTGCACCCCGACGCCGGGGACGTCATCGTGGACGGGCGGGCCGTGTCGGCGCTCGACCGGGCCGGGCTCACGGCCCTGCGGCGGGAGATCGGGTACGTCTTCCAGTTCGCGGCGCTGTTCGACTCGATGAGCGTGGCCGACAACGTCGCCTTGGGACTGCGCCGGCGCGGGTTGTCCGAGGACGAAATCGAGGCGCGGGTGCGCGAGGCGCTGGCCCTCGTGGACCTGACCGGCACGGATGCCAGGTTTCCGGCCGAGCTGTCGGGCGGCATGCGCAAACGGGTGGGGATCGCGCGGGCGATCGCGCTGCAGCCGCGCTACATCCTGTACGACGAGCCGACGACCGGGCTCGATCCCGTCACGACGGCGGTCATGGACCGGCTCATGATCCGTACCCGCCAACACCTGGGCGTCACGGGGATCGTCGTGACGCACGACATGAAGAGCGCCTACAGTGTGGGGGATCGCATCGCAATGCTCTATGAGGGCCGGGTCCGGCAGGTGGGGACCGTCGCCGAGATTCAGGAGAGCGACGATCCGGTGGTGCGCCAGTTCATCGAAGGGCGACCCGAGTGAAGCGCGAGAACGAGTTCGCGGTCGGCCTCGTCGTGATCGCCGCCTTCACGGTGATCGTGGTCGGCGCGCTGTGGCTGTCGGGCACCCACCTTGGGAAGACCGAGGCGGTGTACACGGCGCGGTTTCGCACCGTCGGGGGGTTGGGCGTGGGGAACCCCGTGGTGATGCGCGGCGTCCGGGTGGGGCGCATCCAGACGATCCGCCTCGCCCCCAACAACTGGGTCGAGGCCGACCTGCGGATCTATGCCGGGGTCACGATCCCGGACAAGCCGGCCGTGGTGGCGGCATCCGTGTCGTTGTTCGGCGAGTGGGCGGCGTCGCTCATCTCCCTCGATCAGCCACCCGACGATCCCAACGTGCGCCAGGCGCTGCGGGAGGCGGAGGCGGCGGGAGGGAATCGCTGGCCCGGCGCGACCCTGCCCGACATCGGGCAGCTCACCGCGCAAGCGGGGCGCATCGCGACCGACATCGCCACCGTGGCGAACCGGATCCAGACCGCGTTCGACTCCCAGGCGGTGTACCAGCTGCGCGGCGCGATCCGGGATTTCGGGGCCATCATGAATCGGCTGGTGGCGGTGGCGAATGAGCAGGCGACCAATATCGGCACGGTGGGCACCAACCTGCGGCGGGGCTCGGACGCCCTGGCGCGGGCCGCGACGACCCTCGACGCGACCCTGGGACGGGTCGATACGGCCACGAACCAGGGACAGCTGGCCACGATTCTCAACAACTCCGCGGCCGCGAGTCAGGACGCGCGCCAGGCGATGCAGGACGTCCGGTCGCTGCTCGACGCGGCGCAGAAGAACGAGTCCAGTCTCGTCCACGTGCTCGTCGCGGCCGATACCGTGATGGGTCGCATCGCCAACAAGAACGGCACCCTGGGCCTCATGGTGGGCGATTCGACGCTGTACCGCGAAACCACGCTGACGATGATCCAGCTGCGCCAGCTGCTCGCCGACATCCAGGCGAACCCGCGGAAGTACTTCACGATCAGTGTCTTTTAGCATGCGAAATGCGAAGTGCGAAGTGCGAAATCGTCAGGGCGAGTGCGGGCCCACACATCTGGGCTCGACCTTCCCTCCACACTTCGCACTTCGCACTTCGCACTTCGCACTTTCCCGGTGTCCGACCTCCCCATGAAGCGGAAGCCCAGCTCCCGCCGCGCCCAGCGTGAAACCAGCGCGGGCGGGGTCGTGTTCCGGCGCGACTCGGGTGGCGAGCCGCGCTATCTCCTGATCCGCGATTCCTACCGCAACTGGGGGTTCCCCAAGGGGCACCTCGAGCGACGGGAGCCGCCGGTCGAAGCCGCCCGGCGAGAGGTGCGCGAGGAGACCGGCCTCGAGGAGCTGGAGCAGCACGGGGAGATCGGTGTGATCGACTGGTATTTCCGCTTCCGCGGCAAGACGATCCACAAGTACTGCCACTTCTTCCTGTTCGAATCGCCGCGCGGGGAGCCGGTGCCGCAAACCGACGAGGGGATCACGGAGTGCGTCTGGCATTCCCTCGAAAGCGCGTTACGCACCATCTCCTACGACAACGCCAAGCAGGTCCTGCGCGACGCCGCGGCCCTGGTCCAGGGAGATGCTGCGGCGCCGCGATCGGAGAGCGCCGACTGACGGCCGTGGTCGCCGTCTGGCATCCGCGTGGGGAGGTCCGGCGCGCGGTCCAACGGGGATACCCCCGGTCCGCCGGCGCCGTGCGGCTCTGCCGGACTCCGCAGGCGGTGAACCGTCTGCTGGAGCAGCGCCTGGTCGACGCCGTCGTCCTGGACGTGAAAGGCGCGCCGGAGGCCGGCCTCTCTTTCCCGCGGCGGTTCCCCCGGATCCCGGTGTTCGGCTACTCGGCGTTCCGGCCCGAAGACGGCCCGCTCGTGGCGGCCTGTCAGGCGGCCGGCTTCGCCGGCGTCCTGCTCGAGTCCGTCGACAACGCCGTGGCGGGTGAGTGGATCGCCCGGCGGACGGCGCAGCAATCGCGTCAGGCGGCCCTGGCGGACGCCCCGCGGCTGCTGCGGTTGACCGATCCCCTCCAGCTGGCGGCCTGGCGGGAAGTGTGGCGGCGGGTGGCGTTGCCGACGAAGACCGCCCACGTCGCCGCGGCGCTGCGCATCACGCGGGAGCATCTGTCACGGCAGTTCGGGGCGGGCGGGGCGCCGAATCTGAAACGGGTCATCGACCTGGTCCGGGTCGCGTGCGCCGCCGATCTGCTCGCCAACCCGGGCTACAACGTGGCCGTGGTCGCACGGGTCCTGGGCTATGCCTCGCCCAGCCATCTGGCGACCGCGGCGCGGCGCGTAGCCGGGGCGGTGCCCCACGACCTCAAGGGATTGGGGTTGCGGGGAGTTCTGGGGGCCTTTCTGCGGGGGCGGACGCGGTCTCGGTAAGGGGAGTGCGAAGTGCGAAATGCGAAGTGCGAAATGGAGAGGGAAACGTCATCCGCGTACTGGAGTTACATTG
>DATJXC010000050.1:0-15633 GCA_035500495.1 Gemmatimonadales bacterium
CTCGCCATCCCGCCGCGACCGAGGAGGCGGCGGAGCTCGTAGCGTTCGGCGAGCGCCGCCTCGAGGTCGGCGGGGATGTTCTCGGGCACGGCCCCAATATAGGAACCGGCGGGCCCCCCCGCGCTGCGCGCTGGACCCGCCGACGTCGCCTACCCCGCGATCAGTGGACCATGACCGAGGCGTTGCCCCACCTGCCTTCACTCACGGCCCACACGGTGGTGGAGCCCGCGCGTCGTGCCTTGAGCACCGCGGTCGGACCGATCGTGACCTTCAGATCCACGACCCCGGTGGAGTCGGTCTGGTACCAGTTGATCTGGCGGTTGCTCACCACCACGCCCACCGAATCCCGCAAGACCGCCTGGAGGAAGGTGCTGTCGCCCACCGACAGGTTCAGGGTGTCGGGCGTGACCGTCACCGTCGCCACCGGATCCGATCCGCCCGAGGGTAGCACCGCGACCTGCAAGGAGTCACTGAGCGGTCCGCTCGTGGCGACGATCCACGTGGTGCCCTGCCCGACTCCCAGCACCAGAACCGACGCCAGGGAATCACCGCCCACGGAGTCGAAGACCGCCGAGTCCAGGACGACCGCGACGCTGTCGTTGCGGCTGGCCCAGGCGATGACCGGATTCGTCAGCGGTTTCCCGGTCGAATCCCAGACCTGCGCATGCAACGCGATTCGGCCGCCGACTCCCACGGTGCCGGGGCCCGTCAAATAGATGCTGGCACCACCCGAGCTGGCGGACGGGAGTTGCGCGGAGAGAGCGGTGCTCTTTCCAACGCTCACCGAAATGCCGCTCTTTACCGCCGGGGCGAGCCAGGGCCGCCCCGGGAGCTCCATGCGGACGATGTAAGCCCCCGCAAGCAGGTACGCCACGTTGTAGTGGCCCTGCGAATTGGTGTGACTCGTGGCCGCGACATACCAGGTGGATGGATCGTTCGGGTTCCCCCCGTACACGGTCACGTCCGCATTGGCGACGGGAGCGACGTTCTGCCCGGAGATGTCCGCCGCCGTCACGGTGCCCGCGATCGCCCCCGTCGCCGCGCTGTTCATGGCGCGCAACCAGGGAATGAACGTGTACTCCTGTGCGCCGAAGAGGTTGTACTGGAAGCTGCGGCCGAGGTCGAAATCGATGACGATGTCACCGCCGGCGCCTCCCCCGGAATCCACCGTCAACACGGGCTCCACCTGCGCCGCGATCGACATCTCGCCCGGCACCGCTGGGCAGCAGCCGAGCCCCCAACTCACCGCGGCGGGGTTGCCGTAGTAGTCGACGATCGACGACGAATCGACGTTGATCGTCATGCGGATGGCGGAATACCGCCCGGCGTCGAGGGTGGCCTGACCCACGAACGCGGTCGCTCCCTGCTGCAAGGTCAGGAGATCGAAGCGCTTTTTCGGGGCGGCGATCTCCACCCAGGTGTTGGCCTGCGTGGTGTCGAACGGGTACGTGGTACTGGCCTCGATGCGGGTGACGTAGATGTTGACGCTCCCCACACTGTCGTAAGGGAACGGATCATCCGTCAGGAGGACCCGGGTGGGGGAAATCATCCCCGGGTGGGTGGCGTCGTCCTGGTAGCAGGCGGTGACACCAACGGCGACGATGATGGCGGCATATAACTGACGGTTCATGAATCGGTATCCTTGGAGTCAGGTCAACGAGAAATACCCCCCCGACCCCTCTCGCCGTCACCTCCCTCCCCGATGTGACGTATCCCAGCGCCCCGGGGTATATCCTCCGGTGGTGGGGATGAGTGATGAGGGTATCGCGCGCCGGGTCCGTTCAGGCGACACGGCGGCCTTCGCCGAGCTGGTGGCGCGCTATCGCGACCGCCTCGGCCGCTACGCGCTGCACATGCTGGGGAATCGCGAGGACGCCGAAGAGGCGCTGCAGGACAGCTTCGTCCGCGCCTACCGCTCGCTGGCGCGCTGGAACGACACCGCCCCCTTCGGCCCGTGGCTGTTCGCCATTCTGGTCAACCGGTGCCGTACGACGGGCCGCCGGACCGCGCGACGTGACCGGATTTTCGTCCGGGACGACGTGACGCTCTCGACCGCCCCGGCTCCGGAAGCACCCGACCACGCCGAATGGGACGACACCATCAGGCGGGCGCTCGACCGTCTGGCGCCGGCGTCACGGGAAGCGTTCCTCCTGAAGCACGTGGAGGAGCTGGAATACGACGACATGGCCCGCCTCACCGGCGTCGGTGTGTCGGCGCTGAAGATGCGCGTGAAGCGGGCCTGCGACGAGCTTCGCTCTTTTCTGACCGAGGTCGAACATGTTTGAGCACGATAACGACGCCGTCCAGCGAATGGTCGAGCGGCTGCGGGCCCCGGTGGAGATGAATCCGGCCCTCGATGAACGAGTCATGGCTCGGATCGTGTCGGCGGAGGGGAGTTCACGCTGGCGGCTCGGAAACCTCTGGGCCTGGCTCCGGCGTCCCCGGCCGGTCCCCGTGTCGCCCCTCGGCCTTCTCGTCACCGCGGCAGCGCTCGCCGGCGTCGCCGTCTGGTGGCACGGCACATCGCCGAGCGGCGGGATGTCGCAACCCGAAGGGGCCAGCGGACCGGCCCCGGTACAATTCGTCGTCGTGGCGCGCGGCGCGTCCTCCGTGGCCCTGGTCGGCGATTTCAACGACTGGGACACAGGCCGCACGCCGATGCGCCTGACCAGCCAGGGCGGGATTTGGTCCGTGGTCATCCCGCTCACTCCGGGGCGCCACCGCTATGCCTATCTCGTAAACGGAAGCCGCTGGCTCGCCGATCCCGCGGCCCCGCGGGCGCCGGATGACTTCGGCACCCCCAGCTCCGTCGTCACGGTCGGAGGGTGAAGCCCATGCGCGCCGCTACCCTGCCCCTCTGCATTGGTCTGCTCGTCCCCGTCACGCTCGCGGCTCAGGACCCCCGGCTCGAGCGCCGGCTCGATGCCGGTACCCGCGCCGCCGTCGTCGCGGTCATCGACTCCGCCCGCGCGGCAGGACTCCCCATCGAGCCGCTCGTGGACCGCGCGCTCGAGGGTGCGGCCAAGCACGCCGACTCCGCCCGCATCGTCGCCGCAGTGAGCCTGCTCGCCACGGAGCTGGCGACCGCCCGAGCAGCCCTCGGGCCCTCGTCATCACCCCCCGAGCTCGACGCGGGGGCGAGCGCTTTGCGGGCCGGCGTCCGTCCGAGCGACCTGACACAGCTGCGCCAGCGGCGCCCCCAATCGCTCACCGTCGCGCTCGCGGCGCTGACCGATCTCGTGGTGAGCGGCGTCCCGGCCGACTCGGCGGCGGCGGCGGTCCTCGCCCTGGCATCCTCCGCGCGGGATGACCAGATCGTCGACTTCCGACGCGCCGTGGAGCGGGACATCGCTCTCGGGGCCCCGCCGGCTGCCGCCGCGACGGTCCGGGTCAACGCGGCGGTGCGCGCTGCCGGACGGAGCGGGAAACCGTAGGGCGTGACGGCCGGCCCGCTCCCGTGAAGCGCGGTCGCCCCACGCAGCAGACGGCCATTTTCCTCTTGACCGTCATGCTCGCCAGCCGCGGACTCGCCGCACAGGTCGCGGCTACCGTCGACCTCGGCGTGGCCGGGGTGCATTACGATGGATTTCTCCCCAGCAGCGCCGGCTCGGTCTCACCCGCCCTGCGTTACGAGCGCCCGCAGCTGTTCGTCCTGGCGTCGGGCAGTTACCTCCGGTTTGAGAGCGGCCACCACAGCCTGCAAGGCAACCTCACCGCCTCCGCCTTCACCCCCACGGTCAAGCGGCTGCGCGGCGAGCTGTTGACGAGCGTCGGCGCGAGTGGCTACGCCGACTTCGCCCGCTTCTCGCACGCCCTCATCGGTCCCGGCATCCACTTGGCGGGCGACCGCGAAGGCGTTTGGCTGAGGGGCGGTCTCGGCACGACCTCCTACGGCGGGGCGCAGCATCCGGTGACCACCGCGGCGCTGGGAACCTGGGCCGAGCGATTCGCAGCGACCTGGCTCCTGAGCGGGACATTCAACCAGGTCGGGGACACCAGTTACACCGATATCGAGGGCGCCCTGCACGCGCGGCGCTGGCGGTTCACCTTCGACGGCGTCCTCGGCGTGCGCGGCTGGAGCCACGGGGGTGGGCACGGCGTCTACGGCGAGGCGAGCGGCGCCCTGGCCGCCGGTGGCCACCTCGCGATCGTGGTGTCGGGAGGGCGTTATCCGACGGACCCGATCCGGGGCAGCGTGTCGGGTCGCTACCTGGGAGTGGCGGTCCGCCTGACGGCCTTGCCCTGGCGATCCCTGCCGACAGCCGTGCCTGCCCTCCCCAAACAGGTCACTCCCCTGTCGCCTTCAGGGGCTGACGGGGCCGCCGACCCGCCGTCCCTCACCGTCCAGCTGCGCTCCTGCGCCTGCGACGGCCGGACGCTCGTCGTGCTCGCCGACGCGGCGACGACCGTCGAAGTGTCGGGGGACTTCACCGACTGGGAACCGCTCTCGCTCTCGTCCCGCGCCCCTGGTGAGTGGGCCGCCGACCTCCCCCTGCGACCCGGCACCTACCGCTTCAACGTCCGCGTGAACGGCGGGGATTGGACGGTCCCGGCCGGGGTGACGGCCGTCATGGACGAGTTCGGGGGCCGGGTCGCGCTGCTCACCGTGCCGTAGGTCCGCTCCTGCGCTATTGCGGCGGCGGGGCGGCGGGCGCAGCCACCGGAGGATGTTTGGCGAAATCCCCCGCTTTGACCACCGAGATCTTTTTGGGATCGATCCAGCGCCGCATCGCCGCGACGACCTGTTCCGGCGTGAGCGCGGCCACCTGACGCTCCAGGTCCTTGTCGTACGCCAGCGTCCGGTTCACGAACAGGTTACCGGCCAGCATGCCGGCGAGAGAGCGGTCCTGCGAGCGGCCGACCTGGCGCGACTGGAGCCACCCCGCCTGCGCCTGCTGCACCTCCGTCGCGGTGAAGCCGTCCTTCAGCGCCCGAGCCACTTCTTCGCGGAACGCCTGCTCCAGCCGTACCACGTTCTCAGGAGCGTAGATGGCGAAGGTGATGAAGATCCCACTCTTGTCGAGCGCGCCGCCACCGAGACTCGACCCCACGCCGTAGCTGATCCCCTCCTTCTGGCGAATCCGCACCGCCAGCCGGGAGTTCAGGAACCCGCCGCCCAGCATGTAATTGCCGAGGGTCAATGCCGCGTAGTCGGGATCGTCATCCTTCAAGGGCAGGCTCATCCCCGCCATGAAGAAGGCGTTGGCCTTGTCGGGGGTCTCGATCGTGATGGTCGTGTCGCGGCGGTCCTGGTACACCTGCGGCACGCGCTCATAGGGGGACGGGCTCTTCCACCCGCCGAACAGCCGGGTCACGAGCGCCGACACCTGCGCCGCGTCGAAGTCGCCCACCACCGCGAGCTCGGCAGTACTCGCGCCGTAGAAGCGCGAGTAGAAGCCTTTCGCCGCCGAGTCGGTCGCGGCGGTGTAATCCGCGACCGATTCCTCGATCGTCGGGACATAGCGCGGATCGGACTTGGGGAACTGGTTCAGGTAGCGCCGGAACGCGGTGGATCCCAGGTTCGTGGGCTCGGTCTTCTGCGCCTCGAGACCCGCGAGATTCTCCTGCTGCAGCGTGGCGAACTCCTTGGGATCGAACGTCGGATGCTGCAGCACATCGGCGAGCAACGTCAAAACCCCGGCCAGATTGGGCCGGGTGGTCTCGATCAGGACGGTCGCCCCGGTCGGGCTGCCGAACAGATTCACGCGGGCCTGCAGCTTGTCGAGCGAATCCTTGATCTGCTGGCGCGACAGGGTGGCGGTGCCCCGCATCAGCATGTCGGCCGCGAGGTCGGCGGTGGCCGCCATGTTCTGCACCGCGGCGAGAGAGCCGAAGTGCAGGTTCAGCGTCGCGTTCACGCTCTGACCGCGCGTCTGCTTGGGGAGCAACGCGACCTTGAGCCCATTGGGGAGGGTGCTGCGGGTGGTGCGCCGCTCGACATTGTCGGGACTCGGGTCGAATGCCTCACCGGCCACGCGGGCGGTGTCCCCCTTGTAGTTGGCGACCAGCGCCGCGACGTCCGGCGTCGCGGCGATCTCCGCCCGATCGGGCGTGGCCGTCGGAATGAACAGGCCGAGCGTCATATTGGCGGGCTTCAGGTAGGCGCGCGCCACCCGTGCCACCGCATCCGGCTTGACCGCCCGCAGCCGGTCGCGATTCAGGAAGTAGAGCCGCCAGTCGCCCATCGCGATCCAGCCGGAGAGGGTCAGCCCCACTGTCTCCGAGTTGTTCAGGTTCAGCTCGATGTTCTTGACCAGCGCCTGCCGGGCGCGCGCGACTTCTTCCGCCGTGGCCGGGTTGGCGATCGCCGAATCCACCGTACGGAGCAGGGCGACCCGGGCGCTGTCGAGTGAATCCTCCTTCCGCACCTGGGCGGACAGCACGATCACCGACGGCTCCCGGAACTGCCACGCGAACGCGTCGACACTGGCCGCCTTCTTGGTATCGACGAGCGCCTTATAGAGCCGGCCGGACGGGGCGTCGCCCAGCACGCGGGCCAGCACCGCCACGGCCGCGAAGTCCGAGTCCGACCCCGCCGGTACGTGGTACAGCGCATCGACCACCTGCACGTCCCCCACGCGGCGCAGCGTCACGGCGCGCTCACCGTCCTGCGTCGGCTCGACGGTGTAGGTCCCCCAGATCTTCATGTCTCCGGTGCGGGCCGGCCGGGGAATGGCCCCGAACTTCTGACGCACCAGGTCGAGCGCCCGCCGCACGTCGAACTTCCCCGCGATCACCAGGACCGCGTTGTCGGGCTGGTAGTACTTGTGGTAGAAGGCCTGCAGCCGCTCGATCGGCACCTGCTCGATGTCGGAGCGGGCGCCGATCGTGGATTTGCCGTAGTTGTGCCACAGGTACGCGGTCGACATCGCCCGCTCGAGCAGCACGCTACTGGGGTCGTTCTCACCCAGCTCGAACTCGTTGCGCACGACGGTGAACTCGGACTCCAGGTCTTTCTTGGCGATAAAGCTGTTCACCATGCGGTCGGCCTCGAGGTCCAGCGCCCAGACGAGGTTGGTGTCGGTGGCGCCGAAGGTCTCGAAGTAGTTGGTGCGATCGTACCAGGTGGTGCCGTTGGGGCGGGCGCCGTGCGCCGTCAGCTCCTGTGGGATGTTGCGATGCTTGGGCGTCCCCTTGAACACCATGTGCTCGAGCAGGTGGGCCATCCCGGTCTCCCCGTATCCCTCCATCCGGGAGCCGACCAGGTACGTGATGTTCACGGTGGTCGTCGGCTTCGAGGAATCAGGGATGAGCAGCACCTTGAACCCGTTGGCCAGGTCGTACTCGGTCAACCCTTCGACGCTGGGCCCTTTGACGGGCGCCGCGGGGGAAGCCGCCGCCTTACGGGGATGGGCCGACGGTTGCTGGGCTGCCGCGGAAGTCAGGGTCACGGCGACCGTCGCGACCGCGACGCTCAGTCGGGAGAGGAGCATGCGCATAAGGGCCTCAGTATCGTGGGAAGACGTCTAAGCCTAGCGCGAGGGGATGGATGGTCAAGGACGGTCAGGGACGGTCAAGGCGATCCCGTCCAATGATCATCACCGGGACTTCCGGGCGAGCCTCGGAACGGCCACCCTAACGGCCGCTCCCACGCGCTCGTCTGCCAGTTGTCGGGACGGTGCCGATCACGCACCCACGGTGGGAGTTGCACGGCGAGATACTCCGCCAGCGCCGTCACATAGGGTTCGTACATCCGGCGCAGCTCCGCCAGCCGGTCGGCCAGATCCCCGCGTTGGCTGAACCGGATCCCGCCGTCGCCGAGTCGCCGCCGCAAGCGGTCGAGCTGCTCCGGGGGCAGCCGATCGGCCGCAGGCGCGCTGGGTGGCGTACTGAAAACCTGGGCCAGGTCCACCACGGCATGCCGCGACATGGCGAACGTGAGCTGGGCCTGGCTGGCGCACCGTCCTTCGAGCCCGACGATCGCGAACGCGCTCGCGTCGAGGATCGACGTCAGGGCCGTGAGCCACGACTGGTTGTTGTGCTGCGAGCGGAAGTAGGCGAGCGGCGGATACGACAGGTGGCTCTCCAGCAGCTCAGCGGCCCACCGCTCCCATTCGTGCAGCAGGGCGCCGAGCTGTTCGCCGCCCACGTCCGCGCGATGACGCCACAGCAGCTCGCCCGCCGAGGGGGGGGATCCGGCGCGCGCGTCGAGCAGCGAGATGGGGCCTTCTCGGCGGGAGAAGGCCTGATACGTGACCGGCAGGTACCCGATGACCACGGCGAGAAAAGCAAAACCCGTTCCCGACTCGATCACGGTCAGGGTTTTGGCGAGCGTCGTGACCGGAACGACGTCGCCGAGCCCGAGCGTGAAGAACGTCGTGCCGCTCATGTACACGTCCGAGGCAAACCCCGCCGCGCCCCCCGTCAGCGACATCCCCGAACCCGCTGCCCACTGCAGGATCCCGAACGCGACCACGATCCCGGTGGCCCAGAGACCGAGCAGCATGAGCAACGAGAGCGGGCCATAGACCGCGAGGAACTCCTCGCGCCGGCGGTGCGCGACGAGCCGTGCCGCGCCGCGCCACACCCTCCAGGTCGTCTTGTAGAACAAGCGCGTGATCCGGAAGCGCCGGTGCACGCGCCGCGGCAGGATGATCGTCTCGAAGGCGTCCCACAGCACTGCCATGAGCAGGCTTGCCCCGAGTACGCCCGCGAGGATCGGATTCATCGTTCCTTAAGTTAAGCCTCGGCATGAAGATGCGTCCCCCTTGACCCGCATCGAGTATACATGTATAGTACAGGCGTGAAATATATCCCAGGACCTGATCAGGCGCTCAATACCCTGCTCCAGGCGGCGCACCAGTGGGAGGATCGGCTGGAAGCGGCCATGGCCAGCGTTGAATTGTCCCCTCCCAAGCTCAGCGTGCTCACCGAACTCGTGAACGCCGGGGGGGCCCTGACCCTGGGAGAGCTGGCAGACCGGATTCACTGTGTGCGCTCCAACGTGACCCAGTTGATGGATCGGCTCGAGGCGGAGGGCCTGGTGCGGCGTGCGAATCATGGGTCCGATCGGCGCCGCATCCGGGCCGAGTTGACCGACCAAGGAAAGGCGCGGCAGCAGGCCGGCGCCGAGCAGCTGGCCAAGGTACAGCAGGAGTTTGCGAAGGCCTTCCCCGGCCCTGAGCGGACTGCACTGGTGGGCGCATTGGGCTCCGGGAAGTAGTGGGTTTTTTTTGAACCAGTAGTTCAGTAATGCATCATCCAGTATGCAACTATGCAGCACTAACCATGATGGAGGCAGTGACCATGACGACGACATTGGCGGCCCAGCCACGGACGGCCTGGCAGATCGACCCGACCCACACCGACGTGGAGTTCACGGTGCGGCACCTGATGATTTCGAACGTCAAAGGACGGTTCGCCAACGCCACCGGCGCGGCGAGTTTCGACCTCGAGAATCCCGGGAAGGCCGCCCTCGAGGTGACCATACCGGTAGCCACGATCGACACGGGAGTCGAGCAGCGCGACGCGCATTTACGCTCGCCGGACTTCTTCGACGCGCCCAGTTTTCCCGCGATGACCTACCGGGCACGCCGGGTCGAGGGGGATCTGACCGGGCATTTCCGCCTGATCGGTGACCTGACGATCCGCGGCGTTACTCGCGAGGTCCCCCTCGACGTGACGCTCGAGGGCCGCGCCAACGACCCGTGGGGGAACGAACGCCTCGGCTACCATGCGACGGGGAAGATCGACCGGCGCGAATTCGGGCTGACCTGGAATCAGGCGCTCGAGACCGGCGGCGTCGCCGTCGGCCACGAGGTGAAGATCGCGATCGACGCCGAGTTGACGCGACCGCTCGCCCAGGCCTAATCCCGTTTTCCTGATCAACACCTCCCGCCGACGCCGCCAGGCATCGCCGGGAGGTGTTGTGCTTTTCGGCGAACCGAACGAACCCGCAGTAGCTTGCGTCCCGAGAACACGACCAGGAACGGAAAATGATCAGAGACTCGGGTCGGCCCGCTCGATTTCGGAGGGTGTGTCGCCTCATCCTCGTGGGCCTGATGATCTGGAGAACGCGCGCCGCCGCCGGGCAGGCCGAAACGGCATCCCCCGGCGACGCCAACCCCGAGCGCCCCACCTTTGCAACGCACGCGTACGCCGTAGCTCCGGGGTTTGTCGAGCTCGAGCAGGGACTCTCAACCCGTGGCACGCAATCGCTCCAGGAGGCCACGAGCTGGGACGTCAACCTGAAATTCGGCGTCACCCCGTTTCTCCAGATCGCTCTGTTCGGACCGCTCTATGCGCGTGGTCCTCGCGGCCACGGTCTCGGAGATCTGGGCACCGCCTGGAAGCTGCGGACCGACGTGTCCCGGCGGACGGCGCTGGCACTGGTGTCGGCGGTCTCGGTCCCCACGGGGAGTGCCTCGGAGCAATTGGGGTCGGGCCACGTCCTGGGGAGCTTCGTCGGGGTGCTGAGCACCAATCTATCCGCAACCTGGCATCTCGACGTCAACGCTGGGCCGGCGGGGATCGGCGAGGGCAAGCCGCAATGGTTTTTCTCGTTGAGCTGGGCCGCGGCGATCGGCAGCGGCCGCTACGGGCTGACGCTCGAAACGTTCGGCCTCACCGCCGGAGGGGCGGGCCCGGAGTTGGCGGGCGTGCTCGGCGCCGCAACGTTCCGAGCGACCCACTGGGCGGTCCTCGATGCCGGGGGAGTCTACGGCGCCACCGGCGATACCCAGGACCAACTGTTCATCGGACTGACGACCAATTTCGGGCGGCTCTTCTGAGCGGGCCGCCTTGGCATCAGTCGCCCGAGGTCAAAGAAAAGTCGACCGGCAGGTTGACGACGACGCGAACCGGTCGCCCGCCACGCCGCGCCGGGCGAAACAGGACATCCTGAATCCAGCGGATCACCGGACGCTCGAATCCGATATTCGAGCTGCGCAGCACCTTGATGGATGCCGGTTCGGCGTGGCCGGTGGTGTCCACGATGGCCTCGACGATCACGCGGCCCTGAATCCCGGCCTCCTTGAGGAGCGCCGGATAGGGTGGCGGTGCGGTCGCGAGCAGCTCCGGCTGCTCGTCCACTGTGGCCTCCGTGTACACCTCATTCCCCGCGAGGGCGGCCCCGGTCGCGCGCCCGCCTTCCACGCCCTTGCCCGAAAAATCCCTGGGATCGAAGTGTTCTGCCAGGTCGATCCGTGGAATGTCGGCCGGGACCAGCGTCGGAACCGAGACGGTCTGAAACCCCTGAAGCGGGACCTCGAGTGCCGGCGCAGCCACAGGAGGCGAAGGCGCCGGCCGCGGCGCATCGAGGTACACCATGGTCGTGTCCACCCTGACCGTCGACACTCCGCGCCGGGCATCGACGGTCGCATACACGATCGCGGCGATCACCAGCACATGCGTCAGGAACGCGACGGATGCTCCGGTCAGAAATCTCGCCACCAGCGGCCGGCGGCTCGTCTCGATGAGAGTCGTATCCAAACGGAGCGGCGGCCCCGGCGCGGGCCGCAGCAATCCGCCGGGAGGCGACAGGGTCGTCGGACGTAGCGCGGGACGCGGATTCACCGCGATCCCCGTTTCGTGGCGCGATCGCCGGCGTGTGCCTTTTGATGCCGCGTCGCCGGGCAGGAATCCGTCGCTGCCGGCACTGTGATGACGACAGGCGGCAGGGTCCCGCCGAACCAGACCTTTCCTGACGGGGCGGGATCAACAAGCGGCTGCGGCGCGCGGCCCAGGGGCCGGCGTCCCGAATCGACGGTGGGAATCCCGACGGCGAGGGTGGCGGCGACGAGCAACAGCGTGATGCGCATACCGTGCCTCCCTACGCTCAAGGTGTTCCTTCTCGCAACGCGACGTTCGCGATGTGATGCAGGTAAGACGCGTGAGCGGCCGGGAAGGTTGCGGATGTCGTGTCACAAGTGCGTAAAAAGCACTGGCGCGCGTCTGGAGCTGGACCCTACGCTGCAACTTGGGACGAAACAGCCGCCAGACAACCGGGTGGCGTCCTGGGCCGCCGCACTTCCGAGGCTCCCAAACGCGCGTAGGTTAGCTCGCCGTGACCGTCATCCAGGCGGGACGGAGCTCCCTGCTCCAGCTCTCCCTTGTCCTCTGGGCGTGCGGGCCCACCATGAACGATCGGATTCCCACCCGTAGCGAGCGCGCCCGCGCCTATCTGGACGCCCTCGTCGCCGACTCGCGGACGCCCGGAATTCAGTACCTCGTGGTGGACTCCACGCGCGTCGTGTTCGAGTACGACGGTGGCTGGGCGGACCTGGCCCGGCGGCGGCCGATGGATTCGGCGACGACCATGATGGCCTACTCGATGAGCAAGACCATCACCGCGGCGGCGGTGCTCCAGCTCGTCGAGGCGGGCAAGGTCGGACTCGACAGCCCCATTGTCCGGTATGTGGATGCGATTCCCTACGGATCCACCATCACCGTGCGGGAGCTGCTGGCGCACACCTCGGGCATCCCCAATCCGATTCCGCTGCGCTGGGTGCATGCGGCCGCGCAGCACGCGACCTTCGATGAGGGGCCGGCCCTGGCGGAGGTCATGCAACGGCACGGAGCCCTCGCCTTCACCCCGGGCTCCAAGTACGCCTACTCGAACATCGGCTACTGGCTGCTGGGGCGCATCGTGGAGCGGGCGGGGGGCGCGCCGTTTCCCGAATACGTCACCGCGCACCTGCTGCGTCCGCTCGGCCTCATGCCGCTGGACTTGGGCTACACCATCTCCGATCCGGCCAGGCACGCGACCGGCTACTTGGAGAAGTATTCGCTCACGAACCTCGCCAAGCGGTTCTTGATCGACCCAGCGTTGATCGGGGAGTACGACGGGCGCTGGCTGTCGATCCGCAGCCACTACGTGAACGGAGCGGCGTTCGGAGGACTGGTAGGGACGGCCAGGGGATTCGGGCGGTTCCTTCAGGACCAGCTCCTGTCCCATTCCCGTCTCTTCAGCGACTCGACGCGGGCGCTGTTCTACGAACCGCAACACACGCGCGGCGGCACACCCATCGCGATGACCCTGGGCTGGCACATCGAGTCCAATGCGGGCGCCCGGTTCTACTATAAGGAGGGCGGCGGTGGCGGGTTCCACAACATGATGCGATTGTATCCCGACCAGGGGGTCGCCACGGTGATGCTGACCAACGCGACTGGGTCGAACGTCAAGACATGGCTCAACGACCTCGACGCACAATTCTTGCGCTGAGGCCGCAGGCCGACCAACAACTTTTCACTAACAGGAGACAGCCATGGCCAGAAGTGGAATCGGCTGGGGGAGAGTCACGCCAGCGACATCGTGGTGACGTGGCCCGACGGGCACGAGACCAACGGGATCGCCAAGCACACCGACGATCTGAAGGGGATGTTCGGCTACGCACCGAATACCAACATCGCGGTGCATCGGACAACCAGACCTTCCTGAAGCAGATCGGTTTGGCTCAGTAGAGCCTCAATCGCTCGTCATGATGAACAGCGGCGCGCCATCGAACTCGTAGATCGGCCGGAGCCGGTCGGTGTTGTAGTACTTCGAAACGTCGACGACCTTCTTGTCCGACGTCACGCTCGTGATCGGGACGCTGTCATAGAACCCGCGGTGGATGCTCACCAGGCGCCCGTACTCTTTGCGGACGACCAGATCCAGGGCGAGGTTGCCGAACGCCATCGGGACGATCGAATCGAGAGCGTCGGGATCGCCGGAGCGCACCAGATAGCCCATGCGCTGGTTCACGACGTCGATGCGCCGGCCGTTGTTGTATTTCGGGGACGATTCCTTGAGCGCCGCGCCGATCTGATCCCCCACGCCACCCAGCTTGCGGTGCCCGTACATGTCGGTTTCCTCGCCTTCGAAGCTCATGCCATCGTGCGAGGTCAACCGGGCGCCCTCCGACACCAGCACCACGGCGTAGCGACTCGGGTTGCGGTTGCGGTCGAGGGTGAGCAGCTCGGCCAGGCGCTCGACGTCCACCGGGTGCTCGGGGATCACGCAGCGATCGGCGGCCCCCGCCATCGTCGGCAGCAGCGCCGTGAAGCCGGCGTAGCGGCCGAACACCTCGATGACCAGAAAGCGCTCGTGGGACCCCGCCGAGGTGCGCAGGCGGTGCGTCAGCTCGATGGTGCGGGTCACGCAGGTACTGAAGCCGATGCAGTAGTCGGTGCCGTAGACATCGTTGTCCATCGTCTTCGGGATGGCGACGACGTGCACCCCCTCGTCGTGCAACCGCTTGCCGTAGCTCAGCGTATCGTCACCGCCGATGGGGATCAGCACATCGACGCCGATGTGCTCGAGGTTCTTCAGGATGTCCTTGGTCACGTCGTTGATCGGCTGGACGTACCCCGTCAGGTGCTGCGGCACGCGCTCGCGCGGCAGGTGGCTTGGCCGCACGCGCGAGGTGTGAAGAAAGGTGCCGCCGGTGCGCCCGGCGCGGTTGACGATGGCCTCCGACAGCGGCTGCACGTTCTCGCTGTTGTCCGCCTTGGGGTCGCGCACGTAGTCGACGAGCCCCCCCCAGCCGCGGCGGATGCCGACCACCTGGTAGCCGTCGCGCAGCGCGCGGATCGTGATCGCGCGGATGGCGGGGTTGAGACCGGGGACATCGCCGCCCCCGGTGAGAATCGCGATCGTGCCCTTCCCCATCGCCCGGCTCCTTTGAAGTGCCGAAGAAGATACCTCCGTGGCGCCCCTTCGAGGGTGGCCGTCGGTGCTACCCGCCTCCCTCCGTCTCGAGCAACCGCTCGATCCGTCGATCGGGCACCAACCACATCAGGGCGACGACTGCGTACAGCCCGCAGGAAAGCCACGGCTCGACGAACGCCAGCCCCACCGCGACGGCGTAAATGCAGAGGGACGCCACGCCCTTCGCATCGCGGCCGACCGCCCGGGCGAGCAGCGAGTCGGGGCCGTGCGACGCCAGCAGCACGCGCTCGAGCAAGTAGTAGGCGCTCCCGGCCGAAATCAGCACTACGCCGTAGGCCGCCACGGAGAGGGGAGCGAAGTGCTCACCCATCCAGTCGGTGACAAACGGGATGAGCGACAGCCAGAACAGGAGGTGCAGGTTCGCCCAGAGGCCAACCCCGCTCACGCGCCGCGCGGCTTGGAGCAGGTGGTGATGGTTGTTCCAGTAGATGGCGAGGTTGACGAAGCTCAACAGATAGATCAGCAGCTTGGGCGCTACGGCGCCCAGAGCCGCGAGGTCGGCTCTGGCCGGCACGTGCAGCTCGAGGACCATGATGGTGATGATGATCGCGAGGACACCGTCGCTGAATGCCTCGAGCCTGCCCTTATGCATACGCTGAGTCTCCGGGATTGCCGTCAATTGCTTCTGACTCGGGAATGGCCTGCCCGACTGCGCTGCAGCAGACGTGGAGCACCGAGCCGTTCGGTCCACCGTTCGAATGTCTCGCTGGGCCCACGCCACTGCAGCGCAGCCACACTCTGAAACAGCGGCGCGTCAGTCCGCAGTGTCGCGAGGTTCTTGAAGAGGAGCGCGCGCTCCTTGCCATCGCCCAGGACCTCCGGCGGGAAGGCTTCGATCGGTCCGTACTGGGTGAGCAATCGCGCCGCGGTCACCTTGCCGATTCCAGCGATCCCCGGGTACCCATCCTGGGCGTCGCCCACCAGCGCCAGGTAGTCGGGGATGAGCTCCGGCGGGACGCCGAACTTCTCCCGCACGCCAAGGG
>DATJXC010000051.1:0-118120 GCA_035500495.1 Gemmatimonadales bacterium
CCGAGAACATCTTCTGGTACGAGGGGCGGGCGTTGCTCGCCGACTTCGGCATCGCCCGGGTCGACCGGCCCAACCGTTCGAGCCAGGCCCTGACCGTCACGGGGACCATCGTCGGCACGGTGGCCTACATGAGCCCCGAACAAGGCGCCGGGACCTGGCCGCGCTGCTGGCGCGCGCCGAGCAGGAGGATCCCCTCATCGATCGCGGCACGACCCGGCAGCTGTCCGACCGCATCATCATTCTCCTGGCCGAGCTGGGTGAGTGGCAGCAGGCCATGGATTGGGTCGAGCGCGCGTACCACCGCCGCCCAGGGCGCCTCCGTCGGGTCTTGAGCGATCTCCCCTACGATTGCCACGGTCTGGCCCGCGATCCCCGCTACGCCCGATTGCTGCGGACGGCGGGGCTCGCAGACCTCGTGTAGCCCGAGCGCCTCGACCGCGCGAGGGGCCGGCGGACGGACAGCGCGGCCCCGAGTGCCGGCTATCTTTCGCTTGATGCAGATCACTCTGCCCGGCTGCGTCGTGCGCGATTGGCGCTTCGAGGACGCCCCCTCCCTGGCCCGGCACGCGAACGACGCTCGCATCGCGCGGAATCTGCGGGACGCCTTCCCGCACCCTTACTCCCTCGCGGATGCCGACGCGTTCCTCACGCAAGTCGACCGACAGCGGCCCCGCACCTTTTTCGCCATCGCCGTGGACGACGAGGCCGTGGGGGGGATCGGGTACACGCTGCATACCGATGTCGAACGGGTCGGCGCGGAGATCGGCTACTGGATCGGCGTGGCGTACTGGGGAAGAGGTCTGACGACCGCCGCCTTGAGGGCGGTGACCGGGTATGTATTTCAGCAGCATCCGGAGCTGCGCCGGGTCTGGGCGGTACCCTTTGCCGGTAACACGGCGTCGATTCACGTGCTGGAACGGGTGGGCTACCGGCTCGAAGGGCGAATGCGTGAGAGCGCCATCAAGTATGGGCAGGTGACCGACCAGCTGTTGTACGCCAAGCTTCGCTCTGACGGCCTGTAGCTGCCATTTCGTTCATCCGACCCACCGCCGAGCATCACCGACTGCTTCAGTCGGAAAACGATCGCCGCGCAACCACAGGCCGTTCAACGACCACTGTAAAAGGCCTGAATCGTCTGTGAAGAGCTGTTCAAGAATTCTTTCCGGACTCGTTACTCGCCACATCCTATTGTCGAGCGGTCGCCAATTGGGCTGGTCCACCGATCACCCTCAGCGCGGGTCGATACCATGTCGAGGCTGCTCCGTCGTCTGGCCGTCTTCTCCGGTCTGGTCGTTTTCGGTGCGTGCACCGAGACCGTCTACCAGGACCGCCCCTTGTTCAACTCGCCTCCCGACGCCGCCAGCGGGTTTCTGGGCTACTACGATCAAGCCCAGACTCAGACCACCTGCGGCAACTGCCACGTCGGACAACAAGGGGACTGGATCCAGACCAAGCACTCCATGGCCTGGGCCACGCTGAAAGGAAGCGGCCTAGCGCAGTCCTTCTGCGAAGGCTGCCATACCGTCAACTCCCGAGGGAATCAGCCGCCCGCCAACGTCGGCTACGACGCCGTCAAGACCAACGTCTACTACGACGTGCAATGCGAAAACTGCCATGGGCCCGGTTTCACGCATGTGGAGAATCCCAGCATCGCGTCCAACCGTCCGATCCCCAGCATCATGGTGTATCCAACCACGGCGGTCACCGATACCGCCGCAATCGTGAACTCCGGCTGCGGAGCCTGCCACCAGGGCGCCGGACCGTCACGCAATCACGATTACTTGAAGGAATGGCTCGCCTCACGCCACGGACAGCTCAACCCCACCCCTTCACCCCGGGCGGAGTGCCAGCCCTGCCACGAGGGTAAGGGGGCCTTAGCGGCCTGGGGGGTGAACACGGTCTACAAAGAGTTGGGGACCTCCACCCTCGTGCCGACGACTTGCGCCGTCTGCCACGACCCGCACGGCAGCGCGAAGGACGCCAGCGGAAAGCCATTGGAGGGCCAGCTGCGCTTTCCGATCAGCGAGCCCGTACTGGAGCGGAATCTCTGCACGCACTGTCACAACCGCATTTCCGAGGCGACGCCCACGAACGGCCGGGGGCCTCACGGTTCTCAGGGACCGGTGCTGTTCGGCACGGCGGGATACTTCCCCCCCGGCACGATCTACGACACCACGGCGATTCTCTCGACGCACGGATCCGCGAGTAATCCGGGGCTGTGCGCCGGCTGCCACGTCAACAAGCTCACCGGGGTCGACCCCGCCGGGAATCCCTACGCCTTCAGCGGCCACACCTTCCACCCGGTGCCGTGCCTCATGCAGAAATCGCCGACGCCGATTGTCGACACGAGCTACACGAATTCCTGCCCTTATGACGAGCCCAGTCGGTCCTGGGGAGCCTGCACCCAGTCCGGGTGCCACGGCTCCGAGGCTGTCGCGGTGCAGCGCCTCAATCAAATGTGGACTGAACGGGACGGCTACATCAACACCTTGTGGGTGGACCTGAATCACAACCAAAAGCTCGACGCCTATCCGACCGACACTGGGTACCTACCCAAGGTCTTGTTGAACGCCCCGACTGAGTTGGTGTTCGACACGTTGGTGGACAAGCCCAATGCGCTCCGCCTCACCCCGGCCAAGGGGGCGCTCTTCAATGCGATGCTCCTGGGCGAGGATCTGACCGGTCACCCGGACGGCTCGCACGGCGTGCACAATCCCTTCCTTTACCGGGCCCTGCTGCAGTCGTCGATCGCGGACCTGCTGACGAACTACAGCGGGTTCCTGCCGGCGCCCCCGCCCGCCGTACTCGCGGAAGTCCAGGGCGCGATCACGAGCGGTCAGCTGCGGGTGGCTCCGAAGACCCAACGGGCCGTCATGAGCGCATCGTTCCATTGATTGATGCGCGGTCCCCTGCCCGCTCGTTCCCGCCGCCCCGCCAAGCACTCGCTTGTCGGGGCGGCGCTTCTGTTGCTGCCGGTGGGATTCGTGATCCCGGACCGGCAACCCGGCAAGCGGCCCGCCTTCCAGAGGGAAGCCCCGACCGACTCCTTTCCTCATTCTCGTCACACCACGATTCCCTGCCTCAGATGCCACCTGCCGACCGGGGACCGTGGTCGCCTGACGTTCGAGCCGCCCCGTGGCTGCCAGAATTGCCACCATCAAGACGCGGGGCCCGCCGACTGTAGTCGCTGTCACATGCCCGACGCTCTGGCCTCACCGATCACGGTCCAGGTGGGCATCACGGTGCCGGGACAGGCGACACGGACCCGGTCGGTCGCCTTCCCCCATGGGAAGCACCTCCGCCTGGGCTGTGCCCGCTGCCATATCGACTCGCCATCCCTGGAACCGGCGGACAGTGTCCTCACCTGTCACGCGTGCCACGGCGACCATCACGAACCCGCACGAAGCTGCGCCACCTGCCACAAGACTGAAGCGATTACAGCCGCGCACGAGCCTCCGGGATTCCGCCACATGGGGTGCGACGCCTGTCACACCCGATCCCGGGTGGCGATGCTCGTGCCCAGCCGGTCCTTCTGCCTGGTCTGCCATGACCAGGCTCAAGACCACCACGCACCGAAGCCGTGCACCAACTGTCATTTCCTCTGGAGCCCGGAGGAGCTCCGTCACCAGCTCACGCAGACGGGGACCCCATGAACCGCCGGGCGCATGATGCGGTGCTCCTGACGCTGCTGCTGGCCGCCTGGGGGACCGCAAGCGGCCAGGGGTATCTGCTGCGAGTGGACAGCCGCGCTCAGAGCGTCGCCTACCGCGGTGTCCTGCTCGACAGCATCCCACTGGGATCGGTGGTCACCGGCCCCAACGGGGGTCCCCAGACCCCCGACGGCTATGCCGTCAGCTGCGCGCCAGGTGCGGCCTACTGCGAGTTCTACCGCCCTGGGCTCGAGCAACATGGCGCTCCGCTCGTCTTTGGCACCGACCTCACAGCCTGGGGCTTCGGCATCCACGGCCTGAGTTTCCACGGCGATGCCCGGCTCGGCATGGACCTAGGCGATGCCGCCGGCGTGTGGCCGGGCACCGCGCCGGCATTCCAGCTGCTCGAGGCCTACCTCGACTACGCCCGCGACTGGTTCTCGGGACGCGTGGGCCGCGAAGTCGTGCGCGGACGGCTGGGATACACCGGGTTTGACGGGGGTCTCGTCAGCGCCAGTTACCGTGCCTGGGGGCTCTCCGCCGACGGCTATCTCGGCCTCGGTCTGGCCCGCGGGGTGGCACTCCCGGTGACGAGCCCGGCTCTCAATCCCCTGGACGACTTCCAGCCCCAGAAGCGCCAACTGGTGGCGGGCGCCGATGGCGCCTGGCAATTCTCCCGGGGTGAGCTGCATCTGGAATATCAACGCGAAGTGGACCGTGAAACGCGGAACTTCGTCTCGGAGCGCGTGGCGATGAGCGCGTCCCTGCGACCGGTCGCTGGGTGGAACTTGAGTGGAGGGGCGGACTACGACATCGCCCGGGGGTTCTGGGGAAGCTCTGATGCGCACCTGGGCTACAGCCGCCCACGCTGGGGTGCGACGGCGGGCGCGCGGCGGTATCGGCCGTACTTCGACCTCTGGACGATCTGGGGGGTCTTCAGTCCCGTCCCCTACACCGCCGTGGACGGCTCGATCTGGATGACGCCGGTTCCCGCCCTCGACCTGCACGGCTCCGGCGAGCGCTACTGGTACGATGATCCGGCGGCGGAAACCCCGCTGCAACCGGTTGAGCAGGACGGCTGGCGCTGGAGCGGTGGCATCGGCGTCGCCATCGCCAGAGACTGGTCCGGCGCCGGCGACTACCAGCGCGAGTTCGGCCCCGGCGCCGCCTCGAATGGCTGGAGCCTCAACCTCACCTGGCAACCCTCGGCGCGCTTCACCCTCGGTGCTGCCGGAGGTCGCCAGGTGCGCCCCCTGGAGTTCCGCTACGAGCAGAGCGAGGTCAACTGGTTCGGACTCCAGGCCGACCTCCGTCCCACGTCGCGCCTCAGGGTGAGCGCGAACGCCACCGAATACGCCGAGCTGCGCGATCGCCCGGACGCCTCCGCCTTCGACTGGAATCAGGTTCGGCTGTCGGCCTCCGTCTCCTGGTTACTCGGATCGGGCGGCGATGGCCCGCCCCTCCCGCCGCCGGTCCGCGCCCCGGCCCCCCCCCCGGAGAGCCAATGAGCCACTTTCGGCTGCTCGCGGGTGTGACGATGTGGAGCGCCGTTGCGGGCGCCTACGCTTCGGCACAGGCCCCACAGTTCGATCACTGGAAGCACCGGAAGGTGTTCCCGGCGTGCCAGGTCTGCCACGCCGGCGCCGCGACCCCTGGCGCGCCGTTCTGGCCCGCGATCTCGGCGTGCCAAAACTGCCACGACGGGCAGGTCGAGAAGGTCATCGAGTACTCGCCTCCCGCGCGCACGCCCACCAATCTGCGGTTCACCCACCAGGGGCATGCGCGCGCCTTCCGCACCAGGGCCGGGACCGACACGAGCCTCGCCTGCATGAACTGTCACGGGGAGAAGGGAGCGCCCTGGATGCAGGTGGCCAGACCAATCCCGGCCAGATGTCTCGACTGCCACGGGATCTTGGCGCCGCATCGCCAGGCTCCGGACACCGCGTGCGCCACCTGCCATCTGCCGCTCCCCGAGGCCACCGGACTGACTCGCGAGCGGATCGCAGGTTTCCCGAAACCGTCGTCGCACGACGCTCCGGACTTCATGACCGAAACGGGCCACGGCCGGCTGGCCCAACCGGTGCAGGCGGAATCACGCAGCTTCGCCATCGCACCCAGCTGTGCCACCTGTCACGCCCGGGACTTCTGCCTCCAGTGCCACGTGAACGCGCCCGAGGTGCCGGTGATTCAGGCCCTCGGCTCCGACCCGCGATCCACGGCGATCGCCGTCGCACTCCGTCCTCCAGCGAGCCATCAGAAGAGCGGTTTTCAACGCTCGCACGGGGAGGCGAGCCGACGTGCCCCGGGATACTGTGCGACTTGTCACACCCGGGAGAGCTGCGCGACCTGTCACCGCACCACGGGGGAGAGCGTTGCCGCAGCACTACCGCCCGCGGGCCCGGGGCGCTCGGCCGGGGCCCAGGTCCAGCGCCATCTGCCCGACTGGCATTCCCCCAAGTTCGTCGCCCGCCACGGGCCGACGGCCAGCGCCGATCTCACGCGCTGCAATGCGTGTCACGCGCGGTCGGAGTGCCTCGACTGCCACCGACCCAACGCCGGATCCACCGGCACCTTCCACCCGGCCGGCTTCCTGGCCGGTCATCCGGCGGCCGCCTACGGGCGTCGCAACGACTGCAGCCAGTGCCATAATCCCCAGGCCTTCTGCACCGACTGTCACGTCCGGTCGGGGTTCCAGTCCCATAACGGTCTGCTGCAGGGCCAGTATCACGATGCCGGCAACGCCTTCCTGCTCAATCACGGTCGTGCGGCGCGGTTCAACCTCGAAAGCTGCGTGACCTGCCACAGCGAAAAGGACTGCATGACCTGCCACTCGGCGCAGACCCGGCACTTCAATCCTCACGGCCCTGGCTTCGATGCCGAGCGGCTCAAGCGGAAGAACCCCGAGACGTGTTCGGCGTGCCACGGGCGGGCGATCCCCTAGGCGGGGTGAGAGCCCCGCCAAGGGACCGCCGCAGGCCCTTCGGGCTTAAGGCGTCTTTGGAGGTGTCGCCGCCGTGGCCGCCGGTTCCCCTTCGCCGTCGGGAGGTAGCAGGCCGGCAGAGTGAGGGATCATACCGGTAGCGCCGAGGGTGCCCATCAGTGACGGAACGTTGAGGGAGCTGGCCAGCCCGGACGGCACCACCATGAGCGAGCCTCGCTTGACGATACTCTCATAGAGCATATTCATCGCCCGCAGGTTCAGGGCGGCCGGGTGATCGCGATAGGCGTTCGCCGCTTCCACGAACTTCTGGGCGATCTCGGTTTCCGCCGTTCCCAGAATGATGCGGGCCTGCCGCTCGCGTTCGGCCTGGGCCTGCCGGGACATGGCATCCTCGAGTGCGGTCGGAATGATCACATCGCGGATCTCGACCGACTGCACCTGAATGCCCCAGTTCGCCATCTTCTGCTCCAGCGCCACCTTCAGTCCATGTCCGAGCTCGACCCGGCTCTGGATCATCTCCGCGAGGTCGTGCTTGCCGATCGCGTCTCGGAGGGCCGTCTGTGCCGAGAGAATGACCGCCTCGTTGTAATCCTGTACCTCGAGTGCGGCGCGCTCGGCATCGCGCACGATCCAGAAGGCGATGGCGTCGACGTTCACCGGCACGGTATCGCGGGTGAGGCACGATTCGGCGCCGAACGCGGTGGTGCGAATCCGTTGATCGATCGTGTAGGCGACGCGGTCGAGCACGGGCACGATCGCGAAATACCCGGGGCCTCGCAGGCCCCGATAGCGGCCGAGCCGGAGCACGACCGCTTTCTCCCATTGGTCGGCGTACCGGATGGAGGAAGCGAGGAGCCCTCCGAAGACGGCGCCTGCGAGCAGCGCCAAAGGCGGCACCACGCCGGCGAGGAACAGCGCCCCGGCCAGCCCAGCGGCCCCTATCACCCCTGCGGCCAGCGCCGCCATGGGGTACCGCGAGTCGATTGGCCTGTGTCTCGTCATGTCGCTAACCTCGAATGAGTGATGGACTGATCACCACGAACACCTCAGTGGGTGCGCGCCGGCCGGATCGTCTCGCGCCCCGCGCGACTGCTACGGGGGCGGATGATCTGTGGCCCGGACGTCGGACCGGCGTGCGGGCTGCGTACCTCCCCCAGCTCGATCGGCAGCGCGACGCGTACCAGGACGGTCAGGACGAACAACCCCAGGGCCCAGATGCCGGCGGTGACACACAATTCGACCCAGGTGGGCGTGTACTGAACGATTTCGCCCAGCGGGGATGGAATGAAGCCGGGGATCACGAGTCCAATGCCCTTTTCGATCCAGATGCCGACGAACAGCGCGCCGCACGCCGGCATCAGCCAGTTGAGATTACGCCGGACCGGGTGAATCATCAGCGCGACCGTGGCCAGGACATTGAGCCCGATGGCGGTCCAGATCAGCGGCACCAGCGCCCGGTGCTCCCCGATCCCGAAGAACAGGTACCGGGCGTTGATGCTGTGCTCGGTAGGCCAGTAGAACTTGTAGAACAGCTCGGAGATCAGCATCACGAGGTTGATCTGCGCCGCGATGGTGGTGATCATCGCGAGCTTCGAGAAGGCCCCGTCGCTGATGGGGTACTCGGTGGTCCTCCGAATGACATACAGGAGCATCAGCAGAAAGGCGGGACCGGCCGTGAACGCGGAAGCGAGGAACCGGGGACCCAGGAGGGCCGTGTTCCAGAAGGGCCGGGCCGGCAACCCCGCCAGCAGGAACGCCGTCACCAGATGGATGCTCACGGCCCACATCACCGAGATGTACATCCACACGAGGTACTTGCTCTTCGGGGGGGCCTGCCCGGCATAGCGGTTGTACAGGATGTAGAACGGAATGAACAGGTTGAGCGCCAGGTACCCGTTCACGACCAGTACGTCCCACGCGAGGAGCGAGCGCGGCCAGTTGAGATAGCCGAGGCCCGGCATCAGGTGCCACGCGCGGAGCGGGTTGCCGATATCGACGATCACGAACGAGAGGCACATGACCAGCGCGGCCACGGCGACCGCCTCGGCCATCAGGACGGCCCGGCCGAAATCCACGTCCTCCAGCACGTAGGCGGGCAGCACGAGCATCATGGCCGCGGCGGCCATGCCCACGAGAAACGTGAAGTTCGAGATGTAGAGACCCCAGCTGACATGATCGCTCATCCCGGTGACGCCGAGTCCGTACCGGAACTGGAAGGAGTAAGCGTACGCCCCGACTCCGATGATCAGCGTCAGCGCGCCCATCCACACGTGATAGCGGCGATCCCCGGAGGTCACCGAGGCGAACGCCGTCCTCAGAAAGGGGATGAGGTGCATCGGCCGTTAGTCGCTGAAGTACCAGAAGCGCGGCTCCGTCTGCAGATCCTCCTTCAGACGGAACACCCGCTTGTTGGCCAGGACCCAGCGAATCTCGGAGTTCGGGTCCAGGAGATTCCCGAAGACTCTCGCGCCGGTCGGGCACGCTTCCGCACAAGCCGGGAGACGACCCTGCCGGGTCCGGTGGATGCAGAACGTACACTTCTCCACACAGCCCTTCTTACGGGCCCGGTTGCCGAGATAATGCTGGTTCGGGTTCAACTCCTCGACCGGGACCTCCGGCTCGCTCCAGTTGAAGCGTCTCGCCCAATACGGGCAGGCAGCCATGCAATAGCGACACCCGATACACCAGTCGTAATCGATGACGACGATGCCGTCGGGCTCCTGCCAGGTCGCGCCGACAGGGCAGACCCGGGTGCAGGGCGGATTGGCGCACTGGAAGCACTGCGTTCCGAGGTAGAAGTGTCCCTCGGCAGGGACCTCGTGCTGGAAGGTCGCATCCGCGAGATCGAAGTTGACCTCGCCGTCCTCCATCTCGAAAATGCGGATGTACTGCGTCCCCGCCCGCCGATCGAGGTTGTTCTCGTTGATGCAGGCCTCCACGCAGCGCCGGAACCCTTTGCACTTCGAAATGTTGAAGGCGTACCCGAACATCACGCCGGGCTGCGCCCCGGTCGATTGAATCGAGATATCCACACCGCGCTGCAGCTTGGCCAGGCGCTCGAGGCGGGCGATAGTCTCGGCTCGCTCCGCTTCGGTCATGAACCGGTAGTCCCTCTTGATGTACTCCTGCCACTTGAGCAGCCGGACTTCGCGCTGCTGATCCGTTTCCGCGCTCAAGGGAACACAGGCGCTCAACGCCTGGGTGCCGACCACGGCGCCGCCGAGCAGCATGCCCAATGCGGCGCGGCGATCGAGGCGCTTCTGCAGCACGCCGCCCTCCCCGCCGGAAGGTCCGGGATCCGTCATCGGTTGTGGCTCCCCGGTCGCTCGAGTTCCGGCGCGCGGAAAGGAATCCGGCGTTCGACGCCGGGCCGGTGCGGGTCATGGCAATCGGTGCACGCCATGACGACACGCCGCCCCTGCCAGCCGTCGAGCCGCTTGCCGTGCCCTCCTCCCGCCCAGGCATCGGCCTCCTTGAAATGGCACTGCCCGCACAGCCGGTAGCTCTCGTCCAGCGTTGCGTGCTCGCCGCCCCGCAGCACCAGAAGCTCGACGTTGTCGGCGGCGTGGCAGGTCGAGCAGACGGCCCCCGTCTGGCTCGGGTGCACCGGCTGGACATTGTTGTGGGCATCGCTGATGCGCTGGTTCACCATCACGACGTTTCGGCCCAGGTGGCAGGAGGTGCACGGATACTGGCTCAGGGTCGCAGAGCGAGTCCGCAGGACGATCGGCAACGTGATGGTACCGAAGGTGCGCGCGTGTCCCGACTCCCGCTCCGCGCTGCGCAGCGCGACCTCGAACGGTTGGCCGCCGGGTCCGGTCCACCGCTTGACCGGGACCGCGACGACGGTTGCCAGGGCACCGGGCTCGCGGGTCCGGTTGAGCTGCGCGGTCACGGAATCGACGGGCGCGCGAGTCGCCGATACCGCGGACTCCGCCCACATCGGATGTAATCGCTCGTGGCAGCCGGCCAGGAGCCCCGTCATCACAAGCACGCCCGCGCGGACTCGCTGCATGCTCATCAGAGGCCTCCGCGGGCGAACGCCGGGACGTCGGGGTTCGACGCCACGTGGCATTGACGGCAATTGGCGCGGTGCGGATGCCTGGTCCGGATCTCGGCCACGGCCGCGGGGCCGGCATGGCAGGTGAGACAATTCTCCCGAAACTGGAGGTCGTGCGGAATCGGCGGCGGCGTCTCACCCGGCGTGAGCGCGGGGAGCGCCGGCCACGCCGTCGTCGCCCAGGTGAGCGAGGCCGAGGGACGCGGCGCGCCCCCACTCGGGCCGTGGCACATCGGGCAGCGGTGGTTGGGGTTCGAATCGGCGACCTCGGCGCCGATGACCGAGTCCACGCCGACGTGGCATTGCAGGCAAATCCCCCGTTCGGGATGCGGCGTCAGGGGCACGTAGGCCGTGAACCGCTGCGAGTAGCCTCCGCGCTCGTGACAGGTCCGGCAGCTGAACGTGCGAAACTCCCCGGCGGTCAGGCTGTGCGGAATCCGCGGCGGCGCGCCCTCGAAGCCGCGGAGGAAATGCACCGTGGCGAGCCGCCGGGGGTGCGCGCTGCGCTCCCGCGGGGTCGTGGGCTCGATCGCCACGATGCCGGGGACTGTGCGGAACACCTCGGCTTCGGCTGCGATCGGCTGCAATGCCGGCACGATCCGAGCGACGGCCGGGGGTGCGGCCTCGCGACGGGCAGCCACGCGCTTCCAGACAACCCGCAACGCCTGCACGGCGATGACCCCCGAGCCGAGGAGAAAGAGCGCCAGGAAGATCTCGCCCAAACGGGGATGGTTCGAAGGGGCGCTCATGGGCCAGGCGGGGCCGCCGCGGGCTCGATCCGCACCGCGCATTTGCCGTCGGGCTGTCCCGAATGGGGGTCGGCGGCATCGAGGGTCAACTGATTCACCGGCAGCGCTTCGTCGAACAACGGCACGAAGCAGACGCCGCGCGGCGGCTGGGACCGGTAGTCGATCCGCACCTCGGCTTCCACCGCGCCCCGCCGGCTGATCAACCGGACTTTCTGCCGGTTGCGGATCCCGCGCTCGCGCGCGTCGTCGCGGTTGACCTCGACGTAGCTGTGAGGCAGGGCCGCGTGCAGCGTCGGAATCCGCTGGGTCATGGAGCCACCTCCCCAGTGTTCGAGCACGGGGCCGGTGATCAGCCAGAACGGATACTCATGGTCCGGTGACTCGGCCGGCGCCTGATAGGGCCGTAACCAGATCCAGGCCCGGTGGTCGGGGTGCCCGTAGAAGTCGAACGCCTGGGCGCCGCGGGAGACCGCCGGGTCGTACTGGGCGTTGTATCGCCAACGCGTCTCCTGTCCCCCCACGAACGGCCATTGCACACCGGGACGCCCTCGGAGCGCCGCGACCGACGGCAGCGCCGTGGTCGAATCGGCATGGAAGCGGCCGTATTCCCCCCACACCTGTTCCACGAGCCGATCCCGGTCGTAGGGGAACAGCTGGTCGAAGCCCAGGCGCCGCGCGACCTCGATCAGCTGCCAGGCGTCGCCGGTCGCCTCCCCCGGCGGCGCGACCAGCCGCTCGAAATGTTGCACGCGGCGCTCGGCATTGGCATAGATCCCCTCACGCTCGAACCACATTGCCGCCGGGAGAATGACGTCGGCCAGATCCGTGGTGGGGGTGGGATAAGCCTCCGAAACCACCACGAAGGTTTCGCCCCGCGTGAGTGCCTTGCGATACCGGTTGAGGTTCGGGAGACTCAGCATCGGGTCGGTGGCGAGAATCCAGAGAAACCGGATCTCCCCCCGTTCCAGCCGCTGGAAGATCGACAGCGCGCTCCCCTTCGCCTCTGCGGCGAGGCGCTCCACCGGTACGGCCCAGATCTCGGCGGCCCGCCGGCGGTCCTCCTCGTTCCCGACCACCCCGCGCGGCAGCGTGTGCGCCAGCGATCCGGCGTCATGCACCGCACACCCGCCGCTCGGCTGCCCCGCCGTGGCGAACGGGCTGTTGCCGGGAGCAGCCACCTTCCCCACGAGGAGATGGATGTTGTAGAGGGCGTTGTTCATCCAGGTCCCGCACAAATCCTGGTTCACTTCGCGGCCCCAGACCGACATCACCTTGCTCAGCGGATCGCCAAAGAGCGACGCCAGCCAGCGGATACTCGCCGCGGACAACCCCGACAGCGCCTCCCCCCGCTCCGGCGTGTAGTCCGACAGGAAATTCAAGAACTCGTCCCACGTCGCATCCACCGGATCCTCGGGATGCAGGCCGTCGGCCGTTACACCGTTACCAGCGACCGTCCGCCCCCGCTTGTAGGCGACACTCTGATCGAGGAAGCTCCGGTGCATCCATTTGCGGTGCACGATCTCGTGGCAGACCGCGTTGGCCACCGCCAGGCCGGCATGCGGAGCGTGCAGCAGAGAGTGATCCGCGGCGTAGCTGGTGCGGGTGGTGCGCGTCGCGACGTCGATGATCCGCACCGCCGGGTTGATCCGACGGCGTTCCAGCATGCGGGAGAACAGGACCGGATCCGTCTCGGCGAGGTTGATGTCCCAAAGCACGAACACGTCGGCATGGTCCGTATCCTCGTAGCAGCCGACCGCCCCGTCGAGACCGAACGTGCTCTGCAGGCCGCTCATCGCCGCCGCCTCATGCAGCCGCGCGCTGGTCTCGACGTTATTGGTCCCCAGGGCCCCCTTGAACAGCTTGCCGGCCAGGTAGGCCTCGAGAATGGTCCACTGGGACGATCCGTAGATGGCCACGCTGTCCTTGCCGTAGCGCTGCATCGTCTCCCGCAGCTTGCGCGCGACCACATCGTACGCGTCGCTCAGGGGGAGGTCGCTTAACCCTCCGGCACTCCGCACTCTTGCCCGGGTGAGCCGGTCCCGGCCATAGAGCGCCTGCACCGAGTAGTAGCCCTTCACGCAGGCGAGACCGCGGCTCACCGGGGAGTCGGGGTCCCCCCTGACCGTGACCGCGCGTCCTTGCGCGATCCCCACGAGCAACCCGCAGCCCACACCGCAGAGCCGGCAGGGGGCCCGCTTCCACGTGACGCCGTCCGCGGGGTCGGGGGCCGCCTCCGCACCCAGCGACCCCGCCATAGTCATCCCCGGCACGGCCCCCGATGCGGCGGTGGCCGCCGAGAGAATCCCGATCTTTCTCAGAAAGGTCCTGCGGTCCACCTTGGTCATAGCCGCCCAGGGCGAGGGAGTCCGCGCAGGCTCACGAGCTACCCCAGCAACGCTGTTAAAATCGGATGAAACGGATTGAAACGAGACGTGAAGCGTCCTTCATAGCCTTCCCAGCGGAGTGAATCCCCCGGACTCCGCGTGCGTAGAAATGAAGTACGCCTGCGCACCGCCTCATCGCCGTTTCAGTGGGGACGGGTAACTATTCGTAACCAGGAGGGAGATGCCATGGAAACCTTGCCCACCAAGACCGCGCCCACTCCGACGCCGCCGTCGCCAGTCGAGGTCGACGTCATTCCCACGTGGCGCGAGTTGGCCGACCGGTTCCGCGACGTGATGAAGGATTTCATCAAGGAAGGCAAAGAGATCGAGCGCGAGCTCGAGCCGAAGCTGCTGCCGGCGCTGCGCCGGCTGCGCAGCGAGATCGAGCGTCTGATCACCAAGCTCGAAGAGCGCACGGAACGGCCGGCCCCGCCCAAGCAGGGCTAAGCCGGCGCGAACCGCGCCGTGAAGTGGCGGAGCCAGGGGGCCTGTTCGACGATCCGGAACCCCTTGAGCTCCGCCTTCCGTTTCGCCACCGCCGCGATGACCTCCCCCACGTAGTCGACGTGGCTCTGCGTATAGGTCCGCCGCGGTATGGCCAGGCGCACGAGCTCCATCGCCGCGGGCGCCTCCGTCCCATCCTCGTGTCGCTTCCCGAACATCACCGAGCCGATCTCTACCCCACGCACACCCCCTTCCCGGTACAGCTCTACCGCCAGGGCCTGGGCGGGGTACGCCGATCGCGGGATCTGCGGTAACAGCGCCAGGGCGTCGAGATACACCGCGTGCCCCCCCGGGGGCTGCACCACCGGCACGCCGGCCGCTTCAGCCCGTTCGGCCAGGTACGCGGTCGACCGCAACCGGTACTTGAGGTAGTCCTCGTCCAGAACTTCCTCCAGGCCGGTCGCGACCGCCTCGAGATCGTAGCCCGCCATACCGCCGTAGGTGGGGAACCCTTCGGTCAGGATCAGCAGGTTGCGGCATTGCACGGCGATCTTCGGATCATTCATCGCCAGAAACCCGCCGATGTTGGCGAGCCCGTCCTTCTTGGCCGACATCGTACAGCCGTCGACCAACCGGAACATCTCCTGCGCGATCTTCTTGACCGGCCAGTCCGCGTATTCCGGTTCTCGGAGTTTGATGAAGTACGCGTTCTCGGCAAACCGACAGGCGTCGAGAAACAGGGGGATTCCGTGGCGGTCGCACACCGCGCGCACCGCGCGCAGGTTGGCGAGCGACACCGGCTGGCCGCCGCCGGAGTTGTTGGTCACCGTGACCATCACGAGCGGGATCCGCGCGGCGCCGACCTCCGCGATCGTCGCCTCGAGTGCCGCCACGTCCATATTTCCCTTGAACGGATGCCGCTTTGCAGGCACCCGTCCCTCGGCGATGACGTGGTCCCGAGCCTCGGCGCCGGTATACTCGATGTTCGCGCGCGTGGTATCGAAGTGCGTGTTGTTGGGGACCACCTGCCCCGGCTTGACCATCACCGAAAAGAGGATCCGCTCCGCCGCCCGTCCCTGGTGCGTGGGGATCACCTCCCGAAGACCCGTGATGTCCTGCACCACCTCCTGGAATCGGTAGAAGCTGCGGCTCCCGGCGTAGGACTCGTCGCCGTCCATCATGGCGGCCCATTGGCGCGAGGACATGGCCCCGGTGCCCGAATCGGTGAGCAGGTCGATCAACACCTCGTCACCGTGCAATCCGAACAGGTTGTAGCCGACACGCCGCAGCGCCTCCTCCCGCTCCCGGGGAGTGGTGTGCCGGATGGCCTGGGTGGAGTGGATGCGGAACGGTTCGATGATCGTGCGGAATGACATACGGACTCTCCTTCGTTCGCCGCCTGAGGGCGGCGCTCGGCGCTGGCGCCGAGCGGTGGCTTTAGCCGCCGTACCAGGGCGCCGGTGCCCAGCAAGCTAGCGGCAGCAGGCTCGTCCCAGGATGGATATCCTAAAGGCCCGTTCGGTAAACGCCCTCGAGCCCAGCCGCGTCACATTCACCGGGCGACATCGGAGCGCCGTTGAGCCAGAGCCAGGAGCTCGAAAACCAGGTAGCAGACCTCGTTCCCCGGGCCCAGGCCGGTGATCGGGACGCCCACGAGGAGCTGCTGCGGCGTTGCCACCCGGTCGTCTACCGCTGGTGTCTGGTTCACCTGGGCGATCCGGACGACGCGGCCGACGTGGCGCAGGAGGTACTGGTGCGAGTCTATGAACGTCTCGAGCGCTTTGCCGGGCGATCCCGGTTCACCACCTGGCTCTACCAGGTGACTCGCAACGAGGCCTTCAGCCTGCGCCGCCGACTCGGGGCCCGGCTGCGAATGACCCACGGCCTGGCGCAGGAGGCCCTCCCGGCTCCGGAGGCTCCGAAGGCGGAAGCCAACCTGGATCGCGCGTCCCTGGCCGCTGCCGCTCGCAACGAGCTGCGCAACCTGCCGCCCCGGCAACGTGAGGTGTTCGCGCTCGCCGACCTGGACGACGTTCCCCCGTCGGAGATCGCTCTCCGCCTCGGCATGAACCCGATCACCGTGCGGGCGCATCTGTTCCGCGCGCGCCGGACCATCCGGACCCGCTTGCTGGCGCTGTATCCGGAGCTCGTGGAGGAGGGAGGTTACCGCGCATGACCTGCACTGATGCCCTGCGTCTCCTCCTCGAGGCGGACCCGGGCGTGCTCGCAGAAGCGGGCAGTCATGACTCCGACCTGGCTCGGCACCTGTCCACCTGCGCACGCTGCCGCACGGCTGCCGACCGGATCCTCGAGGCCGACGCGACGTTGCGCCTCGGCCTGGCGGTCCCGGCGCCGGACGCGGTGGAGGCCACGCGACGCGCGCGGGCCGAAGCCGAGCGGCGCCAACGCCAGCGCCGCCGGGTGTGGCAGGCCGGAACTCCGCTCGCCGCCGCGGCGGTGCTCGCCGGCATCCTCGTGATGCGGCACGGCGAAGGAGGAGGTCCCGGCATGACGGCGGCGCCCGCCCATGCCGCGACCGGCTATCGAGGCGTCACGGTCAAGGCGCCACCGGGGCGCAACGTGGCGGTCCTGAACAGCGATTCGAGCGATGTCGTCGTCATCTGGTTCTTCTAGAGGAGGAGTGCCCATGCTGCAGTCCCGCATTATCCCGATCCTCGCCACCCTGACGGCCTTTGGCGCCTGTAGCCCTGGGGGAGCCCGTCTCGATACGCGGACATTCGCGCTCCATTACCTCAGGGCTCCCGAGGCGGAGATGATCCTCAAGCCGTATGTCTTCACCGACCGGCCCGGCGCGCAGGGCGTCATTTCCCCGGCCGAGGGCTCGATCACGATTCGGGAAACTCCGGACAATCTCGACAAGATCGCGCGAGTCCTCGCGGAGTACGATCGGCCGCGGCCGTTGATCCGGCTGACCGTCCACCTGATCCAGGCAGATGGCGCCGCGCAGACCGATTCCACCATCGCCGACGTCGAGGCCACGCTGCGGAAGCTGTTCCGGTTTCGCGGCTACCGATTGGTGGAAGAGGGGATCTTCAGCACGACTGAGGACGGTGTGGTGCAACAGCAACTGGGAGCGGGCGCGTATTCGATCGAGGTCAGGGTCCATCGTGTCGCGGGAGCGGGAGACAGCGCGACCGTTCCCCTCGAGGTCCACCTGTTCGGCCGGAACCTTCGCTTCTCGACTGAGGTGGGGATTCCTGCCGGGAAGACCGCCGTCCTCGGGAACGTGGGCGAAGATCCGCGCGGCACGCTGATCCTCACCGTACGGCCGGAGCTGATTACCGCTTCGCCTTGAGAGCCGGACTATCGGCGTGCGGGGCTCAACTCGGTCCATGCCTGGCGCCACTGCCGCTCGGCGCCATTGTCGGCCGCGGGAGATCGGATCGAGTTGAGCAACCCCGCCGCCCGGTCCTCGTCGCCAAGCCGGGTCAGCGCCCGGGCCTCGAGCACCTTGGCCCGACACGTCCAGCGCGAGTCGCAGATCAGGCTATCTCCCGGCGCCGCCGCGAGCTCGACCGCTTGCCGGTAGTCCGCGAGGGCAAACCGCCGGCTCACGAGCCTCGCACGCAGCTCCGGATCGGATCGCTCGGCCAGAAACCGCAGTGCGAGGGCTTCGAACGCTTCACCCTGCCCCGCATCGTCCAGAGCCGCGATGTACAGACGGCGGATCTCCGGGTGGCTGCTGTTCCACATCGGCAGCGCGCCATCGGGGTCCACCGCCACACTGGCGAACGGCGCATCGAGTTGGACGAGCATCGAATCCAGGGCGGAATCCCCTCTGAAACTCACGCGGCGCTCTGCACCGCTCGTGCTTCGCACCGCCACGTCGACCGGATAGCTGACCGTCCCGGTCTTCTCCAACACGATCCAGACCGCGGCGGAGGGATCCCGGCTCGGCGTCACGCGCGACACCTGATAACCCAGTCTGGCGTCACCTCGCATCCACGCGGCGAAAAAACGGCCGGCATCCGGGTAGCCGGCCAACATGACCCGGGCGACGAAGGTGTCGGCGGGCAGGGGGCGATCACGAAAGTCGCGCAACACATCGCGCTGTAGTTGGAGAAACTTCTCCCATCCGAGGCGGCGCGAGACGAGATACAGCCCCGTGGCGCCTTTGCAATGCCGTACGTAGGTGTTGTAGTCGTACTCCAGCGAATCCACCTTGGCTTCCGGCAACCCCAGGCGCTGGTCGTAGTTCCCCACCTGGGCGGTGAAGAACCCCTGCAGCCATTCGAGGGGTGAACGGCGCCACTGGTACTCGACGCTGGTGCTCTCACGCTGCGCCAGCTGGTATTGGTCCGCCCAGATCCCGTTGGCCAAGGTCAGCCAGTCGAGACGTGCGTTCGCCTCGAGCACCCAGAGTCCCCAGTAGTAATGGCCTAGCTCATGGGCCGTGATGGCTCGAATGAACGGACGGGTCAGGTTGCCGAGGTGGACCATGAAGATCCCGGGCAACGGGTAGCCGCCGCTCGATCGGGGAGACCCAGGTACGATGCCGATCCGAGCGAGCGGGAAGAACCCGTATGTCTGTCGGTACCAGGCCGCCGCATCGGCCGCTTCCTCGGCGACAAGACGGAATCGGCCTGCCAGGGAATCCGGTGCCAAGGCAACGACGCTGATCCCCTCCCGCTGAACCGCGATCGCATGGAGACTCCGATCGAAGGCCAGTGCGAAGCCCTCGATGTGCTGCGCCCGATACCTCACGGGCGTTCCCCTGCCGGCCTGACCGTCGACCGGCTCCCCCGTCGCCAGGACGGCGATTCCCTGCGGTGCGTCGATCGTGACATCGAAATCGAAGAAGCGTGCGAAGTCGCCCTGGAGATCCGGAAAGGTCGGGTACCAGACATGGCCGTCTGCCCCCCCGAACAACCAGTAGCCAACCTGTCGACGAGCGCTGCTGTCGAGCGCCGCACGATATTCCAGGGTGATCACAGCGGCTTGATCGGCCGATCGGCGCAGCTGGCGCAGCGGAACATCCAGGTGAGACCCGTCGGGCTCGAGAAAGGCCATCAGTGAAACTCCGCCGACCCCGCTCACCTTGGCCACCAGAAAAGGCGTTGGATGTCCGCTCCAGCTTCCAGCCTCCAGGTCCACCGCGAGGGAGGGGCGGCCGGCGACCGCAGCTGCGGGAACTCGCAGCTCGGCCCGCACGACCACTATTCCGCTATCGGGAAGAAGGCGTGCGTTCATGGCGTACTGGACGCGAGGCGGAAACGAATCCCGGTGGAAACCGCCGGTCACAACGGCGACGAGGGTGACAGCCTGGAGCACGCTCACCGCTTCGCCCTGAAGAACTCGACGAGCAGCGCGCCGCAGGCCTCGGCCTGCACGCCCCCCTGCACTTCGACGCGGTGGTTCAAGGCCGGATGGCGGAGGAGATCGAAGACGCTCCCCGCCATACCGGCCTTGTCGTCGTACGCGCCGAAGACGACGCGCCCCACCTTGGCGAGGACAATGGCGCCTGCGCATTGCGAGCAGGGCTCGAGGGTGACGTAGAGGGTACAATCGTTCAGACGGTCCGCGCCGAGAGAACGCAGCGCCGACTGGATGGCCAGGAACTCGGCGTGGGCCGTGGGATCGTGGCGGCGTTCGGACTCGTTGCCGGCCCGAGCCACCACCGCGCCATCCCGAGCCAGCACGGCGCCCACGGGAACTTCACCCTCGACTTGAGCCCGTCTCGCCTCGGCGAGCGCGGCCTCCATCCCTGCGAGATCAGCCGTTGAAGACGGCCTAGGCACGCACCGGCTCGCGGCTGCCCGAGACAGGGATCCGCTCGAAGCTCAAGGCCGTGCCCTCTTTCGCCCGATCGACTTTGACCTTGTCCCCTTCCCCGTATGCCCCTTCCAGAACGGCCAGGGCGAGAGGGTTCTGCAACAGGCGTTGAATCGCCCGCTTCAACGGGCGAGCCCCGTAGACCGGGTCGTAGCCCTCGGCCACGATCAGTCCTTTGGCGGCCGGGGTGACCTCGAGCTTGAGCTTGCGATCCTCCACCAGCTTGGCGACCCGGGCGATCTGCAACTCCACGATGTGCTGGATCTCGTCGCGGCCCAGCGGGCGGAAGATGATGACGTCGTCCACCCGATTCAGGAACTCCGGCCGGAAGCTCTGACGCAGCAGCTCCAGCACCTTCGTCTCGACCTGCTCCCAGTTCTCCGTCCCGTGCTCCAGGATGTAGGGGGAACCGAGGTTCGAGGTCATGATCAGGACGGTGTTGCGGAAGTCCACCGTCCGGCCCTGGGAGTCGGTCAGCCGGCCGTCATCGAGAATCTGGAGCAGGACGTTGAAGACGTCGGGATGCGCCTTCTCGATCTCGTCGAACAGCACGACGGCGTAGGGCCGGCGGCGGATCGCCTCGGTCAACTGGCCACCTTCCTCATAGCCCACGTACCCCGGGGGGGCGCCGATCATCCTGGCCACGGCGTGCTTTTCCATGTATTCCGACATGTCGAGGCGCACCAGCGCCTTTTCGTCGTCGAAGAGGAACTCGGCCAGCGCCCGCGCGGTCTCGGTTTTCCCGACCCCGGTGGGACCGAGAAAGATGAATGACCCGGTCGGTCGGTTCGGGTCCTGGAGACCGGCCCGGGCGCGCCGCACGGCGTTGGCCACGGCCGCCAGTGCCTCCGGCTGACCCACCACGCGGCGGCTCAACTCCGTTTCGAGCTTGGTGAGACGCGCCTTTTCCGATTCCAGCATCTTCGCCACCGGGATCCCGGTCCACTTCGCCACGATTTCGGCGATGTCCTCGGCATCCACTTCTTCCTTGAGATACTTCCCCTGCTTCTGGATGGTCGCGAGCCGCTGCTCCACGGTGGCGATGTCCTTTTCGATCGCGGGCACCCGGCCGTAGCTGATCTCCGCCGCTTTCTGCAGATCGCCGCGGCGCGTCGCCTGCTCCGCCTCGATGCGCAGCTGTTCGAGCTGCGCCTTTTTCCCCTGGAGACCGGTGATCGCTTCCTTCTCGGCCTGCCATTGGGCCTTCATGGCGGTGGAGCGCTCGCGCAGCCCCGCCAACTCGGCGTTGACGCCCTTCTGGCGCTCCCGCGATGCCTTGTCGCTCTCCTTTGACAGAGCCGCCTTCTCGATCTCCAGCTGGATGATCCGGCGCTCCACCTCGTCGATTTCCTGCGGGAGCGAATCGATTTCGATCCGCAACCGACTGGCCGCCTCGTCCACCAGGTCGATCGCCTTGTCGGGGAGGAACCGGTCGCCGATGTAGCGGTGCGACAGCGTCGCCGCGGCGACGAGCGCCGCATCCCGGATGCGGACGCCGTGATGCACCTCGTAGCGCTCCTTCAGGCCGCGCAGGATGGCGATGGTATCCTCGACCGAGGGTTCACCCACAAAGACGGGCTGGAAGCGGCGCTCGAGCGCCGCGTCCTTTTCGATATGCTTGCGGTATTCGTCGAGCGTCGTGGCCCCCACGACGTGCAGTTCGCCGCGGGCCAATGCCGGCTTGAGCAGATTCGACGCGTCCACCGCTCCCTCGGCCGCTCCGGCACCCACGAGGGTGTGCAGCTCGTCGATGAAAACGATGAACCGCCCTTCGGCGCTGGTGATCTCCTTGATCACCGCTTTGAGACGCTCTTCGAACTCCCCACGATACTTGGTCCCCGCGATCAGCCCGCCCAGGTCGAGGGCAATCAGGTGCTTGTTGCGCAGGGACTCGGGGACGTCGCCGTTCACGATCCGCTGCGCCAGGCCTTCGACGATCGCCGTCTTCCCGACGCCCGGCTCGCCGATCAGCACCGGATTGTTCTTGGTGCGGCGGGACAGTACCTGCATGACGCGGCGGATCTCCTCGTCCCGGCCAATGACGGGATCGAGCTTTCCTTTCCGGGCCACCTCGGTCAGGTCGCGCGTGAACCGCTCCAACGCCTGGTACTTCTGCTCCGGCTGCTGGTCGGTCACCCGATGAGACCCGCGCACGCTCTCCAGGGCGGCCAGCAGGTCCTCGCGGCTGACGCCTTGCGCGGTCAGCAGCTGGCGCGCCGTCGTGCCCTTTTCCTCGGCGAGGGCGAGCAGGAGGTGCTCGGTCGAGACGTAGCTGTCGTCCAGGCCCTTCGCTTCGCGCTCGGCCCGATCAAAGACGTTGCTCAGCTCGCGCGATAGGGTGGGCTCTGGCGCCGTGCCGGATTGCCGCGGAAACCGATCCACCTCGCGCTGCGTCTCGGCGGTCAGCTGGGCGACGTTCAACCCGGCCTTCTGCAGCAACGGCGGAACGATGCCGTCCTGCTGCTCGAGAAGGGCGAGGAACAGGTGCGCATCGTTCACGACCGGATTCCCGCGGGACCGGGCGTGCGTGGCCGCCTGCTGCAAGGCCTCCGCGGCCTTGATGGTGAGTCGTTCAGGTCTGATCATGGCAACAACCGCTGGTGGCAAGCGTTATGCCCGCCCAAGAACGCCGTTCTGGCAGACACCAAGTCAAAATAACGCAAAGCAAGAGGCGCCGGAGCCGAACCCCGACGCCTCTCTCCTACGGTCTTCTTCGACGTCTGAATTCGACGCCTGTGGTCTATTTCATGATGATCATTTTCTTGGTGAAGCGCTTGCCATCCACGTCCAGCTGGTAGATGTACACACCTGATGCCGCCTGCTGTCCCGTGCCTCGGACGTTCCCGTCCCAATAGGCGCGAAAATCGCAACCCGCAGGGTTGCCGCACGTGACAGTCAGCGCGTTCAGTGGCTCGCCCGTGCCCTGCAGGATGGGGGTCGCGACGAGCTGCGCCAACACGTTGTAAATCTTCAGCGAAACCACCGGCCGGTGACCGTTTGCGAAGAGATCCCCGCTCAATGTGAAGGGGATCGTGGTCGCCGGGTTAAACGGGTTCGGGTAGTTCTGTTTGAGTTCCACCGCGGGGGACGGTGTCCCCTGTTGCGCCTGGAGACTGACCGCCCCTGCCCCCGCCGCGAACAGCCCGAGCCCCAGCACTGCCCAGGCCTGCCGCAACATTTGCCACTCCTGTCTGACGAAAGAGGTTCCTTAGCCCGTTCTCCTTGTTGCGGGACGTTTGGGTTCAAGCACTGCTTACACTTGAACCTAGGTCCCCGTCACGGCGTGTCAAGCGGACCAAAACGCGCGCATCGCCGTCACGGCGCGTAATGCCCCGCCGATCTGCCCATTCCAGGAGAGGGATCAGGTATTTCCGGGTGAGCCCGAACCGCACTCGCAGCTCGGCCGGCGTCGCCCGACCCGAAGCACCAGCTTCGCTCAACATCGTCACCAAGGTCTCGCGAAACTCGGCCAGTGCCTGAGACGATGCGTACCGCTCCTGGTCGATCTGTTCTACCCCACCCACCCTCACAAGATGCGCCAGCAGAGGGCGGATCGGGACGTCTGACAATTCCCGCTCCAATTCGGCGACGGTCGGGATCTGCCACCGGGCCTCACGGAGCCGCCGCGACAATACCGCCAGCGCCCCATCAGGACCCGCCGCAATTACCGGTTGCCAGCCTGGACGCCGGGCCGACCCGCCCTCGATTTCAAATGCCTGCTTGCGACGCCCGAGATCGAGCAACAGGTCGAGAATTGCCTGGGGAGGACTCTCCGGGACAGCGGCCCGCAGGGCTTCGAGGGACATCCCTGGATCGAGTGGACGATCCCGATGATAGGCCTCGAGAACCTCAACGAGATGCTCCACTTGGCTCGCCAGCGCGCCCCGACTCACCCACCACCCTGCGGAGCCTATGACCCCTTTGCCTGCCGCGGCGATGACCTGTGTCACATCTAGAGGGGGCGCGCCAAGCCTGACCGCCAATTGGTCCTCTGCCAGGCCGCTCAGTCCAGCCTCGGCCGTCCAAGCGAGGAACCGCTCGGACAGATCCTGCCCTACGGACAGTCGACGTTCCGTCAATCGCACCGTGGGGTTGGGATAGGGATCGAGCACCGTTCCGCCGCCGATCGTCGTCACGGGCGAAAAGCTGCGCAGCACGAAACGGTCCCCACCGCGGGCCACCAAGGGACCCTCGAGCACGAGTCGAACGCGCCCGCGCTCCCCGGCCTTGATGGGACCGGTCTGGGCGACGCGGGCCAGAACCTCGGCGGTGCCCAGATGAACCCGGACCCTGGCGCGCGCGGTGAGAGGACGAGCCGAGTCGGCAAGCAATTCAATGCCGGCGTCCAGGACCATCGTGGCCGCCCACCCCGGCCCCGTGACGGCGACCTGACCCCGTCCGAGATCGCTCCGGTCCACGCCGACCAGCGCCAGCGCGGTCCGACGACCGGGACCGGCGGCCTCAGTCGCCTGACCGTGGACCTCGATGGAGCGCACCCGGGCTTCCCGCCCGACCGGCAGCAGCTGCACCATGTCACCGACCCGAACCGTTCCGCTCCAGGTCGAGCCGGTCACGACCGTCCCGGCCCCCGCGAGAGCGAAGACCCGATCGATCGGGAGGCGGAAGAGATCTGCCGTGGGCCGATCAACCAGGCCGGCGGCCGCGCTTCGCAAGGCGACCTTCAGCTCCTCCAGCCCCGCGCCCGTCGTCGCCGAGGTGGCGACCGGCGCCTCCCACTGGATCGGGCTCCGCGACAGACGCTGGATCACCTCCGCCCGTACCAGCTCCAACCAGTCGGCGTCGACGAGGTCGGTCTTGGTGAGAACGGGGATCCCGCGACGGATGCCGAGCAGCTCGACGATGGCGAGGTGCTCCTCGGTCTGAGGCATGATCCCGTCGTCGGCGGCGACGACCAGGAGAGCGACGTCGATCCCCGTCGCCCCCGCGAGCATGTTGCGGACGAATCCCTCGTGCCCCGGCACGTCCACGACGCTCGCCGTGAGATCCGGACCCAAGGGCAGCGGGGCGAACCCCAGATCGATGGTGATACCGCGGCGCTTCTCCTCCTCCCAGCGGTCGGTGTCCACACCGGTCAGCGCCTTGACCAGCGCGGTCTTCCCGTGGTCGATGTGACCGGCGGTGCCGATTACGAAGCGGCGCCCGGCAGCCATGCGCGTCGCTCCCAGAACTCGAGCGCGGGAAGGCTTCCCTTCCCATCCGCGGAAGCAGAAGCATCGAGGTGGTAGTGGGCGTAGCGGGACACGAGACGCCGGTGGGCCGCCGCGTGCAGGTGATCGAACAGCGGTAGCGCCGCCACCGGGCTGACCAGCGCGGTGAGATCGTGGTAGGCCTGCGGCGGGAGTCGCGACGACGTTTCCGGAGGCTGGGCGTGGACGCAGGCGGGGCAGATGACGCCGCCCTCAGCCGAGCTGAAGATGACCGGTTCGCTACCGGTCACGGTGATGGGAGTATCGTCGCGGACGCAGGTCCCGAGCGACGGCTCGAACCCCAGCACCCCCATCAGAACCCAGAGCCCCCGCACCGCGGTCGCGTCCACGTCCGATTCCGGCGCGGTGGCGAGGGAGTCGAGATACCGGGTGAAGACGTCGTAAGCCGCGGGCAGGGGAGCGGGCGGTGCCATGCGGAGCATGATTTCCGCCAGCGCCGCGCCGCCGGCGAACCGCGCCACGTCGGTGGTCAGACCTCGGCGCAAGTGCTCGACGTCGAACGCCGCCAGCGTCTGCAGGTCTCGGCTCTCGCGATAGTAGAGCTGCGCCACCCCCTCGGACAGGAGCTCGAGTCCGGCGCCGAACCGGCTCTTGGGGCGCAGCGCGCCCTTGGCGATGGCGCTCTGCACGCCCAGATCCCGAGTGGCCAACCGCACGATCTTCGAAGTTTCGCTGTAGCGGTAGGCCCGCAGGATCACGGCCGAAGTGGTGACCAGGGACGACATGACGTTGGAAGATAGCTGGCCATGGTGCGCTCAGGATCCGAGTCGTACCTCCGTACCGACAAACACCGCGCGTCTCGGCGCCGGGAAGTGTCTGACCTCCTCATACTGCGCGTCGAGCAGGTTCCGCACGCGAGCGACCAGGGCAACACCCGGCACCCCCAGGTGCCCGCCGATGGCCAGCCAGCGCGCGGAAACGTCTACCCGGGCATAGGCCGGCAATTCGACCCGTGGCGAGGGGAACACTGAGTAGTCCTGATCCACCCGCTTGCCCACAAGGACCGCCGCGAAACCAAGTCCCCCCCGTGCCCCCATCGCGTAGTCAAGCACGGCACTCCCGGAGTGCTGCGGGCGCCGTAACAAGGGTTGGCCAGCCGCGAACACGGCACCTGGATCCGGATCCAGCCCCGGCTGCGTGACCTCGGTATGCAAATAGGTGTACCCGACGGTCGCCGTAAGGCCAGGGATGGCCGAGGCGCGCAGCCGCAGGGTGGTCTCCAGGCCCCGAGCCGTGGCGGCCGCCACGTTGAAGTAGTTCGGATCGTTGGTATCAGGCGGTGCAAAGGTGTAGTCCACCATGTCCCGAAACCGCTGATCGAACCAGGTGACCCCGAGGGCCACCTGGTCGCCCCACAACGGCTGCTCGATCCCCGCCTCCCAGCTCCCCGTGCGCTCGCCACGCAGGTCCGGATTGCCGCGCACGTAGCCGGTCGCGTAGTTCTCGTAGAAGGTCGGCTCCTTGAACCCCGTGCCCCCCTGCGCCCGCAGGCGCGTCCCTCCGGCAAGTCGATAGGCCACTCCGACGCGATAGGTCAGGATCTGCCCGAAGCGCGTGTTGTCGTCGAACCGGCCACCGATGCTGAATGACAACCCTCCCCAGTCACCGACGCCCTGGGCATACCAGGCCCGCGTATCCCGCTGGGCCACGATCTCGGGGCTCGAGCAATCCCCGAATTGGCTCATGCAAGTGCTCGTCCCATCGTACGTTTCGTGCTCCAGGACCGCGCCCAAGGTGAGAACCGTCGCCGCACCGACCCGGATGTTGGCGCGCAGGTCCCCGGCCCGCCGCACAGTCCGCTCGTCGGTGCGGACCAGGTAGGCGCCGGTGGTGTCGGCCGGGCCATCGGGCTCATTGTCATAACCCGCATCATCATGCCGCTCGCTCAGGAGCACCCGGCCCTCCACTCGGCCGGAGAACGGATGACCGGCATCGAGCGCCAGCACCGGCCCGCGGTCCCGGTTGTACTGGTTCTGGTCCACGAGGTTGCCCCCCCCGTCGGTCGGGAAGTGATAGGTCTGATCCATCCACCGGACCGACAGGCTGGCGTCTCCGGTCCCCTCCCGGGCGAGGTGCCCTCTCGCATCCACGACCGTGTTGTCGCTTTCATTGTTATACGGCAGGGTCCCTTCAGTGCGGAATCGGCTCGCGGCCAGGGACATCCCGGCCCCCGCCCGGCCGGCGGCCACATTCGCGGTCCAGTCGCTCGTTCCGAAACTCCCCCCCATGAACCCCACTGTCCCGGTCACGGCACCGTTCGGGGAACGGTCGCGGGTGATGATCTGAACCACGCCGGTCATGGCGTCGGTCCCGTACAACACGCTTCCCGGGCCGCGGGCCACCTCGATCCGTTCGACATTGTCGGTCGACAACCCCGCGAAGTTGAACGAGCCTCCCGGCTGGTTCAGCGGCACCCCATTGACCAGGACCTTGGTGTAGTCGCTCTCTCCACCCCGCAAGAACACCGAGGTCTGGGACCCGAACGACCCCGACTCGACCACGGCCATCCCCGGGACCTGGCGCAGCGCGTCGGGGACTTCTCGCCTGCCCTGGGCCGCGAGCGCCGCGGCCGTAAGGGTCTCGACGCTGGAGGTCACGAGCTTCGGATCACGGGGGATCCGATCCGCCGTCACGACTACCGGTTTGAGCTTTACCGTGTCGGCGGGCTGCTGGGCGGTGACCCTGCCAGCCACGAGGGCGATCGCCGCAATGGCAAAGGCCGATCGTCTGGTCATGGCTCTCCCCGCGGTGCCGAGGAATGCGAGGCGCGAAGCGGAATCACTTGGGGGGCTCCGTCGAACGCAGAGATGATCACCGGCCACCCATACACGGCGTCGACGACTTGGCGCGTGAGCACCGAGCGCGGTGAACCGTGGGCGGCCACTCGGCCGTTCGACAGCAGGAGCACGCGGTCGGCGAACCGAGCGGCAAGGTTCACGTCGTGGGTCACCATGACCGCGGCGAGGCCCTGGCCGTCCACGAGCCGGCGCACGAGCTCGAACAATTCCATCTCATGACGGAGGTCGAGACCGGCCGTCGGCTCGTCGAGCACCAACAGGCGGGGCTCCTGGGCCAGCGCCCGCGCGATCCGTACGCGCTGGTACTCCCCGCCGGAGAGCGACCAGAGCCAGCGGTCCGAGAGGTTCGCGACATCGCACTGGGCCAGGGCGCGGTCAACCGCCTCTCGATCCGCTGCGCGCTCGACGCCCCAGACCCCGCGATGAGCATGGCGCCCGAGTCGAACGGTCTCGACTACACGCTGGGGAAACAGGTTGTCCTCCCGCTGCGTCACGACGCCGACGACCCTGGCGAGCTCGCGACGGGGCCACGCCGCAGCCGGCCGATCGAGGATCCGGGCGGTGCCGGCCTCGGGCGCGTAGACTCCCAACGCGACGCGCAGCAGCGAGGTCTTGCCGCTGCCGTTCGGGCCGATGACCGCGAGGAACTCCCCGGGGCTCACCGTGCAGGTCACCCCCTGCAGCGCGTCGCGTGGGGCACGGGGATAGCGAAACGTGACGTCCCGCACGTCCAGAATCAGTACGCGGTCCATCGTCGCAGCAACAATACGAAGAACGGAACGCCCACCAGGGCCGTCACGATCCCGACCGGCAGCTCCCGGGGTGCGACCACGAGGCGGGCCAGCGTATCCGCCCCAACAAGGAGCGCGCCACCGGCGAGAAGCGAGGCCGGCAGCAGAGCGCGGTGGCGCGGGCCCCACAGGGCCCGGCCCAGATGCGGCACGATGAGCCCGACGAATCCGATCACGCCGGCCGCCGCGACCGCGGCCGCGGTGAGCAGCGACGCCGCGACGTAGACGCGAGTCTTGACCCGGCTGACATCGGCACCGAGATAGCGGGCCGGCTCCTCTCCCAGCACGAGGAGGTCCAGGGAACCAGCCGCGGCGAGGAGAACCACGATGGGAAGCGGGACGTAGAGACACAGCACCAGGACCGCCTGCCAGGACGCCGCGGAGAGTCCGCCCCATAGCCAGAGATAGGCGTTGCGGAGCTCGGTCGCATCCGCGAGCGAGACGATCGCCGTCGTCACGGCACCGGCGAAGGCGCCGACCGCGACTCCACCCAGCAGGAGCACGCGGGGATCCAACTCGGCTCCACCCGCCAGGGCCAATCGGAACACCAGCCCCATCGCCAGGAGTGCTCCTCCGAACGCCGCGAGCGGCAGGGCCCAAGGTCCCGGCAGGTGGAATGCGATGGCGATCACCGCTCCGAGACTCGCGCCGCCCGAGAGCCCGAGAAGAAACGGATCGGCAAGAGGATTGCGCACGAGCGACTGCAGGCTCGCCCCCGCGAGACCGAGCGAGCCACCGACCAGAAAGCCGAGCAGCGCTCGCGGGAGGCGCAACTGCCAGACGATCGGCGAATGCAGATAGTCGGTGACCGGCGTCGGACCCAGCCACACGGCGGCCAGGAGCGCCGCAACCGCAAGACCGACAAGCGCGCTCCACCTCATCGCGCGGCCTCGAGGCCGCGCCGCAGCGCGGCCACTGCGCGGGGTGTGGCCGGGGAGGGTCGTCCGAACAATGCGCCGGGAAGCACCAGAAACCGGCGTTGCCGGACGGCGCGTACCACCTGCCATTCGGGCCGATCGGCGGGCGGCGGGTAGGCGGAGTGAGGAACGCGGACGCTGTCGCCGCCCGAATCGTCGACCACCACGACCCAGTCCGGGTCACGCGCCGCGATAGTCTCGAGCGATACCGTCGCCGAAGCGGCGGCGAGGTCGTGGAACACGTTGTCGGCACCCCCGAGTCGCGCCACCTCAGTGAGGTAGCTCCCGCCCCCGAGCACGATCGGTGGGTCGTCCCAGGCAACGAACACGACTCGGGTCTGCGCCGGCGGCGGCGGGCTTGCCGCGATGGAATCGAAGATCTGGCCTATCGAGTCTCCCGCCGCGGGGCCGCCCACCAGCGGCCCAAGCAGCCGGGCCGTCCGCCCCACGTCGGATAGGCGGTCGTGTCGGAGAATCAGCGCCGCGATCCCCAGCTGCGTGAGCTGGCGCGCGGCAGCTTCGGTGAGCGGTGACTGGTAGAGCAACACGAGGTCGGGCCGGCGCGCGGCGATCGCTTCGACGTTGGGCGAGAGCCCGTCGCCCACCACCGGGACTCGGGCCGCCGCGGGCGGATACTTGCACCAGGTGGTGCGTCCGACGAGGCGGCTCCCACCCCCCAGGGCGAACACCAGCTCGGTCAGAGAGGGTGCCAGCGAAACGACTCGAGTAGCTGGGAACGGCACCTGCACCGTCCGCCCCGCGTCATCGGTGACGCTGCGCGAGGCGGAGGCGGCCCCACCTGATCGATGGTCAGCCGGCCGGCAGGCGGCGAGCGACAGCGCGACCAGCAGCACGATCCGCATACGGGAACGCCCACCTCCGATGGATCGGGGATGGGCGAGCGGCAGCGCGGCTGTGCGCTGTGACGCCACCATCCCTCCCGCGAGGGACTGCAGGTGGCGCGAACGAAGACGTCTCCTGGCTTCGGGCTAGTCGCGAGCGCCTTCCCGGTTTCCCAGTGGCCGCCTCGCGAGAGTCTGTCTGCCCGTTACAGTGGCGGGGCCGCGCCGGACTCGCACCGGCTTCCGTGATCCCCGTTCGCGATATTGGCCCTAGGCTACGTTGGGAGCGATACCGCAGCAAGGGGTGTCGCAGGGTTGCGGCGGCTGGTCAACAAGGCGTTGCACCGCGGCTACATCCCCGGGCTTGGAGCCCGATCACGCATTGGCGGGAATCCCGCCGCGACGGTATACTCACCACCCTGGAGATGCCGTGGTATGGGCGCAGGATTTGCGGCGCCTCAGACCGAGCCGGCAGTCAAAGGCGCTCTATACACGGAGGAGTGCGCACCAATGAACGGAAACCCGAAGAACCCCTTCGTCGAGCCCACGCTCAACGAGGAGGCCTCCCTGGCCGAAGTGACCCTGGTCTCCGACAGCAACCCGACAGGGGGCCCATCCTAACAGCCGGAGCGTTATGACGAACCGCGCGTCAGGTACCCACCCGGTGCCTGACGCGCGGATCGTTTCAACCACCATGGCACACCGCATCGCGGTCCAGTGCGCGGATTCCACCGTGACGACGCGCTTGCGGGAATGGCTGGATGCCGGAAGGCTCGAGCCGCCACGGCCCCTGGAGCTCGCCATAACGGTGGCCGAGCCCCCTCCACTAGCGACCGCTGACGATCGCCTGGCGTTCCGGCAACCCAGCGTGGCGATCCACGTTTCCGGCGAGCCCCGAGGGGAGATCGTGCGGATCGTCTGGGACACCGCCCCGGCCCTCGCCGTCATCGGGGAGAGGCCCGACTCCGCCCGGGTCACCTTATCTCCCGCGGCGGTCGCTCGGTTGGAGGAATCCAAGCGGACGTTCCTTACCACCGTTCTCGTGTTTCTCTTGCGACGGGTGGGGTGGCACCATGTCCACGCGGCGACCGCCATCGATCCTGGCGGGCGCGGCTGGCTCTTCGCGGGCAACAGCGGCGCCGGCAAATCGACTACCGCCGCGCTCCTCGCGACCCGCGGCTGGCAGATCGGCACCGACGACACCGCCTTCCTGGCGAGCGGAAGTGGCGGGAGCGGCGGGCGGGTGGCGGTGATCGGATTCCGAGAGGCATTGGCACTCCGCCCAGGGGGGGTCGCGCTGCTCGACCGGCTGGGGCGGCGTGGCGTGGCACTGCGCGCGCGCGGCAAGACCGGGTACCGGCCGGAAGATCTGGGTGGCCAGTGGACGCCCCGAGTGGAGCCGGACGTGCTGTGCTTCACGACCATCGGGGACGAGCTGACGTCGGTGTCGCCGCTCGGGCCGGGCGACACACTCGCCGCCCTGGTGCGCTGGTCGGCATGGGTCATCCTGGAGCCCGCGCTGGCCGACCACCACCTCCAGCTCATCACCGCGCTGGCGCGTCAGGCGAAGAGTTATCGTGTGACGTTGGGGCGCGATCTGTTCGAACAGCACCTCGCGCTCGAGGAGCTGCTTCCATGACCATTCGGTATTCCCGTCACCCGGAACTGCGGCTCACGGCGCTGGCCGGCGAGGGCGTGGTCCTGCATCTGGGCACCCGGCGCTACTTCACGGTGAGCGAGAGCGGACTCGTGATACTCGAGGCGCTCGCCGCGCCCTGCACCAAGGACGAGCTGGTGGCAGCGGTGCTGGCTCGGTACGAAGTCGATCCCTCGCGCGCCGCGGCGAGCGTCGAGAGTTTTCTCTCGCGCTGTCGCGACGCCGACCTGCTCGAAGAGCACGAAGCGCCGTGACGTCGCTCACTCTCAAGTGGCGGTGGCGCGCCGCAGTGACGACGCTGTGGGTGCCGCCGCTGATCCGGGTGGTCTCGTTCGCCCGCCTGCTGTCCTGGCTGGAGACCGATGCCGGTGACCGGCTAGCAACCGATCCCACGCTGGATGACGCAGCCTTGGCCCGGTGGGTGGACGCGCTGCTGCAACGCCTGCCGGGACCGTGGCGCCGCACCTGCCTGCTGCGGTCGGCCGTCCTCTACCACCTGTTGCGCCGGGCCGGGCGACCGGTCGAGCTGGTCATCGGCGTACGGCGCCAGCGCCAGGAGGTCGGGGGGACGGCCGCGCCCACGCCACCCGCTCCCCATTCCCCCTCCTCAAGCGGCACACTTGCCGCCCACGCCTGGCTGGTGCGGGACGGGGCTCCCTACCTCGAGTGGTCCTCCCCGGAGCATCTGGAAGAACACGTGCTGATAGCCCGCTTCCCCGACGGCCGGCTCCCTACGTCCTGACATGCGCGCCGCGGACGTCGTGCTAACCACTTTTCGCCTCACGGGCGCTGGTGGCGCCGACGAGCTGGCGCAGGCCTGGAGCACTCTCTCGCCGAACGGCCTCGACCGACTGGTGCACTACGAGGGCGGCGCACTGTGGCTCGAGCGGCGGCTTCCCGAGGTCGGGGCTCGCCCGGCACCCGACTTCATGGCCTGGCTGACGCGCGCGACGCGGGCGACGACGGCGCGCACGATGATCGTCGAAGCCGCCGCGGCGGACGCGCTGAGCAAGCTCGCGGTGCTCGGGGTCCCCGTGATCCTGCTCAAGGGTGTGGCGCGCCGCGCGGCAGCAGCCGCCGGTCTCCACCCCTGGGCCGACGCTCGGCCAACTCACGATGTCGACCTGTTGGTTCCCGAATCCGCGGCTCAGGAGGCGTGGGAGCGGCTGCAGACGCTGGGCTATATGGAGGCCCCGCCACCTCCGGGCGGCCCGTTCCGGACCGTCCATCTCCGTCCCCTGTGGAACCAGCACCGCGTGGCCGTCGAGATCCATACATCCACGGCGCTGGCCGTGCCTCCGTCGGAGGCATGGCGCCGCCAGTCGCAGGGCGCGCGGACCGTGGGCTGGATGGGGCTCCCCTGCCTTATCCCATCCTCCACCGAGCTCGTATGGCACGCCATTACTCACGGCCTCCAGCACGGGCCGGACGCCTACCGCTTACGGCACTTTCTCGACGCGGCGGCGATCCTCGAACCGGGCGCGGCCGCGGTGGATTGGTCGGTGATCCGGGATAGGCTCAAGGCAGGGGAGGACGCCCCGGCGGAGGTCGTGTGGGCGTGGCTCGCGGCCGCGGCGTGGCTTGGCGGTCTCTCGACGCCCCCGCTCCCGGAGCTCCGGGACGGTGCCGCCGAGCTGCCGCTCGATCGCCTGCTGCGCTGGCGACTGGCGGTGCTTCGTTACCTCCCGTTCACGAACCGGATGGGGGAGAGGCTGATCCACGAAGGCACACGGGCGGAGGTATCGATGCCGCTGACCCCAACCGTGCCCGGCACTCCGCTGTGGAAGCGGGCCCGCCGGCGCTCTGCGGCCGCCGCGGCGAGAATTGCCTTCCTGCTCTGGCGGGGAGTGCAGGCGCACAACCGGTAGTATCCCCACCCGCCTTCCCCGTTTCGGGAGTTACGCCGGACTGCGCCGCCGCAACGCCACGGTCAGCCCCAGGAGCAGCGCCGCGATCATCCCGCCCACCAGCCACGGGACGAACCGCTCGGGCGCCGCCCGGTCCGACGGCAAGTGCACCACCAGTGAGGTCCCAGCGGGCAGCGCGGCCGACGAGTAACGCGCGAACGGCCGTCCATCCACGAGCTCCGGGGATCGTGTCATCGGCCGCGACGCGTCGAGGGTGGCGGCCGTATCCTCGAACAGCACATGGGCCTGCCCGACCGCCTGGTCCACCGGGAGGACCACCTCACGCCGGTCGGCGGGGATCGTATAGGTGAAGGTCAGCTGGCGGGCCACCCCAGGTTGCACCGGTCCGAAGACGAGGACCGAGTCCCCACGACGGGACACGGCCTGAGGTGAGAAATCGCTCTCCCCGACCTGGAACTGCAGCACCCCCGACGGCAAGAGACCGCGCCACGTCGGCCGGACGGTGTCTGGGGCGATGCGCGTGGTGAGATCGGGGTTGCGCAGTTCCAGGACGTGGAGCACGTCCCGGGAGCCGTCGCTCCTCGCCTTCGCGATCGTCACGAGCAGACGCTCCACCCGGATCGGGGATCCAGTGGAGCTGGTATCGTAGACCAGCAGCGAATCCACGGCTACGGTGTGGCCGGGCGCGGCTCGCAGCGGCTGGGTGAAATACACGATGCCGTCGCGCATGCTGCTGACGAGGTAGAGCGCCCCGGTATCGGGGTTCGCCAGGCGGAAGCGATAGCGGCCCGCGGCATCGGTGCGGGTCGAGTCGATCGCCGCCTGGCGCGTCATGCTGACCTCGTGCAGCACCGCCCGGCCACCGACGACCGCCACGCTGCGGCCGCGGGCGTACACGACCCGTCCCGACAAGACAGCGCCCTGGCCGGCGAGGGAGCCACTCCCCAGCGCCGTCAGGGCGAGCACGTACCGCGCCACCGTCCTACGGCGTGAACTTGCCGAAGTCTTCAGGATCGAGGTTCTGCAGGTAATTCTTGAGCTGATCGGCATCCAGAGGCTGCGCCCCGCCTTCACCCCGGCCGCCGCCTTCTCCCAGGGAGTCCGGGGTCAGGTCGGAGGCGTCCACCGTCGTGTGTTCGAGCAGGTCGTCACTGGTGAAGATCGGCGCCTTGAGCCGCAACGCGACGGCGATGGAATCGGACGGGCGGGCATCGATGTTGATGACCGTATCGCCGCGATAAACCTGCAGCTCGGCGAAGTAGGTGTTGTCCTTCACCTGGGTGATGATGACCTTCCGCAGCTCAGCGCCCAGTCCCACGATGACCTGCTTCAGGAGATCGTGGGTGAGCGGCCGCGCGAACTTGACGCCCGCCAGCTCCATCGCGATGGCGCTCGCTTCGGCCGGTCCGATCCAGATCGGCAGGACCCGCTCTCCTCCCTGCTCCTGCAGGATCACGACCGGCGTGTTGGTCGTGCGGTCAAGCCCAAGATGGGCGACACGCACCTCGATCACGGGTGACTCAGGTACCCATATCCCACGAGGCGAGGTACTTCTGCTGTTCCGCCGTGAGCGAGTCGATCGACACCCCCATCGCCTGCAGTTTCAGCCGGGCAATCTCCTGATCCACGTCTCGAGGAATGCGGTGGACGTCCTTCCCCAGCGTCCGGGCATGCCGGACCACGTGCTCAGCGGCGAGGGCTTGATTGGCGAACGACATGTCCATCACGCTGGCGGGATGCCCTTCCGCGGCGGCGAGGTTGACGAGCCGGCCGTCCGCCAGCACGTAGAGCCGCTTCCCGCCAAGGCGAAACTCCTCGACGAACTCCCGGACCGCGAGCGGGGGCGGCGCGGCCCGCTTCAGGCCGTCCAGGTCGATCTCGACGTTGAAGTGCCCGGAATTGGCGATCACCGCTCCGTCCTTCATCGCCTTCATATGCTCGAGGCGGATGACGTGGATGTTGCCGGTCAGCGTCACGAAGATGTCGCCGACCCGTGCGGCTTCCTCCATGGTCACGACCCGATACCCATCCATCTGGGCCTCGAGCGCTTTCAAGGGGTCGATCTCCGTGACGAGCACGTTGGCGCCGGCCCCGCGGACCCGCATCGCGAACCCGCGCCCGCACCACCCATACCCCGCCACGACCACCGTACTTCCGGCGATGAGCAGGTTGGTCGCGCGCAGAATGCCGTCCAGAGTCGACTGGCCCGTCCCGTAGCGATTGTCGAACAGGTGCTTGGTGTCCGAGTCGTTGACGGCGATCACCGGGAATTGCAGCACGCCGTCCTTGGCCATCGCCTTGAGCCGGATCACGCCGGTGGTCGTCTCCTCGGTCGATCCGATCACGCCCGTGACGAGCGACTTGCGGTCGGCCGCCGAAAGGCGCTCCACCCAGGTCCGCACGGCGGGCGCCAGATCGTCGAGCCGATTCAGCGCGATCATGTGGAGGGCCCCGACCAGGTCCGCCCCATCGTCCATCGTAATGTCGGGCCGGTGCGCGAGCGCGGCGCGCAGGTGATCGTAGTAGGTGTCATGGTCTTCGCCCTTGATCGCGAACACCTTGATCCCGTGGTCGCGCACCAGATGCGCCGCGACGTCGTCCTGAGTGGACAAGGGGTTCGACGCACACAGGGCGACGTCCGCCCCCCCCGCCTTGAGGGTCACCGCCAGGTTCGCGGTTTCGGTCGTCACATGGAGGCAGGCGGACAGCCGCCGGCCCTGCAGCGGCCGCTCGGTCGTGAACCGCTCCCGCAGCTGCCGCAGCACGGGCATGGATCGCTCGGCCCATTCGGTGCGGCGGCGACCCTCGTCGGCAAGCGACAGGCTCTTGACGTCGGAAGTGGAACTGGCGGTTGCGGTCATGCGCGGGCGCTCCCTTTTGCCGTCTGATAGTGCTTGGAGCGCTGCACGGCGAGCCGCAACTCCTCGACACGGTTGGTCTCTTCCCAGGTGAACAGCTCGAACTCTCGGTCCCCCACCTGACGCCGTTCCGGCGCCCGGCCGAAGTGGCCGTAGGTCGCCGTCGGCCGGTAGATCGGCGCGCGCAGCTGCAACGCGGCAATGATCCCGGCCGGCGTGAGGTCGAAGACCTCCCGGACCGCTTCCTCGATCGCTTCCTGGGCGGCGGTGCCGGTGCCGAAGGTATCCACCATGATCGACACGGGGTCCCGCACGCCGATGGCATAGGCGACCTGGCATTCGCACCGCCGCGCGAGCCCGGCGGCGACGATGTTCTTGGCCACCCAGCGCATCGCGTAGGCCCCGGAACGGTCCACCTTGGAGGGGTCCTTGCCGCTGAACGCGCCGCCGCCATGGCGCGCCATCCCACCGTAGGTATCGACGATGATCTTGCGACCGGTGAGGCCGGCATCCCCCTGCGGGCCGCCAACCACAAATCGCCCCGTCGGATTCACGAGCACATCGGCGTCGGCGACGTCGAAGCCGGCGCGCGTGAGCACCGGCCGCACGACCTGGGCCATCACCCCGGCCCGGATATCAACGTTGTCGACCAGGTCCGAGTGCTGCGTGGAAACCAGCACCTTGCTGACCCCGATCGGCTTATCGCCGTCGTAGGTGACGCTGACCTGGGTCTTGCCGTCGGGCCGCAGCCAGGGCAGCCCCCCGCGTTTGCGAACCGCTGCCAATTCCTCCGCCAGCCGGTGGGCCAGCACGATCGGGAGCGGCATCAATGACGGAGTCTCGTTCGAGGCGTAGCCGAACATCATGCCCTGGTCGCCGGCGCCGCCGGTGTCGACCCCCATCGCGATATCGGGTGACTGCCGGTCGATCGTCGTCAACACCGCGCAGGTCTGGGCGTCGAATCCGAAATTCGCGTCCGTGTAGCCGATCGACTGGATCGTACCCCGCACGATGTCCGGGATATGGACGTAGGTGGAGGTCGTGATTTCACCGGCAACGACCGCCATCCCGGTAGTAACGAGGGTCTCGCACGCCACCCGCGCGTTCGGATCATGGGTCAGGATGGCGTCGAGCACCGAATCCGAGATCTGGTCCGCGATCTTGTCGGGATGGCCTTCGGTAACGGACTCGGACGTGAAGACGTGTTTGCCTGGGGGCATACGTGCTTGTGAGGGTTGAGCTTTCAAGCTAGTAACCCGCCCTCCGGCGGGCAACCTAGTGCCGGAAGTCGAGGATCGATGGGTCCACGGTCCGTGAGAGGGCGGCGCGCAGGACGGCCAGCACTTCGACGTCCCCCCGGGCCGCCAGCGCCGCCTGCGCGGCCGCGGTCGCGTCGGTCCGGCTGAACTGCCGGACGATCCACCGGATCAACGGCAGACTGGGCGGCGCGACCGACAGCGTCTCGTACCCGAACCCCACCAGCAGAAACGCCGACAACGGATCGGACGCCATCTCACCGCAGACGCTCGCCGGTTTTCCCGCGGCCCGCGCGGCCGCGGCGATCTGGTGCAACAGGCGCAGCACACTGGGATCATGGGGGATGAATCGACCGGCAAGGCGCGCATTGCCGCGGTCGACCACCAGCGTGTATTGCGTGAGATCGTTGGTGCCGACGGAGAGGAAGTCGCTGATCTCGGCCAGGCGGTCAGCCATCACGGCCGCGGCCGGAGTCTCCACCATCACGCCGAGGGGGACCGCAGGGGCCGCGGCGATCCCCGCCTGCTCCAGGCGTCGTCCCTCCTCGAGCATCATCTCGCGCGTGCGCTCCACCTCGTCCACTCGAGTCACCAGCGGGAGCATCAGCTGCAGCTTGGCCCCCTCCCCGTCCGCGGCGGCGGCGCGCAGGACCGCGCGGATTTGCGCGCGGAACATATCTGGCTGGTCGAGGCAGACCCGGATCGCTCGCCAGCCCAGGAAGGGATTCGGTTCGGGCGCGCCCCGGAAGGCCGCGGGGAACTTGTCGCCCCCCAGATCGTAGCTGCGAATCACCACCGGATGGCCGGGGAACGCCTTGGCCACGCGCTTGAAGTACACCGCCTGTTCGTTCTCGGTCGGGAGCGCGGAGTGCCCGGTGATCAGGAACTCGGTGCGCAACAGACCCACCCCCTCCGCTCCATGCCGGCGCGCCAGCTCCAGCTCGTCGGGAAGGTCCACGTTGCCGCGCAGGGCGATCCGGACCCCGTCGGTTGTCACCGCCGGCAGGCCGACCGCCTGCTCGAGCTCGCCGGCCACGACGGTCCGGCGCTGCTGGCGCTCTCGGGCCGCTGCAATCTCGGCCGGGGTCGGGTCGACGAGGACCGTGCCTTCCCGGCCGTCCAGGATCACCGTCGCTCCCGTGCGGATCCGTTCGATCGCCCCCGCCAGTCCCATGACCGCCGGCATCCCCATCGAATGGGCGAGAATGGCGGCGTGGGAGGTCCGCGTGCCTTCCTCGCTGACCAGCCCGAGGACCCGGGCCCGGTCCAGCTCGACCGCCAATCCCGGACCGACTTCTTTGGCGACGATGATCGACGGATGTGCCAATCCCGCCGACACCTCTTCGGCCCCCAAGTGCATCAGGTGGCGCACCACCCGGATCGTGATGCCGTTCAGATCGGCGACGCGGTCCTTGAGGCGCGTGTTCCCCGAGGTCGACCACAGGTCCCGGATCTCGAACGCCTTGAACTCGAACGCTTTTTCCGCGGTGAGGTGATTCTCGCGAATCAGGTCCACGATCGCGCCGAGGAAGTCGTTGTCCTCGAGCATCAACACCTGCGCGTCGAAGATGCGGGCCTCATCCACTCCGGCGCGATCCTCGGCGCGCGCCTTGAGCGCGACGATGCCGCGTTTGACGTCCCGGATCGCCGCCTTGAGGCGCCGGACTTCCTTCTCGACCTGCGACCGCGGTACCACACGGTGTGGGACTTCCGGCAGGCCCGAGCGCACCACGAAGGCGGGGCCGATCGCCAACCCTTCCGAAACGCCGATCCCCTGCAGCAATCGCTTGGTCACACCGGTTCCCCTTCCGCCTCATCCTCGAGATCGCGCTCGTCCCCGGTCAGATGCATTTCGTGAAACCCGGCGGCGACCAGCTCGAGCAGGGCGGCAATGGCCGTTTCGGCGTCGGCCCCGTCGGCGTGGAAGCGGATCGTAGACCCACATTCAGCCGCGAGCATCATGACTCCCATGATGCTCTTGGCGTTCACCATCAGGTCGTCCTTCCCCACCTTGATGGCCGCGGTGAACCGGCTCGCCACCTTGACGAGTTCGGCGGCGGGTCGGGCATGCATCCCGAGCGGGTTCACGATGCGGGCCTCGCGCTCGATCACCGCCACAGCCATCCCCCGAGGAGGGCCAACGCGACGACGGCGAGGCCGACCCGCAACCCCGACAACCGGTTGGGGGCAAGGCGCAGTCCCGCGAGCGCCAGCACCGCTGTAGCGGCAAATACGACCCGGGCCCACCCCGGGAACGGGAGCACGAAACTCCTGATCACCACGGGCAACGCAAAGCCCGCCGCCAGACCCATCGCCGGACTCGACAAGGCGAGCGCCCGCTGAATGGTCGGGTTCCGCAGCGCGCTCCCCACCGCGGCCCCGTGGCGCCACCCGGCGCGAAGCGCCCACCACCGCAGGGCCAGCTGGCCGGCGTTGTAGAAGAGCAGGAACGCACCAATCGCCTTCCACCCGGCGCCGAGCGCGATGGCGCTCATCGCCGCCGCCGCCGCAAAGGGAAGCATCCCCGCCCATACCAGACGATCTCCGAGCGAGCCGAGGGGCCCGCACAGAGCCGCCCGCAGCCGCTCGATCTGCTGCGGCGCCGCCCGGTCGTACTCGAGGCGCGCCGCGGCGCCGACCGCCATCCCCGCCAGATAGGGATGTGAGTTGAAGAACAGGGTTCCCCGGGCCACGGCGGCGCGGTACGCCCCCTGATCACCGTTTTCCGCCAATCCCCGCAGCAGCGGCTCCTCCGACACACCGAAGCCGATGCCAAGCATACGGTCGTAGTTCCACGACCCTTGCACCGTAAGCAGGCGCAGCAGCGTCAGGCCGAATTGCGGTCGTGAAGGCGTCATAGGGTCCACGCGACCACCGATCCCCCCATGAGACCGAGGGCGAACCATTTGAGCGTCGGGGTACGGCCCATCAGGCGCAGGACACCGGCGGCACCGACCGCGACGGCCGCGCCGGCCACGGCGGCTGCCATCAGGGTCACATGCTGTGTGGTCAGCGCCGAGCGAAACACGGTCCGGGCGATGCGGGCGAGTATCAGGCCAACGGCCGTCACCAGGGCGGCCCGCGCGGCGTCCCGCAAAATGCCACCGACGTGCACGCGGATCAGGACGTCGGTCTCCCCCGCGTCCAGGAGCGGGGCTGCCCGGGCGACCGCGCGGACGTTGAGCTGGCGCAGCAGATCTAGCGACACCCCGCCGAGCAGTCCCGTCAGCAATCCGACCCCTGCTCCGATCCCGGTGGCGAGCGCACCCCCGGAAAAGTGCGCGGCCGAAACAGCCGCGACCGTGGCCGGCCCATACTCGGGGTAGCGCGCAGCCCCCACGGGGAGCACATCGAACTGAAACAGCTCGAACACGATGCCGAGCTGCAGGCCGGTTGGGAGATCGCCGACGATGGCGCCGGCTACGGCGCCGGCCACGAGCGGCCGGCTGATCATGGTTTGCCCGACGGATACCAGATCGAGCCCGACCAGGGTACCCCAGAACAGCAGCGCGAGCTGAACCTCGATGGAGCCGAACATCAGGTGAACTCGGCCAACGGCACGGCACGGGCGGTCGGGACGTCCTGCGCGGTCACCTCGATCCCCGTCTCCGCGAGCCGGCGCAGCTTCGAGGCTTCGTCGTCAGTGAGGTAGACGTAGCGCAGTCGCTCGGTGCGCCCGGCCCGGTGATGCACTCCGCCGATGTTGACCTTCTTGAGGCCGCTACCGGCGCAAAGCGTTGCGAGGGAGTCCACGTTGCCGGTGAGGAGGATGCCGACCTGATCGCTGCCCAGCCATTCGGAGAGTCGATGCCCGGCTTCCTCGACGGACGCGAAGACCACATCGATATGACTGGGAACCCCCATGCGGTACAGGTCCTGTTCCCAGGGGCTGGCGCGAACCTCGTCGTCGACCAGAACGATGAATCGGACGTTCAGCGGCTGGCCCCACCCGATGACCACCTGGCCGTGGATCAATCGGTCGTCCAGGCGGACCAGGGCGATAGTCATGCCGCGGGAGGCAGGCGAATCGCCTTGCCGCCTGCGTCCGCCGCGCGGCGCGCTGCATCGGCCGGGGTGACCTCACGGTGGAACACGAAGTCGAGCAGCATGGCGAGGTTGACTCCGGTCACGACGGCGACCTCCGCGCCCCCCTGGCGGGCATAGCGCACGGCGCTCGTGAGGCAGGATCCTCCGGGAAGATCGATGAACAACACCGCCGGCCCCGACCCCATGGCCTGCGCGATCCGCTCCTGGAGCGCCGGTTGGTCGCACCCTTCGTTGGAGACGGGGACCAGCGCGTCGCTCACCCCCGTGATGGCCCGAACCGCCGCGACGAGCGCCTCGGCCAGTCCCGCGTGAGAAATGACCACTCCCCGGAGCGGCTCACTCATAGTCTTCCGCCAGGTATTCGTCCACTTCGGCCCGCTCCCGCATGTGCTTGATGAGCCGGTCGTTGAACTGTCGGGCCGAGTCCACTCCGGTGTAGCGCAATAGATGGTTCATCGCGAGGACTTCGCAGATCACGGTCAGGTTCTTGCCGGGATTCAGCGGCACGGTGACCTGGGGGAGGCGCACGCCCAGAATGTCGGTCTCCTGTCCGGCGAGCCCGGTCCGGTCGTACTCCCGGGAGGCGTCCCAATCCTCGAGCTGGACCACGACCTCGATCCTTTTCTGCTGGCGGACGGCCCGTATCCCAAACAACGCCTTGATGTCGATCAACCCGACACCGCGGATTTCCATGAAGTGCCTGGACATCTCGTGCCCACGGCCCAGCAGGATGTCGTTTCCGTGCAGGGTGATGTGCACAAGGTCGTCGGCCACGAGGCGGTGCCCGCGCTCCACCAGGTCGAGCACGCACTCACTCTTCCCGATCCCCGAACGTCCGATAAACAGCAGGCCGACACCGAACACGTCGGCCAGGGACGCATGAAGCGTGGTCGCCGGCGCGAATGCTTCGTCCAGGAACGGTTTGAGCCGGCGGAAGAACTCCGCCGTCTTGAGCGAGGTGCGGATGACGGGGGTGCCCTTGGCCGTGGCCAACGCGACGAGCTCCGCCGGCGGCTCTTGGCCCTTGGTGACGACCACGCAGGTCAGATCGAAATCAAAGAACCGCGAGAGCGCCTGGCGCCGCCCCTCGGCTTCGAGTGAGGCCAGAAACGAGATCTCGGTTTCGCCGAGGATGTGGACCCGATTGGCCACGAAGCGCGCGGTGTATCCCGCCAGCGCAAGGCCCGGGCTGGAGACTTCCGGGGAGGGAATCTCGCGATCGAGTCCCACATCCCCGGTCAGGGCCTCGAGCTGGAGGGGGCCGCCCTTGCGGGCGAGCAGGTCGCGGACGCGCAGTGGCTTCACTCGGACCCGCGCAGGACGCGCGCGCGCGCGTGTCCCGTCTTCCCGGTCGGTTTGTCCAGCTGTCGGCGCACCCTGGCGACGGCCTTATCGAGCGCGGAACGATGGTCGGTGCCGTCGCTGACGCCGACCAGCACCTGACCCCGCACCGTGTGCAGCCGCACTTCAGCTACGGGGGTGCCATGATCCTCGGTGAAAATTACCTGTCCGTCGTGGGGCCGGGACGCCACTCGGGCCAGCCTGGTCAGGAGCTCGCGGGCCCGCGTCCGTAATTCCTCCGTAACTTCGACATGCCGTGCGGTGACTGTGACGCGCATCCTCACCCTCCCTGTGCGATGACCCGTTCGACGTGGGCCAGAGTCGCCCGCGCGGTGCGTTCCCAGGACAACGATTCCGCGAATACGCGGGCCGCTCGTCCCAGGGTCGCGACCAGCGTCGGATCGGCCGCAAGCGCCCCCATCCGTTCCGCCAACGCCGGCGCATCGCCGTGGGGAACGAGAAACCCCGTCTTTCCGTGCCGGACCGTTTCCCGCAAACCCGGACTGTCGGACGCGAGGGCCGGTGTGCCGCAGCCCGCGGCCTCGATGTTCGAGATCCCCCACCCTTCCTTGGGGCTCGGGAAGACCACCGCCCACGCTTCACGCAGCAGGCGACGTTTCTCCTGATCAGGGACGAACCCCAGAAACCGCACCGCGTCACCGAGCTGCAGGCGCTGGGCCACCTGCTCGAGCCGCGGTCGGTCGTCCCCCTGCCCTGCCACGAGCAGCCGGGCGTCGCGGGCGCGTCCGGCGCTGCGCGCGAGCGCCAAAGCCTGCAACGCGATCTCCACTCCTTTATAACGCTTCAAACGGCCGACGTACAAGAATGTCGGGTGCGCGGCGCGCGGAACGGCGGGATCCGGCGAGTACCAGACGGCGTCGATCCCGGGGAAGATCACTTCGATCCGGCTGGCGGCGATGCCCCGGCTCACCAAATCGTCCCGCGTACTCGACGAAATCGCCTGGAAGAACGCCCGGCGGTAGGCCCCGGGAATCCGTCGCTCCGCCGCCCACACGATCGCCGCGACCGGCCAGCTCGCTTCGACGAACGCCGTGGTGCCGAAGAGGTGGGGGACGATCACGTACATCGGCAATGGTGTCAGTCCCGCCAGGAACAGCGGCAGTTTGTTGATGTCCTCGATGACCACATCGTACTGACGGTCGCGCAACAGCTGCCGCACCGCTCCGCGGGCGCGCAACGCGAATGAATGCCGCCCGCCGACGCGGGTCACGCGGATGCCGTCCAGGACCGCTGTGGGTGCCGCACCCGGCCAGCCGCTCGCCAACAGATCGACGCCGTGCCCCCACCCGGCGATCCGTCCGAAGATCTCGTGCAGGTGAATCTCGGCGCCCCCGGCATGGGGGTTCTCGCGATCGTTCCAGTTGACGAGGAGAATCCTCACAACACCCCCAGCTCGCGCGCCACCGCGTCGAGGATGCCGTTCACGAACGCCGGGGATTTCTCTCCACCGAACCAATGGGCCAGGCTCACCGCTTCGTCGATCACGACCCGCGGCGGCGTGCGCCCTTCGGCCAGCTCCGCCTGGGCCAGGCGCAGAATGTTCTTTTCGATCGCCCCCACCCGCTGCAGTCGCCAGTGCTCCGCCGCTCGGGCAGTGCGGCGGTCGAACTCGTCGCGCCCCTGGGCGGCGCGCTGGGCCAGCTCCACAGCGCGATCGAGCACCTCACGGCCGCCGCCGTAGAGCGGGGCCAGGCGGGCCGCGACCGCGCGGATATCAGAACCGCCGGTCACCTCCCAGGCATACAGCAGTTGGAGCGCGCGCGCCCGGGCCTTAGTCTCGGGACGGCGCACGAAGTATCTGAGCGAGAACGTCCGCGGTCTGGAGGGCGGCCTCGGCGGCTTCGAAGCCTTTGTTGCCGGCGGGGCCGCCGGCGCGGTCGAGTGCCTGCGCTTCGGTCTCCGTCGTCAGCACGCCGAACCCTACGGCGATCCGGTGGGCAAGCGCCACGTTCCCAAGGCCGCGTGCCGCCTCACCCGCCACGTACTCGAAGTGTGGCGTCTCGCCGCGAATCACGCAGCCCAAGGCGACGATAGCGCGATAGCGGCCGCTCCCCGCGGCCACCTCCGCGAGGGCCGGCAGCTCGAACGCCCCCGGGGCCCAGAATACGTCCACGCTCGCCGCCGGCACGCCGTGCTCGCGCAGCGCGGCTTCGGCGCCCGTGAGCAACCGACGGGTCACGTCTTCATTGAAGCGGCTGACGACGATCGCCACCCGCGACTTGGCGGCGGTCACGATCAGTGAGTGAGGAGGTGACCCAGCTTGTCGCGTTTGACGTCCAGATACGCGCGGTTCTCGGCGGACGGCGGCGGCTCGATCGGCACCCGCTCCACGATGGCGAGGCCATACCCCTCGAGTCCCACCAGCTTCTTCGGGTTGTTGGTGAGCACCCGAATCGAGGAGAGACCGAGGTCGAGCAGAATTTGGGCGCCGATGCCGTAGTTGCGCAGATCGGGCTTGAAGCCGAGTTGCTCGTTGGCCGTCACGGTGTCGTGGCCGGCATCCTGCAGCTCGTAGGCCTTGAGCTTGTTCAGGAGGCCGATGCCCCGCCCTTCCTGATCGAGGTAGACGATGGCCCCCCGGCCGGCTTGGGCGATCTGCCGCATGGCGCTCTGCAGCTGCCAGCCGCAGTCGCAGCGACCGGACCCGAACACGTCGCCGGTCAGGCACTTGGAATGCATCCGGACCAACACCTCCGGCTGTCCCTGCACGTCCCCGAATACGAGCGCCACATGCTCGGCGGCGTCCACGTCGTTGCGGTAGCCCACAATGCGGAACTCCCCGTAGGGAGTCGGCAGCCGGGCCTCGGCGACCCGGTGGACCAGCCGTTCGTGCGCCAGCCGATAGGCGACGAGCTGCGCCACCGTGACGAAGGTCAGGCTGTGGGCATCCGCGAACGCCTGCAGCTCGGCGCGCCGCGCCATCGTCCCATCGGCGTTCAGGATCTCGCAAATCACCCCGGCCGGATAGCAACCGGCGAGTCGCGCCAGATCGACGCTCGCCTCGGTCTGACCCACGCGCTGCAGTACGCCGCCGGGTCGCGCCCGCAGCGGGAAGACGTGGCCGGGTCGGCGCAGGTCGGACGGGACCGTGGCGGGGTCGATTGCGACGCGAATCGTGGCGGCGCGATCGGCCGCCGAAATCCCCGTTGTGACGCCGAACCGGGCGGCGGCATCGACACTCACGGTGAACGCGGTCTCGTGGGCCTCGGTGTTGGCCTCCGCCATTTGCGGCAGGCCCAGCGCCTGGCACCGCTCCGGCGTCAGCGTCAGACAGATCAGCCCGCGGCCGTGGGTCGCCATGAAGTTGATCATCTCGGGGGTGACCCGCTCGGCCGCGCCGATCAAGTCACCCTCGTTCTCGCGGCGCTCGTCGTCAGCGACGATGACGAGCTTGCCCGCCCCGATGTCCGCAATGGCCTGCGTTACGTTTCCGAACGGCATAGCTGCCTCACATATTTTCCGATCACGTCCCCTTCCACGTGGACGCGATCACCGACCTTGAGTTCGCCCAGCGTCGTGTGCTCCACGGTGTACGGGATGAGCGACACCTGCAGCACCGCGTTCCCGGGCAGCGCGTTCACGGTCAGCGAAACGCCATCCACCGTGATGGCTCCGAGCGGGATCGACACCGCCAGGACCCCGCTCGGTACCTCGAGATCCACGAGTCGCGCGTCCCCCTGCGACCCGACCCGGACCACCTGGGCGATCCCATCCACGTGCCCCTGCACGAGATGCCCACCGAGGCGATCCGCCGCGCGCACGGCCCGCTCGAGGTTGACGCGGCGACCGCGCCGATACTCCCCGAACAAGGTGCGGCCCACCGTGGTCTCGACGGCCCGGACCTGGAAGCCACCCTTGGTCACGCGGGCCACGGTCAGGCAGGCACCGTTGACGGCGATGCTCTCGCCGCGCTTCAAGCCCCGGTAGGGGGCATGAATCGCGAGGTCGAGTCCTCCCGGTTGCCTCCCGTTTGCCGGTTCCCGGGCGGTCTGCGTCACCCGCCCCACGGCGGTCACGACTCCGGTAAACATAGCTCCCGATCCAAGACCAATAATGTATCTGGCCCCAAGGCCCGCCGTTCCACGGGAATCCACCGAGGCGCTGTGGCTAGCCCCGCGTCGGGGATCCCCGGGAACGCCGTCACGGCCCCCGCACCGAGCCACACCGGCGCCTGGACCCAATACAGTCGATCGACCACCCCGGCCTCGAGCAAGCGCGCGCCCAACGCTCCACCACCCTCGCACAACAGCGATTCGATGCCCGCCTCGCGAAGTTGGGTGAGACCCATCACGAGGGAAGTCGGGCGCATGACCAGCACGCCCGCATCCTCGAGGCTCGCCACCGACGCGGGCGGCGCGTCGGTCGAGGCGACGACCCACGTCGGCGTTTCGCGCGCGGTGCGCACCAACGCAGCCGTCGGATTGAGCATCGCCCGACGGTCGAACACCACCCGCACCGGCGGGCGCCGCGGGGTGATCGGTCCGCGCACGGTGAGCTGCGGGTCGTCCTTCAGCGCGGTGGTTCCACCCACGGCGATCGCGTCGAAGCCGGCGCGCAGCCAATGGACCCATTCCCGCGCCTCCTCCCCGGATACCCACTGCGACCGGCCGGCGGCGTCGGCAATGCGACCATCGATGGAGGTGGCGAGCTTCAACGCCACGAACGGGCGCTCGGGGTGTCGACGAGTGAACAGGTAGGGCGCGTTTTGAGCAGCCGCCGCCGAGCCGAGCAGATCGACTTCCCCGCGCACCCCCGCGGTCCGCAGGAGCTCGAGGCCCCCGCCAGCCTCTGGGCTGGGGTCGCGGATCGCGGCGACGACCCGCGTCACCCCCGCGGACCGGATCGCGTCCGTGCACGGCGGCGTCTTGCCGTGGTGCCGGCATGGCTCCAGCGTGACGACGAGCGTGGCCCCACGCGAGCGGCCACCGGCCACCTGCAACGCCTCGACCTCGGCGTGTGGTCCGCCGTACTCGGCATGCCAGCCTTCGCCCACGACCACCCCATCGGCCAGCACCACGGCGCCGACAAGGGGGTTCGGAGCCACGCGCCCCCAGCCTCGCCAGGCGAGGTCGAGGGCGCGCTGCATCGCCTCCCGTTCAGTCATCGCGTTCGGATTCGCGGCCACGGCACCAGTGCCCGCTCAGCGTTCCGAGAATCGGACGCCGGTACGGCCCGGCCGGATTTCGCCGATGATCCAGCTGCGCACTTTGGACCGGTCGGCGACACGACGGACCTCTTCGACATCATCCCGCCCCACCACGGCGATCATGCCGATCCCCAGGTTGAACACCCGGCGCATTTCCTGAATGGACACCCCGCCCGCGGTCTTCAGGATCCGGAACAGATCCGGCCAGATCCACGAACCCGCGTCGACCATCGCCTCACATCCTTCGGGGAGGACGCGGATGAGGTTCCCCTCGATCCCGCCACCGGTGATGTGCGCCAGCGCGTGGATACGGTCGAGCAGCGGTGTCACCACCGGGGCATAACTGCGATGCACCTCCAACAGCACTTCGGCCACGCTGCGGTTCGTATCCGGGAAGCGGTCGCCGACGTCGAGCTTCAACGTATCGAACACGATGCGGCGCGCGAGCGTATAGCCGTTGGTGTGGAGGCCGCTCGAGGCGAGGCCGATCAACACGTCGCCCGGCTGAACCAGGTCCCCATGGAGGGCCCGATCCTCTTCGACGACTCCCACGATCGTCCCCGCCAGATCATAGTCGCCGGGTTGGTAGACGTCGGGCATTTCGGCGGTTTCACCACCGGCCAGCGTCATCTCATGCGCCTGGCAGCCCCGCGTCACCCCTTCGACCACGGCCGCGACGACCTCCGGTACGATCTTGCCGCTGGCCAGGTAGTCCTGGAACGCAATCGGCCGGGCGCCGTGCACCAGAATGTCGTTCACGCTGTGATTGACGAGGTCCTCGCCCACGCCGGTGTGGATCCCGGCGCGGATCGCGACCAGAACTTTGGTCCCGACCCCGTCGGTGGACATGACGAGCACCGGCTTCTTCATCTCGGGAGGGACGCGCACCATGCCGCCAAAGCCGCCGACCTTGCCCCGCGTCAGCTTGGTGCGGGTCTTGGCGACGAGGGCGGCGATGCGACGCTTGGCCTCGTCGGCGGCGTCGAGGTTGACCCCCGCGCCCGCATAGCGCTCGCCACTCGTGCGGCCTCCCATCAGGCGGGCTCCCCATCGAGCTCGAAGTGCACCAGATCCCGGAACGCGCGCACCCGCGCGCGCACGTCGGCGGGGGTCACACGATCGAACCCCTGGACCCCGAACGCCGCGACGGCGAACGACCCCATCGCGGCCCCATGGACCATGGCGCGGCGCAAGCTCGGCGAGGACAGGTCCTGCGTCTGCGCCAGGTACCCCATGAAACCGCCGGCGAACGCGTCGCCGGCCCCGGTGGGATCGAACACCTCCTGGAGCGGATAGGCGGGGACCTTGAAGGTGCGCTCGGCGTCGATCATCAGGGCGCCGTGCTCCCCTTGCTTGATGACGACCCGTTGGGGCCCGCGCTGCAGCACCCACTGGGCCGCCCGGTAGATGTTCCAGTCGCCCGTCAGCTCGCGGATCTCCGAATCGTTGACCATGAGCACGTCGATGTGGCGGAGCAGCTCGAGCACGAGATCCTTCTTGGAGCTGATCCAGTAGTTCATCGTGTCACATGCGACGAGCGTGGGCTGCTGCACCTGATCGAGCACGCTCAGCTGCAGCTCCGGATCGATGTTGCCGAGGAACACATAGTGAGCGGCCTGATATTTCTCGGGGAGCTTGGGACGGAATGCGGCGAACACGCCGAGTCGCGTTTCGAGGGTTTCGCGAGAATTGAGGTCGTAGCTGTAGCGGCCCTTCCAGCGGAACGACTCCCCCGCCACCTGCTCGACGCCGTCCAGGTCCACTCCCCGCTCCTCGAGCGCGTGCAGCGTCCCCAAGGGATAGTCGGTCCCCACGACACCGACGACCTGCACTGGATGCAGGACCGACCCGGCCGCGGCGAAAAACAGAGCGGAACCGCCCGGGGCATCCGCCGTCTCGCCGAACGGGGTCTGCACGGAATCCAAAGCAATGGAGCCGACGACCAGGAGACTCACGCGAGCTACATCCGATCCGGGGAGCTGATCCCCAAAATGGTCAGACCGTTGGCCAGGACCTGGCGGGTGGCGCGAGCGAGCACCAGGCGAGCGGCCTCCTCGGGCTCTCCCAGGACGCGGTACTTGTGATACCACGCGTGGCTCAACCGGGCCAGACCCTCAAGGAACCCGGTGATGCGGTGCGGCTCCCGAGTTTCCGCCGCGCGGGTGACGACCCCGGGGAACTCGCCGAGCTCCTTCAGGAGATCCAATTCCTCCGGCTGAGTGAGCGCCGAAAGATCGACGCCGGCCGCGGTGACACCCTCCGGGTCCCGGCCCGCCACACGGAAAATTCCACTCATCCGGGCGTGCGCCATCTGCACGTAGAACACCGGATTCTCCTCGGTTTGTGATTTGGCGAGGTCCAGGTCGAAGACGAATTGCGCGTCGGGGCGCTTCATGAGGAAGAAGTACCGCGCCGCATCGACTCCCGCCTCTTCGAACAGGTCGCGCAGCGTCACGAACTCGCCGCTGCGCTTGGAGAAGCGAACCTCCTCCCCCGCGCGCATCACGCGTACGAGCTGGATGATCTCGACGTGGAAGAAGGCGTCGGGGTAGCCCATCGCCCGCATCGCGGCCCGCATCCGAGGCACGTAGCCATGGTGGTCGGCGCCCCACACATCGATGGCCTGGGCGAACCCGCGCTCGTGCTTGTCGCGATGATAGGCGATGTCCGGGACGAAGTAGGTGTAGGACCCGTCACTCTTCCGGAGCACCCGGTCCTTATCGTCGCCGAACGCCGTCGTGCGGAGCCACAAGGCCCCGTCCTCCTCGAACGTCAGGCCACGGGCCCCGAGGTCAGCCAGGGTGCGTTCGATCGCCCCCGAGCGGTATAACTCGGACTCGAAAAAGGTGACGTCGAAGCGGACGCCGAACTCTTTCAGATCCTCGTCCTGCTCGGCGCGCTGCGACCCGACGGCGATGGTGCGACACCGGCGTACGCCCTCGGCCTCCGGGAGGTCGGCGAACCCCTTCCCCTCGCGGGCCAGTACCCCTTCCGCGAGATCGACCAGGTATGCTCCCTGGTACCCCCCCTCCGGGATCTCGGCGGGCCGCCCGAGCTGCTGCTGCACGCGGGCCCACAATGATTGGGCCACCTTGTCGATCTGTAATCCGGCGTCGTTGACGTAGAACTCGCGCGTGACTTCGTGTCCCGTCCACTCGTACAGGGTCGCGATTGCGTCTCCGTGCGAGGCCCCCCGGCCATGGCCCACGTGCAGCGGGCCGGTCGGGTTCGCCGACACAAATTCCACGTTGATCTTGGTCCGCATCCCGGCATCTTGCCGGCCGTACCGCGTGCCGGTCTCCAGCACCACGCTCAGCACGTGCGCGAGCTGCGCCTCGGCAAGGACGAAATTGATGAATCCGGGTCCCGCGATCTCGACCTTCCGGACAATCCCGGGGGGGAGCTGCAGCGCCTGCACCAGTCGCTCGGCGATCGCACGGGGTTTCGTTTGCAGAGTCTTGGCGAGTGTGAGCGCAAGATTGGTGGCGACGTCGCCATGCGTCGGATCGCGCGGGCGCTCGAGCAGGACGTCCGCGCCGGGCGCGCCGAGTGATTCCGCGGCCCGCACCAACGCCGAGCGGATCAGGTCGTGCGCCTTCACGCGTCAGTGGTCTTTCTTCGGCTTCTTGGGTGTCTCGCTCGGCTTGGATTCGGATTTCGCCTCTGACTTCGATTCGGACTGCGACTCCCGCTTGGGCTCACCGGCGCGCTTGTAGTCCGTGATGTAGAAACCGGAACCCTTGAAGACGAGCCCCGCCCCACCGGAGATCAACCGTTCGGCCAGCTTGCCGCAGGTCGGACAAGCCACCCGCCGCCGATTGCTGATCGACTGAAAGAACTTCTCGAACACGTGCCCGGAGGGGCAGCGGTACTCGTAGGTTGGCATCAGGCAACAACTTAGCCGCGGCCTGACCGTCGGTCAACCGCGCCGCGGGGGAACGATCTCCCGCCTTTTGATAGAGTCTTTCCATCATACGGCGTAGCAACGGGCTGGAGTGTCGCATAGCCCGGCGGGCTATCCGGGGCGGTACTCCCCCCACACCTCACGCAGGGTATCGGAAATCTCGCCGACCGTCGCCCGGGCTCGCACGGCTTCGAGAATCGGCGGCATCAACCGGCCTGAAGCATCCCGAGCCGCCGCCCGCAGCGCGTCCAACGCGAGGCCGGTCCGAGCTGGATCGCGACGGGCCCGCGCGTCAACCACTCGGCGTCGCTGGGCTTCGGCCAGCGTCGAGTAATCCGGGGCCGGGACATTCGGAATCCGCTGATCGTCCACGTACCGGTTCACCCCGACGACGATCTCCTGCTCGGCTTCGATCGCCCGTTGGCGCGCATAGGCACTGCGGGCGATCGCTTCCTGGAAGTAGCCCCGCTCGATCGCGCGGGGACTCCCGCCCATCGCTTCGACCGCCTCGACCAGGCCCCGGGCCTCCGCTTCGATCTGGTCGGTCAGCCGCTCTACGTAGTAGCTCCCTCCGACTGGATCGACGACCTCGGGGACACCGGTCTCCTGCGCCAGGACCTGTTGAGTCCGCAACGCGAGCGTGGCGCTGTGCGGGGTCGGCAGCGCCAGCGCCTCATCGTACGCGTTGGTATGCAGCGACTGGGTGCCGCCCAGCACCGCCGCGAGGGCTTGGATCGCGACGCGCACCACGTTGTTGAGTGGCTGCTGGGCCGTCAGGGTCGCCCCACCCGTCTGGGTATGGAAGCGCAGCCGCGCCGCCTCATCCGAGGCCCGGAAGCGCTCGCGCATCAAGGTCGCCCAGAGCCGACGGGCGGCCCGGAACTTCGCGATTTCCTCGAACAGATCGGTGTAGCCGGCGAAGAAGAACGAGAGCCGTGGCGCGAAGCGGTTGACCTCCAGCCCCGTCGCGACCGCGCGCCGCACGTATTCGAGGCCGTTGGCGAAGGTGAAGGCGAGCTCCTGCACCGCCGTCGCCCCCGCCTCCCGGATGTGATACCCGGAGATCGAGATGGGATTGATCTTCATCCCTTCGTCCGTCGTGAACCGGCAGATGTCCGCGACGAGGCGCAGCGAGGCCTCGGGCGGATAGATGTAGGTGCCTCGGGCGATGTACTCCTTGAGAATGTCGTTCTGGATCGTGCCTTCGAGCTTGGCGTGCGCGACGCCCTGCTCTTCGCCGACGACCACGTACATCGCCAGGAGGATCGCGGCGGTCGAGTTGATGGTCATCGAGGTGGACACCCGGTCGAGCGGGATCTGATCGAACAGGCGGGCCAGATCGTCCACCGTATCGATCGCGACCCCGGCCCGGCCCACCTCTCCGTCCGCCACCGGGTGATCGGAGTCGTAGCCCATCTGGGTCGGCAAATCGAAGGCCACCGAGAGCCCGGTTTGTCCGGCGGCGAGCAGGTGACGGAATCTCGCGTTCGTCGCCTCCGCCGTCCCGAACCCGGCGTACTGGCGCATCGTCCAGAGCTTCCCGCGATACATCGTGGGATGGACGCCCCGGGTGAAGGGGAACGCGCCGGGCTCCCCCAGGCGCTGTGCCAGGTCGGCCGGGCGGTCCTCCGGCCCATACACGGGGGCCCGACCACTCACGCCCGCGGCTCCTTGGACAGGATTGCGGTCGCGTAGGCGACGTCGGCGCGACTGCCGATGATCAGGGGCACCCGTTGATGCAGGTCGCGCGGCACGATGTCGAGAATCGCCGTCGTCCCATCCGTCGCCGCCCCACCCGCCTGCTCCACCAGCATCGCGAGCGGAGCGCCTTCGTAGAGTAGGCGCAGCTTGCCGCTGGGATTCTTGGCGTCGGCCGGGTAGAGGAAGATCCCGCCCGACATGAGATTGCGATGGAAATCAGCCACGAGAGAGCCGATGTACCTCGCGTTGCGTGGCTTGATGGTGTCGCCGTCGCCGTTCTTGAACGCGCCCACCACCCGCTGGATCCCCGGCGCCCACTTGTTCCAATGACTCTCGTTCACGGAGTAATAGGTGCCGACCTCCGGGGTCCGAATGTCGGAGTGCGACAGCAGGAACTCGCCGATGGTCGTGTCGAGCGTGAACCCATGCACGCCCTGGCCGGTCGTGAACACGAACATGGTGCTCGATCCGTACAGCACGTACCCCGCCGCTACCTGTTTGCGGCCGCGCTGCAGGCAGTCTTCCAGCTTCCCCGGGCCCGGCCGTGGGCTGACGCGGCGGTGAATCGAAAAGATCGTGCCGATCGACACGTTCACGTCGATGTTGGACGAACCGTCGAGGGGATCGTACAACAGGACGTAGCTCCCGGCCGGGACGTGGCTGGGCACCGGCACCGGCTGGTTGTCTTCCTCCGAGGCCATCATGCAGATGCGCCCAGTGTGCTGCACCGAGTTGCGGACGGTCTCGTTGGCGAAGACGTCGAGATTCTGCTGCTCCTCGCCCTGCACGTTCATGCTCCCCGCCGCGCCGAGGATGCCGGAGAGTCCGGCCCGCCGGACGTTGCGCGAGATGATCTTCGCCGCGAGACAGATGTCGTAGAGCAGATTGGACAGCTCACCCGTCGCCTCCGGGTGGAGACGCTCCTGATCCAGGATGAACCGCTCAATCGTGATGAGGGAGGTCGGGGTGTGTACGCTCGGTCTGGCCATCGGTTTCCCAGGTGATGGTCCCATCGTGGTCGGTCCGCAGGACGATACTGCCGTGATGTTCCAGACGCCGGACCACCTCGGGCGACGGGTGCCCGTAGGTGTTGTGCGCCCCGACGCTGATGACCGCTTCGTGCGGCGCCAGCTCGTCGAGCCAGGCGTCGGAGGTGGCCGTCCTGGATCCGTGATGCCCGACTTTCAGGAGGTCGACCGGGCCGACCCGCCCGCCGAGCCGAGCCTCCACCGACAGGCCCGCATCGGCCTGGAACAGCACCCGGCGACGACCAAAGGTCACGAGCAGAACCACGCCGTGGTCATTCACGTCGACCGGTGTCGCCATCCAGGCCGAATCGGGGCTCAGCACTTCCAGGACGACGCCATCGACCTCGACCCGATCTCCGGCGCGCGCGGGATGCCACTCGGCCCCGTCCCGCTGCACGTCCGCGAGCCACTCGAGGTAGAGCGGCCGGCCCAGCGGCTCCCCGGGCTCGAACGCCATGCGAGTGGGGAACGCCTCCAGCACCGCGGGCAGGCCCCCGAGATGGTCCGCATCCCCGTGGGTGGCCACGACGAGTGCCAACTCCTGAGCCCCGTGCCGTCGCAAGAACGGCACCACGACGCGCCGTCCCTGGTCCTGCTCCGGGTTGCGCGCCCCCCCATCGATGACGATCCAGTGGCCGTGCGGCGTGTGCAATACCGCGGCGTCGCCCTGACCAACGTCAAGAAAATGTATGGTGAGAGCGCCCTCGGCGTCAGCCGGGGTGCGCGCGAGGAGAGAGGCCCACGTGAAGACCGTGGTGGCGAACGCGAGACGCGCGACCAGAACCCAGCGCTGCCCGGCGGCACGCCATAACCACCACCCCACCGCGAGCACGCCCGCCCACGCAACGGCCGCAGGCCACCCGGCTGTGAGGATCACATGCCCCCACGGGACTGCCGCCGCCGCGCCGGCGGCGAGGTCGAGCAGGGCCAGCAGGAGACCCGACCCTGCGGCGAGTAAGGCCCCGAGGGCTGTCGACACCGTCGACAGGACCAGGGCGAGCATCGCCCCCGGGACGGCGAGTCCACCCAGCGGAATCGCCACGAGATTCGCCAGCACGCCCACCGGCGCCACGGTCCCGAAGGCGAGCGCGGTGATGGGCGCCGTGACCAATGTGGCCGCCGCTGCAGGGAGGAGCAGCCGGACGAGGCGCGGCTTTCCAACCGCCGCGCGACTGGCCCAGATCACGGCGGCGATCGCGGTCACGGAGAGCCAGGCCCCCACCGCCGCGATGGCCCATGGGTCCCAAACCAGGAGACACAACGTCGCGAGGGCGATTGTTCCCTGCGGCGCGACCACCCGCTGCCGCAGCCGAGCCACACCGTCGATCGACAGCATCAACGCCGCCCGTGTCGCGGGGGGCGGGAATCCGAGCAGCCAGACATACCCGAGGATCAGCAGGGTGGAGGCGGCGAAGCGGCCTGCGACGGTGAGCCGCAGATGCCCGAGCAGCAGGCCGATCCAGGCGGCAAGGAATCCGACGTGCAATCCCGAGATCGACAGGAGATGGGCGAGTCCCGCGCGTGCGTACCGCTCCCGCACACTCGGGTCGAGCTCCCCGCGCCCGCCGATCACCAGCGCGTTGACGAGCGGCGCCCGGGCTCCGAACAACCTGGCGCTCCGGGCGGCGATCCGATCACGCCATGCTCCGCGCCCGCGTCGCACGGGGTCCAGAGACCGCACGGTTCTGGCGACCAGGAGCCCGCGTCCCGCGTCGCCGACCCAGGGACCCGCTACGAGCCAGGCGGTCCCCCCGGCGGCGCGCCGGCCCTCGGGCCAGCGGATGTCCACGTCGCCGCGACAGGGACCGGCCTCCACCTGCCCTCGCACCACGGCGCGATCATCCGCCACGGGGTCCAGCAGCCGGACCACGACCGCCCGCGCTGGATTCTCAGGTTGCGTCTTCCGGGTCCAGACGCCGGCGCACGAAGCCTGGCGCTCGAGGGCCGCGCCACTTCCCCACAGCAGGCCGGCCAGCGCCATGATGCTGCACGCCGCCGCGAGCGGCGCGCGGCGCTGAACCAGGGCGGCGCCCACCACCAGCGGGACGAGCATCCCCCACTCCGCCAACCCCGCTCCTCGAAACGCCGCGAGGCCGACCCCCACCCAGAGGCCGGCCCCGAATGCCGCGGTAACAGTGAGCAGCGGCGGACGCACCGCCGCCTCAGCGGGTTACGGCAGCTGCACGGGGGGCCTCCCACACCGCGGGGCGAGGGCCACGCGGCGGAGCCCGTCGATCAGCACCACGGCCAGCTTCGCCATTTCCTGATCGGTGCCCAGGGACAACCCGGTGAGGATCTCCCCTTGGCGGGTTGAGACGTAGTGTGGCTGGAGCCGATTCAGGGCGTAGACCAGCACGTCCCCGCGACAGGTGTCGCAACCGCAAAACTGGGGATAGCGGGCGCGCAGGCCCTCGTATTCGCGGGTCACCGCTTCCAGGGTCACGTTGGTTACCACGAGACAAGCGCCTCCTGTTCCACTGGCCAGGCCGTGAACGTCGAGCCGGTGGTACCCGTGAAGCGCAATCGCCGATACGAGCCGATCCACTCGTCCGGACCGTCGACCAGCGCCACCTTGTTGGTGCGCGTGCGTGTCTGCAGCCAGCCACCGCGCCGCGCCCGTCCCTCGACCAGCACCTCGTGGGTCGACCCGACCAGCGCCAGATTCCGCCGCCGTGCCCCGGCGCGGACCACCGCGATGAGGCGCTCCAGCCGTTCACCGGCCATCGCGTCCGGTACGTGGTCGGCGAGCCGCACGGCCGGAGTCCCTTCGCGGATCGAGTACTTGAAGGTGTAGGCGTCGTCGAAATCGACCTGCTCCACCAGCGAGACGGTCTCCTCGAAATCCGCTTCTGTTTCGCCCGGGAACCCCACGATGATGTCCGTCGTGAGCGCGATCCCCGGCACGGCCGCCCGGAGCGCCTCCACCACCGCGAGATAGCGCTCCCGCGTGTAGCGACGCAGCATCCGCCGCAATACGCGGGAGCTACCGCTCTGGACCGGGAGGTGCACGTGCTCGCAGACCGTCCGGGTCTCCGCCATAGCGGCGAGCACGCGATCGGTGAAATCGGTCGGATAAGGTGAGGTGAAGCGGACGCGCCGCACACCGGGGACAGCCCCGACCGCCCGGAGCAGATCGGCGAAGTCGTGGGTCCCATCGTGATAAGCATTGACCGTCTGGCCAAGGAGCGTCACCTCGGTGGTGCCGTGGTCGGCGAGGCGAGTCACCTCGTGCACCACGTCCTCCAACCTGCGGCTGCGCTCAGGCCCGCGTGTCATCGGAACGATGCAGAACGTGCACTTATAATCGCAGCCACGCTGCACGGTCACGAACGCGGAGTATCCCGGTGACGCTCCCATGCCCGGGGAGGGGGCCGGCGGCAAATCCTCGTAGTGTTCCCAGCTCCTGAACTGGACGTCGGCGGTTCGTTCGCCCGCGCGGGCCTGGGCGATCAGCTCGGGAAGCGCACGGTAGCCGTCCGGCCCGATGACCAGGTCCACCTGGGGGACGCGGTCGAGCAGCTTGGGGCCGAGTCGCTGTGCCATACACCCCACGACCCCGAGGACGTTGCCCGGACGCTTGTGCCGTTTCAGCTCACCCATGCGGCCGAGCACCCGCTGTTCCGCGTGGTCCCGGACGGCGCAGGTGTTGACCAGGAGCACGTCCGCTTCCGCAGGGTCCTCCGTCCGGACGTACCCTTCCCGGCCCAGCACTCCGAGCATCAGATCGGAGTCCGCCGCGTTCATCTGGCAGCCGTAGGTCTCGAGGTAAATACGAGGCATATCAGTCGATCGTCACCGGGAACCTGGGGACTCCGTCCCACTGGTCGGCGGAAAGATAGACGGAGAGATAATCCTCCGTCAGCAGCTCGATCCGACCGGACTGGTGCCCCGTGACGACGCCGTCCGCGACCTGTCCGGCTCGCCGCTGCCGGTAGGCCGCCCCCTTGGCAAGGCCGAGCGACCGCAGCTCCGCCGCGCGCCCACGGATCGTTGCGGATGGAACCGCCTCGGGAAGCCGCGTCGCGGCGACGCCGGGGCGGGCGCTGTAGGGAAACACATGCAGATAGGTGAACGGCAGGTCAGCCAGATAGTCCAGGGTGGCACGGTGTTCCGCTTCGGTCTCTCCTGGGAATCCCGCGATCACATCCGCCCCGAGTCCGAAGCTCGGCAACCGGTCCGCGAGCCACTCGATCCGCTCCCGGTATGTCTCTGCCGTATACCAATGCCGTCCCATGCGTCGCAAGACCCGATCGGATGCCGACTGGAGGGGGGCGTGCAGATGTGCCGCCAGCTGCCGCGGTGACTCGACCAGGAGGTGCGCGATCCGGTCATCGACCTCGGTGGCTTCGATCGACGAGAGCCGGAATCGAACGGACGGCACAGCCGCGACCAACGCCTCGAGCAGGCGGCCGAGGGATGCCCCTCCCCCGTTTCCGCGTCCCGGGTCCCGGTCTTGCCCGTAGGTGCCGATATGCACCCCGGTCAGCACCAGCTCGGCGTGATGCGCCGCCAATAACCGCGCCTCGGCGACGATCCCCGCGACGGGGCGGGAGCGGTTCGCGCCTCGCGCGATCGTGGTCGCGCAAAAGGTGCAGTGCTCATCGCAGCCGTCCTGAATCTTGAGCCAGGCGCGCGCGTTGCTCGAGAACCGCCGCAGCGCCGGCTCCACCCGCGGCTGGGCGTACCCCGCGGCGCGGAGGACGAGCGCCGGATCGGCGCCGCCAACGACGGCCCGCACCCGCGGCAGCGTCGCCAGGGAGCCGCCGTCGCGCGCGGCCGCGCATCCCATGACGATCGTTTCCTGTCCCCCGCGCGCGAGGTGCCGGACCAACCGGCGTAACTTCGTCTCACTTTCGTGGGTGACGGTGCAGGAATTGACGACGGCGAGCTCGGCTTCGGCGGCCGACGCCACGACGGTGGCGCCCTGATCCTCGAACGCCTGGCGCACCCGTTCCGTGTCGTATTGGTTCGTCCGGCAGCCGAACGTGTGGAAGTAGACGTTCATGGGCGGACGGTCAGCCCCGCAAAGGTGGTCCACACCGTCTCGCGGAACGCGCCGCCGGTCCGTTGCAGATACTCGACGCCGATATCGAAGCGGCCGTGCCCTTTCGCGAACCCGAATCCCGTGCCCGCCGCGCCGCCGATCTCCTTAGGCGCCTGCCCCCCGGGCCCGAACGGCAGCTGGCCACCGCGGACTCCGAACCGCAACGGCAGTTTGGAGCCCCCCACCTCAGCCCCCACCGACCAGTCCAGCGTGTTGTACGCATTGGAATCGGCCGATACGCTCCAGTTGCGATACGTGACGCTGCCGGCGAGCGACACGGCGGCCGCGAGCCGCAAGCGGGCGGCGGCGCCCAGAGTGTAAGGCAGGTCGCGCTTGGCGCTGATATTCGGGTCCAGGTTCTCCTGGAGCTGGCCGTCGCTCCGACCATACACCGCGAGCATCACCCGGTCGGCAAAATCCACGATCGCGCTGACCGATCCGCCTAACCCCTCGTAGCGGATCTCTCCCTGCTGCAGGTAACTGCGATATTGCGACGTATCCGCGAACAACCGGCTTGCTCGGACACGGGTCGAGCCGGTCAACCCATGAATCCCAGCGCCGACGTAGAGATGTGAGCCGACGGCTGTCGCGACGGCCAGCCGCAGGTCGCTGACCCCGCCGTCTCCACGCAGCTCATCGGTCACGACCTGGGAATCTCCCCGGATGACCAGCGTATCTCGATTGAGAACCCGATAGGTCTGATCCAGATATGCGCTGTAGCCGCCCCCCACGACCACGCGGCGGTACACCGGCCCCGACACCTGAAACAACGGGAACCGGGTCGCGGTGATCGTGGCGCTGCCCGCGCCCACGTCGACGGTCCGCCGCGACGTCGCGGAGTTGGCGGTCGCGGTCAGCTTGGTTTGAAATGCGAGGGAGGCATCCGCCAGCGCCGAGAGCTCGTCGAACGCCGCGAACGCCCCGGCGGTCATCCGGGAGCCGGCACTCTCCCAGTGGCCCGGCGAGCCCAGGCCGCGGATGCCGAATTCACTATCCTGGGCTTGAGCCCGGCGGCCAAGTCCCGCGAGCACGAGGGCGAGGAGCACGGCCCGGAGACGCGGTGTCATGGAATCGTGAACCGGATCAGGGGAACGTAGGTGATGTGGAGCGCGGGCCGGTAGGGGGCCGCGGACGTGGGGTAGAACCGCATGCTGCTGAATGTCGCCCCTTCAGTCCCCTGCAGCCGCCCAAGGAGCTGCCCCGTGATGGTGAATTGACGCAGGTACATGGCCATCTGGGCCGAGGTATCGACCTGCCAGGTGCGTAACATCCCGGTGACTTCGATCCGCACGGTATCAGCATAGCCGGGATGGATCGGGACGGAATTGAACGCGGCAGTGTCGAAGGCCAGCGGTGACTTGCGGCCCACGTCGATTGCCAGGCGTCCCGCGCTGATGAAGTAGCTGTCGGCGGTGAATCCGGTGGCCGGCGCCGTGGGAACGAGGTATAGGGTCGCGCGGATGATCTGGGTCGAGTCCCGCAGCCACCGCGGCAGCGCCACGCGCAGCAGCGCCCGCGAGGTGGGCATCCCACCCACCGTGAGGTTGGAGTCGAGCGCCGCCGTGGGCGGATCGAAGACGAATGCATCGAACACCGCGAGCCGAGGTTGCGCAATCCGGCTGACGAGCACGCCGACGGAGTCCACGCTGTTGAACCACGTGATCACCGGGCCGGCGCCGGCATCGCTCGCCCCGATGGCGATGTGCGCCGCGGAGTCGGCGGATACGCGCACGCCGAACGCGACCTTCCCGCTGTCGGCCGCCACATAGGGTACCTGTAGTGTATCGAAGCGCAGCGACAGCACGACTTCACGGGTGGTGTCGTTCAGCGAGACGACACTATCCCCCGTCACCGTGTCCCTCGTCCCAAACTTGGCCACCAGGCTGTCCACGTTTACCGACCGGATCTCGGGAGCGGCAAAATCCCCCTGCACGTCCGCAAACGTGGTGGTCGTGTCGATCGTGAGCGGCAGCTTGAAGAAGTGCAGGACGAGGTTGTGCACCGACGTGTCGCGGAACTGCAACGTGAGCGAGAGTCGAATGGAATCGACGTGGATTGGGGCGGTGGTCGTATCACCGCTTCGGGGTAGCAGGTTTGGGAGAATGGCCCCGGTCCGGAAGATCGCCCGGCTGTCCAACCCGGGCACCTCCTCGGCGAGCATCACCGGCGCCTCGATGGGCGTGATGTAGCCGGTGAACGACGAGTCCCGCCCGATCCCCATCGCCAGGATCGTGTCCACCAACCCGAATTGCGTCGGGGGACAGAACTCCGGACACTGGGCCGGTGCCGCCGGGCTTTCGCTGCACGCCACGAGCGCCAGCCCCGCCACGCCGCTCAGCAATCCGAGCCGCCACACCGTGCGTCGCCTCATGACCGGAGCGCGTCCCGGGTGAAGGCTTCGGGCAATAGGGCCCGCAGGGTGAATCGCCGCTGCGAACCGGGACCGGCCGTGATGACTTCCATGTCGAGACCGAATTCCGCCAACAGCTGGCGGCACGCGCCGCATGGGGTCGCGGGCGGTTCGCTACTCGAAGCCACCGCCACCCGCACGAGGCGGCGCTTCCCCGCCGCGACCGCCGCGCCGACCGCCATCCGCTCGGCGCAGATCGTGAGGCCGTACGAGGCGTTCTCCACGTTGCAGCCGACGTGGATCGAGCCGTCATCGGCTTCCACCGCCGCCCCGACCTGGAAGTGGCTGTAGGGGGCGTAGGCGTTTGCCATCACCGCCTGGGCCCGCCGCACGAGTTCTCCGTTCACCTCGACAACTCCCCCAAAAACGACCTCCCGGCGTCGAGCGGCGGTACGGCGAAGTACTCCGCCACCGTGGCACCGAGGTCGGCGAAGCTGCGCCGCAGGCCGAGCTCGGCGGGGCGGATTCGCGGCCCCACCACCAGGACCGGCACCGCCTCCCGTGAGTGATCCGTCGACGGCGTGGTGGGGTCGTTGCCGTGGTCGGCTGTGATGATGATCAGGTCGTCCTCCCGCAAGCGCTCCAGTAGCCGCGGCACCCATGCGTCCAGCTCCAGCAATCCGGTGTGAAACCCCGCCACGTCGTTGCGGTGCCCCCAGGTCTGGTCGAACTCAATGACGTTCACGAACACGAACCCTTGCTCCAGCTGGTCCAGCGTCCGCTCGATCAGGCGATAGGCGTCGGCGTTCGTGGCGGTGTGCTCACTCGTGATGTTCCGGCCCGCGAACAGATCATCCACCTTGCCGATACCGACCCGAGCGATCCCCGCCGCAGCCAATCGATCGAGCAGCGTTACACCCACAGGCGGGATCGAAAAGTCGCGCCGGTGCGACGTCCGGACATACGCCCCGGGACGCCCGGTAAACGGCCGCGCGATGACGCGGCTGACCGCGTGCTCGCCCACCAAGATCGCCCTCGCGAGCTCGCACGCGCGGTACAGCTCCGCCAGCGGGACCACGTCCTCATGCGCCGCCACCTGGAACACCGAGTCGGCCGAGGTATAGACGATCCACTTCCCGCTGCGTTGATGCTCGCCGCCGAGCTCCTCGATGATCGCCGTACCGGAGGCGGCCTTGTTCCCCAGATAGCCACGGCCACTGCGTCGAGCGAACTCGTCGAGGACCGACCTTGGAAAGCCGTCGGGATAGGTACGGAACGGCCGCTCCAGCAGGACGCCGCAAATCTCCCAGTGGCCGGTCGTCGAGTCCTTCCCCTGCGACGCGGGCAGCGCGACCCCATGCGCCGCGAGCGGCCGCTCGGGCCGGGCGACTCCCGGCAACGGCCGGCACGCGCCAAGACCCAACTGCTCCAGATTGGGCAGCCGGAGCCCCCCAACCGCCCGCGCGACGTTCCCCAAAGTATCGGAGCCGGCGTCGCCGTAGGCCGCCGTGTCCGGCGCCGGCCCGATCCCCAAACCGTCCAGCACGATGATGCCGGCGCGTTTCACCCGTAGATCCGCGGCAGTCGGGCGCCCAGATTGGTCAGGACCTGATACTGGGTCAGCCCCGACCAGGCGGCGACTTCGGGCAGCGTGATGCTCGCCCCTCCTGTCCCGTCCCCACCGATCACCGTGGCGACCTCGCCGACCCCGACCGCCTCATCGCCCAGGTCGACCATCGCGAAGTCCATCGTGACCACCCCGACGACCGGGCACGACCGCCCCCGCACCAGGACTCGTCCACCGCCGGATCCGAATCCGCGGGCCAGGCCGTCGGCGTATCCGATCGGGAGCGTCGCGATCGTCGTCGTTCGAGGCGCGACCCAGGAAGCTCCATAGCTCACCGATTCACCTGCGGTCACCCGGCGCACCGCGCACACTCTGGCCCGCAACGCCACGACCGACCGCGGCGTCGGGAGCCAATCCGCGGGATGCCCACCATAGAGAAACATTCCCGGTCGGATCATGTCGGCGGTAAACTCGGGGCCCCGCAGCGCCGCGGCGCTGTTCGCCACATGCAGCAGGGCGGGCCGCCGACGCAATCGGCCCACCGCCTCACGGAACCGCTCGAGCTGGACCGTGGCACTGTCATTCTGCTGGTCGGCCGAATGCAGCTGCGTGAAGCAGCCCTGTAGTCCCGGCGTATCCAGCAGGCCCGCGAGCGGCTCGATCGCGTCCCATCGAACGCCGGTCCGATTCATCCCGGTGTCGATCTCGAGGTGGAACGCCGCGACCCGCTCGCTCGGGCCGACTTCCCGCCAGGCACTGATCGACGCCGCATCCCCCAGCGTCGGGGTGAGCCGGGATTCGCGATGATCGTCGAACGACTCCGGGCGAGCCGGCAGGAATACCAGAATCGGTCGCGAGATCCCGGCAGCGCGCAGCGCGGATCCTTCGTCGACCGTGGCAACCGCGAATCCCCAGGGGTCCAGCGCTTCCAGCGCCCTGGACACGGCAACGGCTCCTACCCCGTAAGCGTCGGCCTTGACGACCGGGAGGAGCCGCGCACCCGAGATCCGCGCCAACGTGCGGGCGTTCTCGACGACCGCGGCGAGATCCACTTCTACCCACGCGCGGGCTTGGCGCCGGCTCGAAGACACGTTCACTGGCCGGGGTATCATAACCCGACCGTTACGCTAAATGCAAGACGGTGAAGCGGTTGGACCACATCGACCGACCGTGCTTGATCCGGGAGATAGCTTCCCGCGTTCCAATTTCCCACCGAACCCGCTTCGAGAGGAAGGATCTGTGACCTCCGATGCCGCGCTGGGCCGGGCACTGGCGATGGTGCGCGACCTCCGAAACCGTTGTCCCTGGGACGGCGCGCAGACGCCGCGCACCCTCCGGCCGTACCTCGTCGAGGAAGTGCTGGAGCTCGACCATGCCATCGCGAGTGATGACACGGACGCGTTGCCCGCGGAGCTCGGCGATGTCTTGTTGCACCTGGCCTTCCAGATCGTGATCGCGGAAGAACAGGGACGGTTCGACGCCGAGACCGTCACACGGTCCCTCGAAGACAAGATGAGACGGCGGCACCCCCATCTGTTCGGTCTCGGGGAGAAGCCGGGGTCCTGGGAGCACGGCAAGCGAGAGGTCGGAGCCCGATCGCCGGGGGTCTTGACCGGCCTCCCGCCGACGCTGCCTCCCCTCCTCACCGCCTTTCGCCTGCAGGAACGCGCGGCCGGAGTCGGATTCGACTGGCCGGATGCGGCGGGACCGCTCGAGAAGGTGCGGGAAGAGACCGAGGAGCTGGCGAAGGAAGTGGAAGCAGGCGGCAAGCCGGCGATCCAAGCCGAGGTCGGGGACCTGCTCTTCGCGGTCGTCAACCTGGCACGCAAGCTCGGCGTGCATCCGAGTCAGGCGCTGGAACAGGCGAACGCCAAGTTCACTCGCCGGTTCGAAGGAGTCGAACGTCTGGCGGAACAGCGCGGACTGGAGCTGGGCCGGGCCGGCCTGGAGGCTTTGGATCGGCTGTGGGATGAGGTGAAACGGACCGCCGAGCCCTAGGGCCAGAGCTTGTATAGCGTCCGCGGGAAGGCGATCGCCTCGCGGATGTGGGGGATCCCGCAAATCCACGCGACGGTCCGCTCGACGCCGAGCCCGAACCCCGAATGCACGAACGTGCCGTACTTGCGCAGGTCGAGGTACCACCCGTATGCATCGACCGGGAGGTGCTCCTCCTGAATCCGGGCGAGCAGCTTGTCGTGGTCGTCCTCACGCTGACTCCCCCCGATGATCTCCCCGTACCCCTCGGGGGCCAGCATGTCGTTGTTGAGCACCGTCCGTGGATCGTCCGGATTTTCCTTCATATAGAACGCCTTCACCGCCCGTGGGTAGTTGAACACCATCACGGGTCGGTCGTATTGCCGGGCCAACAGCGTCTCCTCTTCGCCCCCCAAATCCCTCCCCCACTCCATGGAGGAGCCCAGGGACTTGAGCTTTTCCACCGCCTGGGTGTAGGAAATCCTGGGGAAGGGAGGCCGGACCTGCTCCAGCGCCCGCGTATCCCGCTCGAGCTCGACGAGCTCCGCCTGGCGGCGCTCGAGGCAGCGCTGGACAATGAAACAGACGAAGTCCTCCTGGAGCTGCATATTGTCGTTGGAATCGTTCCAGGCGACTTCGGGCTCGACCATCCAGAACTCGGTGAGATGTCGGCGAGTCTTCGACTTCTCCGCGCGGAACGTCGGACCGAAGCAATACACTTTGCCCAGGGCCGCGGCGGCGGCCTCGACGTAGAGTTGACCGGTCTGAGCGAGATAGGCCTTGCCCAGATCGAAATAGTCGGTGGCGAACAGGGTGCCGGCCTGCTCCCCGATCGATCCCGTCAGAATCGGCGTGTCGACGAGGACGAACCCGCGGCCATAAAAGAAATCGCGGATCGCCTGGATGACTTCATGCCGCACCCGGGCGATGGCCACCTGCCGCCGGCTGCGCAGCCAGAGGTGGCGGTGCTCGAACAGAAACGCGGTGCCGTGTTCTTTGGGTGTGATCGGGAACTCGTGACTCGGACCGAGGATGCGAAGGTCGGTGGCGGAGAGCTCGACCCCGCCGCCTCCCGGCGCACGCATGTCGGCGCGAACGACCCCCGTGATCTCGACTGAGGTCTCCTGGGTGAGGCGGCCGAAGGTCTCCCAGGCGCCTTCCGACACTTCTTTCTTGGAGAGGACCGCTTGCAGGTAGCCGGTGCCGTCCCGCACCATCACGAACGCGATCTTGCCGCTCGACCGGGTGGTCATCACCCAGCCGCGCACGGACACCGTCTGGCCCGCCAGGGCTGGCAACGCGTCGATCCGGGTTGGATGGGACATAGGCGCGGCATACTAGTGGCGGTGTTTTTGGCTGTCAACGCGAGCGCCTGTACCCCTGCTCCCCGGCTCGGGCCGGAGCGCCAGGACCCTGGCTGGCCGTACTACCTCGGGAACCCCCACCACGACATTTCCGCCTTGGAATCCCTGCCGGCCGAGCCGCAGCACGTCTGGGTGGCCCACACGGGTCGAGCGGTGCGTGGCGCCCCCGCCATCGGGCCGAATATCGTGGCTGTCACGACCACCGACCGCTTTATCATGCTGCTCGACCGCGCCGACGGGAAAGTGATCTGGCAGACACACCTGGGCGGGACCATGAATGCCGGGCCCCTGCTCCGGGGTGATCGCCTGTTTGCGGCGACCGAGGCGGCTCCCGATGCCCGTGCCTACGCCATTCGCCTCTCGACCGGCAAGGCGATTTGGACGGTCGACGTGAAAGGGGGCGTCGCCGCTCCCCTCGCACTCGATGGCGGCGAGATCCTGCTCGGGACAGAGCCCGGCACCGTGTGGGCCCTGGACGCCGAAACCGGTGCGGTGCACTGGCGCAACAGGCTGAACGGCGCGGTTCGCGCGCAGCCCCTCGTCACCGCGAAGGGGGTCCTGGTCTTCACGACCGACGACAGCATGTACCTGCTGCGGCGCGACAACGGTGAAATCCTGCGGCGGGGGCCTACCCCGGGGACCGTGCTCGGCACGCCGGCGCTGGACAACGAAACGGCGTATCTGGCCACGACCGCGGGCCAGGTGATCGCCCTGGACGTCGCGACCCTCACCGCGCGGTGGATGGTGCCGGCGGGGGATGTGGTCTATGGTCCCCCGGCTCTGGCACGCGACACCCTGTACGTGCTACCGAGGAACGGGATCCTCCTCGTCATCCCGGTCACCACCCCCGAGGCCGCGCGGCGTGATTCACTCCTTCTCGCCGCCACCGCCGGCCCGACCCCCCTGGCCCATGGAGTGCTCGTGGCGGGGGTGGACGGCACCCTGCTCCTCGCCCTTCCTGATCGCGGGTCGGTCGCGTGGCGGATCCACCTCCCCGGCCCCATCGAAGCTCCACCCCTCGTGCGCGACGGCGCCCTGTTCGTGGTCGGCGGACAGGGTGACGTGCACCTGTACCGATGATGCGACGCCTCGTCATGCTGATTGCGTTCATCGCCTGGACCTCGTTCCTGACAGCGCAGGACACGAGCGTGACCGGGGCGGGGACCGCATCTCAGATACCGACGGCCAGCCCGATCATCCATTGGGGCAAGTGGGTGACCCTGGGCGCCGCGATCGGATTCACCGTCGCCGCGGTCGTTCAGCACAATCACGCGCAAGACTACTGGAACCAGCTGCAGCGTCTGTGCACGACGAACAACCAAGCGTGCATGCTGGGGTCCGACGGTCGATATCAAGCGTACGAGGCGGAGCTCCTGTACCAGCAGACCATCTACTATGATCACCTGGCCCGGCATCGGATCGTCATAGGACAGTTGAATCTCCTCGCGTCGGTGGGGATGTTCGTTCTGGAGTTCAAACGCCGGGAGCTCGCCCCGCCCAATATTCCGTTGCACGGCCTGCACGTGTTGATCGAGCCGGCAGGCGCCGGAGGCGTGGGAGGGGAGGGAGCGCGGTTCGGCTTCACCCTGCCCTTCTAGCCTAGCCGACTCTGAACAACTCGAAGCCCCGCTCGTAGCGCGCCAGGATGCTCGCCCGATACGCGGCGTGCGGGGTGGTCGCGAGGGCTGGATCCGCCTCGATCACCTTCCGAGCCGCCTCGCGCGCGGCCTCGATGAGCGGCAAGTCGGTCTCGAACCGCACATAGCGATAGGGGGCGTGCCCCGATTGCTGGGCGCCGGCGAGCTCGCCCATCCCCCGTTGTTGCAGGTCCAACTCGGCGATCGCAAAGCCATCCAGGGTCTCGCAGAATGCCTGCAGCCGCCCGCTGGCCTCGGCCACATCGGACAACAGAATACAATGGCTCGCCGCGCTGCCGCGCCCGACCCGACCACGGAGCTGGTGCAGTTGCGCCAGCCCGAATCGTTCCGCGTGCTCGATCAACATGACCGTGGCGTTGGGCACGTCGATGCCGACCTCGATGACGCTGGTCGCCACGAGAATCTGAATCTGACCGTCGCGAAACGCCCGCATGGTGGCGTCGCGCACCTCCGGCTTCACCCGACCGTGCACGAGACCGACCTGAAACTCGCCGAACACTTCGGTCAACTCCTGGTGCATCGTCGTGGCGGCCTTCAGGTCAGCTTTTTCCGACTCCTCGATGACCGGGTAGATGACATACGCCTGACGTCCGGCCGCCGCCTCGCCCCGGATGAACGCGTAGATCCGCTGACGCGCCGCCTCGGTGCGCAGCGCCGTCTTCACCGTCCCGCGGCCGGGGGGGCGGTGCATCAGCCGGGTGACGTCGAGGTCACCGTAGTAGGTGAGCGCCAGCGAACGAGGGATCGGCGTGGCCGTCAGGAGCAACACGTCGGGCGCGTCGCCCTTGTCGACGAACGCCGACCGCTGCTCGACGCCAAACCGGTGCTGCTCGTCGATGACGACGAGCCCGAGCCGATGGAACATGACCGACTCCTGAATCAGCGCGTGGGTGCCGACCACGAGGCGTGCCCCCCCGGTCGCGATGCGCTCGCGCACCGCGGCCTTGTCGGCGCCGGCGCTCCGGCCCACCAGCAGCTCCGGTCGAATATCGAGGGGGCCCAGCAACCGGGTGATCGTCGCCTGATGCTGCTCAGCCAGGAGCTCGGTCGGTGCCATGATGGCAGCCTGGTACCCGTTTTCGACCGCCAGCAGCATGGCGAACAGAGCCACGACGGTTTTCCCCGTCCCGACGTCTCCCATGAGCAAGCGGTGCATCCGATCGGGCGCCGTCATGTCGGTGGTGATTTCCCTGAGGGCCTGGACCTGATCCTCGGTGAGCGCGAAGGGGAGGTGCTCCTTCAGACGTGCGGTCAGCTCGCGTCTCAGGGCGAAGCGAATCCCCGAGCGGGCCCGCTTGGCCAGGAACCGGGCCCGGGCCTGGACCAATTGGTGATCGAAAATCTCATCGAAGGCGAGCCGCCGCCGGCCCGCTTCGGCCTCTGCGACAGTGCCGGGGCGATGCACCGCGGCCAGCGCGAGCCGTAGCTCCGGCACGCCCACCTGCGCGCGCAATGCCGCCGGGTGTGGGTCCCGCGCCAGCGGCAGGAGCTGATCCAAGTGCCGCTGCAACAAACCCCGAATCTGCTTGTGGGACAGCCCCTCCGTGGCCGGATAGACGGGGAGCACCATCCCCCGGTCGGGCGCTGCCTCGCCCGCATCGGCGAGGATGACGAACTCGCGCGGTGCGATCTGCCGTCCGTGGTAGTAGCGGACCGGCCCCGTCACGAGGATCAGTTGCCCCGGCTTGATCTGGCGTTCCAGGAACGGCTGTCCCGGCCAGGCGCACTCGAGCAACCCGCTGTCGTCTCGCAGCACGGCATGGAACACGCGCAGCCCCCGAGCGGTGGGGAGGACCCCCGTCGAGACCACGGTGCCGACGCCGGTGACTTCCGTGCCCACACGCGCGCGCGCCAGAGGTGTCACCGTGGTGGCGTCGAGATAGCGATGCGGCGCGTGATACAGCAGATCGGCGACGGTGCGGATGCCGAGCCGGGCCAGGGCCTCGGCCCGTTTCGGCCCGACACCCTTCAGGTACTTCACCGACGTCTTGAGCTCGAGCGGCATAGATGGTTTCGCTGGCGCTCCGCAGCTCAGGAGCTCACCAGCCGTTGTGCGTAAGAGGCCGGATCGAATGGTGTGAGATCGTCCAAGCCCTCGCCCGTGCCAATGAACCGGATCGGCACGTTGACGGCGCGGCGCACCGCCACCACGCTGCCCCCCCGGGCCGTCCCATCGAGCTTGGTGATGATCAGCCCGGTCAGCGGAACCGCCGCCGCGAACTCTCGCGCCTGCTGGACCGCGTTCTGACCGCCGGTGCCGTCGAGGACGAGCAGCGACTCGTGCGGCGCTCCGGGAGCGCGTTTCGCCACGACCCGGACGACCTTCTTCAGCTCCTCGAGGAGACGGGCCTCGGTGTGCATCCGACCGGCGGTGTCGACCAGCACCGTGTCGCACCCCCGGGCGATCGCGGCATCAATGGCGTCGAAGGCCACCGCGGCGGGGTCACCGGTACGGTCCTCCCGGGGACCCACGCAGGGCACGCCGAGTCGATCCGCCCAGATGCGCAGCTGGGAGCCCGCTCCGGCGCGGAAGGTGTCCGCCGCGGCAAGCAGAACCCGATGCCCCTGCTCCGAAAGCCGGTGGGCCAGTTTGGCGACCGTGGTCGTCTTCCCAACGCCGTTCACTCCGAAGACGAGGATGACGGTCGGCGGCACGGGAGCCGTTGCCAGGCGTCCCTCCTCCCGCTCCCCCGAACCGCGCAGCAGCTCCGTCACGGCGCGTTCCAGCTCCTCCCTCCGTTCCTCAACAGCCGTCACCCGAAGTCGATCGACTAGCGTCGCCGTCGCGTCGACCCCGAAATCCGCTTCCAGGAGGATCTGCTCGGCCGCGTCGAGTGAATCTTGATCGCTCCGACCGAGCACCTGGACGAGCTTGCGCCAGAGCCTGCCCATCACCCGCGGCCCGCTCGGCCCCCCCGACATTAGGGAAGCCCCTGACGCCGCCGCCACACCCACTCGCCCGTAAAGGCGGCGATGGCGAGGACGAACAACCACCACCGCTCGCGCCATCGCGCCACGCTCGATTCCTCCCCGATGGAGCCCGGTTGGGAGGTGAGCGATGGCGGTGTCGGGCGCCACTCATCGGAATAGGTCTCCACGACGACGAGGCCTTGGTCCCCTCTCCCTCGCCCGTCGTCCCCGATCTCATACCGGTACTCCCCCGGCGGAACCCGGACCAGAGCCTGGCTCAGGGCATCGAAGCGCAGGGTGTCGACGTACGCAATCCCGTGCTCGTTCGTCAGCACGACCCGGACACCCTCCGAGGCCGGCGCTCCCTTTCCGACCCAATGCCACACGAGCGGCGTGCCATTGGGAACCTCGCGTCGCACCGGGACTGCCCGATCCCGCGTTCCGGCGCCTTGCTCGAGGAGCCAGTTCGCTATCGCGGCCACCATCCCCCGGTAGGCCTGCTCGGCCAGCCCACCCCGGAACGCCCAGCGCCACAGTCCCGTCGCCGACACCAAGACTCGCCGTCCGCCGCCGCGTTCCTGGAGCGACACGATCGGCACCGTCTGCCCGCGACGTCCCAATCGAGCTGAGAGAACGGCCGTGGTCCCGCTGTCCGCTGGCCTCCCGTCTGCCTCCGCCCCTCCCCCCCCCATCGCCGACACCGGCGGCAAGGAGTCCCAGGGAATGCCGGCCAGGTCTCCTTCGAGGGGAGAGGCGGGTGACATCTGGACATACCAGTCGCCGGGGGCAGCCGCTGCCGTGTTCCAAAGGAGCGCCGCCGTCCCCCCTCCGGTCCGCGGTTGGAAGGGCGCGAGTCGCTGCGGGTTCCCCACGAGAACGACGAGGTGAGCCGCCTGCACGTCGTGTGTCACCGTGGAAAGGTCCACCGTCGCCAGCGTGCGGCCCTCGCGCCAATGCCCGACCTCAGTCTGGTCGTACAACCGCACCGGCACACGCGCGACATCCTCCAGTGCCCTGGTCAGAAAACGCGCCTCCCAATCCGGGGGCGCGGCGAGGACGACGGCGCTCGGCTGCGCGCTCAGGTCGAGGACCAGCTGCCGCGCGTCATCTCGCGGCTCGGCATCCGCCACGCCGTCAAGGCGGACGGTGAGGACATGGAAGCCAGGCGACGCGAGACGGGAGGCGGGAAACAGCACATCAGTCGTCACGAGTCCCGAGTCCGGCAGGACGGCCGGTATCGCCGCGAGGCGACGGCCGGCGGCCTCCACGACGAGCTGTCCGCGCTGCGGGGCGCCCCGAGGACCCGCGGTCCCGTAGGCGACCTTGATCCGCACCGTATCGCCCATACTGACCCGTCGGGGGGCGTCGGCAGCCGCGACGAAGGCGTCGCGGAACGGCGGACGCGCCAGCACGATCACCCGGGCGCGCCGCCGCAGATCCGCGGGCGCATCCTGGAGGTCGGTGATAGCGCCGTCGGTGACGATCACGACCGGGCCACCGCGGGCGGCCGCCGCGGCGAGTGCAGGGCCGACCCGACTGGCGCCCGCGCTGGGCGCCGTCGTATCGAAGGCCGTCACGGCATCTCCGAAACGCCAGATCACGCCGCCGCGACCCACGATCCGTGCCGTGTCCAACGCCGTGCGCCATCGACCCCCGGCGCCCGCCATGGACAGGGACGCGTCCAACAGGACGAGCGGCGGGTCATGGCGCGCGGCTCCCCAATGTCCCAGCGCAGGATTCACGAACAGCAGCAGCACGGCGCCGATTCCCACCGCGCGCAGCGTGGCGAGGCCCAGGGTCACGCGAGACATGCCAGCGCCTGCGCCAAGGTGAACCGTGCCTCATGCAGCGCTCGACCCACGATTGCTCCAGCCAGTCCGGCAGCGCGAACGCGCGTCAGATCCTCGAGGGACCCGACACCCCCGCTCACGACTACGTCGACACCCTCTGGGGCGAGCCGACGCGCGCCCGCGACGTCGGGGCCGGAGAGCGAACCGTCTCGGGCCACGTCGGTATAGATGAGCGTGCGGATCTGCTGCCGGTAGGCGTGTTCGATGTACTCCTCCACACTGCACGGGGGCGGCGCGCCGCCTCCGCGCGGCGCGAGACGGCCAGACTTCACCTCGAGCGCCGCGGCGATCCGCTCCACGCCGTGTCGTTCGACCAGGTGCTGCAGCGCGTCGCCGGTGGCCACCAGAGCCGCCCCCACGATGACCCGTGCCGCCCCCCAGCGGATGACCGTGTCGATGTCGCGCCGCGACGTGAGTCCCCCACCCACCTGCACCCGTACCCCACCCGCCTTCGCGGCACTCGACACCAGCCGCTGGATCACCGCCTGATTCTCCCCGGTGCCGTAGGCGCGATCCAGGTCGACGACGTGCACCCAGCGCGCCCCGGCGGCGCCCCAGGCTTCCAGCAGTTCCAACGGGTCGTCGGGGTGACCGGGTGGGACGCGCGCGACGCGCCCGCCCCGAACGTCAATGGCGGGATAGAGCTCCACTAGTATGGCGGAAGCTAATCGACGCGCGCGACGGAGGGTGCGACCGGCGGCTCGAGCGCGATCTGTAACTCTCCTCGCAGGGCGTCGAACGCCGCCCGCGCCGGCTGGGGGACGGGCTGACCCGACCCCACGTCCTTGCGCTGCGGGTTGGTCGGCCGGCCGTTCACGAGGAACTCGTAGTGGAGGTGCGGGCCGGTGGACAATCCGGTGGAGCCGACGTACCCGATCGTTTGCCCCTGGGTCACCCGCTCACCCACGTGAAGCCCACTCGCGTACGCGGACAGGTGTCCGTAACGCGTCCGAATGCCATTGGCATGACGCAGCTCGATCAGATTGCCGTAGCCGCCATCGCGGGCGACTCGCGTCACGACACCGTCGGCCGTGGCACGCACCGGCGTGCCATAAGCAGCGGCGTAGTCGATCCCTTCGTGATTCCGGTACATGTGCAGGATCGGGTGGTAGCGGTTCCCGAACCGGCTGGAAATGCGGCGGAATTGCAGCGGTGCACGCAGAAACGCGCGCTTCAACGAACGGCCTTGGTCGTCGTAGTACCCGCCCTTGCTCGCGTCGGGCTCGAAATAGAATGCGTAACTCGGCGTGTGGGCGACCTCGACCCGCGCCGCCAGGATGCGGCCGAAGCGCCGCTCTCCGTCGGGCGACTGCAGCCGCTCGAGCAGGACCTCGAACTGGTCCCCGGCCCGGATGTCGCGCGTAAAATCGACTTCCCAGTCGTAGACGTCAGCGATCCCCCAGGCCAAGACCTGCCGCTCACCGGCCGGCAGAATCGAGTCGGGGACGGCGGCATCGAGGGCATCGTACAACGAGGTGGCGATGGCGCCCGAGACCCGGACGCGCTGCACCGTCCAGGGAATGGCCTCGACGGTTTCCGTCCATCCTGAATCGGTCCGGGCATAGTGCAGGCGTTGCGCCGGACCGGGTCTCACCACCACGCGATCGGCCGCGGAGTCGCCGTGCACCCGGCGGAAGGTGAATACCAGCCCGGGTTTCAACCGACGCACGTCGAGATGCGCCGCCGTCTCGAGAAAGCGGGCGTAGTTGCGCCCGTGCACCCCGGCGCGCGCGAGCACGTCGGACAACGTTTCGCGGCGGCCCAGCGTATCCGCGAAGGTCGTATAGGCGGTGGTGACCAGAATGGGCGGCGCGACTGGCGGCCGGCGCCACAGGGCCCGCCCCGTCGCGCCGAGCGCGGCGAGGGTGCCCACAGCGAGAACGCTCGCCGTGACGTAATGACTGGGCCGCCAGGGCATCAGTCCATCTGCCGCCGGATGAAGGTGGGAATCTCCATCTCGTTGACTTCCGACGGATTTTGGACCGTCGGCCGGCGCGGCGGTTCGACCGGCCGGGCGTACCCCGGGGGCGGCATCGGAGTCGGCCGTGAGGGACGCTTCTCGAACGGGAGCACGCCCGGGGCCGGCGTCGCGGTGGACGGTCGCGCCGTGGCGAGCGGCGCCGACGCCTCGGGCTGCGCATTCGCGCGGTCGAAGCCGGTGGCGATCACCGTGACCCGAATCTCCCCGTGCATCGCCGGATCGGGAACCGCCCCGAAAATGATCTCCGCCTCGTCGCCCGCCGCATCGTGAATCGCCTCGCTGATCTGGGTCACTTCACCCAAGGTGACGTCGTCACCGCCGGTGATGTTGATCAGCACGCCGGTGGCGCCGGAGATCGAAATGTTGTCGAGCAGGGGCGACGCGATCGCCTGCTGCGCCGCCTCCATCGCCCGGTTCTCCCCGCGCCCCATGCCGGTGCCCATCAGCGCAGTCCCGCCGTTTTGCATGACGGTCCGCACATCGGCGAAGTCCACGTTGACGAGGCCGGTCACGCAGATGATGGAGGAGATGCCCTGGGTCGCGTGCAACAGCACCTCGTCCGCCTTCTTCAGAGCGTCCTGGAACGGGATCCCCTTCCCCACCACGGCGAGCAGCCGCTCGTTCGGCACGACGATCATCGTGTCGACGTGCTTGCGCATCTCCGCGATCCCCATTTCGGCCTGGCGCATCCGCTTGCGCCCTTCGAAGAGGAAGGGTTTGGTCACGATCCCGATGGTGAGGGCGCCCAAGTCCTTGGCGATCTGCGCGATGATCGGCGCGGCGCCGGTCCCGGTGCCGCCGCCCATCCCGCAGGTCACGAAGACCAGATCCGCGCCCTGGAGGGCATGGAGTACTTCCTCGCGGTTCTCCTCGATCGCCTGGCGGCCGATCTCGGGCCGCGCGCCGGCCCCGAGACCGCGGGTGAGCTTCTTCCCGATCTGGACCTTCACCTCGGCGCGATTGTTGAGCAGAGCCTGCGCGTCCGTGTTGACCGCGATGAACTCCACCCCGCGCACGCCTTCGTCGATCATGCGACTCAGGGCGTTGCCGCCGCCGCCGCCGATCCCGGCCACCCGCATTCGCGCGTTCTGCGCTACGGTCTCTTCCAGTTCGAAGATCATGGTCGTCTCGGGCCCTCGATCAGAAGAAGTCCTGCAACCATCGCTTCAACGGTCCCCACACCCTGTCGACGCCGGCGCCGGCCATGGAAGTGGCGCCGCCGCCCCCCGCGGCGAGTTTCCGGGCCGCGTAGAGAACCAAGCCGACCGGCACCGCGTACCGCGGGGCCTGCACACTGTCCACAAGCCCCGAAATCCCGGCTTCGGGACTGCCCGCCCGCACGGGCACCGCGAACACCTCACGCGCCAGCTCGACCAACCCGGGGAGATGCGCCGTCCCTCCCGTGAGCACGACGCCGGCGGGCAATTTGCCCGGTCCGTAGCCCGCCTTCTCGAATTCGTTCCCCACGAGATGGAAAATCTCGTCCATCCGCTGGTGGATGATGTGCGACAGCAACTCGCGCGGCGCTTGTCGGGCGCCCTGCCCAGGCGTTCCCGGCAAGGTGATCAGCTCGGTCGTATCGACCAGCGGCGCGTAGGCCACACCATAGCGTTCCTTGATCCGCTCCGCATCCGCCTGGGTCACGCTGAGCCCGTGCACCAGATCGCTGGTCACGTGGGCGCCGGCGTATTTGAGCGAGGCCAGGTGCCGGATCTTCCCTTCATGGAAAATCGCGACGCCGGTGGAGCCCCCGCCGACATCCAGCAGGGCCACGCCAAGCTCCCGCTCGTCGTCGGTCAGCACGGCGTGCGCGGCCGCGAGAGGCTCGAGCACCAGGTCGGCGATCTGATAACCGGCCCGCTGCACGCTCTTCCGCAGGTTCTGAGCGGCCGTGCTCTGCACCGTCACCAGGTACATCTCGACCTCGAGGCGCATCCCCGTCATCCCGACGGGGTCGGAGATGCCGTGCTGCTGGTCGACGATGTACTCCTGCGGAATATCGTGCAGCAGCTCGAGGTCCTGCCCGAGCGACACGGCCCGCGCCACCTCGTTCACCCGCGCGACGTCCGACGGAGTGATCTCGTCCCCGTTCACGGCCACCACCCCGGCCGATGATCGCGCGGACACATGCTCACCGGCGATCCCGCAGGTAACCGCCGGAACCTTGACGCCGGCCATCCGTTCGGCGTCGCGCAAACAGGCCTGCACCGACCGGGTCGTCTCGTCGATATCGCGGACGACGCCCCGCCGGACTCCGGTGTTCTTCGCGATGCCGACGCCAAGAATCTTGGCCAACGGAGTGCGCGGGAGGTCGCCGACCACCTCGGCGATCACGGCGCACGTCTTCGTGCTGCCCAAGTCGAGCCCCGCCACGAGGCGCCGGTCCTTGCTCAGGCGCCCCCCCCCAGCGTGCTTCGCGTCGGGGCGCGTCGCACCACGACCTGGCCGGCAAACCGCGCATCCAATTCGGCGTAGGACCGGCCTTTGGCGGCCAGATCCTGGCTCACGACGACCACGGCACGAATGACCTCCGGCCCGGCATCACGCGTCAGCAGCACGCGACGGGGCCCCAAATCCAACTCCACATCGCCGCGGCCGAAGCGGCGCGCGGCCGTCACATCCTGGTACAAGGTCGGATCCACCGATCGCACCAGGGCGAGCAGGCCAGCCATCCCCGAGTCGGCCGTCGCGGCCACGGGGAGGTCGAGCGTCGCGCGCGACGGATCGTACGGCAGCGGCCGGCCGGTGGCATCGATCGGGAGCAGCCCGCGACCGCCGGCTCCGGCGACGAACGCCACCGGCTCCACCTCGCGCACGATCACCTGCAGCGCCGCCGGCAGCCGCCGCTCGACGCGGGCATCCGCGATCCCCCGTAGCTCGCGCACCCGGGCGGCCAGGGGGGCCGTCTCGTCAAACACGCTGGCATCAGGCCGCAACCGCAGGGCAGTGATCACCGCATCCGGCGAAAGGTAACGAACTCCGACCAGCTCGATCTGCCGGACGTGGAAGAACGTCACCCGGCGCAACAGCCTCGGCGCAACCAGCCATCCGGCGACGACCACCGCGACGATCCCGGCCCCCCAAAGGACCCGCGCTCGTCTCTCGCCTCCCCATGCACTGCGAACCCCGCTCATGCTCGCACCCGCTTGCCGCCTTCCGGCTTGACCAGGCGCTCCAGCAGCTCCGGCCCGACCCGCGTCACATCACCCGCGCCGAGGGTGAACACGACGTCACCCGGCCGCACGCGCTCGGCGACCGCGGCCGTGAGCCCTGCCCGCTCCGCCACGAGGACAGCCATGGCCCCGGCCTGGGTCGCCGCACGGAGAACCAGGTCCGCCGTCACCCCGGGGAGCGGTTGCTCGCGCGCGCCATAGATCGGCGCCACGATCACGAGATCGGCCGCGGCTAACGCCGTGCCCAACGCCTCGCCGTGCATCGCGGTGCGGCTGTACAGGTGCGGCTGAAAAACCGCCACCAACCGCCGACCGGGAAACGCCTGTCGTGCCGCCGCGAGCGTGGCCCGGACCTCCGTCGGGTGATGCGCATAATCGTCCACCACCGTCACGGCGGCCGCCTCACCCACCCGCTGGAACCGTCGGGCCACCCCCGCGAAGCTCGCCAATCCCGCGGCGGCTCGCGTCACATCGCCACCGATCGCGCGGACCGCCGCGAGGGCCATGGCGGCGTTGCGCACATTGTGCATCCCCGGCACTCGCAGCGCGACGGCCACGGCCACACCGCCGGGCAATTCCACCTGCGCCCGGGATCCTTCGGGGCCGAGCACCGTCTCCCGAATCCGCACATCGGCCGAAGGCTCCGAACCTACCCGCCACACCGGCACGTTCAGCCGCGCGGCGACTCGCTGGGCCCCTCCCGCCGTATCGTCCGCGCCGACGATCACCCGACTGGCGCGTCCGGCGAATTGCACGAACGCTGACTCCAGCGCCGCGACGCTCCCCCCGTAGCACTCGAGATGATCGGCTTCGACGTTCGTCACGAGGGCGATCGTCGGCTCGAGCGACAGGAACGCCTGGTCGTACTCATCGGCCTCGACCACATACAGATCGGGAGCGCCGATGCGTGCGTTGCCGTTCCAATGCGCCACGCGCCCCCCCACCAACCCGGTCGGGTCCCGGCCGGCGGCGACGAGGGCCTCGGTGGTCATGACCGTCGTCGTCGTCTTGCCGTGCGTTCCGGCAACGGCGACGAGCGTGGAGCCGGCGGCGGAGACCACCTCTCCCAGCGCATCAGCCCGGCGCACCACGGCGACGCCAGCCGCCCGGGCGCCCTCAAGCTCAGGGTGGTCCCTCGCGACGGCCGCCGTAACCACAATCGCCCGGGCACCTGCCACATGCGCCGGGTCGTGGCCCCGCCAAACGGGGACCCCCAAGGCTGCCAGATCGGCTGCCCCCGAAGGCTCTGTATCGCAACCAGTTACGTGCACCCCCCGCCGCCTGGCCAACAACGCCAGAGCACTCATCCCTGCTCCGCCTATGCCCATGAAGTGGACCGGGCGCGGGTCGCCGGGTGCAAATAAGGTCATCTGTGGGGGCCTAATATAGGAAAATCCCCAAACTTGCGAAAGAGCTTACGGTTAGCTGACTAGTGTCAAAATTTTCGACACTATTTCTGATGCTGCGTTGGGGTGTCCCCGCTCCCGGGCACGTGCGGATAGTGTCGCCCGGCGACTCGTGTCGCTGAGCAGGATACCGATTTCGGTGGCCAACACCCGCGCATCGAGCTGGGCCTCGGGCAACAGCACGGCGGCACCAGCGTCCGCAAGAGCGCGGGCGTTCACGCTCTGGTGATCCGCGGCAGCGGTTGGTAGCGGCACCAGGATGCTCGCTTTCCCCCACGCGCACAGCTCGGCCGTGGTCATGGCGCCGGCCCGGCAGACGACGAGATCGGCGGCAGCGTATGCCTCCCCCATCGGATCGAAGAAGCCCCGGACCACCACACGGCCCGGAACGGCGAGCGAGCCCCACTGCTCCACGTGACTCGACCCGACTCCCCATAACAGATTCGCGCTCGAGATCGGCCCCGCGCTTCCGCTCCTCAAGATCCCCGCGACGGCCTCGTTCAGGGCTCGCGCACCCTGACTGCCCCCGAACACGAGCACAGTCGGACGATCAGGATTGAGCCCGAGCGCCCGGGTAACCGCCGAGCGGTCGCCGGCCTCTGGCGGCTGAATCGGATTCCCCAGCGCGAACACCTGGGTGGCGCGCCCGGGATCGAGCCGCGACCGAGCCTCCGGGAAGCCGAGGTGGATCTGTCGCGCCGTGTGAGCGAGCCAACGCGTCGTCAGGCCGGGAAACGCATTCTGCTCCTGCAAAACCGTGGGAAGTCGGCGCCGTTGTGCACGCCACACGACGGGCCCCGCGGCATACCCCCCGGTCCCGATCACGAGGGCGGGGTGTTCCTGTTCCAGCACGCGCCCCACCGCCCGCCACACTCGCCCGGCGATCAGGGGCCAGCGGAGGTTGCGCCACCATTGGTGGCGGTAGATCGGCTCGATCGGCAGCAGATGGTGACGGAAGGGATACCGGGGAAGCACCTGGGCTTCGAGCCCGCGTTCAGCTCCGACCAGTACCACGTCCAGATCGGGACGAACTCGGTTCAACTCCCGGGCCAGCGCCAGTGCCGGAATCAGGTGCCCGCCCGTCCCTCCTCCAGCAAGCAGAACGTTCACGCGACCGCTTTCGAGGGCCTCGAGCCGCGCTCAGCGGCTCCAGAATTCGCCGTCCCGCCAGCGCCCCCTCCTCGGCCCTGGGCGATAGACGCCAGCACGCCGGTCACCACGAGAGAGACCAACAGGCTCGAGCGACCGTAGGACACGAACGGCAGGGTGATTCCGGTGGCAGGCAGCACGGCGAGATTGACGCCGACGTGCAGCACTGCGGACGCGCCGATTAGCGCCGTGACCCCGCCGGCGAGCAACTGACCGAAGGGATCCCGGGCGGTCCGGGCGATTCGGAACCCCACCCAGACGAAAGCCGCGAACAGGACGATGATGGTCAGGACTCCCAGGAACCCCCACTCCTCGGCGATCGTGGAGAAGATGAAATCCGAGTAGGCATACGGCAGGTACCCGAGCTTCTGTTGCCCCTGGCCGATGCCGACGCCGAACAGTTGTCCGGTCCCGATCCCCACGAGGGACTGGTGGACCTGCCAGCTCGCTTCCGTGGGAGCGGTCCCCGAGTTGAGGAACGTGAGCACGCGGGCCAGGCGGTACTGCGCGGTGGCCACCGCGCCGAACACGAGCGGCGCGGCCGCGATGCTCAGCACCAGGAAGTGCCCGATTCTGGCGCCGGCCGCGAACAGCACCGTCCCCACCAGCATGGTGATGAGTAACGCCATCGAAAGGTTCGGCTCGAGAAACACCAGCCCGATGACGGGAAGCACCACGACGAGCACGGGCACGAGGCCGCGCTTCAACGTACGGATGTCATCCCCCTTCTTGGCTGCGAGCATCGCCGTCCAGACGACCAGCGCCAATTTGGCCAGCTCTGAAGGCTGCACGGTGAGGAAACCGAGGTTTACCCAGCGCCGCGCGCCGTTGATCACCGGTGCGATCCGATAGGTGAACGGCAGCAGGGGGATGAGCAGCAGCGCCGCGACGATTCCCAGCATCGGCCACGCCCAGCGCTGCCACACATGGTAGTCCACTCGCGCCACGATGGTGGCGAGCACGCCGCCCAGGAGCACGCCGATTCCCTGTCGCACGGCGAAACCGGCCCCCACCTCGATCCCGCGATTGGTCACGAGACTGGAGGCGCCGTACACGGCGACGAGCCCGAAGACCGAGAGCACCATCGCGATCACGGCGAGCAGGCGGACCTCCCAGCGGCGGTCGCTCACGGCGCGCCGGCGAGGCGGCGGAATGCGGCCCCGCGCTCCTCGTAGTTCTTGAACATGTCGTAACTCGAGCAGGCCGGGGACAAGAGGACGGCGTCGCCGGGTCGGGCTGCCGTCCGCGCCCGCGCCACCACATCCTCGAAGGTCGTGCCCCGCTCGATCGGGACCCGTCCCTCGAGGTCGTGAGCGACGAGGGGGCCCGCTTCACCGTAGGCGACGACGAGGCGGCAGCGAGGAGCGAGCAACGGCGCGAGGCGGGTGTATGGCTCCCCTTTGTGCCGGCCGCCGAGCAGCAGGACGAAGGGACGGTCCATCGCCTCGATCGCGACGACGGTCGAGGCGATGTTCGTGGCCTTCGAATCGTTGATGAACCGCACCCCGCCGACCTCCCCGACCGGCTCGAGGCGATGCGGCAGGGCTCGGAAGGTGGCAAGGCCACGAGCCAGTCGCGCGACGTCCACCCCGGCCTGTTGCACCGCAAGCGCGGCCGCCAAGGCATTGGCGACGTTGTGGTCGCCCAGGAGCTGCAGGGTGTCCCGCCCCGCCAGCGCGAACCCGCCCAGGCGGAGTGAACGCGTGCTCCGGTCGTACCAGGCGTCGGCGGCCGTGGTGAGCGAAAAACGAAGCTTGGCCCCTGCGACGGTCTCCGTCATCGCGAGTACCGCCGGGTCATCCGCGTTGACCACCCACGTGTCCCGATGCGTCGCGTTCCGGAACAGCAGCTGTTTGTCCGCGTAGTAGGCGGCGACGCTCGGATACCGATCGAGGTGGTCGGGCGCCAGGTTGGTGAGGATGCCGATGTTGGGGGCGAATCCCGGGCTGTCATGCAGCTGAAACGAGGACACCTCCACGGCGAGCCACTCGGGGCGTTCGCTGGCCAGCGCGACGTCCGAAAGCGGACGCCCGATATTGCCGGCCGGCTCCGCCCGCAATCCCGCCTCTTGCAGAAGATGGGCGACGAGCGCCGTGGTGGTCGTCTTGCCGTTCGTGCCGGTTATGGCGATGCATCGGGTCCCGCGCAGCTCGCGAAAACCGAGCTCCAGCTCCGAGAAAATGGGCACCCCGGCTTCTCGGGCCGCGACGAGCGCTTCCGCTTCCGGCGGGACGCCCGGCGACACCACCACCGCGGTGGCGGCGCGGATCTTGGCGAGATCGTGGCGCCCGGTATCCACGCTCACCCCCGGCAGCACGCGCAGCGCCGCGAGCGCATCGCCCGCATACGGGTGGGTCGAAGCGTCGCTGGCGTACACCCGCACCCCCGCGCGGGCGAGCAGCCGGGTCGCCGCGACGCCGCTCTTCCCCAAACCGACCACCGCCACGGCGCCGCGCCGCCAGTTGTCTGGAATCACCGAATCTTCAAGGTGGCCAACGCCACCATGGCGCACAAAAACCCGAGGATGTAGAAGCGGGTGACGACCTGCGGCTCCGCCCAGCCAAGCTTCTCGAAATGATGGTGGAGCGGCGCCATTCGGAATACCCGATGCGCATCGGCGTACTCCTTCCCCCGACGCCGCTTGTGCCAGCGGTAGGTGGAAACCTGGATCAGCACCGACAGCGTCTCGGCGGCGAACATCCCCCCGGCGATGAGCAACAGAAACTCGGCTTTCAAGAGGATCGCCACGGTCCCCAACGCTCCCCCGATCGCGAGCGAGCCGGTGTCCCCCATGAAGACCTCCGCGGGATGCGCGTTGAACCAGAGAAATCCGAGGGAAGCCCCGGCGAGGGCGGCACAGAAGATGGTGAGCTCCCCCGCGCCGCTCAGGAAATACACCCCGAGGTACCGGGAAACGTCGGAACGCCCGAACAGATAGGCCAGCACGGCGAATGTTCCAGCGGCGATGGCCGTGAGACCGGCGGCGAGCCCGTCGAGCCCGTCGGTCAGGTTGACGGCGTTGGAGCTCGCGGTGACGACGAACGTGACAAAGACGAGGTAGAGCGGGGGCCAGAAGGGCAGCAGGATGTACTTGAACAACGGCAGCTGCGTGGACGCCGCCGGCAGGGTCTTGCTGACCGGCCACAGCAGCAACGACAAGCCGAGGCCGATTCCGAAACTCACCTGCCCCGCGAGTTTCCACCGCGCCACGAGGCCCTGGGACTTGGCCCGGACGATCTTCAGATAGTCGTCGAGAAACCCGATCGCGCCCATCCACAGGATGGCCACCACCGCGACGACCACGTACTGGCTGTCCAGCCTGGCGAACAACAACGTGGGGACCACCGTAGCCAGGATGATGATGATCCCGCCCATGGTGGGCGTGCCGCGTTTGCTCTGGTGGCTGGCCGGCCCTTCCGCCCGCACGATCTGGCCGACGTTCAGCGCGCGCAGCCGAGCGATCAGCCGCGGACCCATGACGAACGCCAGGATCAGCGCGGTGACGGACGCGCCCGCGGCCCGAAAGGTGATGTAGTTGAAGAGATTAAAGACGAGGTACTGCTTCGCGAGCGGCGCCAGCCAGTGATAGAGCACGTCGGTTCCCGTTCCCTCGCTCAGGTGAGGTGACGGAGCGCGCGCTCCAGCGCGACTCCGCGCGACGCCTTGAACAGCACGACCTCGTGGCCCTGCAGGATCGCCGCGAGCTTCGGGCCCAGCTCTTCGGCATCCCGCGCGACGACCAGTCGATCCCCCAGACGCTCGCGATATGGCTCGAACGCCGCCTCGAACGCCCCGACCGCCCCGATGACGGCGGGCTCCCGGGCGACGATGTCGGCCGCCGCCGCGGCGTGCAATTTGTCACTCTCCGGTCCTAACTCCAACATCGTCCCCACCACGACCGCCAGGGGCCGGCCCCGGCGGCGGGCGAGCCAGCTCGCCAATTCCACCGCCCGACGCAGGGAGCTGGGGTTGGCGTTATAGGTGTCGTCGAGCACGGTGAGATCGCCGATCTGGCGCACCGCTCCCCGTCCCCCCGGCAGGGTCACCCCCGACAGCGCGGCCAGGGCCTCCGCCGGGGCGATTCCCGCTTCCCGCGCGGCGGCCACGGCCAGCATGGCGTTGTCGATCTGGTGAAATCCCACGACGGGGAGCGAGACCCGAGCGCCCATCCAGCGGATCACCGCGTGCCCGGCATCGTCCAGCTCCGCGGCATGGGGATGCACTTCCGCGCCAGGGCCGGCGCCGGCCACCACCGTTCGGGTGCGCCGCCGCGCTTCCTGCGCGAGGGTCGGTGGCTCGGTCCCGACGATCGCCACCGGGACGCCCTCGGCGAGCGCCAGCTTCTCCCGCATGACGCCTTCGAGAGATCCGAATCCCTCGAGATGGGCGTGGCCGACGTTGGTGATCACGGACACCGTCGGGGCGATGATGTCGCGGAGGAGGGCGATTTCCCCGGGGAGCGACGCTCCCGCTTCCACGACGAGCGCGTTGGTGTCGTCGGGAGCCGAGAGAATCGTGAGCGGAACACCGACGCGATTGTTCAGGTTGCCGGTCGTCGCGTGCACCCGGTACCGCGTGGCCAGCGCGGCGCGAATCATCTCCTTGGTGCTCGTCTTCCCGCTCGATCCGGTGATGGCAATCACCGGGCTTCCCTGAGGGAGCCGGAGTCGACGGGCGTGCGCGAGCCGGCCGAGTGCCTCGAGCGTGTCCTCCACCTCGAAAAACGGCAGCCCGGCCACCGCAGCGGTCCCCCGCCGGACGACGGCCGCCGTGGCGCCGCCGCGCTTCGCCTCGCCCAGGAACGCGTGAGCGTCGTAGCGCTCGCCCTGCAGCGCGACGAACAGAGAACCGCTCCCTTCCCCGTCGGTCGTGATCTTCCGGGTGTCGGTCGAGATGCCGGAGAACGAGAGCCTCGCGGGCGCCGGGACGCCGAGCGCCGCCGCGACCAGCTCGCTCGACCACCCGGAAGCGCCGCTCATGAGGCGCCCAGCTCCCGCACGATCGTCCGCTCGTCGAACGGCTGCTTCTCCGTGCCGACGACCTGGTAGGTCTCGTGTCCCTTCCCGGCGAGGAGGATCGTGTCCCCTCGCCGGGCGAGGGAGAGCGCCCGGGCCAAGGCCCGGCGCCGGTCGACCTCCCGCTCGTGCGGCCGGCCCTGCATCCCCGCCTCGACATCGTCGAGAATACCCTCGGGATCCTCCGTCCGGGGATTGTCGGAAGTCGCGATGGCGATATCGGCCAGGCGCACGGCGATCTCGCCCATCGGGGCACGCTTGCCGCGATCGCGGTCCCCGCCGGCGCCGAACACGACGATCACCCGCCCGGGCTCCGCGCCGACGCGCTGGGTGAGCGGTCGTACGGCCTCCAGCGCCCGCTGGAGGGCGTCCGGCGTATGTGCGTAGTCGCGCAGCACCGTGCACGGGCTGGACGCGATCCGCTCCATGCGACCTGGCACTTGTGGCGCCGTCCCGAGCCGCTCGGCGATCGCCGCGACATCGAGCCCCATCCCCCACGCCGTCGCCGCCACGCCGAGGGAATTGGCCACGTTGAATCGCCCGAGCAACGGCAGGCGCACCTCCGCCGACCCCGTCGGCGTGACCAGATCGAACCGGGCGCCCGTGGCGTCGGTCGTCACGCCCCGGGCTGTGACCTCGCCACCCGACTCCCCGAACGTCACCCGGCGATGCGTGCGGCGCAGGCGTCCCCAGGCGGGATCGTCCGCGTTCACAATTTCGAGGCCGTCCGGGCCGAGATAGGTGAGCAGCTTCGCCTTGGCGCGGAAGTACTCCTCGAAAGTCTTGTGATAGTCGAGGTGGTCACGCGTCAGGTTGGTGAAAACGGCAACCCGAAACACAAGCCGCTCGACCCGCCCCTGGTCGAGGCTATGCGAAGAAACTTCCATGGCGGCACCGCGCGCGCCGGCCGCCACCAACGCGGCGAGCGTCGCCTGGAGATCGATCGGCCCGGGCGTGGTCAGGTTTCCCGCCTCGCTTTCCACAGGCGCTCCGCTCGGGCCGATCGCCCCCAGAGTGCCGATCGAACCCATGGGAAGGAGCGGCATCAGGACGTGACGGGCGAGGGTCACACTGGTGCTCTTGCCGTTGGTCCCCGTGACGCCGATCAGATCCAGCTTGGCGGCCGGACGGTCGTACCAGGTTTCCGCCGCGATGGCGGCGGCGCGCCGGCCGTCCTTCACAAGGAGCTGAGGAATCGCCACCGGCTGGCGCTCTTCCACCAGGGCGGCCGCGGCACCTCGCTCGGCGGCCAGGGCGACGTAACGGTGCCCGTCCTCCACCGTCCCCCGCACCGCGCAGTAGAGCATTCCGGGTGTCAGTCGTCGGGTATCGGCCGTGAGACCCGACAGCGACGCGGGCAGGTTGGCGGGCGCGTCGACCAGAAAACCCGCCGTCTGCAGGGCTTCCCTGATCGCGGTGAGACCGGTCATGGCCGCTCATCCGCGAACAGGGTGACCAGCGTGCCTGCCGGAGCCGAGACACCGGCGGCGGGCCAGGTCCGGTCGGCCGTTCCCCAGCCTTTGAGGACCACCCGGAACCCTCGCCGGTGCAATACCCGCACGGCTTCCCGCAAGTTGCGTCCGGCCACGTCCGGCACGGCACGGCGGAGGGTGTCCGCCGAGGAGTCCGGCCGAAACGGCCAGGTCACGACATAGGGCACCAGCCCGCCGTCATCCTCCGCTTGCTGCGGGGGCGCCGCGGCGGGCACGGTCGAAAATCGCGCGCGATCCAGGGCCACCGAACGAGCCGCCAGCGCCTGCTCCAGCATGGAGCGGGTGACGGGGGCCGCCGTCTGCGCCGCGAAGTAGCTGCCCTTGTGGGGGTTGTCGATCTTCACGACCACCACGAGCTGCGGATCATCTCCGGGGAACAGCGCGGCGAAGGACGCGGTGTATTCACCCGGCGCGTAGCGTCCACCAACGACCCGCCGAGCCGTGCCCGTCTTGGCGGCAAGCTGGAAGTTCGTGAGGTTCGCCTCCGCGCCGGTCCCTCCCGCCGCCATCACTCCGCCCAGCAGTTTCCGCAGCTGCTCCGCGACCACGGGCGTGACGACGCGCCGCACCGGCTCGGGACGGTGGCGGTACAGCGGCTCGCCGTCAGGGCTCCGGACTTCCCGGACCAGCGTCGGGCGAAGCAACACACCCGCGTTGGCGATCGCCGCATAGGCGGCCGCGACCTGCAGCGGCGTGACGGCCACCTCATACCCGATCGCCAGACTGACCGCGCTCGTCCCGGACCATTCCACGGGCAACCGCAGACGGCCCGGCGATTCGGCCGGATACTCGATGGTGGTGGGAGTTCCGAGACCGAAGTCGCGTAGCGTGCGATACTGCTCGGCGGGGGTCAACCGCGCGGCGAATTTCGCTACGCCGATGTTGGACGAAACGCGGATGGCGTCCGCGAGCGTGAGCGAGCCCATCGGGTGATCGTCCACGAGCAGCCGCCCGTACGGGAGCTTGTACTTCCCCCGCTCGCCCGACACCCGATCGGTGGGGGCTACGCGATTGTGGGCAAGCAGTGCCGCCGCGGCGAATATCTTGGCGAGCGAGCCCGGTTCGAAGGTCTCGACAAAGGCCGACGGTGGCGTCGAGCCGTCGCGGCGCAACGATGCGACCGCCAGGATCTCGCCGCTCCCCGGATCGAGCATCAGCACGTCACCACCGTCGGCATCCATCTGATGGAGCGCCTGGCCCAGGGCGCGCTGGGCGATCTCCTGCAGCTCGGCATCGAGCGTCAGCACCACGTCGCCACCGGCGATCGGCGCTTCGATCAACCGCGACGGCGATTCATAGGCGCGCCCGGCGCGGTCTTTCAGCACCACCGCGGCGCCGGGGGTGCCGGCCAACAGGCTGTCGAGTCCCTTCTCGAGCCCCGACGCCCCGTGACCATCCGTCCCGACGCTCCCGATGACGGCGCGGGCGAATGCGGGATCCGGATAGAACCGCCGCAGCACCGACTCGAGATGAACGCCGTGGAGCGCGCGGATGTCCTGCACCTCGATCGCGCTGAACGGTCCGAAGAAATAGGCGTAACGCTTGCGCAGCGCCGCGCGGACCGTCACCGGCGACAGCCGGAGCGCGCGCGCGATCGCGACGGCGTCCTGCGCGGGATCGCGCAGCTCGTTGGCGGCCACGCCGACGTGATAGGTCTCTTGGGTCAACGCCAGGGGAGTTCCATGACGGTCGAACAGCGTGCCGCGTCGCGCGTCGAGCACGACCCGCTCGGTGCGTTGCTGCCGGGCCTCCGCCGCCCAGCGCCCTCCTTGCAGCAACTGCACCTGCGCCGAGCGCGCGAGCACGGCGAGCAAACCGCCCAGCATCGCGATCTGGACGACCTGTAGCCGGGTGGCGGGCTTCGCCATGCGTCAGCGCGTCCCTTCCGAGTCGCGTGGCATCTGGAGAAAGATGATCTCGCTGTCCGCCGCCTGGCGCAGTCCGAGGCGGGATTGGACACGCGGTACCAGCGCGCCCCGACTCTCGGCGGCGCGGATCCGCCGCACCAGATCCGTGCGCTTGCCTTCCAACTCCGTCCGCTCGGCCCGGGTCTGCTCCAGGGCGCGCGCGATGCGGATCGCGTCGGTCTGACGCCAGACGACGAGCGACAACGCTCCCAGCACCGCGAGGAGCCAGAGCATCAGCCAATGCCGCCCCTTAAGGGCCACCTGGACCTCCGGCGGTCTCGAAGGCACGGAACTTGGCCGACCGCGCGCGCGGATTGCCCGCGATCTCCACGGCGTCCGGCGTCACGGCGCGCCGGGTGAGTACCGAGCCCAGCGCGTGGCCCCGGCAGTTGCACACCGGCTGGCGCGGCGGGCACACGCAGTCCCTGCTCCATTCCCGGAACGCGTGCTTCACGATCCGGTCTTCCCCCGAGTGGTAGGTGATCACGCCGAGCCGGCCACCGGGCGTCAGGGCGTCGCGCAACGCCGGGAGCGCCGTGCGCAGCTGATCGAGCTCCTCGTTCACCGCGATCCGAACGGCCTGGAACAGCCGGGCGAATTCCGACGGTCCCGATTGTGGACCGAGTACTTCGCGGATCGCATTGACCAGATCGTCGCTCAGGGCAAACGGCGCGCGCAGGCGGCGCCGCACGATGACGCGCGCCAGCCGGCGCCCACGCGCGGGTGGCTCGTCGCCGTACTCGGTGAACACCCGGGCGAGCTCGGACTCCGGGAGGGTATTCAACAGGTCGGCGGCGCTTGCCCCACCCCGAGCAGCCGGAGTCATCCGCATGTCGAGCGGGGCCGCGGGGCGGAAGGTGAATCCCCGCTCGCCCGCATCGAGCTGGTGGGATGAAACGCCAAGATCGAGGAGAATCCGGTCCGGCCGGAACCCGCGCACGGCGGCGAGCGCTTCGGGCGATCCGAACGCCGCGCCCAGATAGCGGATCCCAGAATCGCCGAGCCGGGCGTGCGCGGCGTCGAGCGCCGCAGGATCCCGGTCGCAGGCGAGGATCTCGGCCCCCGCCTCGCGCAGCAGAGCGGCATGGCCGCCCCCGCCGACCGTGGCATCGACGGCGCGTCGGCCGTCCTCGGCCCACGCTCGCACAGCGGCGGCCAGTACCGGTTGATGGAACGTCACGGCGGCCACAGACGCGTTCTCGGTCTCCGAAAAAGACGACGGCCCCGCCTGCCGAAGCAGGCGGAGCCGGATAACAAGCCCGCGAGGCGGGTTCAGGCGGGGCTGACGGGGCTCGAACCCGCGACCTCCGGTGTGACAGACCGGCACTCTAACCAGCTGAGCTACAGCCCCCTGCAACGGAGCGCCGGAATATAGGCCCGGCGGAGGCCCGAATTCAATGGCTCGGACCTAGAAGTTCGTGCACTTGAACGCTTGTTTCACCTTGGGCATTTGCCCTTCGTATTGAGCCAGGATGCCGAGCATCTGTTCAGCCACCCTCGGGGCGAGCCGCCCGCCCAGGAACAGCGCCTGCTTGCTGCGCTGGAGCCGATCGCTGACCGCCTTGGCCCGCTCGCAGCTCTTTTCCTTGACCATCACGCCGTACTCGGGACCGAGGGACAGCGTCGACGCCACACCGAACCAGAAGCTGGTCTGCACGCGCAGGGCCTGACGCGGTCCCGTCGTGTCGCCCGGATTGCGAGGCGCGAGCTGCGTCATTGCTTGATCGAGCCACGCATAGCCCCGCTCGTAGGAGCCGGCCTGGGCGAGTTTGGACCCGCCGCTGTAGGTGATCAGGGTCGCGGCGAGGCGCACCATGGAATCGCTGGCCGCGAGGCCCGGCGTGAGGTACGGCCATGCGACGTCCACCTTGTCGGTAAAGGGCCGCCGCAGCCGGCCGAGGCAACTCGTGTCACCCTTGCACGCGCCCGCGGTGCTGGTGTCCCACACGGCGTGGTCCACGATCGTCCGGGCGATGAGCAGGCTGGTGTTCACGTCCGACGGATTGATCTGGAGGGCCTGTTTGTACGCCGCGACGGCCGAGTCCGGCTGGTTCGCCAGCTCGAACGCGGCCCCGAGCTGTTTCCAGAACCGCTCCTCCCTCGGGTATTTCTTCGTGGCGGCGTGCGCGTACTTGACGAATGCGAGCGTGTCGGTGCCCGACTGCGCTGCGAGCAGCGCTAGTTTCAACTCGGTGGTGTCGGCGAGCTTCGACGTATCTCCAGCGAACTCAGCGCTCAACAGTTCCAGCACGCAGTGCCACAGTTCGCCCTCGATGCAGATGTGCCGCCGCATGTCGCGCATCTGCTGATCGGCGGGACTTTGTGCAAGCCCTCGCGCCAACAGGTCCGCGGCGCGCTGGTACTCCTTGTGCTGCTCCAGCAATTTCGCGAGCCCCATGGTCAGATTGCGGTCGGTGGGGTTGTACACAAGGAGTGAATCGTAGGCGTCGAAGGCCCCGGCGGTGTCCGCCTTCTGCAGGCGAGCGGTGGCGATGCGCGCCCAGGCGTCGAGGTTCCCCGGATCCCCTTTCAGGGCCCGCAATGCCGCCGTGATCAGGCTGTCGGGCGGCAGGTGCATGGCCTCGTACACCGTGCCCACACAGAGCCACGCCCCCGCGAGGTTGGGCTCGATCTGGAACGCCTTCTTGGCCTCCGCCAGCGCTTTGTCGTTCGCTCCCCGAGAGCGCTGGTCGTTGCAGTTCCGCGCGAACTCCCCCGCCCGTACGATGGACGAGATCCGCGTCGCCAACGACTCGGCGAGCGCGTCTGGAGTTCCCGCGCGAGATGAAAAACTGCCGGCGAATCCGGCCCCGGTCGACGACACGATGCGTATGTCCGCGGTGAATGCGGTGCCCGCGCGGGCGAAGTGCCCAATGTTGTACGACGGAACCCCGAGGAACTTCGACAACTGGGCCCCCTGCTGCGGCGGCATCAGTACGTCGCACGGGAACCCGGAAGCCGAGAGGGCCTCGCACAGTTTCGTCTTGGGCACTACGTACACTTTGTACCGCACCATCGAGGATACCCGGTTCCTGGTGGCGTCCATGACGGCGACGCTCGCCGCGGAATCTCCGGCCGCCCCGACCGGCAGTGGCAACAGCAGCAGCTTCTCCGTGGGTGCCGGCGCCGCCAGCTGGGCCGACGCGGCGCCCGCGACGCCGCACAGGAGCAAAGCCACCAGTCGAAGCTCTCTCACGCGTTCACTCCTCCGTTGCATTCGGGTACACCGATGGGCGAAGAGGGATTCGAACCCCCGACTTCCTGCGTGTAAGGCAGGCGCTCTCAACCGCTGAGCTATTCGCCCGGCCCACACCGCGTTGCGTTCGCGCTACAGGGCTAAACCAAGTGGAATGAGCACACAGTACCCCAGCACCAGCAGGATTGGCGCCAGGGTGGTCGAGCCCCCGTGCAGCAGCCAGTAACCCACGATCACGCACCCGAGTCCACCCGCCAACCCGGCGTAGTTCCGCGGCCCGAAACGCAACCGGGCCCGTACCGTGCTCTGTTCAGGCATAGGGCGCGGATTCTAGCGCGCAATCCCAACAGCGTCAAGGACTTGGCAGGTCCAGGAGTGCTTTGCGGACCTCATCCCGGCGCCGCCGCAACCGTACGAGGATGATCAGCACCACACCGACCGCGGCCCAGAAGAGGCCCACCGATTGCGCCCAACCCAGCCAGCCGTAACGCGCGGCGAGATCCTTCTGCCAGCGCTGCTCGAAGTCACCACCCGTCAGGTGGTAGGTGTCGCGCAGCGCCTGCTCGAACGTCGGCGCGGTGGCGAGCCGCTCGATCAGCGGCCGGAGTCCCGCGTCCCCGCCCCACCGGCGCAGCAGCAGCACGGCGGTCGTCGCAAGGCCGTAGGCGGCTCCGGCGTCGGTGGCGTCGCCCCGCAACGCCCGGTCGAGTGAATCGAGATCCATGTGGACCCCCCGGGCGAGCTGCCAGTCCAGCCGCAACACATCGAGGCGGTCCCACTCCCCCGCGGCGACGGCGGCGAATCCTTCCTCGAACCACAGTGGGGCGCGACGACCGATCCGCCGACGCAAGGCGAGGTGGGCCAGCTCGTGACGCAGGGCGCCCTCGACCCGATCGACTCGAGGGTCCGCGAGCAGCACGATGCTGTTCATCTCGGGGTAGGCGGCTCCGGCGCTCCACGACGGCAACCGTCCCCGGGTGATGGAATCGAACCGCGCGCGATCGGGGGCCACGATCAGGCGGATCGGCAGCGCCGGGGACGTCCCGAGGTCGGGGAACGGCGGCGCGCGATCCGCCGCGTCGGCCAGCATCGTCGCCAGAGCCACCTGCCCCGGCCAGGCGATGACCGTAACACGGCCGACGGATGTCGCGATGGGAGGGCCGCCCTGCAGGAGCAGGACGGCGAGGAAGGTCAGGGTCGCGGAGGCTCCTGTCCCTGGGCCACCAGCTCCAGCATCTCCTGACACTTCTTGCCCCAGGGATTGAACTTGTTCGCTTTGAAGCCTTCGTCCCAGACCCGCTTGGCTTGCTCCAGCTCCCCCGCGAACCAGTGCGAGCGGCCGAGCTCGTAGTAGGCCTCGATCAGATTGGGACCGAGCTTCAGGGTCTTTTGGAAAAACGTCTGCGCGTCCTCGTACATCTCGCGATGCAGGTAAACCAGGCCGAGGTAGAAGTGCGCGTAGAGCGTGGCCTTCTTATCGTTGTCGAGACGGATCGCCTTGGAGAGGTGCTCGATCGCTTCCCCGAAGATCCGCTTCTTGAGGCAGATGAAGCCGACGTTGATGCGGGCCAGGGAGTTCGCCGGCTCTTTCATCAGGACCTTCTGAAAGGTCTGCAAGGCGTCGTCGTATTCCCCGTGCAGCATCTGGGCCCACCCGAGCAACGACTCCGCATGAGTCTCGCCTGGGGAAAGCTGGAGCGCCTTCTGCAAGGCCTGGATCGCGCCGGCGTGGTCGCCGAGGGAGATCAGGCTCCACCCCTTCTCGATGAACGTGGACGCCCCGATGTGATCGACGTGCACCGCCGGTCGGACGCCGGTGAACTCCGGGGCGGCCTCGCCAGTCGGGGCCGCCAGCTGCTTGTACTTGTCCACCAACACCCGAATGTCTTCCTTGAGCTGGCCCAGATCGCCGATCATCCCGTCCACCGACTTGAAGAACGCGATGATCTCCCGCTTCACGGCTTCGCGATCCGTGGGGCTCGCCGCGTCGAGGCGTTTCGCGATCGCGTCGTACTCCGCCCGCAGCACGGGCAACGGCGACTCGGTCATGCCCCCTTGCCTTCCTTCGCGAGTGCCGCTTGCAGGGCCAGTTTCTCCTTCGAGGCCAGGAGCTTCGCGGTGTGCAGCACGATGACGGTCTTGCCCCCCCGCCCAACCAGTCCGGTGATGTACTCGGCCGCGAGGCCACGTACGATCCCCGGCGGCGGAGCCACGTCCCCCGCGGGGACCTGCATGACCTCCGTCACCGCGTCCACGACCACGCCGATCCGACCTCCGTCCCACTCCAGGACGATGATGCGCGTATCATCGCGCAAAGGAGCGGGCACCGAAAGACGCTTGCGGAGATCCACCACCGGTACCGCCGTGCCCTGGTACTGCAGGATCCCCTCGAGGAACTCCGGTGCCTTGGGCAGCGGGGCGGGCGCTTCGTAGCGCAGGATGCGCTCCACCTGAAAGATGTTGAACGCGAAATCCTGACCTGCCAGGCGGAACGAAACCAGCTGAACGTCGTCGCCGGCGGCCGTGGTCGTCGTCATGCGATCCGCTCCCCTAACGACTCGATGTCGAGAATCGGTACCAGATCTCCGTGCGGCCGGCCGACGCCGGAGGCCCCCGGAAGCGCTTCCGTGTCGGGGACCGCCAGTCCCGAGTCCCGCACGACGGCGTCCGCATCGTCGACCTCGAGGGCGATGAAGCGCCCACCGGCCAACTCCACGACCACCGCCGTCCGCCCGCGCTCGGGAGGCGGCGACCGGTCCCCGAGCAAGGCCCCGAGGTGCACCAGCGGCACGAGCCGCCCCCGCAGCGGAGCGAGGCCCCGCAGGGAGACGAGCGCGCGCGGGACCTCCATCACCTCTCCCAGGTCCTCGACCTCGCGAACGGAGGCGAGGGGAAGTCCGTAGAGGCGCCCCTCGGCCCGCACCAGGAGATACCCGCCGCTCACGGCCGGGCTCCGCGCCGCAGCAGCTCGGCCGACACGCGCTCGGCGATCTGCCCCAGCGGCAACACGGCGTCCACCCCACCCGCCTGGACAGCCGCCTGCGGCATGCCGGCGATCACCGCGGAGTCCTTGTCCTGGGCAATCCCCCCGCCGCCGGCGTCGTGCATTGCCCGCAGGCCGTCGGCGCCATCCCGGCCCATGCCGGTGAGCACGATTCCCACCGCCCGCGGTCCAAACACCTGTGCGACCGACCGAAACAGATGATCCGCGGCGGGCCGGACCCCCCAGATGGGCGGCGATTGATCGAGCGCGATGACGGGACCGTCTTCCTGCGGCACCACCCGCATATGATAATCGCCCGGCGCCACATATGCCGTATCCGCGACGATCGGGGTTCCCGTGTCGGCCTCCACGACGCGCAGCGTGCTCATCGTCGACAATCGTTCGGCCAGACTGCGGGTGAACCGGGGAGGCATGTGTTGGACGATGAGCACCGCGGCGCCCAGACCGGATGCCAGCCTGGGGACCACCTCGGCCAGGGCGCGAGGGCCACCGGTCGACGCGGCGATCGCGACCGCGAATTGCGCCCGCCGCGCGAGCTCGCGGGCCGCGGCCCGCGGGTGGCCGGACGGCACCGGCGGCCGGGCCATGACCTTCACGTGCGACAGATCAGCCGCGAGCGCGGCGTGAACGGCCGCGAGCAGCCGTGGCCCCATCCCCAGCAGCGACTCGCGATCCGGCGTGACCGGTTTCGCGACGATTTCCACCGCGCCCAGTTCCAGGGCGCGAATCGCCGCCTCGGTTCCCGGGCCGGCGTGTGCCGACACGACCACGATCGGGCGGGGCGTCTCCGACATGATGTACCCGATGGCGCCGAGTCCGTCCAATTCCGGCATCTCGAGGTCCATCGTGACGACGTCCGGCTGGAACTGGTGCACCTTGCGCACGGCATCGAAGCCGTCGCGGGCGGTGGCCACCACGCGGAACGGCCCTCCCCCTTCCCCGCCCTCCAGAATGTCGGAGACGACCCGGCGTAACAGCGCGCTGTCGTCGACGACCAGGACGGTCGGGCGTACCTCAGAGGATGAGCTCATCGCCTCCGACCGTTCGCACCTCGACGCGGCCGTCCCGCACGTGGAACCGCACCGACCGCCCTTTCTCACCCCCGACCGCTTCCGCCACGATCGGGATGCCCGCCTTTCGCAACGCCGAGCGGCAGGCCGCGATGTTGCGCTCCCCCATCTGAATGGATCCGGGCGTCATCAGCTGAGAGAACATCGACGCCCCGCCCGCGAGCTTCGCCACGACGCGTCGCGAGTCGGTGCCGAGGGTGGTCAGGCGCTGCAGCAGCAGCGGGACGGCCGTTCCCGGAAACTTGGCGGGGTTGCTCTGATCGCGCGACAGGCTGTGGGAGGGCAGGAGGATGTGCGCCATGCCCCCGAGGCCGCGGGTGGGATCGTGTATCATGATCGCCACGCACGAGCCCAGGCCGAGGGTGATGAGTACGCCCTCGCGCTCGACGGCCCAGTCGGCGACCCGGACGATGCGGTCCGGGACGCCGCCCACCGGCCGGGCTTCGGATCGTCCGGCGGTGGCGCTCACGCGGGTTTCCGGTAGATCCGCTCGCGCGGATCTTCGAGACGCAGGATTTCCCGGGCCGGGCCGAACAGGGTTTCGACCTTCCCGAGGAGCAGCAGTCCTCCCGGCCGGAGTGCCGCGGTGAACCCTTGAAACAGGCGTTCCTGCATCGCGCGATCGAAGTAGATCACCACGTTGCGACACAGCACCAGATCGTACGGCGGATCGGGGGGTCCCTCGCGGGTGAGATCATGCCGCACCACGCGAACCAACGCGCGGATCTCCGCCCGGGGAGACCGGAGACTCTCCCCGTCGGCCGGCTCGAACCACCGGTTGACGAGATCGGCCGGCATTTCGGAGAACGCGCTCGCCGGATAGCGGGCGGCCTGGGCGCGCTCGAGGCTCACCCGGTCGATGTCGGTCGCTGTGACTTTCGCACGTCCGAAGGGCCGGCCCGCGGCCCGGGCGGTCTCGGCCAGGGCCACAGCCACGGTGTAGGGCTCTTCCCCCGACGCGCACCCCGCCGACCACACCGCCACGTCTCCGTTGCGGGCGCGCCACCGCTCGGCCAGAAAGGGGGCCAAGGCCGTCCACGTCTCCGGGTTGCGGTAGAATTTGGTGACATTGATGGTGAGCGCATCGAGCAGATGGTCGTACTCATGCGCGTCCTGATCGAGCAGCCGCGCGTAGTCGTCGAAGCTATGGACTCCACGGGCGCGCATCCGCACCGCGATACGGCGGCGCAGACACTTGTCCTTGTACGCGGCGCAGCTGATGGCGCGGGCGTGCGAGATCTTGTCGGTGAGCGCCCGGAACGCACGCTCGTCCTGCTCGCTCACTGCAGATTGCTCAACGTGTCCAAATTCGACTTCACGAGCTCGTGGTTGGGATTGAGCTCGAGGGCGCGTCGCCACATGGTCGTGGCGAGCTCGCGATCGTTCCGCTTGTAGGCGATGTTGCCGAGCTTGAAGTACACATCATCCCCGAGATCCGGCGCCAGCTCGGAGGCCCGGCTGTAGGCTTCCCATGCCTCCTCGTATTCGGCGGCGCGGTAGGCAAGATCCCCCAGGTTCTTGGAGAGCTGTGGCAACGTTGGCTCCTCCCGCAGCGCCGCATTGACCATCTCCTCGGCCCCGCTCAGGTCGCCCCCCAGCTCGCGCAGCACCGCCAGGTTGTTGCGCAGGACCGCACTCTCGGGGTGCGCTTCCACGGCCTCCGTTCCCAGCCGCTCGGCCCCCTCGAAATCGCCGGCCAGCGCCGCCGCCAACGTCCGTGCCCAGAACCAGACGGGCGGCGGAGCCTTGCCGAACAGCTCCCGCGCCCGGTCCAGTCGTCCGGCGGCCGCCTCGTGGTCCCCCCGCTTCAAGGCGATGATGCCCCAACCCAGATAGGTCCGCGGTTCGCCTTTGGCACGGCTCGCGGCCTCACCGCACGCGGTTTCCGCTTCATCGAGGCGGCCGAGCTGCTCGTAGGCGAGCCCCAGATTGTGCAGCACCGCCGGGCGGCTGCCGCCCTTCTCCGCCGCCAGCCGCAGCGCCTCCATGGCCTCCCGCCAGCGAGCCTGTTTCAGCGCGACCAGACCGAGATAGAAGAGCGCGTTGCCGTCGCTCGGACGCAGCTCGACCACCCGTCGGAACTCTCGCGCGGCTTCCTCTTGCATGCCGGTCTTGTAGAACGCCACGCCGAGGTTGCGGTGCTCCTCGACCCGGGCATCGGTGATCTTGACGGATTCCGTCGACGTCGTCCGCCCGGCCCGGTGCACGAAACCCGCGGTGATCAGTCCGTACAGCGCCTTCCCGATCTCGAACTCCCCCAAGCCGGAATCTTCGATGATCTGGTGAACGTCCCGGGAGCCATCGAGCAGCGAGAGAATTCGCTGCTGCGTATCGGTCAGCGAGGCCTCGCTGATCTCCAGACGATCGTGATCTAGCAAGAAGATGATGTCGAACGACGGGATCTTCTTCTCGATCAGGCCCCACTCATCGACCCGTCGCGCCCCTTCGAGCAACAGAGATTCCGGGTTGATCGAGACAAGGAAATCCTGCCGCTCGGGCCGCACTTCAGCCTCGAAGTTGAACGTGCCCTGCGTCCAGGTGAACAGGTAGTAGACGGCTTCCTCGATCTGCACGCGCATGTAGCGCTCGAGGTCGCCCTGGGTGATCACCCCCTGCTCCACCAGGATTTCGCCGAGCTTCCGGTCCCGGCGGCGCTCCTGGGCGAGGATCGCCCCGTCGAGGGACTCCTGCGTGATCTTCTCGTGCTTGACGAGGATGTCGCCCAAGCGGTCGCGGCGATTGACGATCGAGGCGTAGGAGATGCGACCCCGATCGAAGTAGATGTATCCGAAGTTCGCGCGATCGGCGATCGCCAGGCATCCGGTCTTCTGCCCCAGCGCCAGGAGCTGCAGGACGTCGGGGAGCGATGCTTCGCGGAGCGAGCCCTTGATCGCCATCTAGCGCAGGTCCTCGATGATGCGGTCCGAGGGCTCTGGCCAATCCCAGATCATTTTTTCCCGGCTCCGGATCCCCCCGGCGCTGGAAACGACGAGCCCGCTGGTCCGGAACCCGGTGGTGCGCCGGCGCTCGGACTGGGATCCGCCTTCCAGGACCTGGCGGGCGAAGGCGGCGGTGACCGGCGTGTCCCGCTCGGCGGCAGCCGCGGCCACCCGTTGGACGATCGCGGTCAACGCGCGGACCGAATCCGCCGGCCGGTCCGCGAGGTAGGCGACGAGCGCGGCGTCGACCCCGATCTGGTGCGCTGGGAGCAGCCGCGCCAGCACCGCCTGACGCAACTCCCGATCCGGCTCCTGGAGCTCCACCACGAGGCCCCCAGCCAAGCGCGAGACGATCCGCTCTTCCAACCCCGCGAGGCTGGACGGCGGCGCCGGCGCGGTGAAGGCGAGCTGGCGTTCCTGATCGAGGAACAGGTTGAACAGATTGAAGAGCTCCTCCTGCGTGCGGTCCTTCCCCGCGAGGAGGTGGACATCGTCCAGCAGCAGGGCGGTGGCGCGCCGATACCGGGCCCGCCACCACTCCATGCGATCGCCGTCGATGGCGGCAATCAGCTCATCGATGAAGGTCTGCGTCGAGAGGCACGCCACCACCGCACCCGGTCGCTGCGCGAGCTCCAGGCCCAGGGCGTGGAGCAGGTGAGTCTTCCCAAGTCCGCTCGGCCCGGCCAGGACAAGCGGGTTGTACTTCTTGCCTGGATGGGCGATCGCTTCGCGGACGGCGTTCATCGCCATCTCGTTGGACGGGCCGACCGCCACCATGGAAAGCGGGAACGCCGCGGACGGGCTCGGCGGCGGCGCCGCCCCCTCGCGTACGCGTCCCGCCAGCGCCTCGGCCTCCGCGAGACGGTCCGGATCCCGGAACACGCTGTCGCCGGCCGTCGGGGGATCGAGCCGGGCGACCTCGGCCTCGAGGGCCCGCAGCCGCTCGACATCCTGCCCGAAAGCTCCGATCGCTTCGTCCACGGCGACCGGCGTCTCCTGTTTCAGCAGCGCCGAGAGCCGCTGCGTGCGGTAGCCCTCGCCTTCCCAGCGGATGACCGCCTCCGCCACGCGGGCGCGCCACGCCTCCACGGCCTTGTTCACGGTGATCGTGACGTCGGACAGGAATTGCGAGAACTCGTCGGCTTCGGCCACCGCTGCCGGGGCGGGCGCCGGAGCTGCCGGTGTCGGTGCGGTGATGCCGAGGAGCTGCTTCGCCGCGGCGGCGTTGAGCGGTGCCTCGTTCACCGCCTGGTAGGCGATCATCCGGTTCAACGCACCCATCAGCTCTCGGACGTTGGCGAACTCGGCCGATGCTACCGTCTCGAGCACACCCGGCGAGAAGTTGGCGTTGCGCTCCTCGGACTTGCGGCGCAGGATCGCCACGCGGGTTTCGTAGTCGGGAGGGGCCATGTCCACGACCAGCCCGCCGGAGAACCGCGAGATCAGTCGCTCGTCCAGGCTCGCGATCTCTACGGGAGGCCGGTCGCTGGTGAGTACGATCTGCCGGCCCGCCGTCTGCAACGCCTCCACCAGCCGCAGCAGCTCCGCCTGCATTTCCTTCCGGTTGGTGAGGAACTGCACGTCGTCCACGAGCAACACGTCCACCATCTGGAAGCGCCGGCGGAATGCGTCGCCCTGCCCCGCGGCAATCGCGGCGTGGAACGCCTCCACGAATTCATCGAGCGTCAGGTATTCGACGTTCAACGCGGGCGCCAACGCCTTGGCCTGAGCTCCGATCGCCATCAGGATATGGGTCTTGCCCAATCCGGGACCGCTGTAGACGAACAGCGGGTTGTACGCGGAGCCCGGACTCTCGGAGACGGTGCGCCCGGCCGTGACGGCCAGCCGGTTGGCGGCGCCGACCACGAACGTCTCGAAGGTGAATTTCGGGTTCAGCGCGGTCGTCACGCCGGCGCACCTTGAGCCAGCTTCCGCAGCACCAGCTCGGTGATGGACTTCAGCGTCTCAAACACACCGGTGCCGTGCAGGGCGTCTGCGGGGAAGCTCGGGACGCCGCGGAAGTTGAGCGCGTCGTCCAGCTCGGCCGGCTGGAGAATCAGCTCGCGCGGAAGGTCCTGCTTGTTGAACTGCATCACGAATGGCACGCTGCGGATGTCCACCCCGTGCTCCAGCAGGTTCGCCTGCAGGTTCTGGAGGCTCTCCAGGTTCTCATCGAGCTGCCGCGCCTGGCTGTCGGCCACGAACACGACGCCGTCCGCGCCTTGCAACACCAGCCGCCGAGTCGCGTTGTAGTAGACCTGCCCGGGGACCGTGTAGAGCTGGAATCGGGTGTTGAAGCCGGAAATCTGGCCGAGATCGATCGGGAGAAAGTCGAAGAACAACGTCCGGTCGGTCTGGGTCGCCAGCGAGACCATCCGGCCCCGACGCGACTCGGGCACCCGGCCGTAGACATAGTGGAGATTGGTCGTCTTCCCCGACCGGCCGGGGCCGTAGTAGACGATCTTGCAGGTGATCTCGCGGGTTGTGAAGTTGACCAGAGACACGGCCGGCTATCTCCCGAAGAGCGAGTTGAGGCTCTCGTTGAGCTCACGCTCGAAATCGGCCGCGAGCACCTGTCGGGTCTCCTTGGCTTTGGGACTCGCCGCGCGCAGTTCGGCCACCAGATGGTCGAAGAAGAGCTGCACCAACCCGAGCGACGAAGCCATCAGGTCGTACACGACGAGCGCGACGAGGGGCCCTCGCTCCGTCGTGAAGCTGGCGAGAAAGATCCCCTGCCGTTCCCCCTGATGCGTCAGCCCGGCGAACGGCGGTTGGCCAAGTTGCCGCGCGAGCTCCGTCGTCGACGCGATGATCGCGGCCCCGAGCGCCGCGGCCGACATGACGTCGACCGCCCGCGAGAACCCCGACTGCGCCAGCACCTGACCGGCCGGCGTCATCAGCAGCACCAGCCGGGCCGTCGCCTCCTGCACATAGGTCGTCAGCGGATCGAGCGTCCAGGACTCGACGGCGCGGACGTTGGCGGCGGTCATCGCGCGACCTCCGCGGCCCGGAGCAGCTCCAGGCGGACCAGCCCGACATTCACCTCGGGATCCGCCACCGCCACGACCAGGAGTCCGCTCGCCGCCGGCACCACCAGCAGGGCCCCGCCCTCGCACTGCAAGTGCCAGAACTGGCCGATGCCGAGTCCCGCCGCGCCCATGGCGCGGCTCAGCCGGCTGGACAGGCTCGCCGCGAGCGCCGCGACCGCCGGTCCGCGCAGTCCCTCCATCAGCTGCTCGGCGACCACCAGACCATCCTGGCCGGACACCAGCATGGCGCCCCGGACCCCGCGCACCTGGGTGACCTGCTCGAGGGCGCGACCGAACGCGACGGCGTTCATCGCTGCCGCTCCAACCAGCGCCGCGCCGCCTGACCCGCCCGCTGCGCCAGCATGGCGAGGCGCCCGAGGGGAACGGCCCGCTCACGCACCACCAGCAGCATGGCATCCTCGGCCGGCAACGTCAGGTAGATATGCCCACCCGGCCCCTCCGCGGCCAACCCGCGCCACTCGCCAAGCCCCAGCAGTTTGGCGGTTCGCGTCGCCTCCTGCGACACTCCGGCGAGATAGGCGGCGACCGCAACGGCGACGTCCTCGCCCCCCGGACTGCGCAACGCGCCGCCCAGTACCAAACCCGCCGAATCGAGCAACAGGAGTCCTTCGTTCGCGCCTTCGAGCCCGGCGAATACCCGCGCCTCGGGCAGGGCCTGCACCGGCTCGGCCGCCCCCCCATCGACCTCAGCCGCTCGCGCCGCGGGTGGCGGAGCGCCGCCGCGGATCATCAGGAAGGCTTGCTCGAGGCTGGGGTCGTCCGGCGCGGCGGCCCGTGCCGCTTCGAGATGGCGCTCGGCCTGGGCGAGATCGCCCACCGTAAAGTAGAGGAACGCGAGTCCCTTCAACGCTCCGGTGTGCTGCGGGGCGATGCGCAGCGTCATATCCCATTCGTCGAACGCCCGCTCGAAATCGCGCTGGTCGGCGAGGATACGGGCGTACAGGTCGTGGGCGTCCGCGAGGTGCGGATGTCGCTCCAGGCCATGGAGCGCCACGCGGGCGGCGGCATCGAACTGCCGGCGTTGCCGGAGCAGCTCGCCGAGCCGCACGAACACCAGGCTCTGGGGATCGCCCGCGAGCTCGGCCGAGAGCGACCTGACGTCGTCAGCCATGCAGCGTCTCCGACGCGACGCCGGCCAACAGCTGGGCCGCCGACTTGGCCCGCAACACGGAATCGAGAAAGCTGATCTCGCCCTGATGATTGGGAGCCAGCCGCTCCCACTGGTCCCAGTGATCCACCGCCTCCGCGAACCGGCCGAGCTGAACCAGCGAGAACCCGAGCACCCGAATCGCCGGTGCGAACAGCGGATCCAGCCGCAGCGCGCGCCGTAACTCCTCGTGCGCCTCGGAGGGTCGGCTCGCGGCCAGCTGAATCCGGCCCAACAGGAGGTGGACGACCGGATCGTGCGCCTGAATCGTGGCAGCCTGTTCGGCGGCGGCGCGGGCTCGATCGAAATCGCGCTCGGACAGCGCGGTCTCGGCCAATGCCACGAGACTCGCGGCATCGTTGCCCGGCGCGGGCCGCCGCTCCTGAGCGACCCCCGGATCCCGCAACACCACGAGGCCGGCGCTCTCGAGACCGAACAGCGTCTTGGCGATATCGAAGTCCGAGCGACCAAGGGTCTGAGCGATGGCCTTCAGGTCGCGCTCGCCATCGATCAAGGCCAGCACCTCCCACTCGGGCGGGAGCAGATCCAGGTCCCCGGGTGCCCCCTCCACCGGCGGTGCGTACACCGGAACGACGCCCAGGTGCGGCACATGGCGCTCGATGCGGGCCCACTCATCGATGCGCCGCGCCCCTTCCATCAGAAGCGCCTCGGTGGGAATCCGCACCGTCGCCTCCGACGGGACGTCGGTGAGCGGTCCTTCAATGAAAGAGAAGTACCCTTCGCGCCAGCCCATGACCTCGAAGACGACCTCTTCGACCTGAAACCGCACCTGCCGCTGCAGCTCGCGCTGCGTGATGGCGCCGAGGGCCACCAGGATTTCTCCGAGCCGGCGGCCGTCCTTCTGGCGCTGCTGCATGTCCCGGGCACGCTCCAGGTCGGCGTCGGTGATCTTGCCGGTGCGGAGCAGCAAGCCACCCAACGGATGGGGGTTGGAGCGGATCTCGGCGTAGATGATGGCGCCGTCCTCGAAGAAGATCGTGCCGGCGTTGTGGCGGAGATCCGAGGTCACCCGCAGCACGCCCGTCTTGCGGCTCAAGTCGAGCAGCTGGAAGACGTCGTGGATGCCCAGCTCGCGGAGCGGTCCTTCGATCGCCATCAGGCCGCGTCCATCGCGAAGATGTGCCGGAGGTCGAGCGCGGTGCGCGCGTGTTGCCGCGCCCGACCGGCATACGGGCCGCCGGGATCGATCCGAGTGACTTTGTCCCAGGCGTGCACCGCCTCGCCGTAGCGATGCAGCCGGGCCAGGACGACGCCGACGTGAAACAACGCCCCGATGTGCTCCGGATCGAACTTGAGGACGCGGCGGAACGCCTGCAGCGCCTCCTCCGGGCGCTTATCGTCGAGCAAGGTGCGGCCGAGCAGCAGGAGCGCGTCGAGGTCGTACGGATCCTGCTCGAGCAGCTCCGCGAGTCGGAAGACGGCGGCGCGCAGCCGTCCCTCACGGCGCAGCAGGTCCGCGAGCGCCATGGCGGCTTCGTGGAACGTCGGGAGTACGTCGAGCGCCCGCTCGTAGGCACCCCGGGCGTCCGCCACCTCCTCGCGCTCCTCATGCAACCGCCCCAGGTCCACCCAGACCTGCACGAAGCCCTGGTCGAGCTCGAGCGCCGCCCGGTAGGCGGCCAGGGCGCCGGGCTTGTCGCCGATCTTCAGGAGGACATCACCCTGCAATTTGCGGAGATCGGGACGCGCGGGAGCCCGCACCTGCGCCTGGCGGAGTGCGGTCAACGCCCCGGCGGCGTCGCCTTCAGCCGATCGCGCGCGCGCCACCACGACGATCGCCTCGACGTCCTCGGGGGCCAAACCCAGCAGCTCCTCCGCCGGTGCCAGGGCTTCGGTGGTCCGGCCCAGGGCCAGGAGGCCTTTCAATTCCCCGAGCCGCGCGTCGAGGCGCTCCGGGCTCAGGGCCCGCGCTTCGCGATACCGCTCGAGCGCTTCGCCGTGCAATCCCCGGCGGGCGTAGGAGTCGGCCAGCAGCACGGTAGCCTCGACGCGGTCGGCGCCGCGCTGCACTGCGCGGAGCGCCTCGCCGGCGGCCAGGTCGAACAGCCCTTTGGAGACGTAGTCGCGCGCCAAGGCGAGCGGGTCGTCCTTGCCCTTCGGCGGGGGGAGCTGCACGGCCGGGGGCGCCAACTCCTGGAAGATGTTGTCGATGAGGCGCTGATCGAAGCTGAACTCCACTCCGGCGGATTCGGCCGTCACATCGGCCGAGATCTCCGGCACGATCCCGATCGTGGCCTCTTCGTACTGCAGGTCGATCGCGAGCGCGAACTTCTGGGACACGTAATAGGGATCCAGCTCGAGGGCCCGTTTGGTCGCCCGCAGGGCTCCATCAAAGTCGCCGAGATTCGACAGCGTGAAGCTCAGATTGTAGTGGGCGCCGGCATGTGACGGGTCCGCTTCCACGGCCCGCACGAACGCATTCCGCGCGTCGGCATACCGCTTCAGCTCGACCAGGACGAGGCCGACCCCGTTCCAGGCCGCGGCGGACTGGGGATGCTCGCTCAGGACCTGGCGGTAGGCTTCGAGTGACAGCTGGAACCGGCGCAGGTGGAACAGCAGCAGCGCCAGATTGAGGCGGGCCGCCGCGAAGTCACCCTGCAGATGGAGGGCGGTGCGGAACGCCTCGATCGCGTCGTCGTTCTTACCCTGATGTGCGAGCGCGACGCCCATGTTGTTCCACCCGAGGACGTACTTCGGGTCGGTCTCCACGGCCTGCCGGTAGGAGACGAGCGCTTCCTCACCGCGGCCGGATTGGTGCAGCACCACGCCGCGCTCGTTCCAGAGTTTCGGCGACGTGGGGACTTCGTGGATCAGGGTCTCGTACAGCTCGAGCGAAGCGGCGAAGTCGTGCTTCAATAGGTGCAGCTCGGCCATCGCCTGAAGCACCAGCCGGCGGTCTTCGCCGCGCTCCAGGGCGAGCCGATACTCCCGCAGGGCTTCGACGTAATACGCCTTCTGGCGAAACGCCAGGCCGAGGTTGTAGTGCGCGAGACTGCTCCCCTCCGCATCCTGCATCTGCTGCGCTTCCAGCATGCGCACCGGCTGACTCTTCCGGCCGGAGGCGAGGCGGTCGAGCGAGAGATTCGTCTGCGCGCGGGCGAGCGGGGGGTTGAGCTGGATGGCGCGCTTCGAGGCGGCCCGAGCCTCCTGATGGCGGCCCAGGTCACCCAGGACGAACGCCATCAGGTAGTGCGCACTGCCGTTGTCCGGATTCAGCTGGACGGCGTGTTGCAGCGAGTCGAGCGCGGCTTCATTGAGGCCGCGGTTGTAATTCACTTCGCCCAGGTAGAAGTGCACGACGCTGGAGTTGGGGTCGAGCGCGCGGGCGCGCTCGAACCATTCGGTGGCCGCCTCCAGGCGCCCCCGCGCCTTCTCCGCGAGGCCCAGCTGGATCAGGGCGGCCAGGTCGCGCGGGTTGCGCGCCAGGATCTGATCGAACTCCGCCACGGCATCATCGAACTGGCTGAGGGCCGCGAATGCCCGCCCCAGCTCAAATCCGGCGTCGCGGTCGTCGGGATTGGCGCGCAGCCGCTCCTGCAACTCGGCGACGCGCTGGTCGTAATAGCCGGTATGGTGGTAGGCGATTTCGAGGTTGCGCTGGGCCACCTGCATCTTGGGATCCAGCTCCAGCGCGCGGGCGAACGCCGCGATCGCCTCGGCGATCAGCCCCTTGTGGTAATACAGGACCCCGAGATTGTTGTGCGCCCCGGCGTCCGAAGCATCGATCCGGCGAGCGAAAGACCGAAGCACGGCGAGGTCGCGTTCGGAAACCGCGGGCGCCGTCACAGCTCAGGTCACACGAATCGCGTCGAAGATGGCCTTGAGAGAGGCCAGATCCGGGAGCAGCAGGAAGTGCCCCTTCAATTCCTCTTCCGCGTCGATGCGAAACTCGGTCTCGACGCAGAACACGAAATCCCGGTCGTGACCGAAGTTCAGGTAGGTGGTGGTCAGCACCGCGGCCGAGAGATCGATCACCAGACTGGGGACCGACGGCAGCAGCAGCATGCCCATGAAATCCGACAACGCGTTCATGTAAGCGCCGGAGAGGATGTTCCCCGCCTCCTTCAGCGCCGACTGTTCCAACGCATCGAACCCCGTCGTGGCGCCGGTCCCACGGCGCAGCAGCATGTCGCACAACCGGCGGCCCACCTTTTCCGGAAACAACAGCAGCGTGCGGCCGGTGAGATCGCCCAGCATGTGCATCAGCACCGCCACCACGACCTCCTGCGCGTCGCCCAACAGGTCGGGGACCTCCTCGAGTCGGGCGATGTTGATCTGCGGAACGCTGATCATGATGCGACGATTGGTCATCTGTGACAGGGCCGTGGCGGCGTGCCCCGCGCCGATGTTCGCCACCTCGCGCAGCGCGTCGATCTGCAGCTCTTTCAGATCGCGGACGTCCTCCATGCTCCCTCCCTAGAGGAGCCCGCCGGCGTCGAGAATCAGCGCCGGCACTCCGTCGCCCATGATGGTCGCCCCGCTGAAGACCGGCAACGTCCCCTGCGGAGCTTCGAACCCCTTCACCACGATCTCCTGCTGACCCAGCATCCCGTCCACCACCACACCGGTGCGTCGCCCGCCCATCTCCAGCACCACCACCGGCCGCCGCGCCGGTGGCGCCGAGCCGGTTTCGTCCACGCCGAGCAGGGTTCGCAGGTGCACCAGGGGCACCACGCGGTCCCGCAGCACCATCGCCTCCCGCCCCTCGACCACCGTCACTGGCGCGGCGCCCAGTTCCACCGTTTCGGCCACGTAGGTGAGCGGCAGCGCGTACCGCTCGTCGCTCACCGAGGTGATCAGCGCCCGGACGATCGCGAGTGTGACCGGGAGCCGCATCACGAAGGTGGTGCCCCGCCCCGCTTCCGTGCGGATCTCAATCGTACCGCCGAGCGCACGAATCCGCGTCATGGCGACGTCGATGCCGACCCCGCGGCCGGAGACGTTCGTCACGGCCTGCGCCGTCGAGAACCCCGGGCGGGCGATCACGCGCAGCAGCTGATCGTCGCTGAGCTGCTCCACGTGCGCATCGACGAGGCCATCCCGCCGCGCCTTCTCCAGAATCTTCGCCCGGTCAATCCCGCGCCCGTCGTCGGCGATGCTGATCGCCACGCTCGCCCGCTCGCGCACGGCCGAGAGCACCACCTCGCCTTCCGGAGTCTTGCCGAGACGCCGACGCTCCGCCGGTGTCTCGATCCCGTGGTCCACGGCGTTGCGCAGCAGGTGGACCAGCGGGTCCCCCAGCTCATCCAGAATCGCCCGGTCGAGCTCGATCTCTTTCCCTTCGACCCGCAGGGCGACCTGCTTGCCGAGCTGCCGGGCTACGTCGCGCACCAGCCGCGGGTATCGGTCGAACACCTGCCAGACCGGCGTCATCCGGGCCTGGATGATCTCCGCCTGCAAGTCAGTCGAGAGCCGGGCGACCTGGATCGCCACCTCGTCGATCACCGGATCGCGCCGCTCGGCGGCGACCTGATTCAGCCGGCCGCGGGCGGTGACGAGCTCACCGATCAGGTTCATCAGGGAATCGAGCCGCCGCAAATCCACCCGGATGTGTCGGCTCTTCCCCGCCTCGAGCGCGCCGCCTTCCAGTCGCGGCGCCGCCTCCTCAGCCCCCACCCGCACCTGCTCGACGTCCCCGGCCGCGCGAATCTGACGCTCCAGCTCCTCGGGCGCCTCTACCTGGTCGATCCGGAACGTGAACCGCCCGTCGAAGTCGTCGCTTTCGATCACCGACAGGGGCGGCGTGACCTGACTGACTGCTCCCAGCACCTCCGCGCGCCGCAGCACGATCAGCGCCCGTCCACCCTTCAACGGCGCTTCCGGACGCAACACTACCTGCACCAACCGTCCCGGCGACTCCCCTCCGGCCGACGGCTCGAGCGGTAATGGCGCCGGTGCCGGTGCCGGCGAGCCGGCCGCGGCGCGCCCACTCCCGGCGGCCTTCCCCGCCAGCCGGCCGGCGATGGCGTCCAGCTCTCCGCCCAGACCGCCGACCTCGGCCTCGCGCTCTTTCCCGGCCACCGCGAGGTCGATCGTCTTCTCGAGCTGGTCGGTGGCGCGGAACAGGAGCTGCAGGACCTGATCGCTCGGCGCGCTGCCGCCCCGACGCAGCAGGTCGAGCAGATTCTCCATGCGATGCGCAAGATCGGCCACGCGGGCATAGCCCATCGTGGCCGCCATCCCCTTCACCGTGTGGACCGCGCGGAAGATCCCTACGACCGGCTCGGGGCTGGCCGGTGCCCGCTCCCACTGCAGCAACAACTGATTGCAGGCGACCAGGTGCTCCCGGCTTTCGGCCAGGAACAGCTCGGCGTACTGCGAAAGGTCCATCGTCAGCCGAGCACGCGCTGAACCGCTTCGAGCACCCGCGACGGCTGGAAGGGCTTGACCACGAAATCCTTCGCGCCGGCCTGGATCGCTTCCACGACGAGGGCCTGCTGCCCCATGGCGCTGCACATCAGGATCTTGGCGTCCGGGTCGTGTTTCACGATCTCCCGCACGGCATCGATCCCGCCCATGTCGGGCATCACGATGTCCATGGTGACGAGCTCGGGCTTGAGCTGCTTGTACTTGTCCACCGCCTGGGCGCCCGTCTCGGCTTCACCCACGATCTCGAACCCGGCCTGGGCCAGGATGTCGCTGATCATCGTCCGCATGAAGATGGCGTCGTCGCAGACGAGGACAGTGTGGCTCACAAACCCTCCCTAGGAAGTCACGATGGGGGCGAGCAGCGCGTCGGTGTCGAGTACGACGAACAGCTGCCCGGCGCGCCGTCCCACGGCGCGCACCAGCTTGGGGTCCAGGCCCGGTAACGCGCGCCGCTGCTCCAGCTCGTCGTCGCGCACCGCCAGGAGATCGATGACCTCGTCGACCGTGAACCCGATCGTCTTGCGCGCGGCGCCGATCTCCAGCAGCACCGTCGTCGCACCGGCGTCGGGCCCCACGGGTGGCTCGAGCGCGAGGGCCCGCCACCCCTCCACGACGGTCACCAGACTGCCCCGCACGTTCGCGAGCCCCGCGACCACCGCCGGCGCACCGGGGATGCGGGTCGTGGGCAGGCGCGGGAGGATCTCTTTGACCACGTCGGCGGCGGCGGCGCAGGCCAGACGGCCCACCCGAAACACCAGCAGCCGGACTACCTGCGTGTCAGCCATCCGAAGCGAACAAGCCAAGATACTGCAAGGGGTTGCGTTCAGCAAGCAAATTCGGATCGGCGGCGGCCTGGGCGAGCACAGCGCGCAGATCGGCCGGCCACTCCGATCGCAACGTCAGCCGCTCGCCGCTCACGGGATGCACAAATGACAGCTCCGCCGCGTGGAGCAGTTGCCGTGGGGCAAGCGCCTCGAGCTCCTCCGCGGCCCGCCGATCCGACGGCGTCACGCGACGGCTGCCGCCGAACGCATACTCGCGATCACCCACCACGGGATGACCGACGTGGGCCAGATGCACGCGGATCTGGTGGGTCCGGCCGGTGCCGAGCCGCACCCGCACGAGATCGACCAGCGCGAAGCGGGCGACGACCTCGACGTGGGTCGTGGCATGCCGGCCACCGGCCCGGACCATCATGCGTTTGCGATCCTCGCTGTGGCGGGCGATCGGCGCCTCGATGTCGACCGGACTCTTGGCGAAGTGCCCCCACGTGAGCGCCGCGTACACCCGGCGCACCTCGCGCCGCTCGATCGCCCGCGCCAGGCGGCGGTGGGCCAGATCGGTCTTCGCGACGATGAGGAGCCCCGACGTGTCCCGATCGAGCCGATGCACGATCCCCGGGCGGCCTTCGGTCGGTCTCCGCTCGGCGTCCCCGGCGTCCTCGCCATCACCTGACGCCAGGGGAGTGCCCCGGCCCACCAGGACGTTCACGAGGCTGTCGTCCCAATGGCCGGGGCCGGGATGCACGACCAGGCCGGCGGGCTTATCCAGGACGGCGAGGTGCTCGTCCTCGTAGACGAATCGCACGTCGGCGGTGGCGGGGGCGTAGGTACGGGGTGGCGCTTGGGGCGGCCAGGAGACGGCGATCTCCATGCCCCGTTCGAGCTGCGCCGAGGCCCGTAAAGCGGCGCCCCCGGCGGTCACACGTTTGTCGGCGATGAGACGGGCGGCCTGCGTGCGGGACAGCGACAACTGATCGGCGAGAAACCGGTCGAGGCGCTCGGTGAGCGGCACCACGATGCACAGGGTGGTGCCCGCCTCGGTCACGACGCCGCCCCAGCCTCCTTGGGATGCCCTTCCTGCGGCTCGTGGCTCTCGGCCCACAGGGCGATGGCCAACGCGATCGCGCCGACGGTGATCGCGGAGTCGGCGACGTTGAACGTGGGCCAGCGGTAGCGCCCGATCCCGACTTCGATGAAATCCACAACCCCTTGCGACGACCGCAGGCGGTCGACGACGTTGCCGACCGCTCCCGCACACAGGAGTCCGAGCACGAAGAACCTGAACTGCTCGCCGTCCTTGGTCGCGCGCACCATCGATCCCAGAACCACCAGCGCCACGATCGCCAGGGCCAGGAAGATCCAGCGGGAATACAGCGCGGGGCCCAGACATACGCCGAAGGCCGCGCACTGGTTGTACACCAGCCGCAAAATCACGTAGTCGCCGATCACGGGAATCGGCCGGTGCACGAGCACCGCCTCGGCGGCGAACTTGGTCACCAGGTCGAGGCCGACGACCCCGAGCACGGTACCCCAAAACAGCCGGCGGTCAGCGGCGCTTGCCATCTTCTTCTTTGGCCTTGCACTGAATGCAGAGGCGGGCATGAGGGAGGGCGTCGAGACGATCGAACCCGATATCCTCGCCGCATTGCTGGCACTTGCCGAACTTATCCGGCGCCTGGTACAGGCGCCGCAACGCTTCGTTCACGTGCCACAGATAGCGCCCTTCCTGCGAAGCGAACAGAAAGGCCTTCTCGCGCTCCATGGCGTCGGTGCCCTGATCGGCCATATGGAACGAGTAGCTCGACAAGTCTCCATCGGAGGCCTGGAGACTGGAGTTGAAGGATTCCCCGTAGTGGCCGAGCTCCTTCATCACCCGCGCGCGCTCGTCCAACAGCCGCTTTTCGAGGTGCGCCAGCTGCTTCTTGCTCAGGCCTTTGGTCTTCGTCGGCATTAGCGTGATCCGCCCTTTCGTCCGTGGCGTCGCAGGGCAATGGTCACCGTGTGCCCCTCGATGTCCACGTCACGGGTGATGTCGGCTTCGTCGAGCACGGCGCCAAGCACGGTCTCGCGCGCCAGCGTTTCTTCCTCCACGTACTGCCGGAACATCTCGGCCGCGTCCACCACGGCGGGCGCCCCCGAAACGCTCATGTCGATCCGCGTCGTGTACTCGAAGTCCGCTTCCTTGCGGAGCCGCTGCACCCGGTTCACGACCTCGCGCGCCAGTCCTTCCCGCGCCAGGTCGGGGGTGAGCCCCGGATCGAGGGCCACCACGAACGGCCCATCGGACTGCACCACCCAATCGGTGGCCACTGCACGGGTGACCGTCACGTCTTCCGGTCCGAACTCCCACTCGCCCGATCGCACCGTCTCGCCGCGCTCCAGCGCGCGGAGCTGGTCCGCCGACAACTCGCCCACAGCCGCCGCCGCGGCCGGTGTCGCCTTGCCGTACCGCTTGCCCAGGGAGCGGAAGTTCGCCTTCCCCTGCAACGTCACGAGATCGTGATCGGATTCAACGACCTCGCAGGCCTTCACGTTCACTTCGGCGAGCAGGATATCTAACAGGTCTGCCAAGGCCGGCCCCCGCGCCGCGGCCGGCACGGCGACCTGCATCCGGGCAAGGGGCTGGCGCACCCGCAGATTGCGGGCTTCACGGGCGGCCCGGGCCAGAGACGCCAGGGTCCGCACCGTCTCCATCGCGGTCACGAGCTCGGGCTCCCGATGCCCTTGCTCCACCGGAAACCGCGACAGGTGGACGCTCGATCCGGCGAGCGCGCGGTGCAGCCAGTCGGCGGCGAAGGGCGCCGCCGGCGCCAGCAGGCCGCTCACGCCGACCAGCGCCTCGTGCAAGGTCGCGAGCGCCGCGGTATCGGCGGTCCGGTCGGGGGCCCAGAACCTCGGCTTGGTGAGCCGGACGTACCAGTTGGACAGATCCTGATCCACGAACTCCAGAATGGCCCTGACTCCGGGGGTGACGTCGTAGCCGTCCCAGGCGGCGCGGACGGTGCTCACCACTTGATCCAACCGAGCCAGGAGCCAACGGTCCATGGGGGGACGCTTGGCGAGCGGCGGCGCGCCGTCGCCCGGCGTCCACTCCCCGACGAACTTCTGGAAGAAGTCGTAGGTGCTCCGCAGGGTGACCAGAAACGCTCCGGCGACCTTGGCGATCTGGCCCGCGTCGAAGCGTTTGGGGAGCCACACTTGACTCTGTCCGATGAGGTAGAGACGGACGGCGTCCGCGCCGCTCTGCTCGATCACCTGCCAGGGATTGATCACGTTGCCCCGGCTTTTCGACATCTTCTGGCCCTGGGCGTCGAGCACCAGCTCGTTCACGATCACGTTCCGGTACGCCGGACCGTCGAAACAGCCGACCGCAATCGCCAGGAGCGAGTAGAACCACCCGCGCGTCTGATCCACGCCTTCGCAGATGTAATCGGCCGGGAAGTGCGCCTGGAAATCCGCTTGATGCTCGAACGGATAGTGCCATTGGGCGTACGGCATCGCTCCCGAGTCGAACCAGGCATCGATCACTTCCGGCACCCGGTGCATCGTCCCGGTGCACGTGGTGCAGGGCCACTCGAAGACGTCGATCTGGGGCTTGTGCGGATCGAAGTCCGGCGGGAGGGGTTTGCCCCAACGCTGTGCCAGGTCCTCGAACGAGCCGATCACCTCCCGGTGCTCGCGGTCCCGGTCGCATTCCCACACGTTCAGCGGCGTGCCCCAATACCGGTCGCGGGAGATGGCCCAGTCGACGTTGTTGGCGAGCCACTCCCCGAACCGGCCGGCGCCGATCTCCGGTGGATGCCAGGCCACCCCGGCGTTGGCTTCGAGCAGGCGGTGTTTGATCGCCGTCGTGCGGATGAACCACGAGCTGCGCGCGTAGTAGATGAGCGGCGAGTCGCAGCGCCAGCAGAACGGATACGTGTGCTCATAGGGCCGCGTGGCGAGCCACCGCCCGTCGCGTTTCAACCGCTCGATGATCAGGGCGTTCGTCGCCTTGTCAGTGACGAGGCGTCCTTCGATCTCCGGCCACGTCGTTCCCTGGAACGTGCCGTCGGTGGACACCGGGTTGACGAAGGCGAGCCCGTGCTGTTGCCCCGCGGCGTAGTCGTCGGCGCCGAACGCCGGGGCCATGTGAACCAGTCCGGACCCGTCCTCCGCCGTGACGAAATCGGCGGGAACGACGATCTGTCGTTTGCCCTCTTCGGGCAGGGGCACGACATCGAGTGGCCGCAGATACGCCTGCCCCACCAGCTCGCGCCCGTGGAAGGTCCGGACCCGCTCGCCCTCCGTGAGCGGTCGCCCCTCTACGCGAATGTCCCCGGCCCGCGCGATCGCCGCGATGTAGCGCCGCCGCGCGTTGCCCTCTCCCAGAGCGTACTCCCCGTACTCGAGGTCGGGGTGCGCGGCCACGGCCACGTTGGCGAGCAACGTCCAGGGCGTCGTGGTCCAGACGACCAGGGCCGCCTGGGGATCGTCGGCGAGGCGGAACGCCACGTAGACCGAATTGGTCTGGACCGTGTCGTAGCCGAGCGCCAGCTCGTGCGACGACAGCGCGGTCCCGCACCGCGGGCAGTATGGAAGCACCTTGTGGCCGCGGTAGAGCAGGCTCCGATCGTGCAGCCGCCGCAGCAGCCACCACACGGTCTCGATGTACGGCGCCGTATAGGTGACGTAGGGATGCTCGTAGTCGAGCCAGTACCCGATGCGGTCGGACAGCGATTCCCAGTCCGTCTTGTAGGTAAAGACACTCTCGCGGCACAGCCGATTGAACCGCTCCACCCCATAGGCCTCGATCTGCTTTTTTCCGCTGATCTGGAGCTGCCGCTCGACCTCGATTTCGACGGGCAGCCCGTGCGTATCCCAGCCGGCGATCCGGGTGACCCCCTGGCCGAGCATCGTGTGATAGCGGCAGATCAGATCCTTGATGGTGCGGGCGAATACGTGATGGATCCCCGGCCGTCCGTTGGCGGTGGGAGGCCCTTCGAAGAAGACGAACGGCGGCCCGTAGCGCGTGGCCTGCTGTACCTGGTCGAACAGCCGTTCGGCCTTCCACCCGGCGAGGACCTGCTTCTCCAGGGCGTCGGCCGAAACGTCGGCGGAGAGAGCGGGGTAGGCCATCAGTTCATCCGGGCCAGGACGCCGCGCACGAGCGCGGTGAGCCGCGGCTCAGCCTCGCGCGCCACGGCGACGATCCGCTCAAGAGTCGCCGGCTCCAGGACCTCCGGGAGACAGAGGTCGGTGATAATGGAAAGACCGAGGACCCGCATTCCCCCCTGCACCGCCACGATCACCTCGGGCACCGTACTCATCCCGACCAGGTCGGCGCCGAGCGCCCGCAGCAAGCGGTACTCGGCCCGCGTCTCCAGGTTCGGGCCCGGCACGGCTACGTAGACGCCTTCGCGCAGCGTCACGCCCTGCTCCATCGCGACCTCGCGCGCCAGTGCACGAAGAGCCGGATCGTAGGCGGCGGTCATGTCGGGAAAGCGAGGGCCCCAGGATTCCTCATGGGTGCCCACGAGGGGGTTGTCGCCGAGCAGGTTGATGTGATCGGCCAGGCAGGCCAGGTCACCGGCTTTCCACGATGGGTGCAGGCCACCGCTGGCATTGGACACCACGAGGGTCGTCGCGCCGAGCGCCCGCAGCACCCGCACCGGGAAGGCGACCTCGGCCAGCCGATAGCCCTCGTACTGATGAAAGCGGCCCTGCATCGCGACCACCCGCCGTCCGGCCAACCGGCCCGCGAGCAGCTGCCCTGCGTGCGATTCCACCGTGGGGGTCACGAAGCCGGGGATGTCTCCGTAGGGTACGGTGCGCTCGACGTCGATTTCCTGTGCGAGCCGACCCAACCCGGTGCCGAGGATCAGGGCTACCTCCGGCCGCTCTTGGAAGACGCTCCGCACCACGCGCGCCGCCTCCTCGACCGCCGCGAGGGTCACCCGCGCTGCGCCTCCAGCGCCTTGAGCTCGGCCGCCTGGCGCTCCAGCAGCGCCCGATACCCGGCCAGATACGCCTGGAACTGGCGCTCGACATCCGCCACGCGGCCGCGCGCTTCGGCTTCGGCGGCCTGCGCCGCTTCGCGGATGCGACGCGCCTCGGCTTCCGCCTCACGCAAAATCACCTGCGCCTCCCGCTCGGCCGTGGCGCGGGTCTCCTGGCGCAGCTGCTGGGCCGCCACCAGCGCCTCGTTCATCGCGCGCTCCCGCTCGCGGAACACCCGCAGCTGCTCGGCGAGCGCCGACACGCGCTCCTCGAGGACGGACCGTTCGCGCAGCACCCG
>DATJXC010000052.1:0-94170 GCA_035500495.1 Gemmatimonadales bacterium
CGGTGACCGCGGTGCCTGCCGCACCGGTGTTCACGCCTGCCGCGCCTCCGGCTCCGCGGCCACCGGCACCTCCGCCGCCTCCGCCCCCCCCCGCCACGCGGCCGTCGGCTCCGGCGATGCAGCCGCCCGCGGCGCCGCGGATGACGCCGCCTCGCATCGTCGCCCCGATGGCGCCACCGACCTTTGTGCCGGGCGCCCCGGTCGCGCCGCCACGCCCCGCGGCACCTCCATTCGCGCCGCCGCGCCCCGCTACGGCTTCCCCAGCGTCGGCTCCGGCTGGCGTGTCGACGGGCGCGTCACCGGCCACTCAGCCTCGTCCTGTCGCGCCACCCTTCCGCCCGGGGGCGCCTGTCGCGCCACCCACCGCCGCGCCGCCCCAGCCTCCCAGTGCAGCGCCGGCGGCCCCCGCGCGCCCTGCTGCTCCGGCGACCCCAGTAATGCCCGTCCGTCCGGCCATCCCAGCGGGAGCGCCGCCGGTACCGCCTCGACCAGGCTCCGCCGCGCCGCCGGCGGGAGCCCCGCGGACCACTGGGCCACTGCGGCCGGTCAATCCCTTCCTGGTGTCGGATCCCAAGCAAAAGGCCAGGCGCCTCGCGCGCGCGCTGATCTCGGACATGTTGGTGTATCACCCCGAGCGCCGGCAGCAGGGGATCCGGGACGGTACCTTGCCGACGCTGTTCAAGGATGAGATCGAGAAGAGCTGGCTCGAGTACGTGGAGCAGGTTGGCTCGGACATGGCCCAGAGCACGCCATTTTGGACCGAGGCGTTGAACGAGATTCTCGCCGGGGGGAAGAAGCTGTTCTAGGAGCGTAGAGATTACAGGTCTAACCCCTTATATTTACTTGCAGTTAGAGCCGCCCCGGACCCCCCGGTGGCGGCTCATCTCGTAACCGCGAAATCGGGGAAAGCCACACCGTGCCGCTGCTCGACCGATTCGACCAACTGGACCACCGCCTCGACGAACTGCGGAGCTTTCTTTGACGTGGAGGGGAAGGGTCGCCGCCTGAGCGAGCTGGAGCACGCGATGGCGGGGGGGGAGTTGTGGTCCGACCAGGAGCGGGCCAAACAGACGGTCGAGGAGGTCAAGACCCTGAAGCGCTGGCTCGAGCCGTATCACGCGTTGCGCAAGCGCGTCACGGAAGGGCGGGAGCTCGCCGCACTGCTCGCCGCCGAAGAGGTCGATCTCGCTTTGGAGCACCAGCTGGAAGAGGAAGCCGACGCGATTGCGGTCCGCCTCGAGGCACTCGAGCTGCAGACGATCCTGAAGGGCCCCGATGATCGGCGGGACGCGCTGTTGACGATTCATCCCGGCGCCGGCGGCACCGAGTCGCAGGACTGGGCCGAGATGTTGATGCGGATGTACGTGCGATGGGCCGAACGGCACGGCTTCGTCGTGGAGGTGCTGGACCTTCTCGAAGGCGAGGAGGCGGGGATCAAGTCGGCCGAGATCGAGATCCGCGGAGAGAACGCCTACGGGTTGCTCCGGGCGGAGAAGGGCGTGCACCGCCTGGTGCGGATCTCGCCGTATGACGCGCAGTCCCGCCGCCACACCTCCTTCGCCTCGGTGTTCGTCTATCCGGTGGTCGACGAGGACATCGAAATCGAGGTTCGGGAAGAGGATCTCCGGATCGACGTCTTCCGGGCCTCGGGAAAGGGCGGCCAGCACGTCAACAAGACTTCCTCGGCCGTGCGGATGACGCATCTGCCGTCAGGGATCGTGGTATCCTGCCAGCAGGAGCGCAGCCAGTTCAAGAACAAGGCGACGGCGCTGAAGATGCTGAAGGCGAGGCTCTACGAGCGCGCCGTCCTGGAGCGCGAGGCCAAGAAGGCCGAGCACGACAAGCAGAAGACCGACATCGCCTGGGGCAACCAGATCCGCTCTTACGTGTTCCAGCCCTACACGATGGTGAACGATCACCGCACCGAGCTGAAGGTGACCGATGTGCAGAAGGTGATGGACGGCGACATCGACCAGTTCATCGAGGCCTACCTGAAGCAGTCGGCGAGTCAGGCGGCGTGACGACCTTCGTCGAAGCGGCGCGGCGCGACAAGCTCGCCCTGCTGGTGCAGCGGGGGATCGTGCCGTACGCCTACCGGTTCGCGCGCAGCGGGACGGCCCAGGCCGCGGTCGCGGGCTATCGCGACGAGGATCCGACGGTGCATCGGCTCGCGGGGCGCATGGTGAGCCTGCGCCCGCATGGCAAGACGGCCTTCGCCCATCTCGAGGACGCGAGCGGACGGGTGCAGCTGTATTTCCGCCTCGATGAGCTCGGCGCCGAGGTGTTCGAGGCGGTCAAGCTGCTCGACCTGGACGACCTGATCGGGGTAGAAGGTCCGTTGTTCAAGACGAAGACGGAGGAGATCACGCTCCGCGTCACGGGGTTCACCCTGCTCGCCAAGGCGGTGCGGCCGCTGCCGCGAGGGAAGCAGGACCAGGAGGGCGTGAGCCACGGCGACCTGGCCGATCCCGAGCTGCGCTACCGCCAGCGCTACGCGGATCTGGCCGTGCACCCGGAGGTGCGCGAGCGGTTTCGGGTGCGGGCGGGGGTGGTGCGGGGGATCCGGACCTTCCTCGATGCCCGGGGTTACCTCGAAGTCGAAACGCCGGTGCTCCAACCGCTGTACGGCGGGGCGTCGGCGCGACCGTTCGTGACCCGCCATCACGCGCTCGACGCCGACTTCTATCTCCGCATCGCCGACGAGCTGTATCTCAAGCGCTGCCTGGTGGGCGGCCTGGAAAAGGTCTACGAAATCAGTCACGATTTCCGCAACGAGGGGCTGTCGCGCTTCCACAACCCCGAATTCACGATGGCGGAGTGGTACGAGGCGTATGCGGACTATCGCGACATGCTCGAGCTCACCGAAGCGATGGTCGCCGGGCTGGTGCAGAGCGCATGCGGCGCCACGACCCTGGAGCGGCACGGGGCGGCGCTCTCATTCGAGCGCCCGTTCGCGCGCAAGGACTTCTTCACCTTGATGCGGGAGCTGGCGGATGTGAATCTCGTGGCCGCGCCGGAAGCGGGCGAGGCCGCCTGTCGCGCCGCGCTCAAGCGCCGTCACCACGAGGAGGCGGACACGCTGTCGGGCGGGCGGCTGATCGACGAGGTGTTCAAGATCTTCGTGGAGCCGACCCTGATCCAGCCGACCTTCGTCCTGGATTACCCGGTCGCGCTGTCACCGCTCGCCAAGCTGCACCGCGACGATCCCAATCGGGTGGAGCGGTGGGAACTGTTCGTCCTGGGCCGCGAGATCGCCAATGCCTTCAGCGAGCTGAACGATCCGGACGAGCAGCGCCGCCGGTTCGAGGCGCAGGCGCGGGCCCGCGCGGCGGGTGACGAGGAAGCTCAGCAGCTGGACGAGGATTACATCCGGGCCCTCGAGTACGGGATGCCCCCCGCCGGCGGAGTGGGGCTCGGCGTGGATCGGCTGGTGATGATCCTCACCGATCAGCCTTCCATCCGCGACGTCATCCTGTTTCCCATGCTGCGGCCGGAGTAGCCATGTCGCGTCTGGAATGGCAGATCGCGCTGCGCTATCTCCGCAGCCGCCGGGCTTCCCGGCTGGTGTCGCTGATCACGGTCATCGCCGTGGGGGGCGTCACGATCGGCGTCATGGCCCTCGTGCTCGTGCTCGGCGTCATGAACGGACTGCAGGCCGACCTGCGGGACAAGATCCTCGTCGCCAACCCCCACCTCCGCGTCCTCACCTTCGGCGAGGGATTGCGCCTGGACGACTGGCGGGACGCGCTGGCCAAAGTGCGGGGCACGCCGGGCGTCGTGGCGGCGGCGCCGTTCATCATTACGCAGGCCGGTATTTCGGCGGGGCACGACTACTCGGAAGGGGTGGTGGTGCTGGGAATCGACCCCGATACCGGGTCGCGAGCGGTCACGAACCTCGCCCGCCATTTCACGCGCGGAGATCTGCAATTCCGGACGACGCGGCCGGACGTGGAAGGCGGGATCGCGCTGGGGTCGCGTCTCGCCGGCAAGCTCTCGGCCTACCCGGGCGACGTCGTGACGCTCGCGGGGTTCCAGGGCACCAAGTTCAATCCGAGCGTCGGCGCCTACGTGCCGCAATTCCATCGCTATGAGGTGACCGGCCTGTTCGACACGGGGATGTTCGAGTACGACAACTCCTGGGTCGTGGTGTCGCGCAGCACGGGGCAGCGGTTCGCGGGGCTCGATACGGCGGTCACCGGGCTCGAGGTGCGGCTCGCGGATCCCTGGGGCGCCCGTCACTTCGGGCAGGAGCTCGAGTCGCGTCTGGGATACCCCTATCGGGTCGTGGACTGGCAGACCCAGAACGCGTCGCTCTTCTCGGCGTTGAAGCTCGAGAAACTCGCGATGGCCTTCGTGGTGTTTCTGATCTGTGTGGTGGCCGCGTTCAATGTGGTGGGGACTCTGACGATGGTGGTGCGGGACAAGACGCGCGAGATCGGGATTCTCCTCGCGATGGGGCTGCGCCGGCGGGCCATCGGGCGGATCTTCCTCGCCCAGGGCGTGCTGATCGGGCTCACGGGCACCGCGTTGGGCGCGACGCTCGGTCTCGTGGTGGGCGACGTGCTGAACCAGGGGCAGTGGATCCGGATCGATCCCTCGATCTACTTCATCGATCATCTTCCGGTGCGCCCGCAACTCCTGGACGTCGTGGCGGTGCTCGCCGCGAGCCTCCTCGTCGCCACGCTGGCGCCGCTCTACCCGGCGCGGCAGGCCGCCCGACTCGACCCCGTGACCGCCATCCGCTACGAATGAACGCGCTCGTCGAAGCCCGGGGGATCCGGAAGGTGTTCGCCGGCGGGGACGGCCAGCCGCTCGAGGTGCTGCGGGGGGTGGACCTCCAGGTGTACCGGGGAGAGGTGGTCGCGATCGTCGGGGCGTCGGGCGCCGGGAAGAGTACGCTGCTGCATCTCTTGGGCGCGCTCGATGCGCCGAGCGGCGGGGATATCTGGCTCGACGGGTCTCGCTACGCCGACCTGGGCGCCGAGGGCCAGGCCGAGGCGCGCAATCGCAAGATCGGGTTCGTGTTTCAGTTTCACCACCTGCTGCGCGAATTCACCGCGCTCGAGAACGTGATGATGCCGCTCCGAATCGCCGGTGCTTCACCACGTGCCGCGCGGTCGCGGGCGGAGGAGATGCTGTCCGCCGTGGGGCTCGCCGGGCGGATGTCGCATCGGCCCGCCGAGCTGTCGGGCGGCGAGCAGCAGCGCTGCGCCGTGGCGCGGGCCCTGGTGCACGATCCCGCGCTCGTGCTGGCCGACGAGCCGTCGGGGAACCTCGATCACGCGAACAGCGAGCGGCTCCACGAACTGTTCTTCCGGTTGGCGCGCGAGTACGAAACGGCGGTCGTGGTCGTGACGCACAACCGCCAGCTCGCGGCGCGCGCCGATCGCATCGTGTGGCTGGAGGACGGCCGACTCACCGCCGTGAACTCCGCCGAGGCGATACCCTGACCATGCTCTGCGACAGCTGCAAGGAGCGGGAGGCGGTCATCAACCTGACCCAGGTGGAGCATGACACCAAGGTCACGCTCCATCTATGCGAGCAGTGCGCCCGCGCGAAAGGGATCGAGACCGGCGCGACGCTGCTGAAATCGCCGCTCGGCACCTTCCTGTCGGCCATGGGGAAGGGGGCGTCCACGCTCCCCGTCCCGTCCGACGGCCTGCGCTGCGGCGTATGCGGGTCCACGTTGCGGGATTTCCGGGAGAGCGGCCGGCTCGGCTGCTCCGCCTGCTACCTGGCGTTCGAGGATCACCTGCGCGACCTGCTGCGTCGCCTGCACGGCTCGAGTCAGCACGTCGGACAGCGGTATCGCGCGCCCGATGCCGGTGAGCTCGATCCCCGCAGCCACCTGCTCGATCTCCGCGACCGGCTGCGGCGCGCGATCGAGAGCGAGAACTTCGAGCTGGCGGCCGATCTGCGCGACCGCATTCGGGTGCTCGAGTGATCGACCTCAGTCTGCTCCCCGACGGCGGGCTGAGCTGGCTGGACGCCTCCGGCCCTAATGCGCCGATCGTCCTCTCCACCAGGATCCGGCTGGCCCGCAACGTCGAGGGATTTCCCTTCGGCCAGCGCGCCGGCGATCCCGACCGGCTCGGTCTGCTCACGCGGGTGCTCGACGCGGCGGGCGCCATGCCCCGGCTGGGGCAGGTGGTGACCTACCGCCTCGACGAGCTGGAGCGCGTGGAACGGCAGCTGCTGCACGAGCGCCACCTGGTCAGCAAGGAATTGGCGGCCCTGGATCGGGAATCCCGTCCCCGGCCGGGGGTGGCGGTGCTGCTGAACGGCCCGGTGGGCGTCATGGTGAATGAAGAAGACCATCTGCGGCTGCAGGGCATGGCTTCAGGATTCGCCCTCGAAGCGGCCTATGCGGCGGTACAGTCGCTGGATGACGAGCTCGGGAAACTGCTGCCGTTCGCGTTTCATCCTGAGTTTGGCTATCTTACCTCGTGCCCGACCAACGCCGGCACCGGCCTCCGGGCGAGCGTGCTTATCCACTTACCCGGCTTGGTGTTAACGAAGGAAATCGGTAAGGTTCTGCAGGGGCTGACACAGGTGGGGCTGACCTTTCGGGGCTTGTACGGGGAGGGCAGCGAAGTCGTCGGCAACTTCTTCCAGCTGTCCAACCAGACCACGCTCGGGAAGTCGGAAGCGGAATTGCTCGACCATCTGGGCAAGATCGTGCGGCAGGTAATCGAGTACGAAGTGCAAGCGCGCGACGTGCTGCTCAAGACGGCGGCGGCGACGGTCGAGGATAAAGTGTGGCGGGCATATGGGTTACTGCGCTACGCTCGCAGCCTGACGTTCGATGAGGCGATGAATTTGTTGAGCGGCGTACGGCTCGGCGTGGGGTTGAATCTGGTCCCCGGGCTGAGTGTATATACCCTCAACAAGCTGCTCATTCACACGCAGCCGGCGCATCTGGCGGCGTTGGATGGACGGCCCATTGGAGACCCGGAGATCCTGTCGCTGCGGGCCTCCTACGTGCGGCGGCTCCTGGCCGCCGAGGCCAGTTAAGCGGGAACGGGAGATGAACGGGTACAACTTCACGGATCGCGTGCGCAAGGTCCTGCAGATGGCGCGTGAGGAAGCCGCGCGTCTGCATCACGAGTACGTCGGGACCGAGCACATCCTGCTGGGACTGATCCGCGAGGGCGAGGGAGTCGCGGCCGCCGTCCTCACCAACCTGAACGTCGATCTCGAAGAGATCCAACAGAAAATCGAGGAGACGGTCAAGAAGGGGAAAGCCGCCGCGGCGACCGGCCCCGATCTCCCCTATACCTCTCGGGCCAAGAAGGTCCTCGAGCTGGCGATGAGCGAGGCGCGGGAGCTGAACCACTCCTACGTCGGGACCGAGCACCTGCTGCTGGGTCTGCTCCGCGAGGAGAAGGGGATCGCGGCTCAGGTGCTGACCGATGCCGGCGTGAATCTCGAGCAGGCCCGCGCCGAGACGTTGCGCCTGCTGGGCAGCGAGATGCCGTCGGCGGCCCCCACCGCGGCCCCCGGCGCGCAGCCGGCGCCGCCCAAGAGCGAAAAGAAGTCCAAGACGCCCGCCCTCGATCATTTCTGCCGCGACCTGACGCAGCTCGCGGCCGACGGCGCGCTCGATCCCACGATCGGACGCCAGAAGGAAATCGAGCGGGTGATGGAGATCCTCTCCCGCCGCAAGAAGAACAACCCGGTCCTGATCGGCGAGCCGGGGGTGGGGAAGACGGCGATCGTGGAGGGCCTGGCTCAGCTCATCGCGACGGGGCAATGCCCCGACGCGCTGAAGGACCATCGCGTTCTCTCGCTCGACATGGCCGCGGTGATCGCGGGGACCAAGTACCGCGGGCAGTTCGAGGAGCGGCTGAAGGCGGTCATCAACGAGATCGCCCAGAACCGGAACATCATTCTCTTCATCGACGAGCTGCACACGCTGGTCGGCGCCGGGGCGGCCGAGGGCGCGGTCGACGCGTCCAACATGCTGAAGCCGGCGCTGGCCCGCGGCGAGCTGCAATGCGTGGGGGCCTCCACGCTCAACGAGTATCGGAAGTACATCGAGAAGGACGGCGCGCTCGAGCGGCGGTTCCAGACGGTGATCGTCGACCCGCCGACCATCGACGAGACGATCGAGATCCTGAAGGGGCTGCGCAAGCGCTACGAGGAGCATCACCGGGTGGTGATCCCCGATGACACGCTCGAGCAGGCGGCGCGGCTCTCGGAGCGCTACATCACCGACCGGTTCCTGCCCGACAAGGCGATCGACGTGATCGACGAAGCGGGTGCCCGGGCGCGCCTGGCGACCCAGGTGCCGCCGCCCGAGGTGGCCGAGCTGAAGGAGAAGCTCGAGACCATCAGCCGGGAGAAGGAGAACGCGGTCCGCGATCAGAACTTCGAAAAAGCCGCCGCCCTGCGCGACTCGGAGCGCGAGCTGCAAACCGAAATCCGCCGCAAGCAGGAGGAGTGGGAAAAGGAGCGGCAGACCCGCCGGCCCACCATCGGGGAGGAGCAGGTCGCCTTCATCGTGTCGCGCTGGACGGGGATCCCGGTCACCCGCCTGCAGGAAGCGGAGACCGCGCGGCTCTTGCGGATGGAGGAGGAGCTGCACCAGAGCGTGGTCGGCCAGAACGAAGCGATCGCGGTGATCTCGCGGGCGATCCGGCGCAGCCGGGCTGGGCTCAAGGACCCGCGGCGGCCGATCGGCTCGTTCGTGTTCTCCGGCCCCACCGGCGTGGGCAAGACCGAGCTGGCGCGGGCGCTCGCGAAGTTCCTCTTCGCCGACGCCAACGCGCTGATCCGGGTCGACATGTCGGAGTACATGGAAAAGTTCTCGGTGAGCCGCCTGATCGGCGCGCCCCCCGGGTACGTCGGGTATGAGGACTCGGGCGCCCTCACCAAGGCGGTCCGCCGCAAGCCGTATTCGGTGGTCCTGCTCGACGAGATCGAGAAGGCGCACCCGGACGTGTTCAACATCCTGCTGCAGGTGCTGGACGAGGGGCACCTGACGGACAACTACGGTCGCATCATCGATTTCAAGAACACCGTCGTGATCATGACCTCCAACGTCGGCGCCCGGGACATGGTGAAGGGCAAGGCGCTGGGCTTCACCCAGTCGGATTCCTCGGCGAGCTTCGCCCGGATGGCCGAGAAGGTGAAGGAGGAGATTCAGAAGGTCTTCAATCCGGAGTTCCTGAACCGGCTCGACGACGTGATCGTGTTCCATTCGCTGACGCGCGACCACATCAAGGAGATCGTCCAGATCCTGCTGCGCGAAGTGCAGAAGCGGTTGTCCGAGGAGGAGCTGACGCTGCGCCTCACCCCCGCCGCCACCGACTTCCTGGTGGACCACGGGTACGACGAGCACTTTGGGGCCCGGCCGCTCAAGCGCGCGATCCAGAAGTACGTCGAGGACCCGCTGTCGGAGAAGATCCTGGTCGGCGAGTTCGCCCGGGGCGACGAGATCGAAGTCGACGTCGCGCCTGACAAGGAGCGGTTGGCTTTCCGGGCGCTCTCCGGCTCCAAAGCGTGACCTGCAGGACCACCACCCGATTCGTTCTTCTCGCCGGCCTCCTCCTGCCCCGCCTCGCGCGGGCGCAGGAGGAAGGACCCGGGGGTGTTCCGGATTCCATCGCGGTGATCGGGGCCCGGCGGGTCCAGCCCGCCGTGATCCTCCAGACCGCCGGGCTCGTCCCCGGCCGGCGCGTGACCTACCGCGACATTCAGCGCGCCATCCAGGCGGTGTTCGCGACCGGCCAGTTTGACGACGTCCGGGTCGAGCAGGACACCGCGAACGGCAAGCAGACCATCGTGGTCCGGGTGCGCGAGCGTCCGTTGCTCATCAAATGGACGGTGCGGGGTGTGGTGCGGTTGTCCGAGGGCTCGGTGAAAGGGAAGGTGCAGCTCTCCGAAGGACGTGCCCTCGATCCCGCGGCCGTCGCGCGCGCGCGGGGTCGTATCGACTCGCTCTACCACGCCCAGGGGTATTACCTGGCCCGCGTGCAGGTCAAGCAGGTCTACGAGGCGGACTCCCAGGCCGTGCGCGTGATCTTCGACGTCGACGAGGAACGGCGCGTGGCGATCGCGCGGGTGTCGGTGGACGGCAACGAGGCCTTCACCGACGACCAGCTGGTGAGCCACATGGAAACCCGGCCCGAGGGATTCTGGTGGTTCGAGAGCGGGGAGTTCTCCGACGAGCACCTGCGCGGCGACATGCAGGAGAAGCTCCCGGGTTTCTACGGCTCGCACGGCTACGTGGATTTCCAGGTGATGGGCGACACCCTGCTCGTCAACGACTCGACCGGCAAGGCCGAGCTTGTGGTGCGGGTACGAGAAGGTCGGCCGTATCGGGTGGGGAACTTCGAGATCGTGGGGAACCGTCGATTCTCCACGAGCGAGCTGGACGACCTGTTCCCATTCAGCGGGGGCGGCGGCATCCTGGGTCTGGGCGGCCCCGCCAAGCCCGGCGAGGTCGTGGCGTTCAACCAGGAGAAGTGGGACGACGCGACGAATCGGCTGCGCACGAAGTACTACAACGAAGGCTACATCTACGTCCAGATCCGCTCCGACGTGACGCGGCGTGCGGGACCCGACGGCGGTCCGGTCGTGGACCTGCGCTGGATGATCAACGAGGGCCAGCCGGCGATCGTGAACCGGATCGAGATCGTCGGCAACGACGTCACCCACGAGCGCGTGATTCGCGACGCCATCGTGCTGCTCCCCGGCGACGTGTTCCGTCAGGACGCGCTGATTCGGTCGTATCAGAACATCTCGAACCTGGGCTTCTTCAATCAGCCGCTCCCGTTTCCGGATACCAAGCCCGCCAACGATCAGGGCGACGTGGACGTCGTCTTTCACGTCCAGGAGAAGCACACCGGCACGGTGAACTTCGGCGCCTCGGTCGGGCAGGGGACGGGGGTGGGCGGCTTCCTCGGCCTCGAGGAGCCCAACCTCTTCGGCCAGGGGAAGCACGGGCGGATTCAGTGGCAGTTCGGGAAGAACATCAACGACATCGATCTCTCATACACCGATCCGGCGATCCAGGAATCCCGGATCTCAGGGACGATCAGCGTCCACAACACCCGGGCCCGATACACCGTCGCGGATCTGGGGCAGATCAAACGGCTGGGCGGGCAGCTGCAGTTCGGCTTCCCGGCGTTTCACGATCACTATACGCGGCTGTTCGTCTCGTATGCGATCGACCAGCAGACCTACACGGGGTCGCCCACCAACACCACCGGCTTCAACACCGTGTTCAACTGCTTCAAGTGTCTGCGCTCGACGGTCGGGGTGACCGTGCTGCGCGATACTCGGACCGACCTGCCGTTCGCGACCGGGGGCACCATGAACTCGGTGGGGCTCTCGCAGAGCGGCGGCATCCTCGGCGGCGACGGGGACTTCCAGCGAATCGACCTCGAGTCCCGCTGGTACGCGCCGCTCGGGCAGATGGGTGGGGCGGGCGGGGGGCAGCCGATCAAATTCGTGCTCGGCATGACGGCGCGCTCCGGATTCGTGTTCGGGTACACCCCGTTCTTCGATCAGCTGTTCGCCATGGGCGGCACGCAGTTCGGGATCCCGCTCCGCGGCTACGACGAGTTCTCGATCACGCCGTTCGGCTTCGACCCCTTGGTGACGACCACGGGGGCGGCCCCGACCTCCTTCGGGAAGTCGTTCCTACTGATGACCAGCGAGGTCGGCGTCCGGATCTCCCAGATGTTCTACGTCAATTCCTTCATCGACGCGGGAAATCTGTGGGCGAATGCGACCTCGTTCGATCCGAACCGGCTGTTCCGGGGGGCCGGATTCGGGCTGCAGGTAATTTCCCCCCTGGGTCCTTTGGGGATCGACGTCGCCTACGGCTTCGACAAGGTTCCCCCGGGCTGGAAAGTCCATTTCCGCCTCGGCAACTTCTTCTAATGCCTTCTTTCAGGGAGCAGCACATGCAGCGGACCATTCTGTGGATTCTCGCGGGCGTTTCTCTGGCGGCACCGGCCCTCGCGCAGACACCGGCCCAGGCCCCGGCCCAAACCCCAGCGCTGAAGGTCGCCTTCATCAACTCCCGGCAGATCCTCCAGGCGACCCCGGGCTACGCCACGGCGGAGTCGACGTTCACGCGGGAGCTGGCTGGGTACCGGGCGGAAATCCAGAAGCTGCAGCAGCAGCTCGACTCCGCCGTCAACGCCTTCGACCAGCAGTCGATCGCGCTGTCGCCGGCCGCCAAGCAGTCCAAGCAGCACGAGCTGCAGCAGATGCAGGAGCGGTTGCAACAGCGGAACACCGAGATCCAAACGCGGATGCAACAGCGCGAGCAGGAGCTGCTGCAGCCGATTCAGGACCGGGTCAATGGGATCATCCAGGGGATCCGGGCCGAGACGAACTACGCGTTCATCTTCGACGCCGACGCACCGAATTCCGGCATCGTGGCGGCGGATCCGGCGCTGAACATCACGCCCAAGGTCCTGCAGCGCCTGCAGCAGGCGAACTGACGAGCCGCCGGCCGGTGAGCGCGCCTGCCGGGCGGTCCGTCTCCGCCGCGGACATCGCGGCGCTCACCGGTGGGAGGCTCGTCGGGCCCGGGACCGCCGCCGCTTCCCGCGTCGCACCCCTGGACCGTGCTGGTCCTGGGGATCTCAGCTTTCTTGCGAGTCCCCGCTATCTCTCCTACTTTCACGCCTCACGCGCCGCCGTGGTGCTGGTGGCTGACGCGGTAGGGGACCCCGGAGAGGGGCCGGCGGCCCGGGTGATGGTCCCCAATCCGCACCAGGCGCTCCTCGCCGTCCTCCCCGTCCTCTACCCCGCGCCGCCGCCGGTGGCCGGCGTCCATCCCACGGCGGTCATCGGACGAGGGGCCACCTGGCAGGAGCCCGTGGGCCTCGGTCCGCACGTGGTGCTCGGCGCCGACGTGCGACTCGGCCGCGGCGTACGGATCGGCGCCGGCTGCGTGTTGGAGGATGGCGTGACGGTCGGCGACGACACCGAGCTCGCCGCCGGCGTCGTGTGCTACCGCGGCACCGAGATCGGGAGCCGGGTGATCCTGCACAGCGGCGTCCGCCTCGGCACTGACGGCTTCGGCTATGTCCCCGGCTCGGATGGGGCGGCGCATCAGAAGATCCCGCATGTGGGCCGGTGCGTGATCGGAGACGATGTGGAGATCGGCGCCAACAGCTGCGTCGATCGCGGCAGCGTGGATGATACGGTGGTCGGTCCGGGAACCAAGATCGACAACCTGGTCCACGTCGCGCACAACGTGCGGATCGGCGCCCGCTGCCTGATCATGGCCCAGGTAGGGATCGCGGGCAGTACGCGGATCGAAGACGACGTGATTCTCGCCGGGCAGGTCGGGGTCGCTCCCCATCTGACGATCGGTCGCGGGGCCCGGGCGCTGGCGCAGGGCGGCGTGATGCGCGACATGCCTCCGGGAGAGACCGTCTGGGGGACGCCGGCGCTGCCACACCGCGAGGCCCTGCGAGTGATCGCCGCCGTGTTCAAGTTGCCCGGATTGCTTCGGAACCTGGAGCAGGTCGCCAAGCACGCGGAGAAACCGGATGACCGCGGAGCGTAGGCATTCGATTCAACGGGAAACCGTCGTGGCGGGGACCGGGTTGCACACCGGTGCCCGCACGCAGGCCGTCTTCAAGCCGGCCCCCGGCGGTACCGGCATCGTGTTCCGCCGCACCGACCTCCCCAACCGGCCCGACATCCCGGCGCGTATCACCGAAGTCGAAGCCGTGGACCGGCGCACCGCGATCGGTCACGGGGAGGCCACGATTCACACGGTCGAGCACCTGCTCGCCGCCGTGGCCGCGCACCAGATCGACGACCTCTGGATCGAGCTGTCCGGGCCGGAGCCCCCGATTCAGGACGGCAGCGTCCAACCCTACTACGCCGCGCTGGCCGAGGCGGGGATCGCGGACGTGGACGGCGAGCCGTCCGTGCTCACGGTCCAGGCGCCGTTCACGGTCACCGAAGGGGAGGCGAGCTACGTCGTATCCCCCGCCAAACAGCTCCGCCTGACGGTGACGATCGAATTTCCTCATCCCCTGATCGGCCGCCAGGCCGGAAGCTACGACATCACCACCGCCGCGTTCGGGCGGGAGCTGGCCGGGGCCCGCACCTTCGGATTCACAGGGGAGGTCGAGGCCCTCAAGGCGAAGGGGTTGATCAAGGGAGCGTCGACCGCCAACGCGATCGTGCTGGACGAGCGCGGCATCGTGAACGGGGGCGCCCTGCGCTGGCCGGACGAGTTCGTCCGCCACAAGGCGGCCGACATCGTGGGGGACCTGGCGCTCGCGGGCGCCCGGATCCACGCCCACGTGATCGCCACCCGTCCCAGCCACGGGGGCAACATCGCGCTGGCCCGGGCGCTGGCCCGGGCCGGGAAGCGCAGCGGCGTGCCGGCGATGGATATCGGCCGCATCATGGATGTGCTGCCGCATCGTTACCCGTTCCTCCTGGTGGATCGCATCATCGAGGTGGAGGGCGACAAGCGGATCGTCGGGATCAAGAACGTCACGATCAACGAGCCCTTCTTCCAGGGGCACTTCCCGGGGCATCCGATCATGCCCGGCGTCCTGATCATCGAGGCGATGGCGCAGGTCGGAGGGATGCTGCTGCTGTCGCATTTCGAGGGACAGAACGTGACGGACAAGGTCGTCTACTTCATGTCGCTCGACAACGTGAAGTTCCGCCGGCCCGTGCTTCCCGGCGACCAGATCCGTTTCGAGCTGGAGATGATCGCGTTTCGCGGCAAGACCTGCCGGATGAAGGGGCAGGGGTTCGTGGACGGGCAGCTGGTGGCCGAGGCCGAGATGATGGCCATCGTGACCGACCGGTGATTCACCGCACCGCGCTCATCGATCCCGCGGCTCACGTGGGTCAGGACGTGGCCATCGGCCCCTACGCCGTCGTCGGGCCGCACGTCACGATCGGCGATCGCGCCCAGATCGGCGCGCATGCCGTGCTCGAGCGCAACGTGCGTCTGGGCAGTGGGGTCAAGATCGGCGTCGGGACCGTCCTGGGCAGCGATCCCCAGGACCTGAAATACAAGGGCGAGGAGACCTGGGTCGAGATCGGCGATCATACCGTCATCCGTGAGTACTGCACCATCAATCGCGGCACGCCGGCGACGGGGAAGACGACGGTGGGAGAGCGCTGCTTCATCATGACCTACGTCCATATCGCGCATGACTGCGTCATCGGTAGCGACGTGATCCTCGCCAACTCGATCCAGATGGCCGGCCACGTGACCGTGGACGACCGGGCCATCATCAGCGGTCTCGTGCCGATCCACCAGTTCGTGCGGGTGGGCACGTTCTCCTTCGTGGGCGGCGGGTCGCGCGTCAACCAGGACGTGCCCCCGTATACCAAGGCCGTCGGCAACCCGGTCCACCTGTACGGGCTCAATTCAGTCGGGCTGCAGCGGGCGGGATTTCCGGCGGAGATCAAACTCGCGCTGAAGAAGGCGTATCGGCTGGTCTTCAACTCCCATCTGACCGTCACTCAGGGGATCGCCCGCGCTCGGGCCGAGCTCCCCGCCGTGGCGGAGCTCGAAACCTTCCTGCGGTTCATCGAAGGATCCCAGCGCGGAGTGCTGGTGTGACCCGTCGCCTGCGCGTCGGCGTAGTCGGGACCGGCGCGCTGGGTTTCCACCACGCCCGCCTGCTGCGGGGCATGGGCGACACCGAGTTCGTCGGAATCTTCGATTCCAACCCGGCCCGGGCGGCCCAGGTCTCGAAGGAGCTGGGGGTGACCGCCCACCCGACGCTCGACGCCCTGCTCGCGGGGGTCGATGCCGTGTCCGTGGCCGTGCCGACGCCCGCCCACACCGAGGTCGGGCTCGCGGTGCTGGGACGGGGGATCGCGGCGCTGATCGAGAAACCGCTGGCCGACAGCGTGGACGGGGCGGAGCGGCTGGTGGCGGCCGCGGACCGGGCCGGCGTCGTGCTTCAGGTGGGGCACGTGGAGCGGTTCAACCGCTCGGTGCGGGCGGCACTCCCCTATCTGGACCGTCCCAAGTTCCTGCAATGCGAGCGGCTGGCGCCGTTCCAGCCTCGCGGCACCGACGTGGCCGTGGTGCTGGACCTCATGATCCACGATCTCGACCTGATCCTCGAGCTGGTCGGGTCGGAGGTCCGCGAAGTGCGGGCGAATGGGGTGGCGGTGTTGACGCCGCATGTCGACATCGCCAATGCCCGGGTGGAATTCGCCAACGGGGCGGTGGCGCTGGTGACGGCGAGCCGGATCTCCCGCGAGCGCACCCGGAAGCTGCGGATCTTCCAGCCCTCGGGCTATTTCTCCCTCGACTTGGCACAGGGCTCCGGGCACTATTACCGGCTCAAACCCGGCTGGCGGGACCAGGGGGCGATGAAGATCGAGGAGATCGTGGAGCACGTGAAGCTGGAAGCCCCCGAAGCCGAGCCGTTGCGGCTCGAGCTGGAGAGCTTCCTCCGGGCGGTCCGGGGGGAGGCGCCGGTGGTGGTGTCGGGGTCCGCCGGCGCGCAGGCCCTGGCCCTGGCGTGGCGGGTCGCGGAAGCCATCCAAGCCTCCCCATTGCTATCGCCGCCTCCGCTCGCCGTCCCGTGAGCGGGTCGTCCCCCTCCTCCACCAGGATCTACTTCTCCGCCGGCGAGCCATCGGGAGACGCGCACGCGGCGGCGGTGGCGACCGCCCTGCGTCGCCGTCTCCCCGGGGCTACGCTCGAAGCCTTCGGCGGACCCCGGCTCGAGGCCGCGGGGGCGACAGTTCTCGACCGGATGGAGTCCTATTCCGTCGTCGGCTTTGTCGAGGCCATCGAGAAGCTGCCCCAACACTGGGCGTTATTGCGGCGGACGCGGGCGGCGTTCGACGCGGGACGCTACGCCCTGGCCGTGTTCGTGGACTATCCCGGATATCACCTGCGTGCCGTCGCCGCCGCCGCGGCGGCCGGCGTCCCCGTCCTCTACTATATCGCTCCCCAGCTGTGGGCCTGGGGGGGATGGCGCGTGAAGCGCCTGGCGGCGGTGAACCGCCTGGCGGTCATTCTCCCCTTCGAGGAGCCGTTCTTTCGGGAGCGTGGCGTGCCCACCACCTTCGTCGGGCACCCGCTCAAGGATCGGCCGCCGCTTCCGGAGCGCGCCGAGGCCCGTCGCGCGCTGGGTCTCGACCCCGCCCGCACCACACTCGCCATCTTTCCCGGCAGCCGCACCCAGGAGGTCCGCCGTCTCTGGCCGGTACTGCGGGAAACGGCCCAGCGGGTGGCCGCGGCTCGGCCGGACGTGCAATTCGTCGCGGCGGCCACCCCGGTCGGGACCTACGCGGATCCTGGTCCCATCGCCGTCGCGACCGGTGATCCGCGTCTGGTGTTCGCGGCCGCGGACGCCGGGCTCTGCAAGTCGGGCACCACGACCCTGGAAGCGGCGCTGGCGGATGTCCCGATGGTGATCACCTACCGCCTGCACCCCGTCTCCCATTTTCTGGCGCGGCGCCTGGTGCGGATACCGTGGGCGGGGCTCGTGAATCTGGTGGCGGGGGAGTTGATCTGTCCGGAGCTGCTGCAGAGTCACGCCACGCCGGATCAGCTGGCGACCGCAATCCTGCCGCTACTCGATCGGGACAACCCGGCCACGCGGCGCCAGCGCGAGCAGCTGGCGATCGTGCGCGACAAGTTGGGCCCACCGGGAGCCGCCGACCGCGTGGCCGATCTCGCGATGGGGTTGTTGCGGTGAAATTGCGATGGCTGGAGCCGCTGGCCGGGACTCTGGGCGTGACCCTGGTGCGCCTGCTCGCCCGCACCTGGCGCTATCGCGTCGAGGGCGCCGAGCACTACGACGGTCTGCGGGCGGATCATCGCCCGTTCATCTTCGCGCTATGGCACAGCCGGATTCTGCCTTTGCTCGCGCTGCATCGCCGGCAGGATATCGTCCTCCTCATCAGTCGGCATCGCGACGGCGAGTACCTGGCGACACTCGGCGAGCGGTGGGGTTACCGGTTCGTGCGGGGGTCGTCCAAGCGGGGCGGGGAGGTGGGGCTGCTCGGCATCGTGCGCTCCCTCAGGGAGGGCAACGTCGTCGCCATCACCCCCGATGGCCCCCAAGGTCCGCCCGAAAAGGTGAAGCCCGGCGTCGTCGCGGCGGCGCAGCATGCGGACGCCGTCATCCTGCCGATCTCGGCGCGGGCGTCACGGGCCTGGTACCTGCGATCGTGGGACCGCTTCTGCATTCCCAAACCGTTCGCCCGCATCGATGTGCGGTACGCGCCGCCGATCGTGGTCGCCGCCGGGAAAGACGGACTTCGCGAAGGCGCGACGACGCTGGAGCAACGGCTGCGCGAGGTGTCACGCGTGGCATGAGTATCTCCTTGACGCATCGGGCGGCGCGGTGGTTGTGGGCCTCGCGGGCGCCGACGGCGCGGCTCGCGCGGGTGGCCCTGCTGCCGCTCGCCGTCGTGTACGCGGCGGCGATCGAGGCCCGGCTGCTGGCGTATCGCTGGGGGCTCGTCGCCGTGCACCGGCTTCCACTGCCGGCGGTGGGCGTGGGGAATCTGTCGGTCGGGGGCGCGGGGAAAACCCCGGTCGCGGCGTGGGTGGCGCAGGAAATCGCGCGGGCGGGCCTGAAACCGGGGATCTTGTTGCGGGGGTACGGGGCGGACGAGGTCCTCGTGCACCAGCGCCTCGTCCCCGACGCGATCGTGGTGGCGAATCCCGATCGAGTGGCCGGCGCCGCGGTCGCGCGGGAGCAGGGGGCCGCGGCGCTGGTGTTGGACGATGCGTTCCAGCGCCTCGATGTGGGGCGTGACTTGAATCTCGCGCTGGTGGCGGCGGAGCAGGCGCGGCTTCCCCATTGGCCCTTGCCCGCGGGACCGTGGCGGGAGCGGTGGGGCGCGCTGCGGCGTGCCGACGCGATCCTCGTGACCCGGAAACGCGTCGGGGCCGAGGAAGCCCGCCGCCTCGCGGAGCAGCTCACCGTAGATTGGGCTCCGCGGCCGGTCGCGGTGGCGCATCTCGCGCTCACGGGGTTCACCGGGATGCGCAGCGGGGACACCCACCCAGGAGAAGTCTTGCGGGGCCGTCGGGCGTTGGCGGTCGCGGGTGTGGCCGATCCGGAGAGCTTTGGGGTGCAAGTCCGGGCCACGGGCGCGAGCGTACGCCTGGCCGGATTCCCGGACCATCATCCGTATGACCCCACGGACGTTGGACGGCTGGTCCGGGAGGCAGCCGGGGCAGCGGCCGATTATGTTGTAGTCACCGAGAAAGATGCCGTGAAGCTTCGTGCACTGTGGCCGTCGGAGGCCGCCGAGCCGCTGGTGGCCCGGCAGGCCTTGCGGTGGGAATGGAACGGAGACGCGATCACGTCCGCCCTGGCGCGCCTGCTCTCCACGGCCCGCACACCCTCCAACCACACCTGACACCTGGATGACCACTGAACCTCGTCTTCTGATCCGTCCCGACAAGGACACGTTCCTGGCCGAAGAGAACCCCTTCGAAGCGATGATGGAGCGCTTCGATCACGCGGCCAAGCTGCTCAACCTCGATCGCGGGCTGTACAAGGTGCTCCGCAACCCGGAGAAGCAGATCATCGTGTCGATCCCCATCGTTCGTGAGAACGGGGAAGTGGAGGTGTACACCGGGTACCGGGTGCTCTACAACACCTCGCGGGGACCGGCCAAGGGCGGCATCCGGTTCGATCTGAACGTGACGCTCGAGGAGGTCAAGGCGCTCGCCGCCTGGATGACCTGGAAGTGCGCGGTGGTGAACATTCCCTTCGGCGGGGCGAAGGGCGGGGTGGTCTGCGACCCCTCGACCATGTCGATGCTGGAGCTGGAGCGCGTCACCCGGCGCTATACCTCGAGCATCATCGAGACCCTGGGGCCCGACTCCGACGTGCCCGCGCCCGATGTGAACACCAACGAGCGCGTGATGGCGTGGATCATGGACACCTACTCCATGCACCACCGCCACACGGTCACGGCCGTGGTCACCGGAAAACCGGTCGAAATGGGTGGATCCCTCGGGCGGCGCGAGGCGACGGGCCGGGGGTGCATGTTCATGATCCGGGAGGCCCTGGCACGGCAAGGGACGTCATTTGGCAAGGCCCGGGTGGCGGTGCAGGGGTTCGGGAACGTGGGCTCGATCGCCGCCGAGCTTGTGGCTCAGGCGGGGGCGACGATCGTCGCCGTTTCCGACAAGACCGGTGGCCTGTACAATCCCAAAGGACTGGACGTACCGGACCTGATCGCCTGGGCCAAGAAGAACCGTCAGCTCGCGGGGTATCCCAAAGCGGAGGTCATGAGCAACGACGACCTGCTGACCTGCGATTGCGACGTCCTGCTCCCCGCCGCCCTGGAAAACGTCATCACCAGCAAGAACGCGCCCCAGATCAAGGCCCGCATCATTTGCGAGGGAGCCAACGGTCCCACGACGGCCGGCGCCGACAAGATCCTCGAGGACAAAGGGATTGTGGTGATCCCGGACATTCTGGCCAACGCCGGTGGCGTCACGGTGAGCTACTTCGAATGGGTGCAGGATCGCGGCGGCTACTTCTGGGACGAAGAGACGGTGAACCGGCGCCTGGAATCGATCATGGTGCGGTCGTTCAAGGAGGTCGTCGCCCTCGCCGACAAGCACAAGGTGTCCAACCGCATCGCGGCGTACATGTTGGGGATCGATCGCGTGGCGACCATGCACCGCCTCCGCGGGATGTATGCCTGATGCGCTATCGGGTCGTCGCGGTGGGCCGCGTCAGGGATGCGGCGCTCCGGGCGGCGTGTGACGGGTACCTCGAACGGCTGCGGCATTACGCCCGCGTCGAAGAGCAGGAAGTGAAGGACGAGGCGCGCGTCCTCGGGGCGATCCCCGACGACACGCGCCTCGTCGCGCTGTCGCGCCTGGGTGAAGCCTGGAGCTCGCGGGAGCTGGCCGAGCGCACGGCTCAATGGGATATGGAGGGACGCGACGTGGCGCTCGCCATCGGGGGCGCCGATGGTCTACCGCCCGATGTGACACAACGAGCCAAGCACGTCTGGAGCCTGTCCGCGCTGACGCTGCCGCACGAGCTGGCGCGTCTCGTGGTGCTGGAGCAGCTCTACCGGGCGTTCACGATCCGACGGGGAGAACCGTATCATCGGGGCGGGTGAGGTCGGGGCGGCGACCCGGGCGGCGCTCCTGGCCCATGCCCGGGAGACGCTGGAAGCCGCACTCGCGAATCGTCCTCTCCCTCCGGCTCCCGAAGGTGAGGATGCCCGGCAGCGCCGCGGGGCTTTCGTGACGCTGACCGAACGGGAGGGCGGGGCGCTGCGCGGCTGCATCGGGCACATCGCCTCCGACCTGCCGCTGGGGGAAGTCGTCGGGCGCATGGCGATCGCCGCCGCGCTGGAGGATCCCCGGTTTCCGCCAGTGACCGCGGAGCAGCTGGCGCACCTGCACATCGAAATCTCCGCTCTGACCGAGCCGGTCCGGCTGTTGCGGGCGGAGCCGAGCGCTATCGTGCCGGGGCGGGATGGGCTCATCGTCCAGGGTGGCGGCCGCCAGGGATTGCTCCTGCCGCAGGTGGCGGTCGAGTACGGGTGGGATGCGGAAGCGTTCCTGGCGGCGACCTGTCGCAAGGCGGGGTTCGCGGCCCGCGCCTGGCAGGCTCCCGGAACGGCCGTCTTTACCTTTCAGGCCGACGTCTTTGGCGAGTGAGGAAGGAGGTACGCACCCGGCGTGATTCCACGCATTGTGCCGACCCCGCTGGGTCCGCTCCCCGCTGCGGCGAAACGGCCCCCCGCCCGTGTCGTGGCGGAGGTGCTCGATGCAGTGCTGCCCGGCCCTGGACGCGACCGCCTGGCGAGCGGAGAGGTGCTGGTGGTCACCACGGGGCAACAACCGGCCTTGTTCACCGGGCCGCTGTACACCGTGTACAAGGCGCTCTCGGCCATCGCGCTGGCTCGGCGTCTCGAGCGGGAACGCGGCGTTCCTGTCGTCCCCGTCTTCTGGGTGGCGGGCGACGATCATGACTTCCAGGAGGCGAACCACGCGGCGTTCCTGAACACGGCGGGCGAGGCGCTGCCCATCGTGTTGCGCGAGCGTCCAGCCGATGCTCCCTCGCTCCCCACCTATCAGGAGCCGTGCGGGCCGGAGGTCACCGCGGCGCTGGAGCAGCTGCGGGCAGGAACGCCGGAAACCGAGTTCAAGTCGACGGTGCTCGATTGGCTTGGCGCGGCCTTCACTCCGGAGGCATCGCTGGCCGATGCGGCGGCCACGGCCTTACAAGCGCTGCTTGGCGCGCGCGGGCTCGCGGTGCTGCGGCCCTATCAGGAGTCGTTCAAGCGGGCCATGTCCACATACGTGCTCCGCGCCGCGGAGCACACGCTTCCGGACGGGCTCTCTCCGGTCCTGGTGGAGGCGTCTTTGGGGCGGGATCGCCTCAAGCCGGAGGGCTCGGGGTACGTCAGCCGCCGCAGCGGCGATCGGTACTCCCGGGCCGATCTGGAGCGAATCGCCGGGGAGCAGCCGCAGCGGATCTCGCCCAACGTCCTGCTGCGGCCGGTTGTGGAAGCCGCGCTGCTTCCAACGGTGGCCTACCTCGGAGGGCCCGGGGAGCTGGCCTACCTTCCGGAGGCGGCTGCTTTATACCAGGCGCTCGGGATCCCGGTCCAGACGCCCGTGCCGCGGTGGTCCGGTGTGCTGGTGGAGGCCCGGGTGGACAAGGTGCTGGAGCGCTACCGGCTCGGGGTTCAGGACTTTGCGGGGACGCCGGGGCCGCTCGAGACCCGGCTGGTGCGCGACACTTTGCCGGGTCCCCTGGGATCGGCGATGGCCGAGCTGCGACAGTCGCTCGGCACGGGGTTCGAGCGCCTCGCGAAGGAAGTGAAGGGGATCGACCCGACGCTCGAGCGGACCGTGGAAACCGCCAGGAACGCGGCGCTTGGGGGTACACAGGAGATCGAGAAGAAGGTGCTGGCCAGCTTGAAGCGCAACAACGAGACCCTGGTCGGTCAGATCACCCGTGCCCGGGCCGCGCTGTATCCCCTGGGGGAGCCGCAGGAGCGCGTGCTGACCTACGCGTCCTTCGCGATCCGGTACGGTCCGTCGCTGCTCGACGGATTGGAGCGTGAGGTAGCGCGCGCCTTTGCGGCCTCATAGAATCCTGCTATGCTCGGTGCCGCCATCATTCTCCTGATTCTCGTCGCGTTGATGATTCCCATCACCGCCATTCTGGTCGACTCCCCCCTGGGGCGCTCGGTCGCGCGGCGCCTGGAGGGCGGCTCGACGCTGTCCGGGGGAGACGTGAAACAGCTGCAGCAAAAGGTCGAGATTCTGGAGGGGGAAGTGGAGGACCTGCATCGTTCCGTGACCGGGATGCGGGACGAGCTCCAATTCGTGCAGCGGCTGCTCGAGAAACCCAAGAATCCCAAGACCTGACGCCGTGCCGGAGCGTACGCCTTCGGCTCCCCCCGTTCCACCTCGCGCCCCGGCGGGTGCCGGTGGCCGGCACGCGGCTCGGGTCGCGGCGGGGATCCTGGTCACGCGGGTCCTGGGCTACCTCCGCGAACGCGTCTTCGCCCACTATCTCGGCAACGCGTGGGCGGCCGACGCCTTCCGGGTCGCCCTCCGGGTTCCCAACACCATCCGCAACCTGCTCGGCGAAGGCACGTTGTCGGCCTCGTTCATCCCCGTGTATGCGGCGCTGAATGAGCGCCTGGACAAGACCGCCGCCCGGGCGCTGGCCGGGGCCATCCTGGGGCTGCTCCTGTTGGCGTCCGCCATCCTGGCGCTCGTGGGGATCGGGTTCGCGCCCGCTCTCGTGACCTTGATCGGGGCGGGACTCAAGGGAGAGACTCGCGAACTGGCGATCAGCCTGATGCGCGTGCTGTTTCCGATGACCGGGCTGATGGTCGTCTCCGCCTGGTGTCTCGGGGTTCTCAATACGCACCGGCGCTTTTTTCTCCCCTATGCCGCGCCGGCACTCTGGAACATCGCGGGGATCGTGTCTCTGGTCGGCGCGGCCACCTGGTTCGTCACCCCGGATCTCCCGTTGACCCAGCAGCTGACCCGCCTGTCGCTGGCCCTCGCCTGGGGGACGGTGGCGGGGAGCCTGCTCCAGATCGCCGTGCAGCTGCCCACCTGCGCGCGCCTGCTCGGCGGGTTGCATCTGCGGGCGAGCTTCGCCCCGGAGGGGGTACGCGATGTGCTCCTTGCCTGGACTCCGCTCGTCATCGGCGCCGGGGTGGCTCAGATCTCGGGACTCGTGGACACGCTGCTCGGCACATTGGCGGGGGAAGGGGGCGCGTCGAGTCTCGGGTACGCGCAGCTGATCCAGGTGCTGCCGATCAGCCTGTTCGGAACCTCCGTGGCGGCGGTGTCGCTCCCCGATCTGTCCCGGGACGCGGTCACCGCGACGCCCAACGAGCAGTTGCGGGCCCGGATCGCGCTCGGGTTCCGGCGGATCACCTTCTTCGTGATCCCGTCCTCCTTCCTCTTTACCGCGCTGGGCCCGGTGCTCGTGGCGGCCCTGTTCCAGACCGGTCGGTTCGGCGATCGGGACTCCGCTCTCGTGGGCGGTGTGCTCGCGGCCTACGGGGTGGGGTTGCTGGGGCAGGCGTGCGTCAAACTGTTTGCCTCCGGATTCTACGCCCTGCGCGACACCCGGACTCCGGTCAAGATCGCGGCCTTCTCCGTGGCGTTGTCGAGCCTGCTGGCGTACGTGTTGATGCGCCGGTTCGGGCCCGCCGGGATCGCCCTCGGGTCGTCGCTCGGAGCGACGGTCAATGTCGTGCTGCACCTCAGCGATCTCGACAAGCGGATCGGTACGGTCATGCAGGGCAGGGACTGGCGCGCGTTCGGCCTGACGCTCCTGGCCGGGTCGGCCGCCGCGGCCGCCGGTGTCGCGACCGCGAGCGGAGCGGCGAGACTATCGCCGGTCCCTCTCGCGCTGGCCGTCACGGGCGTCTTCGGGATCGTGTACGGCCTCGTGACCCTGGCCTTCCGTCACCCCGACGCGCAACGGCTGTGGGCGTACCTCCGCTGATCGCCCGCAAGCTCGCGGCGCTCCCCGATCAGCCCGGTGTGTACCTGTGGAAGGATGCCGCCGGGCGCACGCTGTACGTGGGGAAAGCCAAGAGCCTGCGATCGCGGGTACCGAGCTACTTCGGACCCGAAGCTGACCTGTCCGCTGAGCGGGCAGCGCTGGCCCGACAGATCGCCGATCTCGAGACGATCATCGTTCCCAATGAAGCGCAGGCGCTGCTCGTCGAGAACAACCTCATCAAGGAGTACCAGCCCCGCTACAACATCCGGCTGCGCGACGACAAGAGCTACCCGCGCATCGCGGTGACGCTGGGGGAGCCGTTCCCGCGTGTGCTGGTGGTGCGGCGGGTGACGATCGATGGGGCACGCTACTTCGGTCCGTACACCGACGTCGGGACGCTGCGCCAGACCCTCAACATCATCCGACGGCTCTTCACGGTACGGTCGTGCCACTACGACCTCCCTCGCGACGCGCCGGCCCGCCCCTGCCTGGACTATCACATCCAGCGGTGCCGCGCGCCCTGTGTCGGGTATCAAAGCGAAGAGGACTATCGCCGGATGATCGACGATGTCCTGCTCTTCCTCGAGGGAAAAACCGTGGAGGTGCGGACGCGGCTGCGGGGGCGGATGCAGGAAGCGAGCCGCCAGCTGGACTTCGAGCGCGCCGCGCGGCTGCGGGATTCCCTGCAGTGGCTCGATCAGCTGGAGCGGCCCCAGCCGGTGGAGCTGGTCGGGGGGCCGGACGCCGACGCCATCGGCCTGGCCCGCGATGGAGACGACGCCTGCGGCGTCATTGTGCGGATCCGGGGTGGACGCCTGGTGGCGCGGGAGCACCGGTTCCTGGAGCACGTGGAGCACGAGAGCGAGGGCGCGGTGCTGTCGGCGTTTCTGGTTCGCTTCTATCTGCCGCTGGCCGCCCGGGCCCGTCGGGTGCTGTTACCGTTCCCCCCTCCCCCGGACGACGCCGCGGCGCTCCAGGTGCTCGATCCCAACGCCGAGTGGCTGACCCCGCAACGGGGCACCAACGCGAAGCTCGTCGAGCTGGCGGAGCAGAACGCGCGCCACCTGCTCGAAAGCCTGCTCATCGAAGCGTTCGACGTGGAAGAGCGGGCAGCCGATCCGGTCTACGCGCTGGGACGCGATCTGGGACTGTCCGCGGTTCCCCGGTCCTTCGTGGTCATCGATATCTCGACCAACCAGGGCCGGGACACCGTCGGCTCGCTGGTCTGGTTCGAAGCGGGGCGGCCCCGCAAGGCGGACTATCGCCGCTATCGTATCAAGGGACCGGGACAACAGGATGACTTCGCCGCGGTGCACGAGGTCGTGACCCGGTTTCTCACTCGGCGGCGCGAGGAACAGCGCCCCCTCCCGGATCTGATGGTGATCGACGGAGGGAAGGGGCAGCTCTCTGCCGCGGTGGACGCGGCGCGAGCCGCGGGGTGTGAGGCCCTGCCGATCGCGAGCCTCGCCAAACGCGAAGAGGAGGTGTACCTGCCGGGGAGAAGCGACCCACTGCGTCTGCCGCGGAGCAGCCCCTCCCTCAAGCTGCTGCAGCGCGCGCGCGACGAAGCGCACCGATTTGCGGTGAGCTACAGCCGCAAACGCCGCACCCAGCGGACGATCACGTCGGCGCTGCTCGCGATCCCGGGGATCGGCCCGCAGCGTCGCCGCGTCTTGCTCGAGCGATTCGGATCGATCGCCGGGGTGCGGAGCGCGACCGCCGCGGAGATCGCGGCGATCCCCGGGTTCTCGTCCGTGTTGGCCGAGCGGATTCTCGAGCGGCTGAGTCGCCGATGACCCCGCGCCTTCCCTGGACGCTCGAGTGTTCCGCCTGCGGCCGGTCGCGCACCGCCGACGGCCTGCCCGGCGTCTGCGAGGTCTGCGGCGCGCCCTACCTCGTCCGCTACGAGCGAGTCCCCAGGCGGGACGGAACGAGCCTGCAAGGTGGTGCCACCTCCATGTGGCGGTACCGGGAGTGGCTGCCGGTGCGTGCGGACGAAACGGAGATCTCGCTGGGCGAAGGGGGCACAGCCCTGCTCCCGGTTCGCCGGGTCGGAGCCCGGTACGGTTTCACCGACCTGTGGGTGAAGGACGAAGGGACCAACCCGACCGGGTCGTTCAAGGCACGCGGTCTCGCCGCCGCGGTGACCCGTGCGGTATCGGCTGGTGCCCGGCGCTTTGTGCTGCCGACGGCGGGGAACGCCGGCGTGGCGCTCGCGGCCTACTCGGCACGGGCCGGGGTCGCCGCAAAGGTGTACGCGCCGAAGAGCACGCCGCCCACCATCGTGTCGCAGATCCGGAGCTACGGTGCGGAGCTGGTTCTCCTGGACGGCCACATCGGCGACTGTGGCCAGGCGGCCCGGCGTGAGGCGACCGAAACCGGAGCGGTGGATCTGTCGACGTTGCGAGAGCCGTACCGGATCGAAGGCAAGAAGACACTGGGGCTGGAATTGGCCGAGCAGCTCGGGTGGATCCTGCCCGATGTCATCATCTACCCCACGGGAGGCGGAACCGGGTTGATCGGCATGTGGAAAGCCTTCGAGGAGTTGTGCCAGGGAGGGTGGGTCGGCGCAAAGCGGCCCCGGATGTTCACCGTGCAGGCCGAAGGGTGTGCGCCGGTGGTGCTTGCCTTCGCGAGTGGCGCCGAGCGCTGCACGCCCTGGCCGGACCCGAAGACGGTAGCAGCCGGACTACGTGTCCCGGGACCGCTGGGAGATCGTTTGATGCTGCGGGCGTTGCGGGAGAGCGGTGGCGGCGCCGTCGCGGTTTCCGACGAGGCCCTGACGAAGGCCGCGCGGGAGCTGCAGACGCTCGAGGGGATCGATGCCGCCCCGGAAGGGGGAGCCGCCCTCGCGGCCGCGAGGGCACTGCTCGCGCAGGGTACAATCGGGGCAGGGGAAAAGGTCGTCCTGTTCAACACCGGGGCCGGGTGGCTCTACAGGGCCTAACCCATTTATATTGAGGCACTTCGGCCATGCGAATTGCGATCATCGACCCGGCCGCCGGGATCAGCGGCGACATGACCCTGGGCGCTCTCCTCGCGGTCGGTGCGCGGAATGACTGGCTCGAATCGCTCCCCGGCCGGTTGGGACTGGGCGGGGTGACCGTCTCGATTCGAAACGTGCGCCGGTGCGGGGTGGAATGTCGGCAGGTGGAGTTCCGGATCCCCGAGCAGCCGCATGGGCGCCACGTGGGCGAGTTGGTCCGGCTGGTCGAGGGTGCGCCGCTCTCGGATTGGGTGAAGCAGCGTGCGGTTCGGGCGTTTCAGCTGCTTGGCGCTGCCGAGGGCCAGGTACACGGCGTCGCTCCGGAGCGCGTGCATCTTCATGAAGTCGGGGCAGTGGATGCGGTGCTCGACATCGTCGGTGCCATTGAAGGGTTCGAGCAGGTCGGAGTGACGCAGATCTATCACCGGCCGGTGGCGGTGGGGAACGGCTGGGCACGAGCGGCGCACGGATTGCTCCCCGTTCCCGCGCCGGCGACCGCGATTCTGCTCGAAGGCCAGGAGATCGCGGCTGGTGGGCCGGTCGAAGGGGAGGCCACGACGCCCACGGGCGCGACGCTGCTACGCGTGTTATCCTCGGGGGCGCCGCCCGCCGGGTGGCGCATGATGGCGAGCGGGTGGGGAGCGGGGCAGCGCGACCCGGCGGGATACCCCAATGCGCTGCGGATCCTGGTCGCGGAAGAGGCGGCAGAGGCGGGACAGGTCGTGGTGCTCGCGGCCGACGTCGACGACATGAGCCCCGAGTACGTGGAGCCATTGCGCCGGGCGCTGATGGCGGGCGGAGCGCTCGACGTGCAGACCTGGGCGGTGCAGATGAAGAAAGGCCGGACCGGTTACCGCATCGAGGTAATCGTGCCCGAAGCCGTGAGCGAGGCCGTGACGGCCACGCTGTTCCAGAACAGTACGACGGCTGGAGTGCGGCGCCTCACCGCGGAGCGGATCACGTTGGCCCGCCGGCAGGTCACGGTCGAGGTGGCGCCGCAGGTGCAGGTGCGGGTCAAGGTGCTGGAGCACCCCGGCAGCGACGGGGTCCGGTTGAAACCCGAATACGACGACGTGGTGGCGGCCGCGGCGGCGCTGGACCGGCCGCCCCTCGAGGTAGCGCAGGCGGCGCAGCGTGGCGCCGAAGCGCTGGTGGCGAAAACCAAGGAGTGAAGATGAAACGAGTTTTGGCGGTGGGCCTGTGGGCGGCGAGCCTGGGACTGGCGCGACCGGCGATTGGGCAAGGCGTGTGGACCCCGGCCCGGTGCGATCTCAAGACCGGGCACTTCAAGGTGAACAGCGCGCAGCTGTACCTGAAGAGCGCCTACGAGAAGAACAACCGGGACAAAGACCTCAAGGACGCCCTGAAGAACCTGAACGAAGCGATCACGCTCAACGGACAGGATAAGAACGGCGCCGCGTGGTACTACTTGGGACGCTACTACGTGGCGATGGCCGACCTGGCCGGCGTGGACTCCGCGTTCGCGCGGGCCGACGCACTCGCCCCGCAATGCCAGGCCGACACCAAGTTCTGGCGCCGGTTCTTGTGGACGGCGCCGTACAATACGGGTGTCGCGGCGCTCAACGCCGGCCATTACGATTCGGCGATCACGTACTTCAATCGCGCCAATGTCGTCTATCGCGACCCGCAGTCCCTGAACGCGCTTGGGATCCTCTATTTCAACAGCGCCGAGCAGCAGCAGCAGGATTCGTCCGCGAGACGCCAGCAGCTGGATTCGGCGGCCAAGTACTTTCAGGCGACGATCGGAGCCGCGACCGACACGCAGGCCGCCATAGTGGCCATCAAGAAGTCCGCGAGCTTTGATCTCGCCGCCGCCTATCAGAGCGCGGGGCGGGGTCCCGAAGCCGCCGCCGCGTTCCGGCAGTATCTGATCACCGACCCCAATGACGCGCAGGCGATCGCCAGCCTCGCGACGCTGTACGCCAAGATGGGCCAGAAGGACTCCGCGGAGCTGTATTACAAGCGACTGATCCAGCGCGCCGATTCGGTGGAGCCGCTGGCGTTATTCCAGGCCGGCGTCGACATCTATTCCGGAGCACCGCCGTATCCCGACACGGCGGCGATCGGAACAGCCTGCCGGGATCGCGAGCGCGCCAAGAAGCCGTCCCACCCGGGGATGACCGCGGCGCAGCGCCAGAGCGAAGTCGCCAAGACCTGTAACCGCGAGACCGCAGATACCATCAAGGCTCACCAGGAGGTCGCCTCCGGCAGTTACCTCGTGGCGGCCCAGGCGTTTCATGCCGTGTTGAAGCGCAACGGGGAGTTCCGGGACGCCCTCTACAACCTGACCGAGGTGTACTTCGCCCTCGACTACGCCGACAGCATGCTGTCGATCAGCCGCCGGCTGGTGGCCGTCGATCCAATGAACCGGACCTCCACTCGGCTGCACGCGCAGGCCTGGCAGCTCAAAGCTGAGGCGCTGCGGGATTCCGCGGCGGCGCAGGCCGCGGCCAAAGCGTACCGCGATTCCGCATACAAGTACGTCCTGATCGCGGCCGAGTCGCTCCCGGTCGAGGTCACCCTCGAGAGCTTCCGGGCCCAGGAGCAGGGCGGCAGCGTAAAGGGTCATGTGACCAATTTCCATGAGCAGGGAACCAGTGCACCAATGTCGATCGTCTTCGAGTTCCTCTCGGCGACCGGAGCCGTGATCGGGAGCCAGAAGGTCGCGGTCCCCGCCCTCGCGGGTCAGGCGTCCCACGCGTTCGATGTACAGGTCATCGGCAAGAACATCACGGCGTATCGCTATCGTAGGGAGTGAGGTCGAGGTCTGGAGTTGACGCCCCCACAGGGACCCGGCATCTTTCGTCCACACGCGGGCGTAATTCAGGGGTAGAATGCCAGCTTCCCAAGCTGGACGTCACGGGTTCGAATCCCGTCGCCCGCTCTCGTGTTTCGAGGCCGCCGGCCGATCCAGGCCGGCGGCCTTTCCCATTGACAGAGCGGGGAGGCCCGGGAGATTCCCCGGTGGCTTCTTCCTCGAGAGACCTATGCGCCGGGTCGTGACAGGTACTTGGGCTGTCGTCTTCGTGGTCACCGCACGGACACTCGCCGCCCAGCAACCGTGGGTTCCTCCCAAACCGCCATGCGATGTCACGCCGGGCCATTTCCGCGTCAGTTCCGGCCAGCTCGACCTGAAGATCGCCCATGATGAACCGAACCAACGGGACCGGATGCTCAAGCAGGCGCAGGACGTACTGGTTCGGGCTATCCGAGACGACAAGCAGGACCAGAATCCTGGAGCGTGGTACTACTTCGGACGCTACTACTACGAGGTCGGCGACGCCGCAGGCGCGGATTCGGCGTTCGCTCGGGTCGAGCACCTGGCCCCGCAATGCAAGGCGGACGTCGCAACCTACCGGGTCGCCCTCGCCGCCGACTTGATGAACCGGGGGAACGAGTTGTGGCAGGGCGGCAAGGAAGACTCGGCGGCCATCCTGCTACGCCGGAGCTTCATGGTGAACCCGGCCGATCCCAAGCCACTGTTCCAGTTGGGCGACATGTATGCCAACAACCAGCAGAATGACTCCGCCGTCGCCATCTTGCGCCGGGCGGTCCGCGCTGCCGGAAGCGATACGACCTACGCCGCGGCCCGGCGCAGCGCGATGTCAACGATTGCGCGAGTCGCGATGCAGAGCGTCCAAAGCGACCCGGCCATCCAGCGCTGGCGGGCGTCCCGCTACAGTCGCGATTCCATTCGATCGGCGGCCGCCGTCGATTCGAGCGTGTTGGCCCGGGTCTATGCATCGGCGGCGTCCCGGCGCGCCCGCAATGCTCGGCTGATGCCTGCCGACCAGCGCCAATTCAGCAGCGATTCCGCCTCCAGGGAGGAATCCCTCAAGCGCAGCCGGGACGCCCAAGTGGCGATCCAGCAACGCGCGGCGGTGGACAGCGCGGCGGCCCAGCCCGGGTTTACCCCCGCGATCGCCGCCTACCAGGATGTGGTGGCGGCCTCACCGGGAGATCTCGAACAGGCGACCGCCCTGGCGAATCTCTTCATCCAGGCTGGCCGCACGGCGGAGGCGGCCGGGGTATTCGATACCCTGTTGAACCACGCCGGGCAGGTGCCGCCGGAACAGCTGGTGGACATCGCCAAGCGCCTGTCCCAGGGGGGGATGTGGGCGACCAGTGCGCGGGCGTTCAACGCCGCCCTCAGCGCGAATCCTTTTTACCGGCCGGCCTTGTTCGAGCTCGGCACGGCCGCGGTCGCTCATAAGGACACCGCCACGGCGGTGAGCGCGGCCCAGCGGCTCGTGGCAATCGACCCCGCGAACGCATTGGCGCTGCGGCTCGCCGCCCAGGCGTGGGATCTTCGTGGGCGCAAAGACTCGGCCCAACGCTACCACGCGCTGGCCGACTCGCTCCGGCCCGTGGATATCAGCGTTGCCAGCATGGTCGGGACGGCGGACGGCGTCACGGTGACCGCCGTGGCCACCAACCTGCGAGGCGTGCCCTCGCAGCCGTTTGGCCTGGTGTTCGAGCTGCTCGACGCCAAAGGCACGGTGGTGACCACGCAAACCGCCGATGTCCCCGCGCTTCCCGGTAACGGAAACCGGCAGTTCGAAGTGAAGGGAAGCGGGAAGGGCATCGTCGGCTGGCGTTACCGCCTGCGATAAGCGATATTCACCCTGCCAAGTGGAGCCCCGCGTTGGGTTTGCGACGCGGGCCTTGAGAAAGTCCTTTAACTCTGGGCAGGTGCGTGGTTCGCGTGCAGTCGGTGGCGCCAGATTCGCTCGGTGCCGAGCTGGGCCTGGTGGCTGGAACGGAGCTGGAATCGGTTGACGGTCGACCGCTGGAGGACTTCCTGGATTGGGAGTTCCTCACCGCGGAGGACCGCTTTGTCCTGCGTGCCCGCCTCCCGGACGGCGAAGCGGTGGAGTACGACGTCGAGCGACCGGAGGGGCTGCCGCTGGGGGTCGTGCTCGAGCCGCCCCGGATCCGCCGTTGTGCCAACCACTGCGACTTCTGCTTCGTCGACGGCAACCCGCAGGGGCTGCGGGACGTCTTGTACATCCGGGACGACGACTACCGTCTCTCCTTCCGTTACGGCAACTTCGCCACCCTTACCAACCTGAAGCCCTGGGACTTCGAGCGGATCGTCGAGTATCGCCTGTCCCCGCTCTATGTGTCGGTTCACGCCACCGATCCGGTCGTGCGCCGCTGGCTGCTGCGCAACCCCGAGGCCCCGGCGATCATTCCGCAGCTCCGGTCCTTCGTGGAACGGGGGATCGCGTTTCACACGCAGGTGGTGCTGGTGCCGGGGGTGAATGACGGGGAGCAGCTCGCCCGGACCCTCTCGGACCTCTATGCGATTGGCGAGCCGGTACTTTCAGTCTCCGTGGTGCCGGTCGCGCTGACGGAATACTCCAAGCGGTCTCAGGTCCGCGCGCCGACGGTCGACGAATGCCGGGCCGCGCTCGCCCTGGTGGAACGCTGGTCGACGCGGGCCGTGGCGGAGCGCGGCCACCCCTGGTGCTTCGGCGCCGATGAGCTGTATCTCCGCGCCGAGCAGCCGCTTCCGGCCGCCGAGTGGTATGGCGACTTCGAGCAGCGGGAGAACGGAGTGGGGGCGGTGCGGTATCTGCAAACCCGGATCGCCGCCCAGCGCGATCAGCTCGCCGATTGGACGGGAAAATCGATCCTCGTGGCCACCGGGACGGCCATGGCGCCGCTCCTGCCTCCGGTCATCGCCGATCTCGCGCGCGCTACCGGGGCCCGCATCGAAGTGGTGGCGCTCGAGAATACCCTGTTCGGACCATCCGTGACCTCCGCCGGGCTGCTCCCGGGGGCGGCGTTCCAGGCGGCGCTGGCGGGCCGGCGGGATGTCGATCTTGCCTTGCTGCCCGCCGAAGCAGTCAACGACGATCTCAAATTTCTCGATGACCTGGACGCTCACGCGCTGGCGCGCGGCGTGCCGATGCCGATTCGTCTCTCCTACGATTTCGCGGACGCCCTTGGGGCGGACGCGGCGGTGGCGGCATGAGCGGAGGGAAGGGGGGCGCGCCGACCGTGGCGGTCATCGGGCGGCCGAACGTGGGCAAGTCCACGCTGTTCAATCGGCTGATCGGCCGGCGCGAGGCGATCGTCGACCCGCGGCCCGGCGTCACGCGCGACCGGAACTTCGCGTCCGGAGAGTGGAATGGGCGGCGGTTCTGGCTGGTGGATACGGGCGGCCTCATCCCCGGGTCCCAGGATCCGATGAACCGGGCGATCCGGGCGCAGGTCGAAGCGGCGATCGCCGAAAGCGACGTGCTCCTGTTCGTCGTGGACGTGGAAGCAGGCGTGCATCCGGCCGATCAGGAGATCGCCCAAACGCTGCGCGAGGCGCGGCGGCCGGTGCTGCTGGTGGCGAACAAGGCGGACCGGCTTCCCGAGGACATGCGGCACCTCGACTTCTACCAGCTCGGCCTGGGCGATCCGTTCCCGGTCTCGGCCACGGTCGGGAAGAATACCGGCGACCTCCTGGACCGCCTGGTGGACCTGCTCCCCGCGGGGGAGCCCGAGCCGGATGAAGCGACGGTCCACGTCGCCATCGTGGGACGGCCGAACGTCGGCAAGTCGAGTCTCGTGAACCGGCTCATCGGACGGGATCGCCTGGTGGTGGCCGACACCCCGGGCACCACGCGGGATGCGATCGATACGCCGTTCGACTACCAGGGCCGGCGCCTCGTGTTCATCGATACGGCGGGCTTGCGGAAACGGGCAAAGGTGGAGGACGACGTCGAGTTCTACTCGTCGTTGCGGACCGCCCGCGCCATGGAACGGGCCGACGTGTGCGTACTGGTGGTGGATGCGAGCGACGGCCTGCACACCCAGGACCTGCGCATCATCGGGGACGCGTGGCAGCGTGGGGCGGGGGTGATCATCGCCGTCAACAAGTGGGACCTGATCGAGGAGAAGGACTCGAATACCGCGGTCCGCGGCCAGAAAGAGCTGGCGGAGCGCGTGCCCTTCCTCGACTTCATTCCGTTTCTCTATCTCTCGGCCAAGACCGGGCAGCGGGTCACAAAGCTCCTGGACCTGATTCTCACCGTCGCCGCCGAACGGGAGAAGCGGGTGCCCACCTCCGAGGTCAACCGGGTGCTCGAGGCGCTCGTCGACCGTCAGCAACCCCCCCAGCCGGTCGGTGAGTCGGTCCGGCTGTTCTATGCCTCGCAGATCGGCACCGCGCCGCCGCGCTTCGCGATCGTGTCGAACCGGCCGGAGGCCATCCCCGAGTCCTACACCCGGTACCTGGTGAACGGGTTCCGCGAGGCCTGGGCCTTCACCGGGGCCCCGCTCGCCATCAAGCTGCGCCGCAAACGCCAGGAGCGACGGAGGTGATCTCGATCGGTCTGTGGCTCCTGGCCTCCTACCTGCTGGGCGCGACGCCGACCAGCTACCTGGCGGGGCGGGTGGCCCGGGGGATCGACCTGCGCGAGCACGGCAGCAAGAACCTCGGCGCGACCAATGTGTATCGCCTCCTCGGGTGGCACTGGGCCATCCCGGTCGCGCTGATCGACATCGCCAAGGGTGTGATTCCCGTGGCCGTCTTCGCCCCCTGGTCGGGTGGCGGCCCCTGGGTGCAGGTCGGCTGCGGCGTCGCTGCGGTGCTCGGCCACATCTTCTCGCCCTATGTCGGGTTCAGGGGAGGGAAGGGGGTCGCGACCGCCGCCGGCATGTTTCTGGCGCTCGCTCCGCTGGCCGTGGCGATCGCGCTGCCGGTGTGGGGGGCCTGCCTCTGGCTCACCGGCTATGTGTCGCTGAGCTCGATGGTCGCGGCGGCCACGTTCCCGCTGTGGGTACGCCTCAGTCGCCCGGAGATGCCCGCGGCCTTCTGGGCCGCGGTCACGCTCGCCGGCGTGATCGTGTTCTCGCACCGCGTCAACATCCGGCGCTTGCTCGCCGGAACAGAGAGCCGGTTCCGCACCCGCAAGGAGCTCTCGTGAGCGACCGCATCGCGGTCGTGGGCGCCGGCGCGTGGGGGACGACCCTGGCCGATCTGCTGGCGCGGAAGGGCCATGCGGTCAAGCTGTGGGCCCGCGAGCCGGAGGTGGTGGACTCGGTCAACCGCGAACGTGTGAACGCGATGTTCCTGCCCGGTGCGGCGCTCGATCCACGGCTCGTCGCCACCGACGACCTTCCGGCCGCCGTGCGCGGCGCCGGGGTCATCGTCTCGGCGGTCCCGTCCCACGCGCTGCACGCGGTGATGCACAGCGCCGTGGAGTGCGTCACCGGAACGCCGCTCGTGGTCAGTGTCTCCAAGGGGTTGGACCCCGAGCGGCTGCTGACGCTGTCGCGCGTGCTGGCTGAGCTGTTCGACCCGAAGGCGAAGGGTGGGCGGAGCCGGATCGCGGTGTTGTCGGGCCCGTCGTTCGCCCGGGAAGTGTATGAGCGTCAGCCTACGGCGCTCGTCGCCGCGGCGGGCGACCATGACGTGGCCCAGCAGGTACAACAGGTGTTCTCGACCTCGACGTTCCGCGTGTACTCGCACACCGACATGGTCGGGGTCGAGCTGGGTGGGGCGCTCAAGAACGTGATCGCCATCGCGACGGGAATCATCGAAGGGCTCGGCCTGGGGCACAATCCGCGCGCGGCAGTGATCACGCGCGGCCTCGCCGAGCTGACCCGGCTCGGCGTCGCCCTGGGCGCCGACCCGCTCACGTTCGCCGGACTGGCCGGGTTGGGCGATCTTGTGCTGACCGCCACCGGTCCGCAGTCGCGGAACCGCTCGCTCGGGGTGGAGCTGGGGCGCGGTCGCCGGCTCGAGGAGATTCAGGGCGAGCGCAAGTCCGTGGCGGAAGGCGTGCAGACGGCTCGGGCGGCCACCGCCCTCGCCGAGCGGGAGGGAGTGGAGCTGCCGATCACGCGCGAAGTGAACGAGATCCTGTTCCGCGGCAAGGCCCCGCGCACCGCGGTGGCGGACCTGATGGAGCGGGAGCTGAAGCGGGAGCAGTGGCGATGAGCGTCCCGCATCCGGTCCAGGAGTTCTTCTCGATCGGGGAGGTCTGCCAGCTCACCGACCTGAAGCCCCACGTGCTGCGCTATTGGGAAAGCCAATTCCGGTTCCTGAACCCGGCCAAGAACCGCTCGGGGAATCGCGTCTACCAGCGGCGGGAAATCGAGCTGATCATGCTCGTCAAGCATCTGCTGTATACCGAGAAATACACGATCGAGGGCGCGCGGCAGAAGATCGAGCAGTATCGCCGCAACGGCGAGCTGCGCCCCGAAGCCCGTCTCGCGCTCGCCACCGAGACCGTCAGGGACCTCCGCGCGCAGCTCAAGGGCGTGCTGGCGGTGCTGGACGGGACGGCGTCGCCCCATGCCGGGCAACGCTGAGTCTCGCGTCGCGGTCATCATTCCCGCCTACCGCGCCGCCCGTACCGTCGCCGCTGTGGTGACTCGTGCCGCCATGGCGGTTCCGGGAGCCGCGGTCTATCTCGTGGACGACGGTTCGGACGATGCGACGGCCATCCTGGGGCGGGAGGCCGGGGCCCAGGTGCTGGGGCATGTTCGCAACCGCGGGAAGGGCGCGGCCCTGGCGACGGGTGTGGAACGGGCGTTGGGAGATGGCGCGGCCTGGATCGTGACGCTCGACGCGGACGGCCAACACCCCCCGGAGCTGGTCCCCGCGCTGCTCGAGCTCCTGCAGCGCGACCAGGCGGACCTCGTGCTGGGCGCCCGGGCCCGGACCACCACCATGCCATGGCCCCGGCGCCTGACCAACTGGCTCTCGGCATCCCTGGCAAGCCGGGTCGCTGGGGGAGGGACGGTGGTCGCCGATGCCCAGACCGGATTCCGGGCTTTCTCGCGTAGCGTCGCGCAGCAGGTCCGTCCCCGGGAAACCCGCTACGACTATGAGACAGCCTTTCTACTGGCGGTGCTGGTGACGGGGTTCCGCGTCCGGTCCGTCCCGATTCCCACGATTTACGCCGGCGCGCCGAGTCATTTCCGCTCGTGGGCCGACACCTGGCGGCTGGCGCGGGTGTTCGCCCGCTACAGCCGTCGCATACTGTTTGGGACCGCATGAACATCCTGCTCTCGAACGACGACGGGATTCTCGCTCAGGGACTGGGGCTTCTGGGATCGGTGTGCGCCGATCTCGGGAGAGTGACCGTGGTGGCCCCCGATCGGGAGCAAAGCGCCACTTCGCATTCCCTCACCCTGCATCGACCGGTACGCGCGACGCGCCGCGCGGACGGGGCCTACCAGGTCGACGGCACCCCCACCGACTGCGTCTTGCTCGCTCTGGGCGCCCTCATGAAGGAGCGGCCGGATTTCGTCGTTTCAGGCGTGAACCACGGCCCCAACATGGGCGAGGACGTGCTCTACTCGGGCACCGTCGCGGCGGCTATGGAAGGGCTGGCCTCTGGGGTTCCCAGCGTCGCCGTCTCGTACGCGAGCTTCGACCTGGAGAACCTGAATAGCCATCGTGAGTGGCTGAAGCGTGTCCTCGGCCGCATCCTTGCGATCACGGAGTTTCCCAAAGAGACCCTCCTCAATGTGAACCTGCCGGCGATTCCGGGGAGTGACGTCCGGGGCGTGAAAATCACGACGCTAGGGAGCCGGGTGTTTCACGAGGAAATCGCCAGGATGAAGGACCCCTGGGGGCGGGAGATCTACTGGATCGGCGGGGGCAAAGCGACCTGGTCGGGCGGAGCGGACTCGGACTTTCAGGCGGTGCGCGACGGATTCATCTCCGTAACACCGTTACACGTGGACATGACGAACTACGGCCTGCTCGAGGCGGCGCGCGCGTGGAACCTCGGGGGTTAGGTGGGGGAGCGAGCCCCGACAGCTACGGGGGGTATCGGGCCCGGCTCGTCGAGCAGCTCCGGGCCAAAGGGATCCGGGATCTGACCGTGTTGCACGCGATTTCGCAGACGCCGCGGCACCTGTTCGTGCCCGAGGCGGTCCGGCATCAGGCCTACGAAGACCGGGCGCTGCCCATCGGCGGAGGCCAGACGATTTCGCAGCCGTTTACCCAGGCCCGTTACCTCGAGGCGCTGCGGCTCACCGGATCCGATCGAGTCCTCGAAGTTGGAACGGGCAGCGGTTATCAAACGGCTCTGCTGGCCCAGCTTGCCGGTCAGGTCTTCAGCATCGAGCGAGTGCGTTCCCTCGCGGAGACCGCGCTGGCGGCGCTGCGTGGGGCGGGGGTGCGGAACGCGTCCGTCCTGCTCGGAGACGGCACTCTGGGATGGAGCGCCTACGCGCCGTATGATGCCATCCTCGTCGCGGCCGGCGGTCCGGATGTCCCCCCGCCGCTGGTGGAGCAGCTAGCCCCGGGGGGGCGTCTCCTGATGCCACTCGGCGAGCGTGGCGGGCAAACCCTTACGCTGATCGAACGGACCGAAGGTGGTCTCAGGCGGACCGAGCTGGGGCCGGCGCTGTTCGTCCCATTGGTCGGAGAACACGGCTTCGATGCTTGAGCGATTCATCCAGTGGTTGCTCCAGAGTCTGTTGGACCTTGGATATCCCGGCATCGTCGCCCTGATGGCGATGGAGTCCTCGGTGCTTCCGGTGCCGAGCGAGCTGGTGATGCCGCCGGCAGGGTACTGGGTGGCGAAGGGGGAGCTGAACGTCGTGCTCGTGCTCTTGAGCGGGGTGGTGGGGAGTATCCTCGGCTCGCTCGCCAACTACGCCGTGGCGCACTTCCTGGGCCGACCGTTCCTGCGTCGCTTCGGCAAGTATCTCCTGATCTCCGAGCGCGCCCTGCAGCGCTCCGATCAGTACTTCGCCGCGCACGGAGAGATCAGCACTCTTGTGGCGCGCATACTGCCGGTGATCCGGCACCTGATCTCCATTCCGGCGGGTCTCGCGCGGATGTCGCTGCCGCGGTTCATCCTGTTTACCGGACTGGGGGCGCTGCTTTGGTGCAGTGTGCTCACCGGTATCGGGTACTTCCTGGGCCTGCATGAGGCCGTGTTGCGGAATGAGGAAGTCCAACATGCGGTCAGCCGGGTGCTGGCCATCATCCTCCCTCTGCTAGTGCTGGGTGTGGGGATTTACGTGATCTGGCACCGACGTCGCGTGGCGCCCCCCCGGGCGAGGTCGAGCTGAACGGTGGATCATTGTGTGCGTTACGTCGTGGCGGGGCGGGTGCAGGGTGTAGGGTTTCGCTGGTTCGTGCTGCGGGAGGCCCAACGCCTCCGGCTCAAGGGGTACGCGAGCAATCTGCTGGATGGAACTGTGGAGGTCGTTGCCAGCGGAGAGGCCGTTGCCCTCGAGCGCTTAGAAGCGGCGCTGTCACGGGGGCCTTCAGGAGCCATCGTCTCTGGTGTTGATAAGTCAATCATTTCACATGAAGTTACGCTCCCTAATCCGTTTGATATCAAGTAATTAGGACGTCACTTGCAATGACAAATAGTCTGTCGCAGGCGCTCAGGAACGCCGTCCGCGAAATCCCCGACTTTCCCAAGCCAGGGATCCTGTTCCGCGACATTACGCCCGTGCTGCTGCACCCGAATCTGTTTCTAGGAGCCACCCGGGCGATGGCGGAACCGTTTCGAGCCCTTGGGATCAACCGGGTTCTCGCCATCGAATCCCGCGGTTTCCTGTTCGGGGCGCCCATCGCCCAGGAGCTCGGGGCCGGCCTTGTCCCGGTGCGTAAGCCGGGGAAGCTGCCGGCCGCCCGCCAACGGGTCGATTACGCTCTGGAGTACGGCACCGATGCGTTGGAGATGCATGCCGACGCCATCGAGCCAGGGGATCGGGTGCTGATCGTGGACGATGTGCTGGCTACGGGTGGAACCGCCGCCGCGGCGGCCGACCTGGTGCGCGGCCGCGGGGCGAACCTGGGGGGCTTCAGCTTTCTCCTCGAGCTGGATGGCCTGAACGGTCGGCAGCGCCTCGGATCGGTGCGGGTAGAGGCCTTGATTCACTACGCGTAACCCCTATAAATTGCGCAGCTTACGCCCCTGTAGCTCAGGTGGATAGAGCAGCGGTTTCCTAAACCGTTGGCCGGGCGTTCGAGTCGCCCCAGGGGCACTCTGGGGACGTGCGGCACACTCAAATAGCGAAGGACCAGAGATGACGACGCCGGTGGGAGCAGCCCAGGCAGGCCAAAGGTCGGATCAGCGCCTCGAAGCCCTCCTCGAGTGGGCCAAGCGCAATCGCGGCACGGCCATCACGATCGCGGTCATCGCGGTCTTGGGCGGGCTCCTGTTTGCATGGAGCATCCTGTCGCGGAGCCAGCAGGAGGCCGCCGCGGGAACCGGGCTGGGACAAGGCCGATTCGCCTGGGAGAGCAAGAATTACGCGTTGGCGGCGAGCGAGCTGTCCCGCGTGAGAGAGAATTACTCCGGAACCCGGGCCGCCCAGGAAGCGACCATCATGCTGGCTCAGGTCCGCCTGGCGCAGGGACAGCCGCAGCAGGCCATCGAGGTCCTCAGCAAGTTCGCGGGAGAGGCCAACCGGGACTACCAGGCGCAGGCCTACGGTCTGCTCGGGGCGGCCTACGAGAACATCTCCCGGCCCAAGGATGCCGCCGAGACCTACCAGAAGGCCGCAAGCGCGGCCAGGTTCCCATTCCTTGCGGCCCAGTACCTCTCGGACGCGGGACGGGCGTGGTTGGCGGCGGGCGACACCGCCCAGAGCAAGGCCGCCTATGAGGCTATCGTCGCCAAGTACGATTCCACGGGCACGGTCGTCGAAGCGCGTGTGCGGCTTGGGGAGATTACCAAAGGATCCGCGGGGGCTGGGAAGTAGCTGGCATCGGTCATTCGCTCGAATGCACTTCGTATAATAGATGTTATGTTAAGTTGCCGTGTTGAAAGATGTGGAAACTCGCCTCACGCCGTAACGATCCCCCGAAACACCATCCGCGCCTGCCCCTTCAGCCACACGTCCTCGAAGGCCCCATCGGTCGACTTTCGAGCGTGAACCTCCAGGGGCAGCTGACTGCGGGTCTCGATTACAACGGGCAGACGCTCCAACCCCCAGTGCTCAAGGATACAGGCGGCAGCCACGGCGCCGGTCCCACAGGCCAGCGTCTCGCCCTCCACCCCCCGCTCATAGGTCCTCATCCGCCAGGCCACCGACCGCCTGCCTGGTGAGACGAAGTTCACGTTGGCGCCATCCGGCCCCAGGGCCGGCGCGTATCGCAGCTCCCGGCCACGCCCGGCCAGATCGACCTGATCCACGTCGCGGACCAGGACGATCAGGTGCGGCACGCCTACCACAGTCAGTCCGGCCCGTTCCTCACCCGGCATCAAGTCGAGCGCCGGCTCGGTGGGAGGCTCCACGGGGCTCAACTGGATCTCGGCGCGATCGGGCTCCTGGCCGCAGCGGCCCACGTAGGTGCCCGCGTCCGTCTCGAGCTGCATCCCCCGCTGCGGTCCGATGCCCAAGTAGGCGGCCAGGCGGGTGCTGCAGAGCGCGGCGTTCCCGCACATGGAGGCGCGGGAGCCGTCGCTGTTGAAGTAGACCATCCGCACGGCTCCCGCGGCCTTGCCGGGACCCACGAAGACCAGGCCGTCGGCGCCAACACCGGTCCCCCGGGCGCACACAGCCTGAATGTCCGACTCCGCCCAATCATCCGGGCCCGAGACGCTCGAATCCACCATCACGAAATCGTTGCCCGACCCCGTCATCTTATAGACGGGGAGTCCGATCAGATGCGGCCGAACCAGGCCATGAGTCGCAGGTGTGGAACCATCCACACCGCTTCTTTCACGATTCCGCGATTCATCTTGCTTTGCCCCTCGGTCCGGTCCACGAACACGATCGGCACCTCGGCCAGCTTGAACCCTTTTCGCCATGCCCGCACGCTCATCTCGATTTGGAAAGCGTACCCGTTGGACCTAACCTGCGTGAGATCAATCGATTCCAGTACGCGACGGCGAAAGCACTTGAAGCCCCCGGTGAGGTCCCAGATCTTCAGACCCGTGACCCAGCGGGCATAGACGTTGGCAAAATACGACAACAACAGACGTCCCATCGGCCAGTTCACGACCGTGACCTTGCCTTGAAGGTAACGCGATCCCAGGACCAAGTCGGCGTCCTGGGCCGCGGTGAGAAACGCCTTGAGGTGGGCCGGATCATGCGAGAAATCGGCATCCATCTCGAAAACGTAGTCGTACTTCCGCTCCAGGGCCCATCCGAACCCCGCCCGGTAGGCGGTGCCGAGCCCCTGCTTCCCTTCCCGGTGCAGGACGTGGATCCGGGGCTCCCGCTCCGCCATCTCGTCGGCGATGCGGCCGGTCCCGTCGGGGGAATTGTCATCCACGATCAGCACCTCGAGGCGGGGATCCTGGGCCAGCACCTGCGGGACCAGGCTGCCCACGTTGGGCGCCTCGTTGTAGGTCGGGATGACGACCAGCGCGCGCTCAGCCACCCGGCGGACCCTTGCGGCGTTGCCGGATGGCGGCTCCCCCGCCCCAGGCGGCGAGCAGGAGCAGCGAAATCAGCGAGATGAAACGACCGCGCTGGTAGACGGCCGAGGTGAACTCGAGGTCTACGCGTTTGGCCCCGGCGCTCACGGGCACGGTAATGAAGGACCAGTCGCCGCGCAGCACGTCGCTGGGGTTCCCGTCCACGGTCGCGTGCCAATCGGGGAACCAGTTTTCCGCGACGAGCAGATAGCTGTCGGTGGGCGGCGGAGGATCGAGCGTCACGCTCATCAGGCCCGGCACCCACTTGACGAACGTCGCGCGCGACGGGCTCGAATGCAGCGGTTCGGTTACGGGTAGCGGGTTGACCGCCTCGGTGCGGTCGAACAGCACGAAGTTGTTGTAGTCCATCCGGGGATCGATCAACGTCGGAATGACTTCGTTGGTGTCGGCTTTGACCGCGGCGGGCACGACGCGGGCATACGGCTGCGGCTCGGTCCGCTCGAGCACCTTCGCCCATGCCCCTTCCGAAGTCTCGACCGAATCGAGCACCCGCTTGTACCCGGGAATGCTGTCCATCCTCGATGCACCCGCCGGCAGAATGAGGTAGCGCACCGCGAGCAGGTCCCAGAGGCGAACGAACCGCAGGTTGTTCCATTCACCTTTGCCGCCCAGCAGCTCGTCATAGTAGCGCAGCTCATTTCCGTGATAGCCGAGCACTTGAGGAACATCAAAGGCCATCAGAGCATCGGGCCCGTACACCCCTGGATCGAGCACCCGGTATGGCGGGGTCGTTTTCGTGATCAGCGAGGTCACCGCGTCGGGGCGGAACCAGTCCGCCTTGGGGTTCGGGGCGTAGATCCAGAACGACCGGGCGTTGAGCCAGAGGTCGCACCCGACGACGAGCGCCAGCGTGATGCCGAACAGGCGCGGCGTGAGACGGTCGCGCAGCAGAGCCATCGCGCACAGCCCCGTAGCCAAGAGGGCCAGTCCGCTCCCCAGCGCGCCCACCAGGATCGCCTGGGCATCGGCCTGGGCGATGGAGGCCCTCGGGCCCGCGAGATTCACCGCCATGATCCCGAACGCCCCGCTCACGGCCAGCAGGGTGACGAGCCCGCCCGCGACGAGCCACGGGATCACCGCGCCCCTCCCCTCCTTTCGCTCCAGCCGCTCCACCCCCATCCCCGCGAACGTGGCCACGACGAATGCGACGGCGAAGAACGCCATCCCGGGGGCACGGGTCTTCTTGATCAGCGGCATCACGGCCCAGAACAGTCGATAGAACGGAGTCCCCGCTCCCAGACTGATCAGCAGGAACAGCAGGCCGATCCCCCCAAGCCAGTACACCAGACGCCGCCGGTCCTTGGCCCACGCACCGAGGACCGCCAGAGCGACGACGGGAAGTCCGAGGTACTCGGAGTGGTGCTTCAGGGGATTGGACCCCCAGTAGGTCTCATGGTCTCCGACGAATCCCTTGAACAGGAACTCCGGGACATGAACCCAGGGAATCGCATACGAGGTGGATCCCTCGAATCCATGGTAGCCCTGGGCCCGCGGCGAGAACGGGATGTACTGGATGAACGGCAGCACCTGGATCGAGGCGACGCCGAAGCCGAGGAGCACGGCCCCGAGCGCCAGTCCCAGCCGGCCGATCCGCTTCCCCAGCGCCTCGTCGTTGCCCGCGTCGAAGGTCAGGTAGAGGGCAAAGAGCCCAGCCGCGATCAGCACGTAGTACGCGATCTGGAAGTGGCCGAGCAGGCTCATCGCCACCGCGACGGTGAACACGACGTAGCCGATCGGACGCTTGTCCCGGAGGGCCAGGAGCAGTCCCAGGAACGCGAGCGGGAGCGCGGCCGAGGCGAACAGCTTGCCATCGTGTCCGGGTGAGGGATAAGAAGCGATGAGCCCGGACAGCTCGTAGGCGATCCCGCCGACCACGGATCCCGCCCACGACACGCCGAACCGGCGCAGCAACAGGTAGGTGAACAACCCCGCGAGGAGAAAGTGGAGCACGAACCCGAAATTGACGACGGCGGTGATCGGCAAGAACAGACGCAGGAACGAGGTGGCGTAGAAGATGTCGCCGTGGCCGGCCCCGATGTACGGCATCCCGCCGAACAGCTCTGGCTCCCACAGTGGCACGTGTCCCAAGCGGTGCCACCACTCGGCGCCCCAGGTGCGGGACGCGTACGCCGCGGGGTTGAAGTCGCCCCCCGGGGTCCCCAGCCATTTGCCGGCGAGCATCGGCAGGCTCAGCACGCCGATCCAGAGGCCCATCAGCCCGAAGGCCACCAGGTTCGGCCGCTTAGGTTCGTACACTCACGTCCTCCTTCTGCTGTCGCGTGGCGAGCAGCATGGCGAGCGGGGCCGCTACTTCGGTCACCGTCAACAGGAGTCGGGAAGCCAGGCTCAAGGCGATGGCGCCCCCGCCTCCCAGCATCGGGGTCAGCAGGCTGATGAGCACCACCTCGCGCACCCCTACCCCACCGGGCGCAAACAGCGCCAGAAGCCCTAAAATGTAGCCCAGCGCGAAGACCCCCACCGCAGTGGTCACGGGGAGGGTGCCCGGGAGGCCCAGGCCGCGCGACAGCAGCCAGAATGCCGTACCGTGGCCCAGCCAGCTGAAGATCCCGAGCGCCGAGCTCTCCGCCACGGCGGCCACCGGCAGCGGCCGGACCCGCTCGGGTCGTCCCACCAGCCGGGCCAGGGTTTGCACCGCGCGGGGCCAGGCCAACGAGGCGATGGTAAGCATGGCGACCAGCGCCGCCGCCGCGAGCCGCAGCGGGGACTCGGCTCCGGGGATGGCCACGGCGACGATGGCGACCGCGGTCCCGATCGCCACGGCCTGAATGGCAAAGGCGGACGCCCCAGCGGCCCACGCCTCGACCCCGGACCGCTGGGCCAGGGCCATGAGCCCCGCCACGCTCCACACCTTGCCCGGGATGTACCGCCCGAGGTTCGCCACGAGCCAGATCCGCGCCGCACGCATGTAGGGGAGGTGCTGGTGCCACCCGGCGAGGATTCGGCGCCACGCTTCGACGCTGCTCGCGTAGCTGATGAGCAGCACCACCACCGCCAGGCCGATCCAACCGATCTGCGGTTGCAGCGTCAGGTGCAGCGAGCGAAACTCACTCCAATTGCGCGCGAGCGTCGCCCACACCATGCGGATCACGATGGCCGCGACGACCAGCTGGATGGTCCACCAGAGCCATCTACGCACGCGTCGCCACCTCGCGGTAAAGTGCCTCGAAGTTCTCCGCCACGGTGACCGGGGCGAGGCGGTGCCGCAGCGCGATCCCCGCGGCCGCCGCAAGCCGACGCGCATCCGGGTCACTCAGCACGTCGCCCAGGGCCCGGGCCAGCTCCCGCGGGTCAGCCGACACGAGACGCCCCGCCCCTTGCTCGGGGACGATGTCACTGACGCCGCCCCCGTCGCGCGCCGCGACTACTGGGACCCCTGCCATCAGCGCCTCGGCGGCGGCGAGACCGAATCCTTCTCCCAACGCCGGGAAGGCGAACACGTCGGCATTCCCCAGGGCCTGCGGGATCCTGGCCGGCGGGACTTCGCCCAGAAAGCGCACCTGCCCCGCGAGGCCTAGCTCGGCCGCCCGGCGCTCGAGTCCCGGCCGCTCGGGTCCGTCGCCGATGATCGTCAGGGGCACGGTCCGCCCCGACGAGCGGAGCTCGACCACGGCCAGGAGCAGGACATCGAGGCGCTTTCGCGGCATCAGGCGGCCGACGGTCACGATCCCTCCCCCGCCCTGGCTTGCCTGGAATCCGCTCGCCTCGATCGGCATCGGCTGGACCACGATTCGCGCGCGCTCCAGCCCGACCACGGCCGCCGCCCGGTCTGCCAGATCCGAGGAGACCGCCGTGACGGCGGCGGCGCCCCGCAGCACGCGACGCGCGATCGGGCGCACCACCGCCGTGTGCTCCAGGAACACCACATCCATGCCGTGGAGCGTCACCACGTAGGGCCGGCGCGCGAGCCAGGCGCTCACTCCCCCCGGCACCCACCACTGCGCGTGCACGAGGTCGAAGGGCTGCTCCCTCCACAGGCGCGACACCGTACGGGCCTGCCGCCATACCAGCGAACCGGCGGAAATGAGGCCGGCGACCGATTGGGTGGCGGTGGGCATCGTGCCCCGATAGGCGAGCGTTTCCCATCGTGCCGGGGCGTACCGGACGCGGGTGACGGGGATATGGTGTCGCAGCTCCTTTCCCCCTTTCCCCATGTCGGCCGGGGCCACGACCCGGACTCCCACCCCGCGGGCCGAGAGCGCCAGAATCAGGCGCTCCAGGAATGAGCCGGCCACGTCCCCGTCCCAGCGGGGGTAGGCGTGGGTCACGAAGACGACGTTCACGTCACACCGATCCCGCCCACAGCGCCGGGATCCGGAGCGCCTGGACGAATTCCACGCGAGTGTCCGCCTCATGACAGGCGCGCACGAGCGCTTCGATGTTCTCCCTCAGGCTGTGAATGCGGTACAGCCTGCTGCGGTTCGGGACCAGCTCGTCGGCGTGGAACTGCGTGGAGAACAGGATGGGGTCGGTTCCCGGTCGCCGCATGGCTCGGCGCAGCTCTGCCACGAGCGGGGCGAACAACATGGCGCGCGCCGTCACGTTGATGCAGTAGGTGGGGCGCCGCACGGCGTCCCACAACAGCCCGAAGTCACCGGTCTTCCGGCCCAGCTGCACGCCGCTCACGAGCGACCAGGGCAAGGACGAGGCCATGTAGCTCGGGGCTTCGAGCAGTCGGAAGGCACCCTCGGTGGCGCGTGGCGGGCGCCGGTGATCGGCGCGGGATGGCCGGAACGGCTGGCGCGGCGTCGCATGCCAGTCGAAGTAGTTCTCCCCCCGCGTCGGCGGCGAGCCGCGGTAGGTTCGATAGCCCGGCAGCGCGGAGCAATCGACGTGGAGGCCCAGGGCTTCGAGCTCTCCGTACGACCGCGTGTTGTGGTACGCCCACCCCATCCGTACGCTTTGTGGTCCTCCGGGAAGGACCGCGGCCAGATCGCGATGCGCTTGTCGCAACATGTCGAGCTGCCACTCGATGTCCTCCACCTCCTGGAACCAGCGGCCGTTATCGCCCTCGCGCCGCCAGAAGTGCGGATGCCAGCCCAGCTCGTCGCCGCTTCCGGCCAAGGAGCGCAGCAGGGCGTGCTGGGTGCGCGCGATCGCGGCGTAGTCGCCGTAGACGCGCTGCATCTGCTCGTCGGCCCGGAGAAACCAGGTGAAGACCGGCTCACGGCCCGCGCTGTCGCTCACGCCACGGACCAGTTGTTTCACGGCCGGGATGCCTTCGGTCATTCCGCGCCAGGTCAACGGCGCGTTGGTGGGGCCGTCCAGAAACCCCGGGCGATCGGGATCGGTGTCACAGCTCAGGACGAGGTAGACGGTGCGCAATGGCAGTCCCAGCCCGGCCCCTTACGCGACCGGTTGGTGATGGCGACGCGTCCGACGCCGCAGCCTCACCACAGATTGTCGAGATCGGAATCGAAGAACGAGACCCGCGGTCGGCCTGTGACCCCCGCGGCCAGCACCACCGGGTAGGGGCGCGCGACGTACATCCCCGTGGAGCGGAAGGCCGGTCCGTCCAGGGTCGAGCTCAGTCCGACGATGCCGTACGTCCCGGGAGCCTCGGTGAGGGCATACCGCATCGCCTCGGCGAGGAGATCCCGCTGGGCGGAGGGGGACGCCACGAAGTCGCAGATCTTCACGAGATCGAGATCGCGAGTGCGATGCTTGGCCCGCCGGTAGACGATGTACCCGTCCACCGCGCCGGCGGCGTCGCGATGCAGGAACGTGAAGTAGGTCCGGTTCGGTTGGGCCAGCTTGTGGTTCAGGAACTCGGCCTCGCGCTTCCCGTACAGCTCGTATTGTTGCCGCAGCAGACCGTCCCAGGTGGCATCCCACTCGGGACGGAACGCGGTGATCGCCTCGAGCTTGCCGAATCGTGGCCGCGTGCGCGGCCGCATGACCGCGTTGGCGAGGGAGACCAACGGCGCCAGTGCCGAGGACTTCTGCCAATAGGCCAGTGCCTTCCCGGGCCGGAAGAACCGGGCGTAGTAGCGGTTGGCGTCCCGACTGATCTGGTGGCCGCGGCGGAGATAGGCCGGCTCGATGGCGGGCACGACCCCCACGGCCGCGTACTTCAAGCCTGGGGCGTCCTCGCACGCCTTGAGCAGCCCGCGCCCGGCCGCTTTCCGGGTGGCATCGTCGGAGGTGTCCAGGACCAGCGTAATGCCCCAGCCGATACGGACGGGGGGCCGAGCGTCCGCGTAGCGGAATTCGTGCTCCATCTGGCCGATGTGCCCCACCACCTTGCCGTCCTTCATGGCCAGGTACCGGGTGCAGCGTTGCCAGTCGTACAGGGACCGCTCGCCGAGCTCCGGGTGGTCCGGGCTCCAGCGACGCATCAGCGCCAGGCTTTCGTCGAGGTAACGCACCTCGAACGGAATGATCTCCACGTCCATTTCGGCCGTCACGGTCTGGAGCGCGGGGGACGCGAGGCGGGGGGGCCGGTCGCATCACCGCCTCATTGGTCTGTCGTGCAAGAGAAACGCAAGTCAACAGCGCGCTGGAACTTAGCCGACCCCCGCTCGCCTGGGCAACCCGCGATGCGCTCCCGCCCGGCCCTATTTCACGACGCTCACGTACCCCGACTCGTTCGCGATGAGCGCGGCGGTTCCGAACCGGTCGAAGGCGATGCGCCGCGGCGAGCCGCCCACCGACAGGGTGTTACCGATGCTACGCGACGCGCGGTCGATGATCAACACCTGCCCCGTGCTGGGCACGCTGGCGTAGAGCCGGGTCCCGTCCGGGGACATGGTCAGGCCAAAGACGCCCGTGGCTCCCGTAACGGTGGCGATCGGAGCGGCGGTGGCCGCCTGCAGGACCTGGACGTCCCCTGCTGAATCCGCGATCCACAGCTCGTCGTTCGTGAGCGAGACGGCGAGGTCCTGCGGAGCCCCCCCAATCTGGGCGTAACGCGCCACGCCGGTCGAAGGCGTGATCTCAAACAGATACCCGGTGGTGGACGTGGCATACAGGATGCCGCCGTCGGGGCGGAACACGAGGCCATTCACCGGACCGCTGAGCACCCACCCCTGGGTGGCGGCGTTCGTGGCCGTCGAGAACTCCAGGATTGTCGCCGAGTCGGTCGAAACGTAGAAGTGCTGATCGTCGCGGCCGACGACGACCCGTAACGGCGTGCCGTAGGGGGCGGTGGCAATGCTGTCCACCGTCTGCTTCGACGCGACGTCGATGACGCTCACGGTCCCGCTGGCCTGATTGGTGACGTAGGCCGTCGCGCCGGTGGAGGTGAAGGCCACGTCGGTCGGGTCAAGGCCCACCCTGATCGAATCGGCGAAGCCCGTATCCGGCAGCTGCGTCACCTGAAGGTAGGGCACGTCCTGCCGCGAGACGTACACCAATCCGGTCGCGGAGATCGCGATGCCGAACGGCCGCGAGGCCACCGCGGGCGTTCCCGCCGCGCTGCCGCTCGGGTGGGTCACAACCGCGATGTTGGCGGTCGCGCGCGCGGATCCGGAGAACACGGTGATCGTGTCGAACCCGAGGGCTATGCCGGAGACCAGGCCGGCGCTCGACACGGTAGCGATGGCGGTGTTGGAGGACCGGAACGTCAGAATCGGATTCGGGAGGGTGTTCCCCTGCGCATCGTACGCCGTCACGCTCACGAGACTGGTGCCGTTCAGCGGAACCTCGAACGCGGCGGGGAACACGGTCAGGGTGGTCGCGACCTGGGGGGCCGGCCCCTGGTCAGAGGCGCAGGCGCAGACTATGGCCCCCGTGGCAAAGAGCAGGAACAGCTGCGGGCGGCCCATGGTACCTCGTGACCTCGACCAACATGAAAGTGACTAACGCGGGCGGCAGCCGAGACTTGAGGCTCGCCGCGGCTCAGCGCTCCCGCTCGGTGCTCTGGGCACGCAGCTCGAGATCCCGTTGCAACGCGCGCACCTCCTCGCGCTGCGCGGCGATCAGCTCCCCCACGAAGCCGAATCCGAACAGGACCAACCCCGACAGCACGAGCAGCATCACCAGGTACAGCCAGGGCCGGAAGCCGATGTGCAGGACGTAGCGCTCGATCAGGGCGTAGATCCCGACCAGCACGCCGAGGAGCACCAGCACCGCCCCAGGCACTCCGAAAAACAGCATCGGCTTCTTGCCGAAGCGCAGCTGGAACCAGACCGAAACGAGATCCAGCACACCGACGGGGATGCGGGCCAAGCCGAACTTGGACTTGCCGGCGCGCCGGGGATACAGGGGAACCGGCCGCTCGGCTACGCGATACCCCTGCCCCGCCGCGATCACGACCATGTAGCGGTGCCAGTCGGGGCGAGTGGGAACGACCTGGATCACTTCGCGGCGATACGCCTTGACCGAGTTGAGGTCGCTCACGCGCACGCCGAACAGCCACCGGCACAGCAGGTTGTACACGCGGGAAACGAATTGTTTCTCGTAGCGGCCCTGCTTCGTGCCGGTGACGATGTCCGCGGTGCCCTCGATGATCGGCTGGACCAGGCCCGGAATATCGGCCGGCAGGTACTGCAGGTCGGCCGGCCAGAAGACGAGAATCCGGCCGCGCGCCACGTCGGCGGCGGTGCGCAACGCATCCGCGATGCCGCGCTGGGCCCGGTGGGTCGCGACGTGGAGAAAGGCGTGTTGGGTCGCGAGCTGGGAGAGCACCTGGGCCGTCGTGTCGCTGCTGCCGTCGTTCACGACCACCAGCTCCACCGCGTAGGGCAGCGGCAGCGCCGTTTCCCGCATCAGCTTGACCAGCTCCGGGAGGTTCTCGGCCTCGTCCTTGGCCGGCACGAGGATGCTCACGTCGGGGACGGCGCTCGGGGTGGCGAGGCTCATAGGCGCTTCCGCATGCGGGCCGGGAGGATATTCAGCTGGTCACGATACTTGGCGACGGTGCGCCGGGCGATCTTCACCCCCCGCTGGCCGAACAGCTCCACGATCTGCTGATCGGTCAGCGGATTGGTCGCGGTCTCTTCATCCACCAGCTTCTTGATCTGCGCCTTGATGGAGCGGGCGCTGGCATCTTCCCCGGTGGTGGTCGTCAGGCCGCTCGAGAAGAAGAACTTGAGGGGGAGCAGCCCCCGCGGGGTCTGCGCGTACTTCTCGTTGGTCACGCGGCTCACGGTGCTCTCGTGCATGTTGATGACGTCGGCCACTTCCCGCAGGGTGAGCGGCTTCAAGTACTCCACGCCTTTCTCGAAGAACTCGCGCTGCCGGTCCACGATGAAGTTCATCACCTTGAGCATGGTCTGGCGCCGCTGCTCGATCGCCTGGATCATCCAGTGCGCGCTGTTCAAGCGCTGGTTGATGAACTCCTTGTTCTCACCCTGAAACTTCTTGCGGTCGCGCGCGATGTCCTGATACGTCTTGGAGATGCGCAGCCGGGGCAGCCCGGCGTCGTTCAACGAAACGTGGTAGCGGTCCCCGATCTTCTGGACCGTCAGGTCCGGGGTGATGTACTGGTCTCCGGCCGACGAGTACTGCAGGCCGGGCTTGGGGTCCAGCTTGCCGAGATCATCGGCGACGCTCTGGACCAGACTGGGTTCGATTCCCAGGCGCTTGCCCAGCTCGCTCCAGCGGTGGTTTTTGAGATCATCCCACGCTTCATTGACCAGCCGATACGCCAGCGTCTCGGTCTGCTTCTTGTCCTGGAGCTGGAGCAGCAGGCATTCCCGCAGATCGCGGGCGCCGACGCCCGGCGGGTCCAGCCGTTGCACGATGCGGAGCATGTCCTCGGCTTCGGCCACGCGGTAGGGCTCGATCGTGGGGTTGCCGTCGGACCGCTCGGCGTACTCCTCCAACAGCGTGTTCGCGCCCGTGACGATCTCCTCGAGCGTCGCGCCCAGGTAGCCGTCCTCGGCGATATTCCCGAGGAACTCCTCGGCGAGGAGGCGTTGGCGGGGCGTCAGGTCCAGCATCTGGACCTGTTCCTTGAGGTGATCGGAGAGATCGCGCGCCTCCACCGAGACGGGCTCGACGTACTCACGGGCCTCCGAGAGGTCGCGATGCGCCAGCATGGCCTCGGCGCCGTCGTCGAGGAGGATGTCCTCCCAGTTGGGCTCGTCGGTCGCCTCCTTTTCCTTCTCCTTCTCTTGACGCTCCTTCTCCGCCGGAGCCTGCTCGTCGGGATCCTCGTCCGCCTCCACCAGCTCCAGGAACGGATTGCCGAGCAGCTCCTGCTTGAGATGCTGCTGGAGATCCAGGAGCGGCATGTAGAGGAGATCCATCGCCTGGAACAGGCGCGGATTGATCCGCAGATCCTGCCGCAGGGATTGCGACTGATGCAGGCCGGGCTTCACGCCACCGCCCCGGCGCCGAGGCGCCCGCGCAGCCGCGCGGTGAGCGTGGGTCCCAGGTACCGGTCCGCCACGCGGTCGTCGTAGACCAGCTCGCGCACGGTGCCGTTCACCTGCACCTTGCCTTCGAACATGATGTACGCGCGATCCACGATATCGAGGGTCTGCTCGACGTTGTGATCGGTGATCAGGACGCCGATCCCTTTGCGGCGCAGCCCGGCCACGATGGTCTGGATGTCGTTGACCGCGATCGGATCGACCCCGGCAAACGGCTCATCCAGGAGCAGGAACTTGGGCTCGGTGACGAGGGCCCGCGTGATCTCGAGCCGGCGGCGTTCCCCACCCGAAAGCTGATAGGCTTTCTGCTTCCGCAGGTGCTTGATCCCCAGTTCGTCGAGCAAGGTGTCACACCGGGCCTCCCGGGCCCGGGCGTCGAGCGGCAGCGTCTCGAGGATCGCGAGGACGTTCTCCTCGACGCTCAACTTGCGGAACACCGACGGCTCCTGGGCCAGGTAGCCCAGCCCGGCACGGGCCCGGCGGAACATCGGCTCCTGCGTGATGTCGCGGTCATCGAGGAAGATCCGTCCCGCTTCCGGTCGGATCAGTCCCGTGATCATGTAGAAGGTCGTGGTCTTGCCGGCGCCGTTCGGGCCGAGCAGACCCACGATCTCTCCCTGCTCGAGGGTGATGCTCACGTCGTCGACGACCCGCCGGCCCTTGTACGCCTTGACCAGGCCGCGCGACGAGATGCGATGTCCACCTTTGACGTGGGCCGCGACGCCCGGGGCCTCGGCGGCGCCGATCGCCGCTGCGGCGGCCACCAGGAGTCGCCGCGCGGTGCCCTCCCGGTCCGCCCGGAGCACCGTCCACAACTCCGGCGCAACGATGATGGCGTCGTCGTCGTGCCGTTCCGTTCCCTGGTTGGGGAACGTCACGAGATGGTCCAGTGCCAGGCGGGGCAGCACCGAGTCGGCGAGGTTCGCCCGGGCATCATCCACCGACAGGGTCCCCGCCTCCGGCAGCGAGATTCCCTTGGCCTCGGCCCGGAGACGCAGGAACGCGGCGCGGTAGGCGACGGCGAGCGCGCCAAAGGTCGCTCGGCCCGTCTCATCGGCGGCGCCGACCAGGGCCGCCATCCCGAGCGGGACGGAGGAGTCCCGGGCCTCGAGCAGCGGGGCGAGCGGGTCCGGCATCCCGGGGAAGGTCATGTCGAGTCCCGGTGCGCCCGCTGGGGCGAGGCGACGGTGCTGTCGCGCCGAGCGGCGCTGTCCGGGTGCGCCATGCTGTCGGCGTGGGTGGTGTCGGGGGCCGGGGGCTGAGGCTCCAGGTGGACCCCGTCGGCCCGCCCGCCCGCGACCACCCGGTCGATGCGCGACTGCTTCAGGGCGATGTGAATCGAGGCGCCGCGAGTGTAGTTGATCGAGGGCGGCGCGGTCGGATCGTGATTGTCAAAAATGTGCGTGAGCGCGCGCGCCGACCCGCGAGCCACGATCGTATGCAGCTTCGGTTTCACGGCGCCGCCCTGGGCTTCCGCCTCCGGGGTCCAGTGGGCGGTGAGCGTGTCCCCGGCGATCCAGTCGACGTCGGCCGCGCTGCTCGTGGAGTCGTGCTTGGTGGTCGACAGCGCCTGCCCGAACGCCCGCGCTTCGGTGAGCACCTGGTCCGGGACGTCCAGCGCCAGGGAATCCGCCTTGATGGATTGCAACGGGGACAGCGCGTAGGGCCGCGTCTTGGTCCCCCACGCGAACGCCTGCTGCAGTTTGCGGTGGTCCATGGCCAGGTGAATCGTGTCCGCATCGAGCGTCCAGTCCGACCCCGTCGCCTTTCCTTCCCCCAGGGCTTTGACGAGACGGATGTCGCGGTGTTCCATGCCGAGCTCGATGCGGGTGCCCGCGAGCGTGTAGTGCTGGTCCCCTTTGCCTTCCACCCGCGGCTTCCCGATCAGCACGCCTACGCCGCGGGTTTCATCGAGTAGCATCGAGTCGCCGCGCGCCGCGAAGTCCGAGCGGTCGATCGTCGCCTTGCCGCCCGCCCACATCCGGTCGGTGCCGCGGAACCGGACCCGGTCGGCGATGATGATGTACGGCTCGATGGTGTCGGCGGCGCCGGCGCCCCGATACTCGATCGTGGGTCGCTGCGTCGCGTACATCTCGACCGTATCGCGCACCCCGGGGACCGCCCGGTAGTAGGTGAGGTTGGGACCTCGCAGAATGGAGCCGTTCTCGCGGTTCACTGCGACCACCTTGTTGTGCGCCTCGAGCCGCTCATCCAGGCGGTAGTAGGTGACGTAGTTTCCGTCGAGCGCGATCGTGGTATCGCGGATCTTGACGTTTCCAACGAGGTCGAGGCGATTGGCATCGGCGTACCACGCCAGGCTGTCCGAGACGAGCGTCGTCCCGGTCCCCCGGCAGTGGGCCTGGACCCCGCCGCCCGCGTACATGTCGTTGCCCTTCTGGTGCCCCTGCCGCCCGATGTTGTCCACATCCACGATGCAGGGCCGCTTCTGACTGGTATCCGGCGCGGGAGTCGGCGCCTGGATTGGTTGCTGTGCCAGCAGGAGCAGGAGCGGCAGGGTCATTGGTTCGGAAGGCTGAACTTGCCGCCGGAGCCATGCGGATGGGTCGCGGTCACGTCGGTGAAGTTCGGATCCGACACGAATCCATCCCCTTCGACGTGCCGCCCCGGCCCGTCGAATACGAAGGCGAGATCCGATGAGACCTCGTTCTTGAGCGCCTTGTAGCGCATCACCTCGCTGCGCAGCGTCCGGCCGTCGCTCTTCCCCACCACGACGACGTTGCCCCGCCCCTCCATGTCGCCCGTGATCCAGTGGTAGGTCCCTTCGCGGGCGGTCATCTCCGAGCTTTCTTCTCCGGCATTGGTGAAGAACGTCACGTGAACGTTGCGCAGCTCCGCGGTCTGGGTTTGCTGGAAGAAGTACGCGGTGTCCGCCCGCACGCGCGCCCGGCGGATCCCGTCGACCGTCAGCTCGTGCGTCATCCCGACGAGCACCTGATCCGCGGTATCCGCGACCGTCGTCGTGGCGGTGGGTTTGATGCCACCTCCACACCCCAAAGTCGTAAGGAGAGAAGCGTAGGCAAGAACAAGCGTACGGAGAAACCGTATACGGTTTCCTCCATACGTCGTACTTTCATACGCCGTTACTTCATACGCTCTTGTTTGTTTCACGCCCCCGCCTTCAGCAGATCGTGCAAGTGCACCATCCCTACCACCGTGCGTTGGCCATCGAGCACCGGCACTGCCATGATGCCGTGCCGTTCCATCAGCGCGACGGCCGCCCCGGCCAGGGTCTCGGGGGTCGTGGTCTTCGGCGTCGTCGTCATCACCTCGCCGACCGGGACATCGAGGAACGCGTCGGTGCGCTCCATCAGGCGCGTGAGATCGCCCGCGGTGACCACGCCGACCAGGTGGCGCCGCTCGTCCACCACGCCCACCGTCCCGCGCTTTTCCGCGAGCAGGATGACGCACTCCCGCATCGGCCGATGGGGCGTCAGCAGGGGGAGATCGTCCTTCAGCATCACGTCGCCCACCGTGATGAGCAGGCGCCGTCCCAGGGCCCCGCCCGGGTGCAGGGCGGCGAAGTCCTCCCGGGAGAACCCCTTGGTCTCGAGCAGGGTGACCGCGAGCGCGTCACCGAGGGCCAGGGCGACGGTTGTGCTCGTCGTCGGCGCCAGGGTCTCGGCGCAGGCTTCATTGGTGGAGCCGGCGTCGAGCACGACGGTGGCGTGCCGGCCGAGCAACGAGCCAGGGACGCCGGTGATGGCGATCATCGGCACGCCGAGACGCTTCAGTTGTTCCACCAGCCCGAATAACTCATCGGACTCCCCGCTCTTCGACAGCAGGATCGCCGCATCCTCCCGCCCGACGATGCCCAGATCCCCATGCAACGAGTCCACGGGATGGAGGTAAGTCGCGGGTGTCCCGGTGGACGTCAGGGTCGCCGCGATCTTCCGGGCGATGAGCCCCGACTTCCCTACCCCGGAGACGATGACGCGGCCCTTCGTTTTGACGAGCAGCTCGATCGCTTGAGCGAACGCCGGCCCCAGGTCCCGGGCGACTTCGGCCACCGCCCGGGCTTCGAGCTCCAGCACGCGCTTGCCGCGGCTAACGGGATCCCGTGGCGCGGATTCCGGCATCGAGCCGCTCGCCCTCCTCCCCGCGTTCCACGAGATACCGGCGCAGCTGCTCGTCCCAGCGGCCCTGGGCCCGCAGCAGGGTTTCGGCGATTTCCCGGACGGCGCCGTGGCCTCCCGGTGTGGCGGTCTGCCACACGGCGGCGGCCCGCACTTCGGCGACCGCGTTGGCGACGGCGATGGGCAGGCCGACCCGGGTGAGCAGGGGCAGGTCGGGGAGGTCGTCCCCGGCGAAGGCGCAGTCGGCGAAGGTCAAGCGGCGGCGCGCGAGGATCGCCTGGAACGCCGGGAGCTTGCGGGCGGCATCGTCCTGCACCAGCTCGTCCACCTCGAGCTCGCGGGCGCGCAGCGTGGTCGCCTCGGACACCCGCCCCGACACGAACACGACCGGGAGCCCCGCCGAGCGCAGCAGCCGGATCCCCACACCATCCTGAATGTCGAATCGCTTGAACTCCGCGCCGTGGTCGCCGACGCGCCCGATGTAAACGCCGCCATCGGTCAGCACGCCGTCCACGTCGAAGCCGATGAGCTTGACGCGCCGGGCCAGCACGGGATCGAGCGAGTTAGGCACGCACGGCCTCGCGCGCCCGTTGCCACACGTCGAGGGCGACGGCGATGATGTCCGGGAGCGAGTCCAGGGGGAGCATGTTCGGGCCGTCAGAGGGTGCCCGGCTCGGGTCGGGATGGGTCTCCAGGAAGAACCCGTCGGCACCCGCGGCCGCTGCGGCGTACAGGAGCGGAGGAATGAACTCGCGCAGGCCGCCGCTCGCCCCTGCGACGCCCTGCCCCGGCTGCTGCACCGAGTGGGTCGCGTCGAAGATCACCGGGACTCCGCACGCCTTGCGCAGGCGCGCGAAGTTGCGCATGTCGACGACCAGGTCGCCATATCCGAAGAACGTGCCGCGCTCGGTCACCGCGATCTCGGGCGCCCCGCCGGCGCGCACCTTTTCGATCGCTCCGGCCATCTGCTCGGGCGCCATCCACTGCCCCTTCTTCACGTTGACCGGCCGGCCCGCCTTGCCGCAGGCGACGAGCAGGTCGGTCTGGCGGCACAGGAACGCGGGAATCTGGAGCACGTCGGCGACCTGAGCCGCCGGGCCCACCTGGGCCACCTCGTGCACGTCGGTGAGGATCGGCAGGCCGGACGCCGCCCGCACCGCCGCGAGTGCGGCGAGCCCCGCTTCGAGTCCGGGGCCGCGCGCGCCCGCGAGGCGAGAGCGGTTGGCCTTGTCGAATGAGGCCTTGTACACCACGTGCAGGCCATGGCGCGCGCCGAGGGCGGCGAGGGCGTCGGCGACCCGCAGGTTGAGCTCGTCGGATTCGATCACGCACGGCCCCGCGATCAGGAACGGGGCGGAGCCGACGCCGAACTGGCGCATCGTCAGTGCTGCGCGGTTGCGGCTTGCCGCGCCGCCGGAGTGGGGACGCTCGCCGCGGCGGCGCTGTGGCGTTCCAGCGCGGCCTTGATGAACCCTGCGAACAGTGGATGCGGCCGCATCGGGCGGGATTTGAGCTCGGGGTGGAACTGGCAGCCGATGAACCAGGGGTGCTCGGGCAGCTCGATCATCTCCACCAGCGAGCCGTCGGGGGACAGGCCGGCGCAGCGCATACCGTGCTCGGCCAGCACGTCGCGGTAGGCGTTGGAGACCTCGTAGCGATGGCGGTGCCGCTCGCTCACCTCCGGCGCCCCGTAGATCTGGGCCACCCGGGAGCCGGGGCGCAGGCGGCAGGGATACGCGCCGAGCCGCATGGTGCCGCCCATCTCGTGCACGCCTTCCTGGGACCGCATCAGGGCGATCACCGGGTTCTCGCACTCGGGAGCGAATTCACTCGAGTTGGTATCGGGGATCTGGCACACATGTCGGGCGAACTCGATGATCGCCACCTGCAGCCCGAGGCAGATGCCGAAGAACGGGAGCCCGTGCTCGCGGGCCCAGCGGATCGCCTCGACCATCCCTTCCACGCCGCGCACCCCGAATCCACCGGGCACGAGCAAGGCATCGTACGGAGCCAGCAGTTCGCCCGCCGTCTCCTGGTCGGTGAATCGATCGGAGGCGATCCAGTGGATCTCGACGCCCGCCTCGTTGGCGATCCCCCCGTGCACCAGGGCTTCGTGGATGCTCTTGTAGCTGTCGGCCAGCTCGGTGTACTTCCCCACCACGGCGACGCGCACGCGGCGGCCGGGGAGGAGGATCTTGTCGACCATCAGGCCCCAGGCGCGCAGGTCGGGCTCCTTGGTCTCCAGATGCAGCCGCGTGCAGACCTCCTTGTCGAGCCCCTGGTCGTGCAGCTTCAGCGGGATCTCGTAGATGGACCGCACGTCCGGGCTTTCCACCACGCAGCCGAAATCGACGTTGCAGAATTGGGCGATCTTGCGCTTCAGCTCCTCGGAGAGCGGCCGCTCGGTGCGGCAGACCAGGATGTCGGGCTGGATTCCGATCTGCATCAGCTCCCGCACCGAGTGCTGCGTCGGCTTGGTCTTCAACTCGGCGGTCGCGGCGATGAACGGCACCAGCGTCAGGTGGATGAACAGAGTGTTGTCCCGGCCGACTTCCTGCCGGAATTGCCGGATCGCCTCGAGGAACGGCAGCGATTCGATGTCGCCGACGGTCCCCCCGATCTCCGTGATCACCACGTCGTGATCGGGGGCCAGCCGCCGGATCGCCCCTTTGATCTCGTCGGTGATGTGCGGGATCACCTGCACCGTCGAGCCGAGGTACTCCCCGCGCCGCTCCTTGGTGATCACGGAGAGGTAGATGCGGCCTGTGGTGACGTTGTTGACCTGCGACAGCGACCGGTCGATGAACCGCTCGTAGTGGCCCAGATCCAGGTCGGTCTCCGCCCCGTCGTCGGTCACGTAGACCTCGCCGTGCTGAAACGGCGACATCGTGCCAGGATCGACGTTGATGTAGGGATCGAACTTCTGGATGGTCACCTTCAACCCGCGCTCGGCCAGCAGGCGGCCCAGGGAGGCTGCGGCGATTCCCTTGCCCAGGGAGCTGACGACGCCGCCGGTGACGAAGATGTATTTGGTCGAGCTCACGCCCGGATCTCCTCGATTTCGCGGGGGTGGATGAGCGGCATCCCCGGGAAACCCAGGGACTCGTTGGGAATGCGCAGGATGACGGGGGACTGCTGCGGCGGTCGGCTGAAGCCCAGCCGTGCGGAAATCACGCCAAGGACGGGCACAGGTGAAGATACAAAACCCGTGCCGTAGCGTCTAGTGCATCATTTGGGCCACGGTGGAGCGGTTTGGGCTCACGCCACCGCGTGCGCCACCCCCAGGAAGTTGGCGAGCAACTGCTTCCCTGCCTCGGTCCCGATCGACTCCGGATGAAACTGAACGCCATAGACCGGATAATGGCGGTGCTTCATCGCCATGATCTCGCCACCATGCGCCCGGTCGCCGCTCCACGCGGTCACGACCAGGTCGTGCGGCAGCGCTTTCCAGTCCACGACGAGCGAGTGGTAGCGCATCGCGGTGAAGGGCGAGGGGATTCCCTCGAACAGCTCATCGTCCTGATGCTCGACCGGACAGGTCTTGCCGTGCATTAGGCGCTCGGCCCGGACGACGCGTCCCCCAAAGGCCTCGCCGATCGCCTGGTGCCCGAGACAGACCCCCAGGACGGGGACCCGGCCCGCCAGTGCGCGCACCAGCGGGACGAGGATGCCGGCGCGATCCGGGGTGCCGGGACCAGGGGAGAGGACGGCGGCGGCCGGCTTCAGCGCCAGCACGCCATCGACGCTGATCTGGTCATTGCGGTAAACAACCGGCTGCTCGCCCAGCTCGCCGCAGTACTGCACGAGGTTGTAGGTGAACGAGTCGTAGTTGTCGAGCACGAAGAGCATGATTCCGCCTCAGCGTCCCGCTTCGATACCGTCCAGCTCGGTCACGAGGTCATCTCCAAAATAATAGCGCAGCGAATCGCGCACGCCGCGATACAGCGTGGGGCCGGTATCCAGGCACACCAAGTCCCCGTCCAGCACCTCATCCGCCGCGCAGAGCACGTCACCCTCGTAGGTGAGGGGGAACAAGCCATCCACCAGCGGTTTCAGGTCGTGCGGATCGATTCCCTGCTCCAGACAGAAGCGATGCAGTTGACAGCCCCGGCCGGCGCGGTTCAGAAACACACACCGGCCGTCCACCACCGCGGTCCGCCACATGGAGCCACCGGGGGCGTCGGGGTCCGGGTCGACGCGGGTGGTGAACCAGCGGTCCCGCGGCGTGCCGGTGAACTGCTCCAGCGCGGCGGCGTGTGCGAGAATCTGATCGACATGCCAGCGGTCGGCGTCCACGCCGAACTGGCAGCACCAGTCGTGGCAGAAGCCGCAGCCGAGGCAATCTGTGAAGTACCGCATCGTGAAGATGGCAGGATCCACGGCGCGCAGCACGGGGACCTGATAGCGAGCGGGATAGGGTCGGGACAGCGCCAGCACTGTCTAGAGTTTGATGGCGAGCCGGAACGCGAGAAGGATGAGGATGGCCCCGACGACGTCCGCCACGAAGCCGGAGAGCGCGCCGTGATGGGACCACCCCAGCCACGCGCCCGCATAGTCGGCGACCACAGCTCCGCCAATCCCGAGCAGCGTGGTAAGGATCAGGCCGCCGGGGTCCTTGCCGGGGAGGATCCACTTAGCCAGGACTCCGGCGGCAAATCCGATCAGGATCGTCCACAGGATCGGGGGGAGATGGGGCACGATTAGGAGCGCCGGGGGAAGCCGTGGAGTAGATGGCCCATTTGCAGGCCAATTTACGCCACCGAGACCGGGGCGCGAAAGGCGGGCTGCGGCTAGACGAACGCAGCATCGGGCGTTAACCTGGACGCAACGCGTGTGCCAATTCATCCTCTGACCTGGAGTTTCTAATGCGCTGGATCCGACTCGCCGTCCCGACGTTGATCGTGGCGAGTGCCGTAGTGGCCGCGGCGTGCAGCTCGGACAACGGGACCGGTCCCAATCAGCCGGTCCCAGGGAGCGGCACGTATGCGATCATCTCGCTGACGCAGAGCGGCACGTCGGTCGACACGCCTTTCGTGTCGGGTGACTTCACCCTGAGCAATCCCAACAAGTACAAGGTCCGGATTCTCCTCACCGTGCCGACTCCGGACTCCATCGTCGACAGCGGGACCTACGCGTTCGCGACGCCCAACAAAGTCACGTTGAATTCGGCGACGGCGGGAGTAGCCTTGGCCGGGACCTACACCTACAACTCCACCAGCGGGGCCCTGTCGGTCGTCATTCCGGCGGAGAATCTGACGCTCAACGCGCAGAAGCAGTAAACCGATCATTTTGAGGTTTCGTCCCGGAGCTCTTATCGTAGCGGCCGCCTGTCTGGGGCCGCTTTGTCTCGCCGCCCAGGGGGGGGTGACTCCCGCCACCATCGTCGGCCGGGTGGTGGACGCGGCGACCGACAGCGGGATCGAAAGCGCGATCGTGAGCGCGCAAGGCACGCTCATGCGCGCCCGGTCCAGCACCGAGGGCCGCTTCCGCCTGACGGGACTGACCCCGGGCACCTACACCCTGGCGGTGCTGGCGCTGGGGTACCAGCCGGACACGGTGGTGGTGGCGGATCTGGCAGCCGGGGAGTCCCGCGACGTGACCCTGCGGCTCGCCCGGGCGCCGATCGGAATGAGCGACGTCGTCATTACGGCGGAGCGGGCCCCCGAGTCGTCGCAGAAGGCGACGGCCAGCGTCACCGTCCTGCCGCATCAGGAGGTCGTGCTCCGGAACGTCTCCACCCTGGACAAGGCCCTGCTCTACCAGCCGGGGGTGACGTTCAACGGCAGCGATCAGATCGACATCCGCGGGTCGAGCGGGATCGCCAAGGGCGTCGGCAGCCGCGTGCTGTTGATGCTCGACGGGCACCCGGTGCTGTCCGGCGACGGCGCGGAGACGGATTTCTCCTCCATCCCGCTGCTCGACCTGGATCGAGTGGAGGTGGTCAAGGGGGCCTACTCCGCCGTCTACGGCAGCAACGCGCTGGGCGGTGTGGCCAACATCATCACCACGCCCGTGGGCGACCGGCCCGAAACGGTGGTGCGGGCGTACCTCGGCGTCTATCGCCCCCAGCTCGAGTACAAATACACCGACGAGACGCAGTCCTACCAGGGCCTCGGAGTGCAGCATTCCCGGCACCTGGGCGATATGGGGATGCGGGTGTATTTCGGGCGGGAAACGTCGGATGGGTTTCACGAGAACGGGGTGGACGACCGCTGGGTGGCCCGCGCCAAGCTCACCTCCAGCAACGCGAGCGAGCACCCCTGGGACCTCTATGCCATCTGGGCGCAGGAGAAGGTCGGAGAGTCGCTCACGTGGAAGCAGGACGACCCGACGCAACCCGCGTTTTCGACTGGCACCTATCCGTATCAAGTCCCCGATAGCACGCGGGGGGACTACGAGATCGACTACAAGACGCTGATCGGAGGCACCTGGGCGGCGCTGTCCCGGCAGGCGACCTTGCTGCGAGTGAGCCCGTACGTCAACTACAACTCGACCTACAACCACTTCCAGAACGACAGCTCGTCCCATACGGCGACGCGGGCGGGCGCGAATGTGCTGTTCTCGGTCCAGCCTCAGGGCACACGTCCCGTCACCCTCGGGATGGACGTCGCGCATACCTGGGTGCACTCCACCGACTCCCTGCTCGGCAATCCCGAAATCGGCGACGGCGCGGTGTTCGGGCAGTACGACCTGATCATTCACGGGTTCATCAAGGCGTCAGCCGGACTACGCGTCGATGGCCACACGGCCACCGGCAGCTCCCTGGAGGTCGTGCCGAGTCCCAAGATCGGCCTCGTCGTGAGCCCCAGCGATCGGATCACCGCACGGGCCTCCGTCGGGCATGGCTACCGCGCGCCGAGCGCCATCGAGCAGTTCGTGAACACCTATCAGTACGGATTCAAGGTGATCCCCAACCCGGACCTGAAGGGCGAGAAGGCTTGGTCCGGCGAGGTTGGCCTCACCACCAGACCCTGGGGATGGATGCGATTGGATGCCGCGGCCTTCGGGAGCAGCTTCCGGGATCAGATTGGCCCGCAGCTGGTCTCGATTGCCCCCCCAACGGCGCAGTTCAAGAACATCAGTCAGGCCTACGTACGGGGGCTGGATGTCGGAATGCGCACGAGCTTTCTGCGCGACTTCGTCGATGCCTCGGCGACCTATCTGTTCATCGATTCGCAGGATCAGACTCCCGGCGGGCAGCACCAGCCCCTTCCCTATCGCTCCCGGCACAATCTGACCACGACGGTCAACGCGGCGCATGGGCTCGTGGGAGTAGACGTGCGCTATCGGAGCCGAGTGGAGGAGGTCCTGCTGTATGACCTGGACCCTCGCTCGGCGTTCACGGTGGTCGATCTGCGGCTCAACTACCGGATCTACGGGACCTATCTGCAGGCGAAGGTCGAAAACCTGTTCAACACCTTCTATACGGACGTCCAGGAGCGGCTGGCCGGGGCGCCGCGATCCCTCGGGGTGACGCTCTATTCGACGTTCTAGACCGCCCTCCCGATGAACGTCCTCGTCCTCAATTGCGGCAGCTCGTCGATGAAGTTCCAGGTCATCGCCACGGAGCTGGCGACGATGGAGCGCGACGAGGATCGCCAGCTCGTGCGCGGGGTGATCGAGCGCATCGGGAGCGAAGCGCTGATCACCATCCGACCCGCTCAGGGCGCCGTGCAGCACGAGGCGCAACCCCTGCGGGATCACCGCGCCGCGCTCGACTTCCTGCTCGGCTGGCTCGTCTCTCCCGCGGCGCGGGTTCCGGGTGTGCAATCCCTCTCGGACATCCACGCTGTCGGCCATCGCGTCGTTCACGGCGGGGAGGGACTCACCCGCTCGGTGCTGATCGACGATGCCGTCGTGGAACAGATCGAGGATTGCATCGAGCTGGCCCCGTTGCACAATCCCGCGAACCTCCGCGGCATCGCCGCGGCCCGCGAGCGGTTCGGGCCGGGGATCCCGGAAGTCGCCGTCTTCGATACCGCGTTCCACACGACCATGCCGCCGGAATCGTTCCTGTATGCGATTCCCTATCAGCTCTACGTGCGCCACCGCATCCGGCGCTACGGGTTCCATGGCACTTCCCACCGCTACGTCGCCCACCGCTACCGTCGCCTCACCGGGCGGGCCCACGAGGAGACGAACCTGATCTCCCTGCACCTGGGCAACGGCTGCTCGGCCTGCGCCGTGCGCGGCGGAGATTCCCTGGAGACCTCCATGGGCCTCACCCCGCTGGAAGGGCTCGTCATGGGGACCCGCAGCGGCGATCTCGACCCCTCGATTCTCGATCTGCTGCATCATAAGGAAGGAATGTCGTTCGAGGAGGTGGACAACCTCATGAACAAACATTCCGGGCTGCTCGGCCTCTCGGGTTTGACCAACGACATGCGGGAGCTGCTCGAGGAGGCCTCCACGAACCACGACCGCCGCGCCCAGCTCGCCATCGACATCTTCTGCCTGCGGGTGCGGAAATACCTCGGTGCCTACCTGGCGCGGATGAACGGAGCGGATGCGATCCTGTTCACGGGCGGCATCGGGGAGAACGCGGCCGAAATCCGGCGCCGCATCTGCAGCGACCTATCGTTCTTCGGGATCGCGCTCGATCAGGCGAAGAACGCCGCGATGGTGAATGGGCAGGAAGGGGAGATCGGGGCGGCGGATTCGCGGCTCCGCCTGTTCGTGATTCCGACCAATGAGGAGCTGCTGATCGCCCGCGATACCGTGCGGTGCGTGCAGGATACGCCGCGACGGTGGTAGGGGGACAGTGGAGGGTCAAGGTGGGTCAAGGTGGGACAAGGTGGGTCGAGGTAAGCGACACCTGACCCACTTCGACCCACCTTGACCCACCTGGACTATTGAAGCAGCCGCAGCAGGCGCAACCCAAGTGCGGTGAGGCGCCGTCCATAAGGGGGGAAGAAGAACTTGGTGAACGCCGGCTCCCGCTGGCGCACGATCGGGCGGGCATGCGAGAACGCCCGGAACCCGTGGACGCCGTGATACGCACCAAGCCCGCTTGCCCCTACCCCGCCGAACGGCAGCGCCGGGTTCCCGTAATGGAGCAGCGTGTTGTTGATCGTGGTGCCTCCCGCGGACGTTCCGGCGAGAAGCGTCCGCGTTGCCCGCTCATCCCGGCTGAAGACGTACAGCGACAGCGGCTTGTCGCGCGATCGCACCACCGCCACCGCCTCGGTCGTGTCCCGGTATCCGAGCACCGGAAGAATCGGTCCGAAGATCTCTCCCTGCATCGCCGGAGAATCGGGGCAGACGTCGGTCAGGACGGTGGGGGCGACGTAGCGCGAGGCCCGATCCATCCTCCCGCCGATCGCCACGCGCGCCCCTGCTCCCACCGCTCGTTCCAGCACGTCGGCCAGCCGCAGGTAGTGCGCCTCATCCACGATGCGCGCGAGGTCGGGGGAAGCCTGGCGTTCGTCCTCCGTGGTACCGTACAGGCGGGCGATGGCTCTGGTCAGCGCGGCCACGAACGCGTCGCGCTGCGCCTCCTGCACCAGGACGTAGTCAGGGGCGACGCAGGTCTGGCCGGCGTTGACGAACTTGCCCCAGGCGATGCGGGCGGCCGCGGCCTCGAGGTCGGCGGAGGCGTCCACGATCGCCGGCGACTTGCCCCCCAGCTCGAGCGTGACGGAGGCGAGATGGCGGGCCGCCGCCGCCATCACTACCCGGCCGATCTGTGTGGACCCGGTGAAGAAGATGTGGTCGAACGGCTGGCGCAGCAGGGCTTCGGCCACCTCGGGTCCGCCTTCCACCACGGCGACCTCCCGGGGGTCACCGCAGGACTCGAGCAGCGTCTTGATCAACCGACTCGTGTGCGGTGTCTTCTCGCTCGGCTTGCAGACGGCGCAGTTGCCCGCCGCGATCGCGGCCACGAGCGGGTTGATGACGAGACTGAAGGGGTAGTTCCAGGGGGCCAGGATCAGCGCCACGCCACGCGGCTCGTAGGTGACCCGGCTCGACGTCCCGAACAGGAGCAGCGGCGTCCCCGTCCGGACCGGCCGCATCCAGCGACCCAGATGGGCGACGGCGTGGTTGATCTCGGCCAGGACGGTGTAGGTCTCCACGAGATCCGTTTCCGCGTGCGGCCGCCGGAAATCGTCGTGGATCGCCTGGGCGATCTCGGACCGGTGCGCGTCGATCGCCCGCGCCAGGCGCCGCAGCCGGGCGCGCCGCTCCGCCGGCGTCGTCGCGGCCATGACCGGAGCGTGCGCACGTTGCGCCGCAACGATGCGCTCGATTTCCGTGACCAGCTGCGCTGAGGCCGGGCCGACGCCATGTGCCGGGGGGACACGGTCCGAGACAACGCTGGCAAGGCTCATGGGTTCAAGGTAGTGGAGCCGAGCGGCGCTGCATTAGGGGAAGACGAAATTGATAGTAAGGGTTTCGGGAACCGCGGGTGGCGGAATGAAGGTCAAGCCTCCTGTGTCCGTCACGATGGTGTCCGTGCCGTGGATCGCGCGCAGGCGGAGGCAAACGCCGGGGCGCTCGCGCTGCGGCTGGATGCCGAACACGTAGTGCCCGAGACTGTCGCTGGTCCCGCCGAGCGGCTTGGGAATTGCCTCGGCCAGGTTGCTGCTTCCACAAGAGCTCAGATAGGCGTCGGCGAGCACTGGGACCGTAGCCAGGGGCGCGTCCGATGAGTCCCGCACCTGTCCTACCACGAATAACGTTGGGTGGAGTGCGCACACTGCTCCCGCGGGACACAGGACAGTTCCCGTCGAGTCTTCACTACATGAGAGCGCCGCTACGGACAGGCTCACGAAGCCGGTCAGCACCGCCAGTCTGGCGTCGGTCAAACTGGTTCTCCGCCGGGTCATACTTCGCATGCTAAACACCCGGCCAGGCCTCAGGAAGGAGCGCCGAAGCGCTCGGCAAGGAGCGACTGCAGCGCGGCGCGTACGGCCTCCTGGGGAATGAATCCGACGCCATCCGGATGCAGCAACGCGCGATACGGCGAGTGCCACGGGTACCAGGGGAGCGGCGCCCCGGGCGGCTGATGGAACATGTCCACCTGAGGAATCTTCCAGGCCGCGGCGAGATGCAGGACCGCCGTGTCCGGCGTGAGTACCAGGTCAAACTCGCGTACCACCGCGGCAAACTCGTGGAAGTCGAGCGTGGGAAGCCGCCCCGCTCCGGTCGCCGCGGCGATCGCCGCGAGATCCTCCTCGTAGGTCGGCGCGCCGACGACGGTCACGTGGAACCGCGGGTCGCTGAACTGGAACCACCGGATCAGGGAGATGAAGTTGTCCCGGCCCCAGAAGCGGGCGAGGCTCGATCCGGAGATGTTGACGCCGAACCGCCACCGCTTGTCGGTGGGCGCGAGCCGGGTCCGGGCGAGCGCCCGCTCGGCGTCGGTCAAACGGTATTCCAGGTCCATCGGGACCGTGGCCGGGTCCAGGTCGAAGGGGAGCAGCAGCTGGGCCAGTCGCTCGACGATATGGACGCGCTCCCGATCGAGCAGCGGCACGGCCACGGTGTAATGCCCCGCCCGCTCGTGGCGGATTCCCAACCGCGCCCGGGCCCGGCTCCACTGCGCCACGAGCTGCGAGTTGGTGGATGGGCTGTCCATCAGGTCCACCACGAGGTCGTAGCCCTCCCGGCGAAACGCCCGGATGAGCGAGACGGCACTGGCGGGGGTCTTGTCGTAACGCCAGGCCCGATCGATCCAGGGGAGCACGGCCTGCCGCACGCCGTAGTTGGTGCGGCTGAACAGCATGTGAATCACCGCCTGCGGGTACTTGGTCCGCAGCGCGCGGATCAAGGGAACGGAGACCAGCACGTCGCCGATCCGGTCCTGTCGCAACAGGAGCAAGCGCGGTGCCCGCCCCAGGTGCAAGGCGTCACGGGGACTCGTGACGTAATCTCCGGTGAACGGCCGATCGGTCGCGGCGAGAAAGCGCCGCCGCAGGAACCGCTCCAACGGCTTGAAGACGTTCACCGGAGCCGCCGGATCAATGCTTCGGGATTTCCTTCTGTGGGTCCACGAACGGTCGCTGCACGACCGTGGCCGCGCGTTCCCCCACCTCGGGGATCGCCACCGTCAGCGTCTTGCCGGTCGTAGCGTGGGCCGCGGGCACCATCGCGTAGCCGATGTTCTTCTTCAGTCGCGGCGTGTGGATCGCCGAAGTGATATGGCCCACCCGCTGCCCGTTGGCGAGCACCGGCCACTTGGTGGCGTTGAAGCTGATCGGGGCGCCGGCGATTTCGACCCCGGCCAGGAGGCGGGTGGGACCCTGGGCCTTGACCCGGCGCAGCGCCTCGCGGCCGATGTAGTCCTCGGTCTTGGCGGCGTCCACCAGGCGTTCCAACCCCACGTGGTAGGGCGTATCGGCGAGCGTGATGTCCGCTCCCCAGTTCAGGATGCCTGCCTCGATACGGCGGATGTCGGAAGGACCGGTGGGCCGAATGTCGTGCGGCTTCCCGGCGGCCATCACACGCTCCCACAGGTCCTCGCCGCGGCTGCCGTCCCGCAGGTAGATCTCGAAGCCGACCTCGCCGCTCCACCCCGTGCGGGTCACCACCACCGGGATGCCGTCGAGCTTGGTTTCGAGGAACCAGTAGTAGGCGAGCTTCAGGACCGCGTCCCCGAACAGCGCCTGCACGACCGCTTTGGCCTTGGGACCCTGAACTTGCAGCGGGGAGACATCCGGCTCGGTGATCTCGACTTTCATCCCGGCTGCCCGGGCGACCCCGCGGGCCCACAGCAGGACGTCCGAGTCCGCGAGCGCCAACCAGAAGTGGTTCTCCCCCAGGCGCATCAACACCGGGTCGTTGATGATGCCGCCGTCTTCCCCCGTGATGACCACGTACTTGCCCTGGCCGACCGCGCACTTACTGAGGTCCCGGGGCGTCAACAGGTTCGCGAAGCGGAACGCGTCGGGGCCGGTGATCTCAACCTGGCGCTCCACGGCGACGTCCCACAGCGTGACGTGGTTGATGAGGTGCCAGTACTCCGCCTCGAGCTCATCGAAGCAAATGGGGAACAGCATGTGGTTGTAGACGGTGTACCCCTTCGCGCCCCAGCGTTGGGTGGCTTCGAAAAACGGCGTGCGGCGCAGGCGTGCGCCGCGCTGCACCAGGCGCATGTCGAACGGAACGGGGGCCATCGGGGGAGACTCCTCACGCAAGAGACCAGTGAAACGACGTTACGGCGCGGGCTGCGAGGGAAGCTGCACGACAATCGCGGTGCCGTCCAGCCTCACCTGAACCCCTTTGAAATCGGCGATCGATGCATCGGCCGGAGGGAGGCGATCGACGCCGTACATGGTGGTGAGCGCGACGGGGCGCATCCCGGCCGCCCGCGCCGCGGCGATCCCCGCGGGCGCATCCTCGAACACGAGACAGGTCTCCGCGGCCCAGCCCAGCCGGTGCGCCGCGAGCAGAAAGCCGTCGGGGGCCGGTTTGCCGCGGGCGATGTCCTCGGCCGTCACGAGAAGTGACGGCGCGGGTACCCGGGCCGCCTGCAACCGGCTCAACGCGAGGTCCCGGCCCGCCGAGGTGACGACCGCCCACCGCTCCGGGGGGAGCGAGCGCACCAGATCCGCGGCACCCCGCACCTCCACGATGCCTTCGAGGTCTTGGAGCTCCGTGGTATCGAGCCAGTCGACTTCCTGATCGGTGGCGAGATGCGGCACGACGGACAACAACGCCTCCCGGGTACGGCGTCCCAGTCCGGCGGCGAGCAGCGGCTCCGGGTCCAATCCGTGACGCTTCGCCCAGCGCAGCCAGGTACGCGTGTAGACCGCGTGGGAGTCGACCAGCACACCGTCCATATCGAACAGCAGTGCCGAGCACCGGAACGAGATCACTGGCGATTCAAGTCTTCGGTTCGGGCACGATCCCCACGGCGCGGCCGTTCGCGCAATCCACACGCAGCAGCTCCCCGGCGCGAACGCCGTAGCGGCCGGTGGGCGTCACGAGGTAGTCCCCACGGTAGCCTCCCGTGTCGTCCCGCCCCGATTGGGTCAGGCGCAACGCGTGATGGTCGCGCGGGTCGAACCACGTGACCGGACAGCCGGAAGAACCGGCCGGAAATACCGTGGTGTCGGTCACGAACCGGATCGGCAGGTCGTAGGCCCCGCGCCCGCGCGCGTCCCAATCGTTGCTGACGGACCCGTACCATGAGCTGCTGCAGGCGGCGGCGATGGAGATCGCGACGACGATGCCCCCGGTGCGGAGGATGGACGGCGGTGCCATGAATCGCAAACTGGTGAGAAATCTCTCTCAGGGCAATGCCGCGACCTTGTAGGCGATCAGCAGGACGACGGTTGCGGCGGCGACCATTGCTGCCCAGCGATAGCGTTGGAAAAAGTAGCAGACGACCGCGATCGCGGCCCCGCCGGCCGCCAGCAATGCACCGGTCACATACGGTGCGAGCCCCTCGATCGTCGCGCCGGCCCCCAGGGCGTGCCGTAACCGGAAGAACTCCGCGAGGGTGCGGATCAGCGCCAGGAACTGAATGATGATCCCGGCCTGGGCGAGGCGTTGCGCGGACGGCGGCCTCACCGGTCGGGATTGCCGTGGATGACCCGCCCCGCATACCGGCTCAGGGAGGCGAGATCGTTCGCGACCTGCTGCTCCCATTCGGCCTGGCGCGCGACCACCAGGCTGTGATCGGTCTCCGCGTCGTAGCGGCGTTGCGCATCCGCCTCGTCCCGCACCAGCTGTCCCGCCACCGACTCCAGCTCGGCGTTCGTCCGGGCGCAGGGGTGGGAGACGGTCTCGAGCCGTTGACGCATCCGTCGCGCATACACTTCCGCCAGGTCGAAGTGCGTCTGCTCGTGGCGCAGCACGCGGGCGGCGTTGGCGGTATCGGCGGGGATCCCGGGGCGTACCCAGGAATCGCGGGGCACGAATCCCGCGATCGCGGCGAATTCGAAGCTGCTCGTCGCGGCCCCCCGGCAGCGCCACGCGTAGTACAACACGGTCGTGGTGCGCGCCGCCTCTCGAGTGTCCGGCTGTGGTGGTGTCCCGGCAAAATCATTCCAGGCGAGCAGACGTCCCGGACTCCAGGGGATCGCGGCATCGGGACGCATGTCGTCCTGCAGCATGGTCTCCACCCTGCTGAGTGCCGGAGGGGTCGGGTCGGGAGTGGGGGTAGGTGCCGCGGCGGGTGGGCTCGTCGAGGGGGCGCGGGAGGGTGCACACTCCAGGACGAACAGGAGCAGCCAAACAACGGTGGTTCTGCGGCGGAGGAGCTCAGGAGCTTCCATGCCGCCGCAGCAGCCGGTGCGCATAGTACTCGGGCCAGGGAGCCGTCGCGCCCTCGCGGCGGTGCGCCGCGTCCAGAGCGGTCAGCTCGGCCGCAAGCGCCTTGACCTCCAACGGGCGGCCGAGCAGATGGAGGAGGCGGTCGCGCAGATGTTGCGCGTACCACTCGGCCCACGCGGGGTCATCCCCGTTGGTGCTGGCAAACGCCCGGTGATGCGCCGCCGCGGTTTCCTCGAACAGTTGGGCCAGCTCCTGGGCGAGCGTCACGTGGTCCCTGCCAGGAGCTTCACTGCGGAGTCGCGGTGTAGCACCAGGCCTCACCTTCCAATACGACCTCACCGGTCTGGCGCGTCACCCGCACGCGCAGCTCGGTGACCGGCTTGGTCGGGTGAACGCTCGCCACTTCCACTTCCGCCGTGATGGTGTCCCCGATGAAGACCGGTGCCGTGAACCGCCAGTTCTGGCTCAAGAAGACCGTCCCGGGACCGGGGAGATCCATCGCCACGAGGGCGTGGAGCAGGCCGGTCGTGAGACCGCCTTGGACGATGAGGCGTTCGAACCGGGTGCCGGCGGTGAACCCCGGGTCGAAGTGCAACGGATTCCGGTCCCCGGTGATCGTGGCAAACGCCTCCACGTGCTCGGAGGTGAGCGTGAGCCGCCGCTGGGCTCGTTGTCCGACGACCAGCGCCGTTACATGGCGTGCGGCCACAGCCACCCGAACGTCCCGGCGGTGAGGAGCCCGTAGATGAGTCCGTCGAAGGTCGCCTTCACCGTGATGGACCAGGCGCGGCGGAACCAGATGGACAGCGGCCAGAGCGCCACCGAGTAGCCCACGAACGCCGTGACGCCGGCGAATCGGAACACGTGCAGATACGGGGAGCCGGGCGGCAGCGCCCGCCCCGCCACGTAGGCCGAGAACAGGCTCACTACCGCGCAGAAGCAGAACCACTGCACGAGGTTCGAGCCCATCGCCATGGGCCCGTTAGGAAGCACGGTGACCACCATCACGGGGCCCTTCCGGAGCTTGTCGGCGAACTCCGGGGTCCGCAGGTCTTCCCGGTTCGCCGGGCGCGGCACCATGTAGTCGCCGGGTGGAATGGCAAGGGGCCGCAGCGCGTCCATGAACTTTTCTTCGTTGGGCATCTTGGGATAGTCGTCTTTGTGCCAGGGCAGCACCATGTGGATCAGCGAGCTGACCACAAAGACGATCACCGCCGATACCAGAATCGGGAGCCACAGCAGCATCAGACCCGTCATGGAAGCCTCCGGTTCAGTCACCTTCGTACTTGAAAGACACCTTGACCTTGGCGCGATAATGCTCGACCCGGCCATCCTTCAATTGGATGTCGAGGGCCGACACCTCGGCGATGCGCAGATCGCGCAGACTCTTGGCCGCCCGCTTGATGGCGGCGGCGGCCGCCTTCTCCCAGGACTCGGTGCTGGTCCCCACCAGCTCGATCACCTTATAGACGCTCTCGGGCATGACGTGCTCCAATCGACGAAAAGGTGGACTCAGCGTTCGCAGTAGACCTTCACCGCATCCAGGTCTTTGTCAAGCGCCGGCTGCACCATCCGAGCGATCAGCCGGATCATCACGCGGGCCGACAGGCGATCGGTCACCGGGTCCATGCGCACGGGATTTCGTGCCGACGCCGCGACGGGTGGATCCCGGGACTGGGCGTTCTCGCCGTCGGGAATCGCCCGGTGGAACTCCTCCGGTTCGGCGACGGTGTGGAACACGCGGTCGGCCGGAGCGTGAATGATGCGGACGGCGGTCCACCGCATCGGAGTGTCCTTCCTTATAGCCTGGGTGTGATCGCCGCAACCGCCTCGGCCGAGGTGTTCACCGGGACCACCTCGAACTCGACGAGGTCGCTCCAGGTCGCCATCCATTGGCTCAGGAGCTGTGGGTCCGCGCACTCCATCACCTGCCAGCAACGGGTGAAGTCCTGACTGACCCAGCTTCCATGATACTGCAAACCCGGCGCAATCTGTCGGCCCCGGTCACGCAACCGGCGGTAAACCGGGAGGGCGTCTCCCCCCCGGAACCGTTCGATGACCACGTACAGCATGCGGGTCAGGGCACCGCCGGGGGCGGCGTGACCACTGACCAGTGGGCATCGCGCAGCTGCCATCGGCCGGCCCGGTGCTCCACCAGTCCTGTAAAGAAGCCATCTTCTTCCAGCCGCTTCCCCGTGGTATCGACCCGCGTTTCGTGATAGGAGGCGGCAAGGACCGCGAGCCCCGGCGCCAGGGGATCGACCCGCAATGAGTCGCCCCAGCGCAGCTGGATCTCGGTGATTTGATGGCGCAGGGCTTCGATCGTCTGACTGGCCGCTTCGTGATTCGGGAACACTAGGCGGCCTTCGGAGGCCATGAAGAACGCTGGGTCGTCGGCCAGATAGTCCCGCCAGGCCACCGGCCCTCGGGTGGTGATGCCACGGGCGACGCTGTCAGCGAAGGCGCGGACGCTGTCCACCATGGATGCGGCGTGAGTAGGGTCGAGTGAAGCGGCGCCGCCGCCGGGTGCGCCGACCCGGCAACCGAGCAGCGCCAGGATGAGCAGGCGAGCCGATGCCGAGCCCACCGCCGTCAATATTTCTCCGCCACGAACTTCCGGTCCTTGATCGATGCCTGGTCGTCGTACGCGCCCTTCATGGAGCGCTTGGGGAGCTTCACCTTCTCGCGGGGCGCCTTCTTGTAGGGAATCTGATCGAGGATATGGCGGATGCAGTTCAGCCGGGCGCGCTTCTTGTCGTCGGAGCGCAGGATGTACCAGGGTGCGTCCTTCGTGTCGGTGGCCTCGAGCATCATGTCACGCGCGCGGGAGTACTCGAACCACTTGGCGCGCGACGGCAAGTCCATCGGGCTCAGCTTCCACTGGCGGAGCGGATCGTCGACGCGCGCTTCGAACCGGCGCTTCTGCTCCGCGTCGCTCACTTCGAGCCAGATCTTGATGAGGTAGATCCCGGCCTCGACGATGTAGTTCTCGATCTCGGGGCAGCGCTTGAGGAATTCCTTGTGCTGCTCCTTGGTGCAGAACCCCATCACGTATTCCACGCCGGCGCGGTTGTACCAGCTCCGATCGAAGATCACGACCTCCCCCGCCGCCGGGAAATGGGCCATGTACCGCTGCAGGTACATTTGCGACTTCTCACGATCCGAGGGTGCCGGCAAGGCGACCAGGCGGAACACCCGGGGGCTCACGCGCTCAGTGAGGGCTTTGATCGTCCCCCCCTTCCCCGCCGCATCGCGGCCCTCGAAGATGATCATCGCCCGCAGACCCTTGTGCTTGACCCAGTCCTGGAGCCGGCACAGCTCGGCCTGGAGCCGGCGCAGCTCTTTTTCGTAAGCCTTGGTTTTCATCTTTTCCTGGTCGGACTTCGCGGCGGACTTGGGCATAGCCTTCGCTGGTGGTGAGGAATGAGTGTCTGCGTAAGTTGCCCGGTCCTGGGGCGCCGGACAAGCGGGGAGTCGAGGTTCAGGTTGTCACGAGCGCTGCCAGCTTGAGCACGGTGTTCCAATTGCGCCCGGTGCCGACCAGGCCGATGGCCCGTTCGATCACCGCGCTGGTGAGGCGCGAGCGGCCGGCGCCGTCGGGGTAAGTGATGTAGAGATGCCGTGCGCCGGGGCGCACGACCTCCGGCCCGGTGATGGCGTCCTGCAACGCCGCGACCTTGCGGCGATCGGGCGCGCCCTTCAGAACCAGGACGTGGAGATGGCCCGGATCGCGTTTCGCCTCTCTGGGGAACGGGTTTCCGGCGATCACCGCTCGCCATTCCGTGGCCGTCCGGACGAACCAGGGGGTCTCGAGCGCGAGACGGCGTTTGGCCGCCGTCTCGAGCGCGCGCTCCAGGCTCGCGCCGAGCCTGGTCCTCGCCTCGAACACCAAGTTGCCGCTCTGCAGCAGCGACCGCGGGTTTGCGTACCCGAGTCGGGTGAGCAGGTCCCGAAGGTCGCCCATGGACACGGATTGGTGGCCGGCCACGTTGATGGCGCGCAATAAGGCAATCTGGATCGTCATGCTGGCTGGCACCTAGAAGGTGCGTTCATCCGCCGTGGGCCCGTACATCGACGGGACCGGCACGTCGATCAAGCGCAGGTACACCCCGAGCTGCGCGCGATGGTGGATCAGGTGGCTGATGTGCTGGCGCACCACCACGCCGCGCGGGGCGCTGAACAGCGTCCGCGCGCCGTGCTTCAGCGACCACGGGACCGACCAATCGGCATCCGTGCTCGCGGTGAGGGCCTTCCGCGCGCTCGCCACGTTCTCGTCGAAGCCCCGCAGTAATGTCTCCGTCGTCTCGTAGCTGTAGCCTCCCGCCTGCGCGAGATCGAGCGCGGTTTCCCGCAGCGTGCTCCCGATCCACCCGGGCATCCAGGAGACCAGCTGCGCCAGGTGGCCCAACGAGAACGATTTGGGATGCGGCTTCCATTGGCCCTTGTCGCTCGGCACCCGCTCGAGCACCCGTCGGGTGGTCTTCATTTCCTGTTCGAATTCCGGCAACAGCGCTGCCGCGATGGTCATGGGGGGCTCTCGGGTTATTGGTAGCCGAGTCAGGCTCGGTTTCTCATCTCACACATCCAGGCGCCGCTCGTAGGCCACCGTCTCTCCGTGCTCGAGGTAGCGTCGCAGAATGCGGAGGTACATGGCCCAGCAGTAGCATGATACCCGCCACTGCTCACTCTCGGTCGGCCAGCCGAGGTGACGGAACTTGACGAGGGTCCCGCTCCCCTCTCCCCGCAGAACGAAGCCGACCCTGGTCCCGACCCACTCTTTGTCGCCTCGGGTCAGCTCCAGCTCGAATTCGGCATCCGTCCGGCAGCGCGTGACCTTGGCGCGCCAATCGTACTGCGGGCCGAACCACAGCTCATATTCGGCGCCGACTCGGGGTTCGCCTTTCGACTTTGCCGTCCACCATTGATCCAATCCGGCTGGCGTGCTGATCGCTTGATACACCCGGGCCGCGGCAGCTTTGATCGGGAAATCGAGGATGATATCGGGCATGGGGTCATCCCCCTCGTGGGCCGGGAGCGCCCGGTGCTGGAACGGCGCCGGCACTCCCCTCGCAGGTCATAGGCCCGGACCTATCGGCCCGGCAGCTCCGCGTTGGCGGCGATCTGGGTGTAGTCGATGAACTCGACCGGTGCCAGGCACTCCGGGTACAGGATCGAGGCGAACTTCTTTACGGCGGCCGACTCGGAGTGCGCTCGATCGGCGGCGGCGTCCCGGAAGACGAAGATGTGGACGAACCGCGTCGGATGGTCGGGCTCCTGCCAGACCTCGTAGCGCAGGGTCCCGGGCTCACTGGCGCGCACGTAGGCCACGAACTCATGGATGGCCGCCACGCAGCGCGCCAGCGACTCCGGTCGAACCTCGTACCTGGCGAGCTGGCGGATGGGCGCGGACTTGCTCTCGGACTTCACCATGGCGTGCTCCTCTGGTTCAGCGCTTGCTGGTGCCGGTGCTTGCCTGCGGTGGCCGCGCGTGCCGGGGTTGATAGACCCCGAGCTGGCCGCCACCCGGGAGGGTGATCGTGGCCAGCACCCCCCAGCCGCGATCGTTCGCCGGAGTGCAGGCGATGCCGTGGCGGGACATCTCCCGGATCACCGTGGCGATATCATCGCACATCAGGTACAGCTCATGTCCGTCGCTTGTCTCGGAGGGGTGGACCGCGACTTCGGCGGGCGGCAATCCGAAGATGAGCCATCCTGCTCCGGCGTCCACGTGCGGGAAATGCAGCACGTCACGGAGAAAAGCCCGGTCCGCTTCGGGCTTGGTGCTGTAGATGATGGTGTGCGCGCCGGTGATCATGACGGCCCTCCTCTCCCTCAACTGCCGGACCAGCTGCCGAGCAGGCGGCGCACGGCCACCAATTGCCCGACGTGGTAGGCGGTATGGTCGGCGACCAGTAGAAACTCCCGCAGAAACGTTTGGCCGTTGCCCGCGGGCACCTTGGCGAACAGGTCGCAGTGCCGGTCGTTGATCAGCTGCTCCAGCGCTTCACGATCCCGGCGATACGCGGCGAGGCTTGCATCCCAGGCCTTGGCGGCGGGCGGCGCCGCCGTGGCCGGCCAGTAGTCATCCGGCCAGTGGCCTTCCTCGTAGTCGGCGCGCGCGCAGAAGGCCAGAATGTCCGCCTGCGCCAGGCGAATGTGCTCCACCAGCTGCCACGGGGAATACGGCAGGCCGGCCGGCGCCACGCCGCGCTGCGCCGGTGGCAGATCCTTCACGGCGGAGTCGAAATCAGCGTGCGCGTCATGCCAGCTGAGCTGGCGGGCCAGGTGCTGACGCAGAGCGGCGATCTGGAGTTCCTCGATCACGGGGATTGCTCTGCGTGGCCGATTCGGCCGTCAGCATCGAGATCCGAGTGGAGCCGTTGCTCGAGGCGCTTGATCACCGCATGCAACAATTGTTGGGTCTTCTGCATCTGGGCTGGTCTCCTTGAATGACCTCGCCTCGAGGCTTGCTTAAGCTGCGGTCCCCCGCGGATCCCATCAAGTTGGCACAGGGCCCAGGAGCTCCACGGCCCCGGTCTCCAGGTGGTACTCGGCGCCGACGATCAACAACCCTTGCCGCGCCACGAGATCTTCGAGAATTCGGGAGCCGTGTCGCAACTGCTCTACGGAAGCGCGGATGTTGGCGCGAACGGCCTGGGACACCAGCTCCGGAGGTTCCAAAGCTCGCGTCGTGGACACCAACGGCTCGACGGCCGGCCGAATCCGGTCGACGATTGCCCGGAGGTTCGGTGAGGGCTGGCGCGTGCCCTGCCCCAGCTCCTGCAACGTGGCCAACACCGCCCCGCACTGCGTGTGGCCGAGCACGACCGCTAGCCGGGTCCCGTAGAGCGACGCGGCGAACTCCACGCTGCCGATCTGGGAGGGCGCCACGATATTCCCCGCGACCCGAATGACGAACAGGTCGCCGAACCCCTGTCCGAACACGATCTCGGCAGGGACCCGCGAGTCCGAGCACCCGAGCACGATGGCGAACGGCTGCTGCCCCAGGGCCAGGGCCGCACGCCGGGTCTCATCGAGCGCCACGGCGGGCTCGTGCAGGTTCGCGACAAAACGACGGTTGCCCTCTTGCAACCGCTGCAGGGCTTCTGGACCGGAGATCATGCGCGAATACTGCGGGCTCCGAGGGTTACCGACAAGCTCGGCGGGTCGACCCCTTCACGGCGATGGGGTCCGGACTTCCCACGGCGCGACCGGTCCCGGTCCCAGGCGGAACAACCGGTGTGCGAGCGGCGGTACCCCTCGGGCGAGACGGTACGCCTGAGGCGAGCGCACCCGCAGCTTGCGCAGGAGGTGGGACCATTCGTAGCGAACCTGTCCCGTAGTGGTCCGAATTTGCACTGTGGTGCGCCGGCCTCGGATCTTCCGGGCATCGAAGCGATAGCCCCGCCGGTGCGCCTCCGCCAGCACCTCCGCGAGATAGGTGTTGATGGCCGCGACCGGATGCGGATGGGCCCGGAACCGCTCGAGCTGAGGATGGTGGCGATAGCCGCGCGTGCGACCGCGCAGCACTGCCCGGGCGAGGAGCCCCTCACGCCACAGCGCTACGAGCCCGCGGGCATCGAGGTGTCGAGGGTGGAGCGTCCAGAGCCGCATGGCGACGCTGGTCCCCTATGGGTCCGCGCCGAGGGTCGCGTAGTATTGCGCCACGCGGGCCTGGGCGCCACGGTTCGTGTACACGTCCGGCCGACGCGTCTCGATCACGTCGGCGATGACCTGGGCCGCCGTCTCGGCGTCCTGGGAGTCCGGCAGGCTTCTCGAGTCCGGTCCCCCGTGCCTGGCACTCAATCCAAAATCCGTCTGCACCACTCCGGGGGACACGAGCGTGAATTGGATGTCCGGGTGGGTCTGCTGTACTTCGGTTCGGAACATCGCCGTGAGCGCGTTCATGTAGTGTTTGGCGGCACTATAGGCCGACCGGATGACGGCGAACGGGATGCGGCCGAGCAGGCTCGAGATATTGATCACCTGACCGCGCCCCCGCTCCTTGAAGTGGGGCAGGATCTCCTGCATTCCATACAGCACGGATTTGACGTTGATGCGCATCATCGTGTCCACGTCCTCGTCGGTGAGCTGCGACGGAGGGCGCGAGATCCCCTGCCCGGCGTTGTTGATCCACACGTCCACGTGGCCAAAACGGGCCAGCGCCGCCGCGACCACCTGGCGGACCTGATTCCGGTCTCCCACATCGGCCACCAGTGTCGCCGCGCGCCCACCGCACGCGGCGGCGACGGCCTGGAGCTGGTCCCTGCGGCGGGCGACCAGCATCAGCGAATCCCCCCGGGAGGCCAGGAGGCGCGCCAAGGCGGCGCCGATACCGGAGCTGGCCCCGGTGATGACAACCACGTGATCGTTCATCGGTTTCGTGCCCTTCCATCAGGTCGAAAGTCGCAGGGCGCGGCCGGCGCCTTCAAGGGCGCGACAGCGGTTTCGCCCGGAGCGACCGGATCTCCGCTACCGCGTCCTGGATCTTGTAGCCGAGAAACACCTGGCCCAGTTCCGGCGTCGCCCGGGTGGGGTCGCCGTCGACGCCGGTCTCGGCGAAATGAGCGCTGTCGCTCGGGGCGAGCTTGTCCCGGCGGATCCAACGGCCGCTGGAGTCGATGGCCATCAGTTCACCCGTATCGTGCGCTCCGGCGTGCGCGCCGATCGGGATGCCGTGCGAACGAAGGTAGCCGTTCGCCTGCTCCGTCTCCTTATAGTAGAGGTCACCCAGGTAGGCGACGCGGATCCCGCGGGAGCGCACGGCGGCCTGCACCGAGGCCGCGGCGTGACGCAGCTCATCCTGTCCCCCACCGTGATCGCCCATCAGGTACACCTCGTGGAATCCGGCGGCAACGGCACTGAGCGCCACCTCACGCACCACGGCCTCGAACGTCTGGCCGGTGAGCGAGACCGAGCCCGGAAACCGCATATGTCCCGTTCGCGCGGCCACATCGCCGGTCGGCGCGAATGGCAGCGTCGGGTAGACCAGGGCGTCACCCAGCTCCTGTGCGATGCGCCCCGCGACGTAGTGCGCGATGAAAGTGTGCTTGCCGATGGCCATATGGGGGCCGTTCTGCTCGGTGCTCCCGGCGTAGATGAGGGCTGTCGAACGGCCCCCCTTGATGGCATCCCGGACTTCGGGCCAGGTGAGGTCCTCGACGTACAGCGAGGTCAGCCCCCGCTGCTCCCCGGGTTCCCTTTGGGCGCTCGCGACTGTGGCCGTGCCGGTCGCCATCAGGAGACCGGCGGGGACTAGGATGCGGATCATGGTCATGAGGGGTCCATTGAGCGGAAGCGTTGAAACCGCAGCGCGCCCCCCCGGCCGCTCTCGGAGTCCAGCCGGAACCCGGTACGCTGGAGAACCCCGATCGAAGCCTGGAGGTGCGGGAATGTCTCGGCCACCACCATCTCGACCGAGGGATGATGGAAAGCGAACTCGAGGAGCGCCATCACGGCTTCCGTGGCCAGTCCCATTCGGCGATGCTCGGCGAGCAGCCCGTAGCCGATTTCGACCACTCCTTTGGTCGTCGGCCTGCCGCCGAACCCCGCGACCCCTACCAGGGTCCGTGCGGGAGCTCGCCGGACCAGATAGTACAGCGTCCACCCGGCATTGCGCTCGTCGTGCAGCAGGCGGGTCATGCGATCGAGATCATCGGCCTCATAGAATTGCGGCGGCCACTCGGCCGGTACCGGCACCCGCAGGGCTGCCGCCAGCGCCGCTCGTCCGGAATGCTCCGCGGCGGCGAGGGCCCCGGTCATGGGAATGAGCTCGAGGCTCGGCGTCGCGAGGGGATTCATTGCGGACCCTTGCTCATGGGGTAAGGACCCCGCTCCGGCGATATTGGCCGCATCGCTGCCATAGCTGCACACGGCCGCCCGGGTTCGGCAGCAACCAGGCATCCACCGCAACGGTATCGGCCGCCGTCTTGGCGGCGGCGTAGCGCGCTCGGCATGCGGCGATCTGTGCTTGGCGGCGGGCGTTGCCGTTCTGCACGACCACGACGGCGGTGGCTCCCACCAGGGCGAGAATCACCGCAATTCTGATGACCCGGGGACTGATCAGCACCTCTCGCATCAGCCTCGATCTAATAGAGGGGTCACCATCTGTGCCGTGATCTCGTACACCACGCTCTCCCGACCATGGGCGTCGGGACGCAATCCCGTGCGGACGGCGCCGATGCGCTCGACCGCCACCTGCGAGCGCCGGTTGTTCACACCGACCAGGAACACGACCCGCTCCACGAACCGAAAGGCGTGCTGGAGCATGAGTCGCTTCATTTCCCCATTGTAGCGACCGCCCCAGTAGGCACGGGCCAGAAAGGTCCACCCAATCTCGATCTCACTCCGGCTCGCGTCGTACCCGTGGAAACGCGAGGAACCGATCACCCGGCCGGTCTTCGTGTCGCGCGCGATCAACGCGCCGCCGGACTCCAGGGATTCGCGGAAGAACGTCCGGAACCCCTCCGGCTGGTGGCGATCCTTGGCCGGATGCTGCTCCCAGATGAGCGGATCCGACGCCACCGCGTAGAGGTCTTCGAAGTCCTCGGGGCGGAGCGGCCGCAGGTCGAGGAGCGTGCCCTGCAACACCGGCTGGAGATCGAACGGCATGTCCAAGCCCGTCAGGAGCTCGGGGCCCGAATCCGGTCCGCGCGGCGACTGCGCCACCAGACGACCGCCACGGCCACCGCGCCCACAACCCCGGTGACCAGGTTGGCGCGGGGAACCGACGCAACCCCCCCCGCGGCCCACAGCCCGGTACGGATGGCGGCGAGCAGCAACGCCCCCGACAGCGTCAGCTCGAGCGCGCGCCGCCACCCCACGGCCCGGGGCAAGCGCGCCGCGATCGCGAAACCGGCGCAGCCGGCCGCGATGAATAGCAGCGTTTCGACGATGAGCACCCGATCGAGATTGAAAGGCAGGACAAACCGCACGAACAGCTCGACGGCCGCTACGCCCGCGACGAGGGCGATCCAGAGAGTAGATCGAGACATGGCACGCTCCAGCGAGCAGTCTACCGCTTGCGCATTTCCGCGATGCGGGCCTTCACGAGTCGCTTTACGAGCGCGACCGGCAGGGGTTTCGCGAGGGGGAAGCGAACGGTCCCCCGGGACGTGGCGTAACCCTCGAGGGCCGCACTGTGGGCGCGCCGGATCGCCCCGCCGATCGGATAGAGGCTCACGTGATGGGTGAAGGCGGCGTACCACACGAGGATCCGTCCGTCGAGCCGGAAAGCGGGGATGCGGTAACTAAAGGCCTCAACGGCCCCGGGAGCCGCGGCGCGAATGGCGGTGCGGAGAGCGCCAAGTCGTTTGCGCGTCGCGGGACTCAGTGACGCGAAGTAGGCGCGCACCGCCGGGCCCGCCGCTCTTGCCGGAGGCTGGCGTTTGGTCATGAGGTGAACACCTCGGTGCTCAGGTAGCGCAGCCCGGAGTCGATGATAATCGTGCCGACAGTGGCGCCGGCGCCGAGCCGCTGGGCCAGCCTCAGCGCGGCGATGACGTTGAGGCCGGTGGACGTACCGGTGAAAATGCCCTCTTCCCGTGCCAGGCGGCGCGCCATCGCGTTCGACTCCTCGGTCGTCGCGGCAACAATCTCGTCCACTTCATCCCGCCTCCAGAGCGGCGGGAGGAATCCGATCCCAATCCCCTCGATCTTGTGGGACCCCGGGGCCTTCCCCGATAGCACCGGCGACTCGGCCGGCTCCGCGGCCGCGACGTGGAGACGCGGATTGTGACGCCGCAGCGCGTGGGCGGTCCCGTGGATGGAATGCGCGGAGCCGACCGATTGGACGAACGCATCGAGGCGTCCCTCCGCTTGCTGCCACAGCTCTTCGCCCAACGGGTGATACCCGGCTTCCCCGTCGCGATTGTTCAATTGGTCGCAGAACCAATGCCCCGGGCGGCGGCTCAGCTCCTCGGCCTGTTGCATCATGGCCTTGATCAGCTGCTGGGTGATGCGCCCCTGGTCGCTCGGAATCTCGGTGAGCGTCGCCCCATAAGCGCGCATCGTGCGCCGCTTCTCGGCGCTGAAGGCGTCCGAGGTAACGAAGTGCGCCCGGTAGCCTCGGGCGGCGCAGATCAGGGCCAGCGAAACACCCGTCGTGCCCCCGGTGTACTCGACGACGGTGTCGCCCGGGTGCAGCCGCCCGTCGGCCGCCGCGGCGTTGACCATGGCCTGGGCGACGCGATCCTTCATGCCACCCGTCGGGTTGGCGGACTCGAGCTTGGCGATGATGCGGGCCGAGCCCGGCGGCACGACTCGGCGCAGCTCGACGATCGGTGTCTGGCCGATGCAATCGAGAATCAGATGCGGGCTCGGCATGATATCGGCCAAAGATGCCGAACGGCACAGTCACCATCAAGGCAACCGCGCCGGGTGCCGCTACCCTCGGAGCGGGGTCATCCGCTCGTCGGTGAAGCTGTTGCCGCTCGCGCTGATGTCGTAGCGGACCCGCAGGACGGCGCGCGTCTGCGTGTCGACCCAGATCGTCGCCGGCGCTCCCGGCACCCCGACGGTCACAATCCAGACCTCGCGCGGTCCGACTTTGGCGAAGGCGACGGTGGTCCGCTCGCGCACCGCGACCGGCATCACGACTCGACCGCCCCGCTCGTAGATGAAGAACGGCAGATCCGCCGTAAACCCCGGGGCCAAGGGCAGCGCCGCGACCACCAGATCGAGCACATTGGAGTCGAAGACCGACCCACCCAGCGCCTGATGGACCGACTGGACCGGTGCGGCGGTGTCTCCGGGTGCCGGGACCACAGCTACCGCACCCGTAGCCTCGTTTCCCACGAAGTCGAAGCGCATCGTGCGGGTCGGTTGATGCGAGCGATGGGCGATGGCGCGCAACGTGCCGAGGTCGGCGAGAGCCGTGTCCACGATCTCGCCCCTGTTCCAGGGGAACCGCTGCTCGACCGCGAGCTGCGGGGCATTCTCGGGCCCCGGGATGATCCGCCGGACGACGGTGCGGGTGCCGGCGCTGGTGTCGTGGCCGGCGCGCGTGATCGAACGCTGGTACACGACCGTATCGGGCCCAGGGGCCCGGTCGACCGTGACGGTGATTCCCGGTACTACGGGGCCGCCGCGCTGCGACTGCGCGACCCCGGGGCTGGTAACGATCATGAGGCAGGATGGGAACAAGAGCCATATCAACCGCTTGCGCATGGACCGCTCCGGGCCGGGGGGACATGGTGGAGATGCCTGGTGAGACTTCACCGTCGCAGCGAGTGCATGGGATCGCCGATCCCGTGGTTTCAATTGCGGCGAGGCCGCAGCAGCAGGAAGAGACCGCCCACGAATACCAGTGCCGCCAGGGCGTAGGCGACCGCTCGGCCCGCCATCAGGGCCCCGTTGAAATGCTCGGTGCGGGCGCGAACGAAATGCTGCAGCAGCAGGGCGCCGCCCCACACCACCCCGATCGCACCAAGGACTCGCTGCCACATGGGGCTATCGGCTTTCGCGGAGGCTCGGGCCACGCCGTCGGAACCCGAGCCATCCCATGAGGACCGCCGGGGCAAGGACCAGCAGCGCTTCCTGGATCAGTTGTCCGGCCAGGCCCGCGGACGGAACCCCCAAGGGCGTCCAGGGAAAGCGGAGTCGCTGCGCCGAGAACGGGGCGAAGAACTCGACGCCGACCGAGTAGGTCGACAATCCATCGAGGCAGGGGTGGGAGAGGAGTGCCAGACCGAGAATGCCGGCGATCCGCGCACGGTGGTGTCTCCATTGGTCGCCACGGAAGAACAGGATCGTAGCCACGAGAGCGCTCACGAGCGCGAAGACGAGCGAGTGGGTGATGGCCCGGTGGCCGAACGGCGAGGTGCTGGCCAGGTGCAGCGGCCACCCGAGCACGTCGATGTCCGGCAGGGCCGCGCAGGCTGCGGCCACCACGCAGACTTTGCGCGAGGGTGGCTCGGGTTGCGTCCAGGCGGCGATCGCAAAGCCAACCGCGGCATGGGAGATGGGTGTCGGCACAGGACGCGTAATGGTCTAGATGAACTCGGCCTTGCGAAATGCCGCCAACCCCCGCCCCGTGACCTCGTCCAGCTCTCGGAACATCACCGCGTCGTCGGTCTTGAAGTTGAAGCAGGTCTTCCCCTGCATGCGGGCACCCAGCTGCTTCGACAGGGTCCCCCGCACCTTCGGATGGCCCAGGCCCATGAAGTGATAGCTCACATAGCTCTTGTGCATCGCGACCCAGGCCACGGGGATCCGCGGGCGTCTCAGGGTGCCGCCCCAGGACCGCAGGGTGGCCGGGCCGGGAGTTGCCTCAAGACCGTAAAGGTCGGATGAGTCCTGCGAGACGAGCAAACCCGGCGCGTGCTTCTGCAAGATCGCCCGGAGTTTCCCGAAGACCGTTTGCAGCTGTGATGGCGCGGGCATCGATCCTTGTGACGCCGGCTCGTTCACTCTTTGGGCGGGGGCTGTTGAGCGCGTTTGCGGACGTCCACCAATGCACGCTCGGTGAAATCGAGCCGCTCCTCCAGCTCGGAGAGCCGGCCTTCTACGCCCTCGATCTTTGCCTGATCGGGGCGTCCCGCTTCGAGCTCGCGCGAACTTTCGTCCTCGTCGGCGTCAGCGAGCGAGGCATTCCGCTGCGCGAGGCGTTGCGCTCCCAGAGCGAACAGCACCGCCAGGAGGGCGTGAGTGGTGGGATGCCACGGCTCATTCGGCCCGGCGGCCGCCCAGACGAAGATCAGGTTCGCGAGACTGAGGCCCCACGCGACAGGTATCCAGGCTCGGTGCTTGAACCACACGGTGTCCTCCTCGGTCGCCAGCCGGCCGTCCGTCCGGAGCTACGAGGCGCGCCCCACCAAGGTTTCATCCTGTTACGGATATGGTCAACCGCGTTTCCGCAGCGTGACATGGGTGGCCCTGGCACCGGCGACCTGCGCCGAACACTCGTAGCCCAGAGCCGGGAGATCCATGCCAGCCAGGAGGTGCTCCCCGGTGCCGAGTAAGACCGACGCGATCGCCAGGTGCAGCTCGTCGATCAGGGCGGCGCCGAGAAACTGGCGAATCGTGGCGACCCCACCTCCCAGCCGGATATCCTGGGTTCCTGCCGCTCCCCTGGCCTGCTCGAGCGCGGCGTGAATGCCGTCGGTGACGAACCGGAACTCCGTCCCGCCGGCCATCGTGAGCGGGGGCCGCGGGTGATGGGTCAGCACGAATACCGGTGTGTGATACGGTGGCTCATCGCCCCACCACCCCTTCCAGCGGTGGTCCGGCCACGGGCCCCGGACGGGGCCGAACATGTTGCGTCCCAGAATCCAGGCGCCGATCCCGGTAAAGCCCTGGGCGGCGACCTCGTCGTCCACTCCGGTTTCCCCGCCATCCTTGCCGTGCATCCGCTGCCAGGTTCGCGTGTGGAAGAACCAGTCCATCAACGTGGGGCCCCCGACGCCAAGGGGATTCTCAAGAGACTGGCTCGGGCCGGCACCGTAGCCGTCGATGGAGATCGCAAAGCTGTGGACGCGGAGTCGCGACACGGGGTCTCAACCGCGCTTATCGCCAGGGCCTAACGCGGTGCGATCCCGGGCCTGGGCCAATAGGCGCTCGGCAAAGTCGAGCCGTTCCTGCAGCTCCGCGAGCTGGGTCGTCTGCTGGGCCAGACTGTTCTCGGCATCTTCGAGGGCGGCGGCGTGTTGTTCCAATCGCTCCCGGATTTGGGACAGCTCGGAGCGTGAGGCTCCGCGCCCGCCCAATGCCCCGGCGATGGCCCGTGCCACCAGTACGGCCGTCATGCCGGCGATCGTGAGAGCGAGGATGAAGACGGGCTCACCCATGGGTGTCAAACTGCGGCCTGCGGCGGCCGCGGACAAGCAGGTCCGTTCCCTTCTGAGGCGCCGCCGAGGGTGCGAACCACCTCGAGCCACTGCGTCTTGGTTTGCACCACACCAGTCCCGTGCGTGAAGCGAAAGTCGGTCGCATAGGTGCTGTCGAGAAAGGTCACGTCGCCCCGCACGACGGCCGCCTCCACGCGCCCTTCGAGAGCGACGAGTGCGGCCACAGGATCCGTCGGTGTCTGGCTCGGGGTAGCCTGTTGGGCGGACAACGGCGTCATGGCGGTACCGAGGCAAGCCAGGACCGCCATTCGTCTCATGAAGCGCTCACCGCCGCCGCATACGCCTCCCGGATCAGGGCGGCGAGTTGCCGGTCGATGTCGGCCGGGGTGCTCAGTCGGAAGTGAACCCCGTAGCCTAACCGCCCGAGGTTCTCGATGCGGTGCACCCGGGGGTGAGTGACGCGCCGTCTCAACCACAGCGCCGCGTCGAGCCAGTGCTGGCGGACGACCGCTCCCGCGAACCGGACGCGGGCCTGCAGGACGATCCGAGTCTGTTGGGCGTACACCGTGACCGGCCCGGAGCGGCGGGCGACGCTGACCCAGCGACGAAACGTCGCGCGCACGAGCGGTGACTTGCCCGCGAAATGGTCGGCGAGGCGATAGCGGCCGCACGAATGCCAGAGGCTCCGGGTGACAAAGCGGTGACCACACTTGGGACAGCGCCACAGCGGGCGTGAGCGGCTAGGCACGGATCGCCATGATCAGAAAGATCCGTTGGCGCTCAGGGTCACGCCGCTGCCTTGGGGCCGGGTCCGCTCCTGTGGTGTGAGCCGATCCGGAGACTCGAGGTGGCGAGAAAGATCTCTCGCAGGAAGAAGACCAGGCCCGCGAAGAACGCGAACATCGCCGCGACGAAGAGCAACGCCACCGGCACGGACGCGTCGAAGCCGAAGAACGCGCCGAGGAACAGGATGGCGATGACCGCGCAGACGAAGAGCGCGGTGATCGTGCACAGCGTGATGGCCCGCCCCACCAGCGTGGCGCGGCGAGCGAGCGTCGCCAGTTGGGCGGAGAGGCTCTCGGTCTCGGCGGGTGTAGTCGCGTGGCGCTGCTCGAGGACTCTGGCGCGGTCGATCACCCGGGCGAGGCGGTTGGTCATGACCGCGAGCATCGCCCCGATGCCCGAGAGCAGAAACACCGGTGCCACGGCGAGTTGAATGACGTGGGCGACGGCGGTGATGCCGGAATCCTGGGACACGCGCTTCCCAAGGTGAATGGAGGACTGGCGACGGCCTCACGGCTGGCGCTGAAAGCTGCGGGCCGGAACGGCCACAATCAAGCAGCCATCAAGGCCGGGCTCGCAACGTACGCCCTCAAGTGCCGGTCAGTCGCGGGAATTCCGGGCCAACCGCACCAGCGTCAGCAGCATGGCGAGCCCGGCCGCGAGAATGACGAGTGTCGCGAGCAAGAATGGCGTGGCGGAGAAGTACCTCGACCCCATGACGAGTCCGAGGACGACGGGCAGGCTGAGGACGACAGTGGCCGTGGTGAGGCCGAGCACCCTGGCCCAACGCTCGCCGCGCTGGACGCCGCGGGCGCAGTAGAGCGCCGTGAACCCCAGGGGGAGGAGCAGAATGCCGTCGAGGAGGAAGCTGAGTGCCAGCGGCGGCCAGACGAACTGGTAGGCATCGGCCGGCAGATTGTTGGCGACGGTGCGTTGCAGCAGCGGGAATGCAACGAAGTGAATCAGGGCGGCGGGCCAGAGCAGTCCTCCGCCCAGCCGCAGGGCGCGGGCGGCCGAGGTGCGTCGCGCGACAGCGAGGTCGGTCACGGCAGTCTGGTCCGCCATTGCCAGAGCCCGGCGGTCGCCGCCGCGGGAAGCCGACAGTGCAGTTGCCGGGCCACCAGGGTGATCTGGCCCCGGTGATGCGCCTCATGGGCCACGAAGTAGGTCAGGACATGCCCCACATCGAGGGACAGGTTGCGCCAGACGTAGCGCTTGGAAGGCGGGATCCGACCGCCGCGCCCGCACCCCAGCTGCAGCAGGTCGGATATGCCTCGGCCACTGCGTCTCAGGGCCGCGACGAGCTGCCTGCGGGTCACGGCCCGCTGATCCACGCGGGCTGGGGCGGCGATGCCGTGCTCCTGGCCCAGGGTCTTGATCCAGCTACAGCGCGAGTTGTGGAGGTGGGCGCACAGCGCCCGAACGGAGCGGCGCGGGACCCCGGGGACGGCCATGGACCAGAGGCTCGAGGGAATCCGCTCGATGAGGGAGGCGGTGACACGACAATTGGTATCCCACGCGGCCAGGATCGAGTCCTGGAGATCAAGCGGTGTGGGCACGGCTCAGCCCTGATCCGCACGTCGCACGCGCCAGATACCGAGCCCCAACAGCAGCAGGGCCGGCCAGAACGTGAGGCCGGCGAGCATTCCCAGGAACACCGGGTTGGGGTTGGGGTCGTGGTACAGTCCCAGCTTGGCGACGAGGACAACCGCCAGGAGCGGGCCTGACCCCAGGAGCAGGAGAATCAGGCCGATCTGAACCAGGCGGGAGCGGAAGTATCTGTGCATGGAGAGCAGTCCATCCTCTTGAAGTGGCCGCCGTAGTGCCACAGGTTTCGTGGCATGACTGACCCTTCCCCGCGCTGTGCCACGTGCCACCTGCCCCTGGGTGCCGACGACCGGTATTGCTCCCGCTGTGGGACGCCGACTCCTCTCAACGTCGATCCGGAAGCCACCCTCGTCAACCCGGCCGGCGGCGAGGACCCCACCGCGGACAGCAGTGATGCGGTCACCGCCATTCAGGACGAGATGCCCGAATCGGAGGCCCCGGCCTCGGGGACGCCCTTCGAGAACCGGCTGCGCCACGTGCTCGGCGGCGAATACGAGATCCTCTCCTTGATTGGCCAAGGCGGTTTTGCCCGCGTCTACAAGGCCAAGGACAAGCGACTCGACCGGCGAGTGGCCATCAAGGTGATTCATCCCGATCTGATCGGGAAGAAGGCGTTCGTGGAGAGCTTCCGGAACGAAGGGATCGCCCTGGCGAAGCTCCGACACCCCGGGATCGTCCCGATCTACGACATTCGCGAACGGGGCGGGTTGATCTACTACATCATGCCGTACGTGCAGGGGACCACCCTCGAGACTCGGATGAAGCGGGCGCGGCTCCCGCCCTACGAGTCGCGGCGCATCCTGAGCGAGCTGGCCGACGCCCTTGGGGCGGCCCACCGGGCCAAGATGATGCACCTGGACATCAAACCGGCGAACGTGTTCCTGGAGGGAGATCTCCAGAAGGTGCTGTTGATGGACTTCGGGATCGCCAAGGCGCTGACCGAGCAGGTGGAGGAATCGTCGGGTGGGCCGGTTGTGGGGACGCCCGAGTACATGTCGCCGGAGCAGGCCCGTGGACTGGCGGAAATCGATCACCGGTCGGACATCTACTCGCTCGGTGTCCTCGGGTATCGCATGCTCGTGGGGCGCCCGCCGTTCAAGGGGAAGGACGCCGCCGACACGCTCACGAAGCACGTCACCGAGGCACCGGTGCCGCTGCGCGAGCTCAACCCCACGATTCCCAAGGATTTCGCTGACGCCATCATGCGGTGCCTGAAAAAGGACCCCTGGGACCGCTTCCCGACGGCGCTGGAGCTGCGCAGCGCCCTCGAGTCGGTGACGTTCTTCAGCACGCGTGGGGAAACCACCGGTAGTCAGACCTCGGGCGCGCGGGGCACCCTCGTCGCCCTGATCGCCAGCCTCGCGTTTCTCATCGGATTACTCGCCGGTCGGGTGGTCCACTAGAGGAGGCGGCGCCAATCACGGATACCCCCGCGAACCGGCATCCGGCCCGCGGCTGCTTCTTGATCGAGTCAGCACACGAAGGGTCAGGACGCCGCCGACTACGACGAGCCACCAATAGTGTTTGAGGAAGTCACTCATTGTCTGACTAGCCCAACTCATAGTTCAGCGTGAACGGATACTCGGTGCCGTGCCCGATCGCCGACGTGCCCTCGCCGCGCAGGCCCTGAAGCGCCCCCGTACCGGAGCCGGGGATGACGACATAGGACTCCTTCGCGACGCCGTTCTCGAATACGCCGGTGCGTTGGAGCACGAAACTGCCCGCCTTCCCTGCCACCTGCCCGATGACGCGCTCGAGGCCGACGAACGTGGCCGAGCCATCGTGGCGGTACATCATCAGGTATTCGACCTGCCCCTCGCCCGCGATATCGCCGGTGAAGGTCTTCTTGACCATCGCCCGGGTCAGCTTGGGGAGGCCCTGCCCCTCACTGTAGGGCTTCTCGTCCCAGCTCGTGATGGCGAACCGGGCGTTCGCGACGTGCTTCATGAGAGTCGCTTGGCGGACTGGATCAGGAGGCGCCCGAGCGTCGGGAGATCTACATCGGAGAGTTGCCGGATGTGGAGGCAGCCTCCGCTCACTTTGCACACGCCGAGGTCCCGCAGCAGGTTGCGATGGGCTCCCGAGCCCAATCTCAGGTACAGGACGAATCCCTTGGCTCGTAGAGCGAATGCCAGGACCGGCGACGAGACCGTCTTCCCGCCGGCGGCCGGATAGTCGCGGCTCCCGAAGCCGACGATGGATGGTCCCCACAGGACCGGCCTGGCCCCTGACGCACGGCTCATGAGACCGGCAAGCGCGCGGGTATCACGCCGCCGTTGCGGGTCGGCAATGGCCTTGAGATAGGTGGCCAGGCTGGTCTTGGTCGGCTTGGTTTTGGCTTCGGGCATGTGCGAGTCCTCAGTTGACTGCTTGCTTCACGAGCGCGCCGATCCTCGCCTCGTCGGCGGCGGTCAACTCCGTCAGCGCGAAGGCGGTCGGCCACATGGTGCCCGCATCGAGGTGCGCCTTGTCGCTGAAGCCGAACGTCGCGTACCGCGTCTTGAACTTCCGCGCGCTCTGGAAGAAACAGATGACGTGGCCGTCCTTGGCATACGCCGGCATCCCGTACCAGAGTCTCGGCGATAGAGCCGGCGCGCTGGCTGTGATGATCGCATGGAGCCGCTTGCCCTTGGCGCGATCCGGCTCCGGCATCTCGGCGATCTTCGCGAGCACGACGCCTTCCCCGTCCGCCTTGTCCCCCTTCAGCTCTTGGACGCGCTCCTTCATCGCGAGTCGTTCCTCGTCCGTGAATCCCTTGAACTTCTGGTTGCGGGCGGTGGCGCTCTTGGCGGTCTTCCGCGTGTCCTTCTTTGGGCTCATATGATTCCCTTCAGACTGCCTCGGGTTGGTCGCTCCGGATACCAGTCACCGCGACACGCGGTGCACTTCCATCGTCCAATAGTCCCGGACCCAGGTGGCGCCGCGATCGAAGGTGGCATCGGCGCGCCAGAGAAACTTGTCCGGCGAGATGGCGAAGTAGCGAAACCGGACCAACATTGGCCCATAC
>DATJXC010000053.1:0-2795 GCA_035500495.1 Gemmatimonadales bacterium
GAAGGGACCAAGATATGAACCTCAGGATACTCAAGGCTCTGGCGCTCGTCGTCCCGCTGCTCGTGGCGGCTGCCTGCACGGACCCGACGGTGGCTCCGAAAAGTACCGTCACCGGCGCCAATATCTGGTTAGACCCGAACGCCTATGCGGAGTACATGGCGAAGCTGTACGGGGGGCTGGTCCTCACGTCGCAGATCGGCCCGAACGACCCCGGGTTCCACAACGGGGACATCAAGCTGATCGACGAGGGGACCTCGGAATTCCTGCGGGTGAACTGGTATATGCAGGAACTCCCGACCGACGAGGCCGTGATCGGCTGGAACGACGACGGCGTCCCCCAGTTGAATAGATGGCAGTGGACCTCGACCAATACCATTACCCAGGCGATGTACTACCGCGTCTATTTCGAGGCTGTTCTGGCCAACGAATTCCTGCGCCAGACCACTTCGGATCTGCTGAGCCAGCGGGGCGTCAGCGCTTCGCTCAGGGCGCAGATCCAGAACTACCGCGCCGAGGCCCGGTTCATCCGGGCGTATGCTTACTGGGTCGGCATGGATTTCTTCGGGAACATCCCCCTCGTCACCGAAGCGGACCCGATCGGCGGCCCGCCGCCGAAGCAGGTGAAGCGCGCCGACATCTACGCCTACCTCGTGAGCGAGTTGAAGGCCATCCATGACTCGTTGCCGGCACCGGCCGGGCCGAGCACCTACGGTCGGGCGACACCGGAAGTCGCGGACATGTTGCTGGCCGAGCTGTACTTGAACGCCGGCGTCTACACCGGCACCGAGGACTACGCCGACGCGCTGACCGCGGCGGGCAACGTCATCGGCTCGGGCCAGTACACGCTGGAGAGCACTTTCCAGAATAACTTCACCTCCGACAACAACCTGTCGAAAGAGATCATCTGGGCTGCCGTTGAGGACGGCACTCACACGCAGACCTGGGGTGGGATGACGTTCACGGTCCACGCCGGCTGCGGGGGCAGTATGCAGGCCTCGTGGTACGGCATGGACTACTGCTGGGGCGGCTACCGGATGAAGCAACAGGCCTACAGCTGGTTCGGCCCCGGCGACTCCCGCGGGGCGTTCATATACGACAGCGTGGTTGCGGTTGACTCCACGACCGCGATGCGGACTCGCGATTCGATCGCAGATTCGGTCACGCCGGACCCGACGAAATGGACGCAGATCGACCACAGCGTGCATCCGATCGTGGCCGACATTACCAATTTCAGCTACGGCGTCGCGGGACCCAAGTTCACCAACAAGACGTCTTCGGGCGGCCCGGGCTCGCAGACGACGATGATCGACACCGATTTCCCGATCTTCCGTCTCGGTGAGGCATACCTCATTTACGCCGAAGCCGCCGCGCGCACGGGCACCAACCTGGCTCAAGGGGTGACTTACTTCAACGCCCTGCGGGAGCGCGCCTACGGCAACGCGACCCACGACGTCGCGGCGCTGGACAAGGACACCATCCTGGCCGAGCGCGGCCGTGAGCTCCTGTTCGAAGCCCGCCGGCGGACCGATCTGATCCGGTACGGCCTGTTCACGGGGGGGACCTACCTCTGGGCCTGGAAGGGCAACCAGGCCAACGGGACGGCGACGGATCCGAATTGCAATCTCTACATGCTGCCGCAGAACGAGCTCACTGCCAACCCGAACCTGAAGCAGAATCCGATCTGCCCCGTCAGTCCGTAACAGGGACGGACCATCACCTACGGCTGGCCCGCAGCTCCACCGCTTCGGCGGTGGAGCTGCTTTGCTTCAGCCCTCTCGCATGTCAGGGACGCACGGTGGCGCGGCTGCCCACCAGGTTGGTCATGATCTCGAAGTCCACAATGTCCCCGGACTTGAGCACCACCTCCTCGGATTGGAACCGGGGTCCGGTGCCGCTCGCCTGGGCGACCAATCGCACACGCCCGCCGGCGGCGATCATCCCCGGCCGGAGCGTGAAACTGCGGGGAATACCCGGGGCCACACTCCCCATGTGATAGGAGGTCCCGCTTCCGATCACGTAGATCTCCATCGCGCTGGCGTAGTTGTTCGTGACGTTCACAGTGACGGGAGCCGTTTGGGGCTGTACCTCGGCAGGCGCCGCCGTGCCGGGGTGATGCGCGCAGGCGGCACCCGACACGAGCAGGCCGCTAAGCAGAATCACGGTGTTCAATCGCTGAATGTGCCGCACAAGGAGTGCTCCCGGAGAACGGTCCGCATGAGGAACGCGCTGTCTGCCGCCGTGCCCCATGTCCCGGTGCGCCGTGACTGTCTCGGCGCCCAAGAAGATGTAAGAGGGTTTGGGCCCGGGACGCAAGCCGGGGGCGGAAATCCCGGAAGAACCGCGCGACCGGACGTTCCGCTGGCCGAAGCACGTTCGTCACCCTACTATTCCGTCCGCCCATCGTTCTCCACCCTTTGGTGCCCTAGGATGACCTCTGGATTGCGCTTCGCCGCCGGGTTGCTCCTCATCACCACCACAGCGTGTGCCGAGCAAACCAGCCCCTCCGGCGGCGGCGGGCCGCTCCCGCGGCCGAGCCCCATGGGCCCGCCGTCCGATGCGAACGGCTGGACCCTGAGCGTGACCTGCGCCTCGAGTCTCGAAACGGCCGTCGACGGCCAATGGGTCTGCGAGCACCGCGACCCCTCGATCCGGGCCATGGTGAGCTTCCGCCGCGTCGTGGCCGGCACCGACATCACCCACTGGTGGGACAACGGCGCCAACGTCATCGCCTTTTCCCGTGGCGAGAAGGGAATCGTCGCTATAAACCGGGAGACCGTGGCGCTCGACACGAGGGT
>DATJXC010000054.1:0-20500 GCA_035500495.1 Gemmatimonadales bacterium
CATCCAGGTCAGCGCGGGCGTGTGGCACACATGCGCGGTGCTCATCAGCGGCCAGGTCCAATGCTGGGGCGAGAACGACCATGGGGAGCTCGGCAACGGAACAACTAGCGGCCCCGAAAAATGCGGCCCCGAAGCCGTGTGCAGTAAGACGCCGGCCGAAGTGCAGAGCATCACAACCGCCACCCAGGTGAGCGCCGGTGGACGTCACACGTGCGCGTTGCTGTCCAGCGGCCACATCGAATGCTGGGGCCGAAACAACCGGGCGCAGCTAGGCAACGGCACCACCACCAGCACGGACACCCCGGTCGAAGTGCAGGGCATCGCAACGGCTACCCAGGTCAGCGCCGCCGGTTGGGCTCACTCGTGCGCGTTGCTGTCCAGCGGCCAGATCCAATGCTGGGGCGACAACCAAGAAGGGCAGGTCGGCAACGGCACCGCGTGGAGCACCCTGCCGACCGAAGTGCTCGGCATCCCGTAAACCAAGAACCGCCGCGCGTAAGGCGGCGATCGGTGCCCAATCGAAGGCGCACGGCCGCCGCTGTGAACCTTCTCGGTGAGCCGGCGTCACTCCTGCGTTGTGAGCTTTGCGAGCGCTCGTGAGCTTCGTTCCTGACGCCCGCATAGGACGAAAAGCAGCAGCGGCCTCAGCCGAGGCGCGGTAGCGGCGGTGCGGGCGTCCGTATCGGCGGGGCGCTACCGCGCTCCGTCCGTCCGTCCGGCCGCCCGGCCGCCCTTCCACCTTCGCGAGCGACACAGCCGTCCGGGCCCGTGAAGCCTTCTGCCACAGCGGCAATGCCGCGCGACGCCGTTGCCATCCCCCGCCCGCCTGGCCCGCCAGACCGGCTCGCTGATAGCGAAACACGCACGGCGCTCGTCGCGCGCTCCGGCGTACGTGCGTTCGCCTCGACCTAGATCCGAGACATCGGCAGCCACGATGACCCCACAACATGGGGTCGCAGATTTGGCTCTAGAGACCGACTCGGCGACAGCACCGGTCCGATTCCGGTCGTCGCCTCTAGCCCGGTTCCGCGCCCGCCCCCCCACTCGTCCGTACAGGGAGAAGCGCCCTTCGCCGGCGCCGGAATCTTGCCCGCCGACTACAGCCAGCCACGTCGCCTGAACATCAGGAGCAGGAGCACCACCACGACCAGCTCTGTCCCGATTCCTAGGCTGAGGAACGCAGGCAGCCCGCCTATGTTGCGCACCATCCAGCCGAAGTTCTGACCGAAGAATCCGGTGATGAACGCGAGCGGAAGGAAGATAGTGGCGATCACGGCCAGCTGCTTCATCACGACGTTCAGGCGGTTGGAGACCGTCGAGAGAAAGACATCCATGGAGCTCGTGAGCAGATCGCGGTAGGTATCGATGAGGTCGCTGATCCGGATCAGGTGGTCGTAGATGTCGCGGAAGTAGCGTTGATCGTCTCGCGTCAGGCCGGGAAGCTCGGCCACGCCGGTCAACAGACTGGCGAACATATCCCGCTCAGGAGCAACGGCCTTGCGCATCCCCACCAGGAGTCGCTTCATCGAAAAGATCTCCTGCAGCTGCTCGTCGCCGGCGTTCAGGAAGATCCGGTTCTCGAGCTCGTCGATGCGGTCGTCGAATTCGCTCAGGATCGGAAAGAAGCTGTCGACGAGGGCATCGATGATGCGGTAGAGCAGCAGCGACGGGTCCTCGATCGGCTGGTTCCGCTTCACATAACGTTCCCGCACCAGGGTGAAGGCCGGCGCATCGTCACGGCGGACCGTCACCAGGTAGCGCTCCGAGTAGAAGGCGTGAACCTCGACGAGCCTGTCTTCGTCCGCCACCGCCCCGTAGACAACGAGGAACACGAAGTCGTCATAGTCATCAAGCTTGGACCGCTGCCCGAAATGTTCGGAATCCTCGATCGCCAAGGGATGAAAATGGAACACGTCGCGGAGGACCGAGAAATCACCCTCGGTGGGTTCATGGAGATCGATCCAGAAGAAAGTGCCGCTCGCGAGCAGCCCCTCCGCGCTGTCACGAGTGAGCGACATCTCACCGACGTGGTCCTCGTGTGTGACGTAACACGATGACCGTGACGGTGCCGTGCGCGGCAAGACGCCCTGTGTCGGCCCAGAGGGATTCGAGTCCTGGTCCACCCCGGCGATCGTACTCCCGAGGCCCGTCGTCATTGCCCTCTCGGCCGGTCGGGGTTCGTCCGCCGCTGGAGCCACGGCTGTGCTGCATCGGCCGGGCCGGCCGGCGCGGGCGCCGCGGAACGTCCTGCCCCGCGGCGCCCGGCTCTCAGCGCACCCGCACGGTCACGGTGCTCGATCCGACGCGCTGGTGGGCGGCCCCCGGACAGAGCCGGGGCACACGGGACGGCGCCGGCGCCCGGCCACGGCAGCCAGGCGCCGGGGCCGGTAGTGTAGGCCGCTACCCGGTCACCGCCCACGTGCCGTTCAGGAAGAAGAAGCCTTCTTCTTCTTCGGATTCGGTTTCGATCTCCGCGCCGAAACGCGATGGGGGCAGCAGGCCCACGCCGTGGGCCCCGCTGACTTCTCCTTCGTAGAAGCACACAAAGCCCGAGGCGGCGCGCGGTTCGGTGACGCTCCCCGGGCATTCTTTGGTGTGTTCACCCGCGAACACATACGCCGCCGCGGGGGCGGCCGCCAGCGGGAACTGGAACGAGATCGCGACGCTGGCGGGAGTGGTGCCCGTTTTCGTCGGGTTGTTGGCATCCACTTCCCAGGCACCCGTCAAGGTCCTGCCCGCCGGCAGCGTGGAGGGGAAGGTGTTTTCCGGCCCCTGCGTCACGATCCCGGGCGGACCCTGCCGCCCCACCGGGCCCAGCGGACCCTGCGCCCCGGTGCGGCCGGTGGCACCGGTCGCACCGCGCGCCCCGCGCGCTCCGTGCAGCTTCCTCAGTACGCTCGGCTTGATCTGCTCGTGGACGTGATCACGTAGTGCGAAGCCGCGATCCCCGTCCCCGTCATGGCGAAGACGAGCGCGAGGAGCGCGATGGCGTTGCTCTTGAGAAACCGCACGATCTGCCTCCTTGGTCGGGTGACGGCGAGACTAACCAACACATACCCCGGACCCGCGCTGCAGTTCGTCTGTCCGTCCAACATGGACGCAGGATCCTGCAGGGACGCGCTCGGAGCCCCGAAGACAGGCCCTGACCATGCCCCGCGGATTGCGCTCCGCCGGCAGGCAGTCGCAAGGTCACGACGCTCCTCGAAGCCTGACGGCGCTCGCGACCCTACGCCGCCTCACCGGCCTCGTCGCCTGCTGTGCCGTGCTGTTGGTGTGCGCCTTCGCAGCGGGGACGGCCGAGGCCCACACTCGCTCCCACGCAGCGACGCCGGCGAAGACCCACAAGAAGGCAAAGCCCCACAGGCACAAGCAGGCCGGCAAGCCCGCCACGAGCAAGAAGAAGCAAAAGACCAGGCCGCACTCCAAGCGCGGACCCCACGCCGGACACGGCGAAACCGCCGCCGAAGAAGCTGAAGAAGCAGAAGAAGCAGAAGAAGAATCGGCGGCGGAAGAATTCCCCGAAGAATCAGAAGAAACCTGAGCGTCGCCGCCGGCCCGAGGCAGTAGGTCGCCAGGCCTCACCCGCCGGTAGGTGAATCAGAAGGCTGCCGTGCCGATCGGCGAGCCGAGACCCGTGGGGGTGTCATACCCCACACGCGGTCGGCATGCGATCAAACATGTCCCCGTCGCCGGCCCGGTAGTGACGTCGTGCAGGTGGGACACGTTCGCGTACGGCAGTGACGCCGGGAACTCGACACTCGCCGCGTTGCCGGCGAGCGCGTACACCGAAGCGATGATCGGCGAGGAGAGACTCGTGCCGCCCACCTGGAACCATCCGGACTGGCCTTCATAACCGTTGGAGTCGTACACCGCCGCCCCCGTTTCGGGGTTCGCGTCCGCCGACACGTCCGCCACGCCACGTTTGTTCCCGCACAGGCTCGACGCCCAACCGGAGGCGAGCGGCTGCCACGGCTGGGCGGTGAAGTAGCGGCTGCATCCGCTGCCCGAGCCGCTCCAGCTTTCCTCGCCGGACCAGCTGTATCCCCCGGCCGATCCCGTGAGGTGCAACGTGGTGCCACCGGCGGCGATCACGTCCGGTGACGATGCCGGGAACCCGAACCTCCGGAACCCGTTGTCACCACTCGCGGCCACCACGGCGATCCCCGGGTGATCGAACGCCGCGTTGACGACCACCTCCCGCAGCGGCTCGGTGAAGCTGCCCCAGCTGTTGGAGATCTCGGTGGCGCCGAGCTTCACGGCCTCGAGCTCGGCCGCATCGAGGTTGGCGAGGCTCGAGTTCTTGGCCTCGACGAGGTCGATCTTGCAGTTCTGGCACAGCTCGTGCGCGGTCTCCACGTCGAGTGAGATCTCCAGGTCCCACCCGGATTGCGCCACCGGCAGGTGGCTTGCTTCGCCCCTCTGGTTGACCTGCAGCAGGCAGGACGTTGTCAGCGTCGCCGTGCACGTCGGCAGATCGGGGATCCCGTAGGTCGTGTCGTAGGTGGTCAGGTCCTGGCGGATCGTCGGGTCGTCGTAGGCATCCACGATCGCGATCGTCTGCGCGATCGGAGCTTCGGTGCCGAGAACGTACCCGCCGTGGAACTGGGCCGGGCCGTAGCCGACGGGCAACGGCGTGTCCGCCGCCGCCCCCCTCATCCCCGGCATCACGTACGACAGGCAGGCCGCGTGCCCGCGCGCCGGTTCGGGGCACACGGGCCTGGCCGGGGCAGCGGCCGCTCCGGAGGCGTGCACGAGCAGGCTCGCGAGCACGGCGGCGCCGGCGCGGGCAGCGCGGGCGCGGGTGGAGATCCTTCTCCCGTGGTTCACTCATGGCAAGCTACACCGCCGGCGCCCCGGCCGCAGCAGGACCTTGGGCCGATCGAGCCCCGCAGCGGAGCCGTGTTTGTCGCTCAAGTCCACCCCGAGACCTGCCGATCCTGACCCGAGATGCAGCTGCGTGCCCGCACAGCGGTGATCCTCGGCTCGGCCGCGTGCGCGCTGGCCCTGAGCGGATGCGGCAGCTCGGCTGTCGTGCTCGGACCCCTCGCACAGGCGGCCGATGTCACAGCGCACGCCGGCGGCGCCCACATGCAGCTGTCCGCACGGGTCGAAGCCGGCGGTAACGGGATCTCGATGAACGGCAGCGGCTACTTCAACTACTCCTCCCGCGAAGGGACGTTCACCGTCCAGGTCTCCGGCCCGTCGGCGGCCGCGCTCGGATCGGGCGAAATGACGATCCAGGAGATCTTCAAGGGCTCGAAGCTGTACCTCAGCTCCCCCCTCCTGACGGGCAAACTGCCCAATGGCGCCACCTGGATGAGCGTCGACCTCGCCCGCGCGGCCAAGGCCGAGGGGCTCGACCCGACCCAGCTCCTGGGTGGACAGTCGAACCCCGCCCAGTTCCTCGAATACCTGAAGGCGAGCGGCGCGTCCGTGGCGAAGGTCGGCACGAACCGCATCCGCGGCGTGCCCACGACGCACTACACCGCCACGATCAACCTCCAGAAGGCAGCGGGCGCACTCGCCGGCGGAAACGCCGGCGAGGCGGAGAAGGCGATCTCCAAGCTCGGCCTCGGCAGTATGCCGGTGGACGTGTGGGTGGACTCGCACAACCTCGTCAGGCGCATGCAGATGACCCTTCACGCCCCCATCTTCGGGCAGAACCTGCAGATGGTGATGGACATCGAAATGTTCGGGTTCGGCTCGGTCCCCACCGTCACTCCCCCGCCCGCGTCGGAAACCTTCGAAGCGACCTCCAGCGCTCTCTCCGGGCTCGATTCGCAGTAACGGGAGCACACCCGACGGCACCGGCTTCTCGAGGGCGTCTCGGAGACGTCTCGAGGGGATTCGGAAACGTCTCGAGGACGGTGCGAACGTCGCCGCGGACACCGGCCGTACGGTCACGGATGTCGGCGCCCCGTCGGACCCGTCGGTGAGGCAGCTGCACGGGTGCGCGCTCACGAAGTCCGCTCCCGGTGCCGATGCCTCCGACACAATGGCCGCTGAGGACCTCCACATCGGCGCTGCGGGCAGCAGCGCCCGCCACCAGGCCGAACGCCTGCGCCTGGACCGTGAGCAGCGCACCCGCGAGCAGGGCCCGGTCGCGCGCGCGGGGACGAGCTTCTTCCCGCCGCCCGACACGCGCCGGAGGCGCCTTCAGGAGCGCAACTGGGCAACGGGCACCGAGGGTGAGGAGGGTCTGGCCGCCTGCCTCTCCCGCCGCTGTCCCGAGGTGCCGATGCTCCACGACCGCGCCGCTCCGCTGAGCAGGGCCAACATCGACCACATCGCGATCGCCCCCTCGGGCGTGTACGTGATCGACTGCAGGCGCTACCGGGGCAAGATCGAGGTGACGACGCCGCTGTTCGGCCCCCAGAAGCTGAAGGTCAACGGCCGCAACCGCACGAGCCTGATCCGCGGCCTCGAGCGTCAGGTGGCCCACGTGCAGGCGGCCCTCTCCGGGCTCGGCGCCGAGATCCCCGTCCACGGGTGTCTGTGCTTCGTCGCCCCCGCAGGCGACTTCGGCATAGTCGGGCTTCCGATCTTCAGGACGCCGAAGATCGACGGCTATCCGCTGTATCACGCCGGGCGACTCGCGAGACGCCTCAACCGCAGCGGCCCGATCGACGGCGAGGACGCGAGGGCCCTCCAGCAGGAGCTCGCCCGCCGCCTCCCTCCGGCCGTGCGCTCCCGCGCTGCCGCCTGAGCCCGGGCGGGCTCGTCCGAGCCGCGGCCCGAGCCCGGGCGGGCTGGTCCGAGCCGCCCGGCGCACCTCCTCGGACGTGCCCGCGTATCTAGAATCGCCCACGATGGCGGCCAGCGGCTACGCGCAGCGCGTTCCGGCGTCCAGCACGCCCGCGCTGTTCGGGCGTGTGATGGGCTTGGTGGCGCTGACGACGGGGGTCGCCACGCTGGGCGTGTACCTGTTCCGCAACACCGGTGGCGCGTTCTGGTTCATCGCCTGGCTGCTCGCCCTTGGGTGCCTCGTCGGCCTCAACGTGGCCAACTCGCGGGGCAACCAGCAATTGGCGCTCGGGCTGCTCCTGCTGTTCGGGCTGCTGCTCGGCGGCAGCGTGTCCTCGACCGTCAACTACTACTCCGCCACCGACCCCACCGCGGTCCGCCAGGCGTTCGGCGCCACCGCCCTGTTCGTCGGCGGCCTGGGGGCCACGGGCTACGCGATCCGCAAAGACCTCTCCTTCCTGTACAGGACCCTCTTCTGGCTGCTGCTCGCCCTGATCGTCGCGGGGATCGTGCTGATCTTCGTCCACATCCCCGCCGCCTACACCGCCTACTCGATCATCGGGCTGCTGATCTTCGGGGGCTACACGGTGGTGGACTTCAACCGCCTGCGTCGCGCCGGATCCGACGAAGCCATCCCGCTGGCAGCCGGGATCTTCCTCGACATCCTCAACATCTTTCTGCTGTTCCTGCGGCTCTTCGCGCGGGAATAGGGCGCGCTCCCGGGCCCGCGGACGCAGTCACCCTCCTGAGCCACGGGCGAGGGCGCGACGAAGGTGAGGGGTACGCATCGCCGCGCCCGCTGCCGCTGCCACGCAAGGAGGGATCTTCGCGTGTGGCCTGTCGAGTCTCCGCCCCGGAGCACACAATGTCTAATAGCTTCTTGTCGTTCTGGTATAAAGAACCCGTATCTCTAGGCCTTGCGGGGAGCGATGGCCAGGGGTTGGGAGAGGCACACACACCACACGATCACGGGGGCATGTCGCGCGATGCGGGTTCGACCCGTGCGCGGCCGCGAATGCGCCCGCCCACCCGGGGGTAAGGAGCGTTGTCAGTGACCTTCAGACGGGGCCACCTCGACTACTTCGTGGCGGTTGCCGAGGAGGGGCAGATCACGCGTGCGGCCGCACGCCTCCACGTCGCCCAGCCGGCCCTCTCGCAGGCGATGGCCCAGCTCGAGAACGAACTGGGGCTGACGCTGCTCCAGCGCCACTCGCGAGGGGTGACGCTGACGCCCGCCGGAGAGGCGTTCCTGCCGAAGGCGAGGGCTGCCGTGGCGGCCCACAGGGAAGCGTCGCTGACCGCCGAGTGGCTGTCCCGTGCCGCCCAGGGGACGATCGAGTTCGGCTTCGTCGGCCACGCTCCCGCGGTCGACAGTCCCGGCGTGCTCGAGCTCTTCAGGAGCACCCATCCGGACGTCAACCTGCGCTTTCGGGAGCTCCCCTTCCCCTCCTCGCAGACGAGCCTGTGGCTCGCCCAGGTGGACCTCGCCGTCTGCCACCGCCCTCCCGATGACCCGGGCACGTGGATGCACCCGCTCAGGGAGGAGCCGCGTGTGGTGCTCGCGTCGCGCACCCACGCCCTGGCCGACCACGACGAGCTGACGGTCGAGGAGATCGTGGGAGAGACGTTCGTCGGCATGCACCCGTCGGTGGACGCCGCGTGGAGCGGGTTCTGGACCCTGGACGACTACCGCGGCTCGCCAGCCCGGCGCACGGAGGACCAGGCCAAGAACGCCCAGGAGATGATCGCCTCGATCGCCGGCAGCGGCGCAATCACGACCGCACCGGGATCGGTGGCGGCGATGATGCTCACCGACCTCAGCGGGATCATCGCGATCCCGCTCGCCGATGCCTCACCGGCCGTGATCACGTTGAGCGGCCACGCCGACCGCAACAACGCGCTGGTCGCCGAGGTGCTGGCCTTCGCCCAGGACCTGAAAGTCGTCCCGGGGATCCACGCTCAGGCCTGAGCTCCGCCTTCGGCGCGGGCCAGCGCCTGCTCGAGGCTGGCCTGGCTCTGGGACCCGCGGAGCACGTCCAGGATGCGGTGCCGGCCGCCGACCACGAAGGCGGTTGGCAGCACGGTGAGACCGTAGGAGTTTCCAACGGTGCCTTCACCGTCGCGCACGTTGGGGAAGGTCCAGCCGTGGTGGGCGATGAAGGACCGCGCGCCCGAGCGGGCGTCACTCCAGTCCACCCCCACGATCCGGGTCCGGCCCTCGCTGCTGCGGGCGAAGCTCTCCAGCGCGGGGGCCTCTTTCGAGCAGGGCCCGCACCAGCTCGCCCAGAACACGATCAGGACCGGCTTGCCGTGCGAGGAGGACAGCAGGCTGGTGAGCGTGGCAGGAGATCCCGAGAGCCGTTCCCGAGGGAGCCCGGGGGCTGGGCGGTTGGGGATCGGCGAGGTGCCCGCCAGCCCGAACACGGCGACCAGCACGACCGCCGCCAGCACGGCGAGCGCCACCCCCAGTCTGCGCGCCGTCCTACGGGACAAGCCGGCCTCTAGTGCGCCGCGAGGATCGGGGCGTCGTGGGCGACGTCCTGGGGCCGGAAGTTGGCCGCGTACACGGCCAGGCGCCGGCCCGAGCCCGTGATTCCGTACACGATGCCGGTGTGCTCCACCAGGTCGGGGTGGCCGACCTCGCGTTCCGAGCCCACCCCCCACGCCTTCCACACGGCCGCCAGTTCCTGCGGCGAGCCGATCAGATACTGCATCCGTCCGGTCATCTCGTGGGCGGCGAGGAACTTCGCAACCGTGTGCGGAGTGTCGCCCCGCGGGTCGACCGACACCGCGATCACCTGCGCCCTGGAGGAATTCTTGCCCATCAGGTTGAGAGCCACCCGCAGGTTCGAGGTGATCAACGGGCACACGTCGGGACAGTGGGTGTAGATGAACGTCACGAACACACCCTTGCCGCGGTAGGAGTCGATGTTCACGGGCTGACCGAGGTAGTTGTGGAGCGCCAGCGGCGGAGACGCCGTCGGCGGGCTGAGCTCCCCGGCGGCGGCCAGTTGCCCAGCCGAAGTTCCCTTGCCCCCACCGCCGCTCGAGGCCCCCGAGCCGGAGCCCGATCCGCAGCCGGTGAGCAGGGCGGCGGCGAGCACGGCGAGCGCCAGCGTGGGGAGGCCGCGGCCACGCGTGGGGAGGCTGCGGGGCCGCGTCGGCAGGGGTCCGCGCCCGGGCATCGGGGGCGAAGCTAGCAGCGTGCCGAGGGCCCCTGTGTCGTGTGCCCGTCGAGGCCGCGGCGCCGATTCCTGCAACTACAACGCATTTTGCGAACAAATCTGTTAGGTTGCGCGCCGTTCGTGCCGAATCCCTGGCCCCACGGGGCCGTGGATCGGGGGACCCAATGCGGTTCTTCCGCGGGGGCGAATCGCCACAGGTGTGGCGTAGCGTAGACGTTTACGCGAGCCCGACAGCTAACCCCGTAGGCGCCAAGAAACGTAGACGAAAGGACCGCCGCGCATGTCGGGATCCACCCGTGATCTTGCCGTCGTTGACCTCTGGAACGACTCACTCCAACGCTCGCTGGAACGACGCGCCCGCGCCAGCCGAGGATTTGCACGCCGCAACCGCAGGCTGAGCAGGACCATCGCGCTGAGCGCGGACACGGCCCTTCTGCAGACACCCCGAGACCTGTCGGAACACGCGCCGTGGGAGCTCTCACTCGGCCGCTCCCGCGCCCGCCGCAGGGCCGCGGAGCTGCGTTTCGTCCCCGCGGGATCGCGCGCCAAGCGGGTCTCCCTGGGAGCGCTCGTGGCGTTCAGCGTCGCCCCCGCCGCCGGCATCGCGAGCGGCCAGGCGCCGGTCGTCGGTGCGGGCTCCGAGCCAGCCACCACCACCGAACACACGATCGAACTCAGCTACGGCAGCGAAGGCCGTCAGGTGAAGCTCCTCCAGCAGGCGCTGGGCGGAATCAAAGTGGACGGGATCTTCGGTCCCGAAACCGAAGCCGCCGTACGGGCCTTCCAGGGCCGCAGCGGGCTGTCGGATGACGGCGTCGTGGGCTCGGCAACGGGCTCGGCGCTGCGGGGCGAGGCCTACGGAAGCACGCTCACGAGCGAAGTCCAGACGGTGGCCCCCGCCCAGCCCATCGCGACCGGGGCCACGCGTGCCAGCGCCGCACTGGAGCTCGCCTCTGGGTCCGGGGGCACCGAAGCCCCGTCGGAAGGCACCGGCGAAGCGACCGCGGTAGCCGCGACGGCGGGCTCCACCGCGGCGGCCACCGGTGAAGGGACCTCGTCGGGCGGCGCGGAAGCGCCGTCCGAAGGCAGCGGCGCCACCTCGACCGAAGCCGGCAGCGAAGCGCCCGCGCAGGCCGGCAGCGAAGCGCCCGCGCAGGCCGGCGGCGAAGCACCGGCCGAAGGCGCCACCTCGACCGAAGCCGGCTCCTCCCAGGAAGAACAGCAGGACGAAACCGAACACGAAACGGTGGGAGCCGTGAAAGCCCTCCAGCTCGCTCTCCACGTGAGCGCGGACGGTGAATTCGGGCCCGAAACCGAGGCCGCCGTGCGCCGCCTGCAGGCCCGTCACGGCCTGACCGTCGACGGCGTGGTCGGCCCGGCGACCTGGGGTCTGATCGGGGTCCACGCGCTGCCGACCCTGACGCCTCCGCAGTCGGCCCTGCCGCAAGAACCGTCGCGTCACCACCATCACCACGCCTCGGCGGAAGCGGCCTCCGAAGAAACCGGGTCGGCGGAAGCGCCCACGGGCAGTCCCGTGGCCCGTCTGCAGAAGGCCCTCCACCTGCCGGTCGACGGTGAATTCGGCCCCGAAACCGAGGCCGCCATCCGTCGCCTGCAGGCCCGTCACGGCCTCAACGTGGACGGTGTCGTGGGACCCGCCACCTGGTCGCTGATCGGCGTCGACAGCGAGAGCACGCTGACGCCGCCGCGCTCGGCGATCGTGCAGTCCGGCGAAGGTGGGTCCTCCTCCTCGGAAGGCTCGAGCTCCACCGGAGGCGGCGAAGGCGTGATCTCCCGGGTGATCGCCGCAGGTGACGAAATCGCCACCCGCCCGTACGTGTACGGCGGCGGGCACGGGTCGTTCGAGTCGAGCGGATACGACTGCTCCGGCTCGGTCTCCTACGCCCTCCACGGCGGAGGCCTGCTGAGCTCGCCCGAGGACTCGACGTCGCTCGAGTCCTATGGCGCTCCTGGCCCCGGCCGCTACATCACGATCTACGCCAACTCCGGACACGCGTGGATGGTCGTGGACGGCAAACGGTTCGACACCGTCGCCCTTGCCGAGGGCGGCTCACGATGGTCGAGCAGCATGGGGTCGACCGGCGGCTACGTGGTGCGCCACCCGGTCGGCTACTGATCTCAGAGGGGCGGGCTCCGTCGGCGGGAGCCCGCCTCTTTACATATGCCCGGCGGGCCACCCGGCTAACGGCCGCACGTCAGCGCGAGCGTGTCGACCGTCGAGTCCCGTCCCAAGCGGCGCCTAGCGTCACCTGCTCCTGAATTTCCGAGACCACGGGAGCGGGCGATGCTCGCGAGGGCGCACGCCTTCACGATCGACGGGTTCCAGACCCACCATGTGACGGTCGAGGTCGACATCCGGCCTGGCCTGCCCGCGTTCGTGATCGTGGGCCTCGCCGACACCGCCGTCAGGGAGGCACGGGAGCGGATCGCGAGCGCGGTACGGAACTCCGGCTACGTGTTCCCTCCCCGCCGGATCACTGCCAACCTCGCCCCCGCCGACGTCCCCAAGGCGGGCCCCGGGCTCGACCTCCCGCTGGCGTGCGCCGTCCTGGCGGCGAGCGGCCAGATCCCCACGAAGCACCTTGGGAGCGTCGCCCTCGCCGGAGAGCTGGGCCTCGACGGGAGCCTGCGACCGACTCGGGGGACCCTTGCGATCGCCGAGGCTGCCCGCGCCGCCGGGCTGAGAACGCTCGCGATCGCCCCCGAGCGCAGCCGGGAGGCGCGGCTGATCGGAGGTCTCGAGATCGCCGCTGTGGGCTCGCTGCGCGGCGCCGTGCGGCTGCTGCGGGGGGCTCCGCCGGAGCGATTCCAAGGTGGGGACGATCGCCTGGGCGATCATGGCCGCGAGCCCGCGCCAGGGCGCGCCGTCACTCCCGACCTCGGCGACGTGCGGGGCCAGCGGCTGGCGGTGCGGGCGCTCTTGGTGGCCGCAGCCGGGGGCCACAATCTGCTGCTCAGCGGGGCGCCGGGAAGCGGCAAGACGATGCTCGCCCAGCGACTCCCGTCGATCCTGCCGCCGCTCGATCACGACGAAGCCGTGGAGGTGACCCGCATCCGCAGTCTCCTCGGCGGCGAGATCCAAGAGCTCGTACGCGACCGTCCGTTCCGCGCACCCCACCACACGATCACCGCTGCGGGCCTCATCGGTGGTGCCCATCGCGGGACCCCAGGGGAGGTCGTGCTCGCCCACAACGGCGTCCTGTTCCTGGACGAGCTCTCGGAGTTCGCACGCCCGGTGCTCGAGTCGCTGCGCCAGCCGCTGGAGGACGGCAGGGTTGCGATCGCCCGCGCGCGCCACAGCGCCGTGTATCCGACCCGCTTCATGCTCGTGGCGGCCACCAACCCGTGTCCCTGCGGATTCGCCGGCGAGATGGAGCGATGCCGATGCAGCGAAGCGGACCTCGCGCGCCACAGGCGAAGGCTCAGCGGTCCCCTGCTCGATCGCCTGGACCTGCTCGTGAACCTTCGGCGCGACGGCGCTGCCGAGAACAGCGGCGACGCGCTTACCTCCGAGCGCGCGCGCGAACTCGTCGCACGCGCGAGGGAGCGCCAGGCGCACAACCTGCGGGACACCGGTGTCGGCCAGAACGGTCGCATGGACGCGCGTGCCCTCTGTGACTGCGCCCACCTGGAGTCGCGTGCGTCCCGCATGCTCGGCCGCGCGTGCGAGGTGGGTCTGCTCAGCGCCCGCGGCGAGCATCGCACGGTGCGCGTGGCGCGGACGATCGCCGACCTCGACGGCAGCGAGCGGATCGGGACCGCTCACATGGCGGAGGCACTCGCCTTCCGCCCGGATGTCGCACACGAGCCGGCCGCTGCGCCACCTGCCGGCGTTCCCGCTTGAGGGCCTCGGCGTGCCGTGACTGCCGGCTGAGAAGCGCGCTGCTCGCGGAGCTCGGTGCGGTACTCGACCTCCGCGCCCGCAGTCGCCCCGCGCTCGTGAAACTGCTCGATTGTGGGGACCTCGAGCTGATCGAGCTCATCGGCGGTCGCCGCAAGGAGGCGCTGCGCCGCGCACACACCCAGGGAGCGCTCGGCGCGGGCTGCCCCCGAGCGGCAGCGGTCTGCATCCACGACGGGCGGTTTCCCGGGCGGCTGCGAGCCCCGAGCGCTCCGCGTCTGCTCTACCACGCAGGAGACGTGGGCCTGCTGAAGCAGAGCGACCGACTCCCCGCCGTCGCACTGCTGGGAACCAAGCGCCCGAGCGCCTACGGGTTCGAGATGGCGCACACGCTCGCGTACACCCTGTCGTGCAGCGGTGTTCTGGTTGTCACCCTGCTTGCGGACGGCATCGCGCGCGCCGCCCGCGAAGGCGCAGAGCGCTCGATCCGTGGAGCCGTGGTGGTGAGCGCAAGCGGCCTGCAGGCTCCCAGGGCGGTGCACGCCACCCGCGACCGTCCGCGGAGCTGCATCGCCGCCGAGCTGCCGCCGGGATGCCCGGGACGACGCTGGGGAGCGGTGGCCGCCGAGCGCACGGTGGTGGGACTCGCCGACGTGGCGCTCGTCGTGGAGGCGGCGTCGGCGCGCGAACTGTTCGCGGTCGAGCTTGCGCGCGCGCGGGGAGTGCGAATGGCGGCCGTGCCGGGCAGGGCGACGTCGCCGCTGTCGAGAGGCCCGCTCGAGCTGCTCCGTACCGGCGCCACGCTCGTCCGCTCCGCCGAGGATGTCCTGGAGCTCCTCGGGCCGCCCGAGACGAGCGCGGCCCGGGCTTCGCGCGCGCCCCGGTTGCCCTCTCGCCTGGCCCGCCTGCTCGACCGCGTCGGCTGCGGCGAGGAGACGCCCGAACGGCTGCTCGCCGGGAGCGATGCCGGCGAGGTCCTGCTCGGGCTCGCCGAGCTGGAGCTGATGGGCCGCGTGCGTCGTACCCCTGAGGGCCGTTACATCGCCGCGGCGGCGGGGACGAACATGTTCCTGTCGAGGTAGTGGAGATCTTTGGGATCGAAGTACGGGCGTGTCCATCCGTCGTCCGTGGACAGGAACCATCCTGCCGAGGCGGCCGCTTGCTGCGTGACAGCCGGCGGAGGGCCTTTCGGCGGTGACGAACCCGCCCCGGCGGCTTCCGCGAGGCCGTCGAGGAACTGGTAGTGGTCGACGAGGGCGAGAGCCTCGAGAGCGAACGCCGTAGCAACGTCGGGATCGCCGATCTCGAGCAGGTTGTCGCCGTTGCTCTCTTCGCCTCCGATGGCAAGGTTGGAGGAGCCGCAGTAGACGACCGCCCCATCCCCCGGGAATCCGCACACGACAAACTTGTGGTGGATCTCGTGGCCCGGTCCAATACCGGGAACCTGGTTGAAGGGCGGCGGCAATCGCGTTTTGCTCGGCTTGCCGGTGACGAGCACGCCGTTGGCGGTTCCGGGCTTGTACAGCGAGACGCCTTCGGGACTGTCGGAGATCCCCATGCTGAAGATCCCTTGGCGCGTGTGTACTTCGTTGAGCACGTCATACACGGGGTTCTTGCCCGAGAGCTCCATCACGGCGAACAGCACGCTGCCACCGCCCCCGGGTCGGCTTGCCTCCTGTTCGACGCGCTTGACGATCCCTCCGAGTACCTCGGCCGCGAACTGGGGCTCGTGGGGTGCGAACGTGATCGTCGCGGGCGGCGCCGTGAAGTGGAACCTTTCGCCGGCAAGCGGCGATGCGAGAAAGGCGTTGCGAGAGGCGCCGTCGCTCCATATGGTTTCGAACAGCTGGGCATACTTCGACGCCACTTTGCCTTTCGGGAAGACGAGAACGTGGTTGGCGTTGACGTACATGCCGGTGACGGAGAAGTTGGTCGATCCGGTCAGCACACGGCGGGTCGCACGAGCGCTCGAGACGATCAACACCTTGTCATGCGCGTAGCGGCCGAACTTGCCGCGCCTGATCTCGGCTGGTTTCTTGACGGCCTCGTTGAACAGTTCTTCGAAGTGATCCTCGGGGGTCTGTTTGGCCGTTGAATGGTGCAGCGCCGCGTTGTCCAACAGGATCCGGACGCGGCCTTGCTTCGCCAGTTCGAGCAAGATCTCCAGGACGTCAGGCTCGTTGAGATCGTACGCGAGCATGTCCAGGCGGAGACTCTCGTCGGAACGTACTTCCTCGAGCACCGAGAACACCCGTGCGCGAGCGGTGGCGCCCGACCAGGCGTACTCCTCGGCATAGCTGTACTGCTGGCCCGCGGCATTGGACCCGGCCGTTGCCGAGGTGTCGAACAGCAGTTCGTCCCCTTGCGGACGGATCCGCGCGCTCAGACCGAAATGGTTGGTGAACGCCTGCGACTGTACGTAACCTCGCGTGAAGCCCACCTGAACGGCGCCGGTGTCGAGCGACCCCACGTCGATCGTGACCGTAGCGGCCAGTGAGCCGTCGAGCGGGAGCATCGAGTGCCGCGCGTCGAAATAACGCGGCGTGACGGTGTACGCGTAGGGCCCGCACACGGGGTCCACGCCCTGATGCGTCGAGCCCGGCACGTGCAGCCAGCGGAACTTGTGGAAGGGAGCGTTCACGCTGGAGTTGGGCGACTCGCTTGCGACCTGGGCATGCGCTCCAGGTGTGGCGAAACGCAACGTGTTGAACAAATAGTACGGGGCGGCCCCCGGCGGCTGTGCCTGAATGGTGAAACCTGCGAGGTTGCGGGTATCGGCCTCGTCCAAGTTGAACGCGAGCAGCGTCTTTGCGTCCCCGCGATAGGCCACCACACGCAGCGAACCCGCGCTTGCACTTGCTTCGACTCGCATTACCGACCCCCTTGACGGTCATATGTCTTGACTGCCGGCAACGTGCAGCCACGTTGGCCGCGAGCCTAACCGAAAGGATTGCCGATCGGATGCCCCAATTGACGGACTTGCTGTCCAATATTGGGCAGACGCCCTCGGGCGCGCCCCCTACTCTGCCGCAACGATGAGGACGTCCGATTCGAGCGCGAGATGGTGCGTTGGGTCGTACGCGGCGACGCGAGGCCACGGCTGGGCCGCGCCGGGAAGTGATCGCGGATCAAGGCCTCATCGACTGGACGAGTGACACGCGATGCCTGACTCCCCACCACCGCCTCGAGCGCCGGTCGGCGATGCCGGCGAGCCCGCACCCGGTACACCGGCTCTCACCTCCGAGCTCGAATCGGCCCTCAAGCTCGGTGCTTCCATTGTCGGGCTCGCCGGCTTCGTATACGTGATCGGAGGCGCGCTGGTCTGGATCAGGTTCACCGCCGCGCACGTCCCCGCAGACGCGATGACCGCCGTCGTGGAACAGAAGTTCCTGTTCGTGGTGGGCCTGAAGGCGGTTGTGTTCGCGGCAATCGTCTTCGCGATCATCTCCGCGTTCGCATATCTGATCGGTGGTGCGCTCGGATGGAAAGAACACGGGTGGAAGCAACACAGAACTGACTGGCACGCCGCGGTCACCAAAGGCCCTCGAAAAGCCGCCGTCGAGCAGGCCAAACAGGCCGAGCTCGAGCTCGCCGACGTCAAGGCGCCGCTCGGCGATGGGCCCGTGCAGGCAATCGTCGGACTCAACTTTGCCGTGTTCGTGGCGCTGGTCACGCTCTCTGTTTCCAAGGTCATCGAAGAAGTCTTCACCGTCACTGCCGGCATCGTTGCGCCCGTAGCAGTGGTGACAGCACTGCTCGCGGGCTGGGCGGCCTCCCGAGTCAACCCCATCGGATGGCATGGGCGAGTGCAGCTCTACCTGCTCGTGATCCCAGGGCTGTTCATCGCGTTCTTTGCGGCGGCGCCGATCGGGGTGCTCGTGCTGGCGAGCGTCGGCATCGTCCTGGTCGGACCCGTGATAGCGCGTGCGCCGCGTCCCGATTCCATCGCCGCGGCGCTGCGAAGCCCCCTTCCGTGGGCGCTGCTCACGATCTACCTGCTTGTCGGAGCCGCCTTCGTCGCTCAACCGCCGATCTCATTCACGCGAGCGATCGTTACCACGAGCACGGGCTCCTCGGTCGGCGGGTACATCGCGAGGACGTCAGACGGCGTATATCTGGTGAGTTGCGAGGGACTCGCCGACGCGACATCGCGCGAACAGCACAGCGTCCTCATTCCCGCGGCCTCGGTGAAGAACACGAGCTTCGGGGGTGAACCGTTCCGCGTCGATCCCGGGGAACGCCTCTCGCTGCCCACCGTGCTGTTTGGTGCAATCGGAGTGCACGCCAAGCTGCCCACCTGGTTTCGCGTGGATGTCCGCACGCGCGGCTCCACCTGCGGGGGTGTCGCACCGCCGCGGGGAACACGGGACCCAGCGCTCGGAGCAAACGTGCTCGTGGGCCCCGCCCCGCCGTCCGGCCGGGCAAGCGGCGACGAAGCGACCGTATCCGAAACGTCACCTGCGGTTGCGGCTCTCGCGCGGCGCTTTCAGCCGACCGTCGAGGTCACGATCGCCGACCGCTTCTGGCCCGCATCGGTTGCGAGCGTGCTGCAGGACCGCGGCACCCTGGGGTACGCGCTGCTGCATCGCGGACATCGCCGCACCTGTCTGGTCAAGCACGACGTGTGCGCCGCGTCACCGCCCACCCTCGCCGACCTGACGCCACTGGACGCGAGCCCAACCGACTATCTCGACTATCCGGCGGCGCTCGGACACGGCGACCCCACCGGCGAGTTCGCAGCATTCCAGCGAGGACAGGGACTCAGCGCCAACACAATCGAAAATTGGTTACTGGAACCGACCGGCCTCAAGCCTTGGGACTCGGCACAGGTCTACTTCTTCGACGCCGGCGTCGGCACCTACGGCTCGCGCTACGGGAACATCCCGTCCAACCTGAGAAGCCTGCAGTACTGGTTCTTCTACCCGTACAACTACTACCCCACGGCGGTCGCGGAACAGCTCATGGAAAACACCCCGCTGGCGGCGATCCGCGCGAACACAGATCTGCATGAGGGTGACTGGGAGCACATCAGCGTCCTGCTCGACCCGCGGACACTCCAGCCGCGCTACCTGTACATGGCGCGCCACGACCAGGAGGGCGAAACGTATCCCTGGAGCAGCCCGAAGCTGAGCTTCGACGACGGACATCCGATCGTTCAGGCGGCATTCGGCGGCCACCCCACCTATCCGCCGGTCTGTGGCAACCAGCGGCGCGCCTACCTGAACAACATCGTCAGCGACTGGGTCGTCTGCGGGTCCGGGCGCTTCGGATTCCGAGCCGACGACACGCCACTGGTGGACCTCGCCCACACCAACTGGGCCTGCTGGCCGGGACGCTTCGGAGAAGCGACACCGACGCAGCTGCGCAATGCGGCCCTGCCCGAATCCGACCCCCGCAGGTACATCGCGAAGTACGTCCTGGTGGCAGGACCGCCCTCGCCGCTGCGCCAAGCCGAGAACACCGGCACCTGCCGGTGAGCGTGAGAGCGGATGAAGGGGTTCGAACCCTCGACCTTCGCCATGGCAAGGCGACGCTCTAGCCAGCTGAGCTACATCCGCGAGGGCCCTCATTCTAGCCCCCGCCGCCCCCGGCGGTCCAGCCGCCGACCGGCCCAGCCGCCGGCCGCTCCAAAACCACCGCGACGGCCGAGCCGGCACCAGCGGGCGGCGGACCTCAGCCTTTGAAGGTCGAGGGCCCGCGGTCCCCGTAGGGGTCGTCGCGCTCCCGCACGGCCTCGCGGAAGCCCGCCTCCGCCGCCCGGCGCTGGAAGGCGTAGCCCTCCTCGGTATGACGGGCGATGCCGTCGAACACCGTGCCCAGCACCTGCGTCGCGTGCAGACCCTGCGCGTACAGGCCCTGGTTCACCAGCAGCTTCATCATCGCCAGCTGGTTCAGCGGCATACGCGCGACCCGTTCGAGCAGGACCTCGGTGCGCTCGTCCAGCAGCTCGGCCGGAGGCGCCTCGATCGCAAGGCCCCACTCCAGCGCCTCCGTCCCCGACAGGGAGTCGCCGGTGAACAGCAGGCGCTTGGCGCGCTGCGCCCCCACCCGGTATGCCCACAGCGACGTCGTCGGGGACCCCCACACGCGTGCCGGCGGATAGCCGATCTTGGCGTCCTGTGCGATCACGAGCAGATCCGAGCAGAGGGCCATGTCGGTGCCGCCCGCCACGCAGAAGCCGTGGACCCGGCACACGACGGGCTTGGCGCAGTTGAACAGCGTCATGAACGCCCGGACGTTGCGGCTCATCATCGCGTAGTCCACCGTCGGGTCCCACGTCCGGGAGGGGTCGTGGTTGGCCATGATCACCCGGGGGTCGATCGGCGATCCGGCGAGCCCGGCGGGCTCGGCCCCGTCGCCGGCGCCCATCCGCTCGGCGCTGTCGACCAGGTCATAGCCGCCGCAGAACCCAGCCCCGTTGCCGCTAAGGAGGACCACGTGAACGGACGGGTCGAGGTCCGCGCGCTCGACGCACCCGACCAGCTCCCGCAGCAGCGCCGGGGTGATCCCGTTGCCACGCTCGGGGCGGTTGAGCGTGATCCGAGCGACCCGGTCGCGGGCCTCGTAGAGCACGATCGGCGGCTCGCTCATCGGCCGGACACTGACATATCCGCGGCGGAACCGAGCGGGAGCCGGCCCGGACCGGATCATCGGCTAGCCTGCAGGAGATGCGCTTCTTCGCACGCCGTGAGCCCGAGATGGTGGAGCG
>DATJXC010000055.1:0-2802 GCA_035500495.1 Gemmatimonadales bacterium
CCGCTGCCCTCGCCAAGGTCCCCAAGGAGGCGATGCAGTGGCGCCCCGGCCCGCACAAGTGGTCAGCGCACGAAGTGATCGTCCACTGCGCCGACTCCGAGAGCTACGCCCACGTGCGGCTCCGCATTCTGCTCGCCAGTGACCCGCCGGCGATCCATGGATATGACCAGGCCCGCTGGGCCCAGGTGCTCGACTACCACACGCTCCCCGTCGAGACGGCCCTCCGTACCGTGGAAGCGGTGCGGGCCAATACCGTACCCATCCTCAGGCGCATGACCGCCGCCGACTGGGCCAAAGTGGGGACCCATAGCGAGGTCGGTCGCTACGGCACCGAAGACTGGCTCAAGACCTACTCCGAGCACCTGGAAAAGCACGCCGGACAGCTGGAACGCAACGTCGCCGCCTGGAGGAACCGATGAGAGGATTCTTCACCCGCACCTTGATCACCATGCTCGGGCTGCTGCTCGCCCGCATGATCATCCCCGGCATCTCGATCCCCGGTTGGGCCGACCTGCTCGTGGCCGCCCTGCTGCTCGGACTGGTGAACGCGATCGTGAGGCCGATTCTCTTCGTCCTGACGCTCCCGCTGACGCTGATCACCCTGGGGCTGTTCCTGCTGATCCTGAACGGGATCTCACTCGAGATCGTGGCGTGGCTGATGCCGGGCGTGACGGTGAGCGGCCTTGGCGCCGCCACTCTCGGCGCGCTGGTCGTGACCGTGACCAGCTGGTTCGCCAACTCGTTCATCGGTAACTCGGGTCGCATCGAGCGCTGGCAGAACCGCGTCGAGGTCAGCGGCCGCCGGCTCGATTGAATGGACCGGACGTTCGCCGCGGCCGGCGCCCTCTCCGCACTCATGGCCGTCGCCGCCGGCGCGTTCGGCGCGCACGCGCTGCGCTGGCGGCTGCCCCCGGATCTGCTCGCGGTGTTCGAGACCGGCGCGCGCTACCAGATGTACCACGCACTGGCGCTCTTCGCGGTGGCCTGGGCGACGACCCGGTGGCCCGCGCCGCCGATCCGCGCCGCGGGCTGGTTGTTCCTCTCCGGGACCGCGCTCTTCTCGGGCAGCCTCTACCTGCTCAGTCTCACCGGCCTGCGCTGGCTCGGCGCCATCACCCCACTCGGCGGGATCCTGTTTCTCGCCGGGTGGCTCTCGCTCGCTTACGGTATCTGGCGGAGCTGACATGATCCTGAATTCCTTAGTCATCGCCGCCCTGCTGCAGGCACCCGGCGCCGCGGCACCATCCCTCAGCCACTCCGCCGGTCGCCCCCTCGGCACCCTGCGCGAGCAAGCGGCCGTGCAACAGGCCTGGCTCCGCTACCGGCTCGATTCGGTGCTGCCGCGCCTGATGCGGCAATACGGGATCTCGATGTGGGTGGCCCCGATGCGGGAATACAACGAGGATCCGGTGTTCTGGTCGCTCGTGTCGTCCACGACGTTTTTTGCCCGGCGCCGGACGATCTACGTGTTCTTCGACCGGGGCCCGGACCGGGGGGTGGAGCGGCTCGCGCTCGGGGGATCATCCCAGGGCGGGTTGTACCGGCCGCTGTTCGCCCGCGACTCCGTCGATCCGTCCATCGGCCGCCGGCCGGAGCTGGTGGGACAGGGGCAATGGGATCTGTTGCGCAGGGTCATTGAGGAGCGCGATCCGTCCAGCGTCGCCCTGGATATCTCCCCCACCTGGGCCTTCTCGGACGGACTGACCGAAGGCGAGTGGGAGCAACTGCGGAAGAACCTGCCGCCGACGTATCTGGGCCGCGTCACGGCAGCGGAGCGACTGCCGCTCGACTACATGGCAATCAGGGCGCCAGCCATGCTCCCCGTCTATCGCCGGATGATGGACCTCGTCTGGACCATCATCGACACGGCGTTCTCGAGCCGGGTCATCGTCCCGGGCAAGACCACCACGGACGACGTGGCATGGTGGATGCGCCAGCGAGTGAACGACTATGGGCTCGGCACCTGGTTTCATACCGACGTCGACGTGCAGCGCCGAGGGGTGGACCTCTCGGATTCGGGCGCCGTGGTGATCCAGCGGGGAGATGTCCTGCATTGCGACTTCGGTATCACGGCGCTCGGCTTGAACACCGACACGCAGCACCTGGGCTACGTACTTCGCGCTGGGGAAACCGACGTCCCGGCCGGACTCAAGGAGGCGCTCCGCCGCTCGAACCAACTGCAGGACATCCTGCTGGCGGAAATGCGGCCGGACCGGACCGGCAACGAAGTGCTGGCCGCCGCCCGGAGCGCCATGGAAGCGGCGGGGATCAACGGCACGATTTACTCCCATCCGATCGGCGATCGCGGGCACGGACCGGGCCCGTTGATCGGGCTGTGGGACCACCAGGAAGGCGTCCCCGATCGGGGTGACGTGCCGCTGATCCGGAACACCTGGTTCTCGATCGAGCTGCAGGCGACGACCCCGGTGCCCGAATGGGGCGGCCAGGGGGTGCGCTCGGCTCAAGAAGAAGACGCCGAGCTCGCGGCCGACGGGAAAATGCACTGGATCAAAGGCCGTCAGACGATGTGGCACGTTGTCCGGTAGCGTGGACGACATCGAAACACCCGCCTTGTTGCTCCACCAGGACGTCGTGGAGCAAAACATCACGCGCATGCAGGCGCGGGCGAATGCGCTCGGCGTGGCGCTGCGCCCGCACGCTAAAACGCACAAGTGTCCCGAGGTGGCGCGGCGCCAGCGCGCGGCCGGGGCCCTGGGCCTGACGGTCGCCACCCTCGCCGAAGCCGAGGCGTTCGCTGACGCGGGGTTCGACGACCTCACCTGGGCGTTCCCGATCGACCGC
>DATJXC010000056.1:0-14955 GCA_035500495.1 Gemmatimonadales bacterium
CCCCTGATCGGCGGCCTGTTCGGCTTCCGGTCGAATCAAGAAGAGCGGCAGGATCTCCTGATCTTGATCACGCCGCACATCGTGGACGACGTCACCTCGCCCGCGGCGAGCGGCGCGAACTGAGGCGGGGGGGAGAGCCAACCATGCGGTCAGCCGGATTGAAGGCCCGTTGGGGAATCATGCTGTTCGCGGCCGCAGGAGTCGTGGGCGCCTGCGAAACCGCCCGCAACCCGGGCGGCGTGCAGAAGGACGTCATTCCCCCGAACATTTTTCTCACGACGGCCGCGGACAGCCAGGACATCGCCGCCGGGCTCGCGTTCGACATCCACGCCACGGACAACCTGGGGCTCAAGACCATCCGGCTGACGTACTCGGGCGGCTACATCGCCGGTCCGATCGACACCACCTTCACCAGTGCCATCACGACGATCGATATCCAGGAAAAGATCGTGTTCCCCCGGAATTCCGGGGCGGGCGGCCAGATCCGGATCGTGGGGCGCGCGATCGACGGGGCGGGGAACTTCGCCGAAGACACGCTCTTCATCTTCCTGTCCAACGTGCAGGCGCTGAAGGTGTTCCTCACCTCGCCGCTCCCCAACTTCGTCGCCTCGACGGGCAAGGGCATTCCGGTGCAGGTGGTGGCGGTGCAGGCCTCCGGCATCCGTAAAATCGGCTTCCAGTCTTCGCCGGCGGGCGCGGTCACCAACCCGACCACGCCGCCGTCGGATTCGATCACCTTCAGCACGCCCTACGCCGACTCGGTGGTCTATACCGATACCCTCAACGTCGTCGCGACCACCGGGGTGATCGTGCTGGTCGGCTTTGCCGAGGATTCGGGCGGTCGGCGTGGGACCTCAGGGACGGTCCAGGTGACCATCCAATCGGCTGCCAACGACGTCACGCCGCCGTCGGTAACCGAGGTCGTCAATCAGCGGGTCGAGGTATCCGACAGCGTCCAGGTGCTGGCGACCGACCCCTCGGGAATTTCCTGGATCGGCATGAAGATCACGACTACGGCAGGGGCCCCGCTGCGCTTCGACTCCATCGCGGTCAGCGGGAACCTGACGGCGGAGACGCACACCTTCCCGCTCAATCTCGCGGGGATCATCGCCTCGTTCCCGACGGACGTGGTGGTCTATGGCTACGCGTGCGACGGCGCCGCGGCCCGCAATTGCGCCTTTTCCACGATCAGCGGGGTCGTCCTCGGCACGCCGCAGGCCGACACCGTCTCGGTGGTCGCGGGGGTCACGCGGGCGCTGCCGGCGGGCGGGCAGATCGCCGACGCCATCTTCAACGCCAACCTGAACGAGTTGTACCTGACCAACCCGGCGCTGTCGCGCGTCGAGATCTTCCAGGTGGCGAACAGCTCGTTCGTCGCCGGCGGCATCCCCACGGCCGGGCCGCAGCCCTGGGGCATTGCCCTGTGGCCGCGCGACACCCTGGGCAACTACGGCGACACCGTGGTCGTGGCGAACTCCGGCGGCACCGAGCTGTCCGTGCTCGACGTCCGCGCGGGGGTGCGCCGCCTCGCCTGGCGCCAGGACCTGCCCAACTTCCTGATCCAGACCTACAAGGTCATCGGCGTCGCGGGCGGATACACCGCCGAAATCACGGAGTACGACCTCTCCGACCGGCCCCAGTACCTGGCCACGGTCTGCCGCCCCGCGGGCGGCACGGCGTGCGCCGCCGACTCGGTATTCGCGCTCTACTCGACGACGCCCACGCCTTCCAGCACGTCGCCGTTCGCCGGGCGGGCCACGCTCCGCATGGAGAAGCTGATCAACTCCACCGACACGACCCAGCTGTTCGCGCACTTCTTCTGGGAGATCGGGGCGACGTCGGCTGGCTCGACGTCGGATACGCTGCGGATCGTGATGCGCCGGGGCCAGCCCTACAATCAGACGCGGGTCGTCCTGTCGGCGTGCGCCGGTGTGAACGTCGATATCGCCACCTTCGGGCTCGGCGATTCGACCTACGCCCGCAACTCCGGCAACTTCACCTACGCCTTCTTCGGTGAAGGGGGCAACGTCTCGGCGTCGTTCGCCCGGGTCATGGGCTACACCACCCGCAGCGTGCTGCGCCACGGGGCGCCCACGTTCTTGAGCTGCCGCACCTCTCCCGATACGACGGGCCTGGGCCCGCGCGACCAGGGGGACAACGACACCGATTTCGGCATGTCGCCCGGAGTGGACGTCAGCGATTTCATCAGCAACACCGGCGTCAAGATTTCGTCCATCGCGACGAACTTCAATGGCCTGACCAACGTGGTACGCGCCGACTCCGTCTACTTCCTGGACGAGGGCCTGCGGCTGAAGGGCGCCTCCGTCGCGCCCACCGGTGCCCCCGGGATGGACATGAACTACAACCATGCCTTCGCTGCGGGACAAGGCGGCACGCCGACCTTCGGCGGCAGCGGCAACCCGAACGACCGGCTGCTGTTCTCCGCCAGGCCGGACGGCAACATCGACATCTTCGATACCTTCTTCTACGGCAAGGTGGGGTCGATCCCGGTGCGTGACCCGATCATCGGACCGCTGCGCGTGGCCAAAGACGCGCTCGGCAACCAGCTGCTGTTCGGCATCACCGCTCGCGGCCTCACGATGGTGAGATTGCCCACGGTCGTGAACCCCTTCCCGGTCCGGCAGGCGGGAGGGCAGTAGTTGAGGTTGACCGCCTCGCGCGGCCGCGTCACCGGCGCGAGCCCGACCACCGGTCGGGCTTTCGCGTTATTGGGAGGGCGGCCAATGACGGGCCAGGACGGGCCAGGACGGGCCAGGGCGGGCGAGGTGGGCCAAGGCTGGTCGGAGTTGACCTTGCCCGTCCTGGCCCGTCCTCGCCCGCCCTCGCCCGCCCATTGAGAGGGGAAACCAGCAAACGTGTTTCGCTTCACAACCGCGGGCGAATCTCATGGCCGTGGGCTCGTCGCCCTGGTCGAAGGGCTGCCGGCGGGACTCCGGGTGTCGGCGGAGCGGGTCAACGCCGAGTTGAAGCGTCGCATGGGGGGGTACGGGCGCGGCGCCCGGATGAAGATCGAGAGCGATCAGATCGAGTGGCTGGCAGGGGTGCGCGCGGGCGAGACGATCGGCGCGCCGGTGGCGATGCTGATCTGGAACCGCGATTGGGAGCACTGGCAGGACGTGATGGCCCCGGAAGGGGAACCGGGAACCGAGCGCCGGCGCCAGGTGACGCGTCCCCGACCGGGGCACGCCGACCTGGCCGGCGCCCTGAAATACGATCGCGCGGACGCCCGCGACATCCTGGAGCGGGCCAGCGCGCGGGAAACGGCCGCGCGAACGGCCTGCGGCGCGCTGGGCAAGCTGCTGCTGGGAGAGTTCGGCGTCGAAATCGGATCGCACGTCGTGGAGCTCGGAGGGGTCAGCGCCAAGCACCGCACCCCGCTTCCCGCGCCCCTGAACCCGGCCGCCGACGCGAGCCCCGTCCGTTGCCTCGACGCCGAGGCCGAGCGCGAGATGATCGCCCGCATCGACGCCGCCAAGGCGGCGGGGGACACCCTGGGCGGAGTCGTGGAGGTCGTGGCGCGGGGGCTTCCCGTGGGGCTCGGTTCCCACGCTTCGTGGGACCGCAAGCTCGACGGCCGCCTGGCGCAGGCGTTGATGTCCATCCCCGCGGTGAAGGGGGTGGAGCTGGGTTTGGGGTTCGCGGCGGCGCGCCGCAAGGGCTCCGAGGTGCACGACGAAATCCTCCCCGGATTCACGCGCGGCTCGAATCGCGCTGGGGGAACCGAGGGGGGGATGACCACGGGAGAGGCGCTCGTCTGCCATGTGGCGATGAAGCCGATTTCCACGCTGATGACGCCGTTGCAGACGGTGGATCTGCGAACCGGCGCGCCGGCGCAGGCTCAGTCCGAGCGGTCCGATGTGACCGCGGTGCCGGCGCTGGGCGTGATTGCGGAGGCGATGGTGGCGCTGGTGCTCACGGAGGCATGGCTCGAGAAGTTCGGCGGCGATTCGCTCGCGGAACTACGGCGCAACGTCGCGGGGTATCAGGCGCAGGTCGCATCCCGGCGCCCCGAAGGGGAGGCGGCATCGTGAAGCGGCACATCATCCTGGTCGGACTGCCCGGCTCCGGGAAATCCACGGTCGGGAAGGAAGCGGCGGATCAGCTCCAGGCGACGTTTCTGGACATCGACGCGGTGATCTCGCGCAAAGAGGGCCGGCCGATCTCGATCCTCATCGCCGAGAAGGGAGAGGCCGCGTTCCGGGCCCTGGAGAAGCATGAGGTCGAAGCGGCGCTGGAGGCGCCGCCCGCGATCATCGCTCCCGGCGGCGGCTGGGCGGCGCAGCCGGGCGCGCTCGAATCGGTGGCCGGCCGCGCGATCATCCTGTATCTGAAGACGAAACCCGACAAAGCGGTGGACCGGGCGGCCCAGGATCGGGGGCCGGGGAACCGCGCGACGTTGATTGGGATAGGCGACGATCCCGCGACCCGGATGCGCGAGCTGCTGAAAGAGCGCGAACCGTTCTATCTCAAGGCGGACGCGCAGGTTGAGACCGATCGCAAGACCGCGGCACAGGTCGTGGTGGAAGTGCTCAAGCTTGCGCGGAGCATGGCAGGATGGTAAAGATGCGTCCCGCTGGAAAATTGACACGAGGTTGACGAGTGGCCGGTAAGAAGAGGGTAGTGAAGAAAGCGAAGAGCGTGAGGCGCGCCAAAGTCGCAAAGACCGCGCGGCCAAAGACCATCGCCAAAGCCAAGGCACCGGTGAAGCGCGCGGCCAGGCCGGCGGCACGCGCAGCCGTCCCGGCAGGGACGGCGGTCCCGGCCGAGCCCCGCAAGGGCGGAAACGGTGCGGGAGCGGCACTCGTGATCGTCGAGTCGCCCACCAAGGCGAAGACGATCGGCAAGTACCTGGGGCGCGGCTACACCGTCAAGGCGACGGTCGGCCACATCCGCGACCTCCCCCCGCGCAAGCTCGGCGTGGACGTGGAGCACGGTTTCACCCCCGAGTACGTCACCATCAAGGAAAAGGCCAAGACCCTCACCGAAATCAAGCAGGCCGCGAAGCAGGCGTCCCGCGTGCTGATCGCGACCGATCCCGACCGCGAGGGTGAGGCGATCGCCTGGCACGTCGCCTCGCAGCTCGGCAACGGGCACAAGGTGCGCCGGGTCCTGTTCCACGAAATCACCAAGGATGCCGTCGCCCACGCCATCGCCAACCCGCTGGACATCGATCAGAAGAAGGTCGACGCGCAGCAGGCCCGCCGCATCCTCGATCGTCTGGTGGGCTACAAGGCCTCCCCCTTGCTGTGGAAGAGCATCAAGTCGGGGCTCTCAGCCGGGCGGGTGCAGACGGTGGCCCTGCGCCTGATCTGCGAGCGGGAAGAGGAGATCCGCAAGTTCGTCCCGCAGGAGTACTGGACCATTGCGGCCGATCTCGAGAAGGACGGCCAGGCGTTCCAGGCGCGGCTCCACAAGCTCGATGGGCACAAACCCGAGGTGAAGGACGGGGACACGGCCCGCGCCATCGCCGCCGAAGCGGCGCAGCTGCCCTTCGTCGTCACCGATGTGCGGGTCAACCCGCGGAGCAAGCGGGCCCCCGATCCCTTCATTACCAGCACGCTGCAGCAGGAGGCGGCCAAACAGCTCGGGTTCTCCGCCAAGCGGACGATGCGCGCCGCGCAGCAGCTGTACGAGGGCGTCGAAATCGGGACCGAAGGTCCGGTGGGGCTCATCACCTACATGCGCACCGACTCGGTGCGCGTCGCCGACAGCGCCGTCGCTCAGGTCCGCGATTACATCAAGGGTCATTTCGACCCCCGCTACCTCCCCGCGACCCCGAACGAGCCCAAGGGCCGCAAGGGGAGCGGCCGGGTCCAGGATGCCCACGAGGCGATCCGCCCCACCGAGGTCGGACGGGAGCCGGAGTCGCTCAAGAAGCAGCTCGAGTCGGATCTCTTCAAGCTCTACCAGCTGATCTGGCGCCGCTTCGTGGCCTCGCAGATGGCCGCCTCCCAGTACGAGACCACCACCATCGACTTCGACCTCGGCCGCTTCCTGTTCCGGGCCACGGGGTCGCGCGTGCTGTTCGACGGCTTCCGCGTGCTCTACCACGAGGGCCACGAGAAAGAGGAGCGGCAGGACCCCGAAGATCTCGCGCCGATCCCGCAGCTCGCGGTGGGCGACGCCCCGGTGCTGAAGCAGATCGTCCCGACCCAGCACTTCACCGAGCCGCCGCCTCGCTACAGTCAGGCGAGCCTCGTGAAGAAGCTCGAGGAAGAGGGGATCGGCCGGCCCTCGACCTACGCGGCGATCATCTCCACGCTGCAGTCACGCTGGTACGCCACTACCAAGGAGCGCCGCTTCTCCCCCACCACGCTCGGCGAAAAAGTGTGGAAGGTGATGCGGCGCTGCTTCCCCGAGGTGTTCGAAGTCGGGTTCACGGCGCAGATGGAGACCGAGCTCGACAAGGTCGAGGAAGGCGACCTGGCGTGGCAGAGGGTGCTGGGCGACTTCTGGGGACCGTTCGCGACCGCGCTCGACGCGGTGGACATCCCCGCCATCCTGCACGAGGTGCACGACCTCTCCAAGCTCCCCGAGGAGCGCTGCCCCAACTGCGGCGGCCCGCTCGAGGTGCGCAGCGGCCGGTTCGGCCCCTTCATCGCCTGCGCCAAGTATCCCGAGTGCAAGTTCTCGAAGCCGATCGGTCGCGACAAGATTCCGGACAAACCGTCCGACGAGATCTGCAAGGAGTGCGGCGCGCCGATGGTGATCAAGACCGGGCGGTTCGGCGAGTTCCTCGCCTGCACCCGCTACCCCAAGTGCACCCACACCCGGCCGGTCCCCCTCGGGATCCAGTGCCCCAAGTGCGGCACGGGCGACATCGCCGAGCGGCGCACCCGCAAAGGGCGCAACTTCTTCGGCTGCACCCGCTATCCCGACTGCGACTTCTCGGTGTGGAACCGGCCGGTGCCGGTGCCGTGCCCGAGCTGCGGCTTCGTCGGGATGGAAGAGAAGCAATCCAAGACGATGGGAGCGTCCCGCAAGTGCCTGAAGTGCGGACACGAAGTCACGGTGGAGGCAGCGGCAGAGCCGGCGGAGACGGGCGCGGCCTGACGGCGACGGTCGTCGGCGGCGGTCTCGCCGGGTGCGAAGCCGCCTGGGCGCTGGCCGAGCGCGGCGTCGCCGTGACCCTCTGCGAGATGCGGCCGGCGCGGATGACCCCGGCCCACCAGACCGACCGGTTGGCGGAGCTGGTCTGCAGCAACTCCTTCAAGTCGCTCGAAGTCACCAACGCCCACGGCCTGCTCAAGGCCGAGATGCGGCGGCTCGGCAGCATCGTGCTCGACGCGGCCGACGCGGCCCGCGTCCCGGGGGGCGCGGCCCTGGCGGTCGATCGCACGGCGTTCTCGGCAGGGCTGCACGACCGTGTGGCCGCGGATCCGCGCATCACCCTCGCGCGCCGCGAGGTCACCAAGCTACCCTCGCCCGCGGTCGTCGCCACGGGTCCCCTCACCTCGGCCGCGCTCTCCGACGCGATCGCGGCACGCCTGGGCGTCACGGCGCTCGCCTTCTACGACGCCATCGCCCCCATCGTCTCGGCCGAGTCGCTGGACTTGGAACGGCTCTACCGTGCCTCCCGCTACGGCAAGGGCGGGGGAGCGGATTACTGGAACGCCGGCCTCACCGAGGAAGAGTACGAGGCGTTCCTCGCGGCACTTCGGGCCGCCGACACCTACCAGCCGAGTCACGAGTTCGACAAGACCCCGTACTTCGAAGGCTGCCTCCCGGTGGAGGAGATGGCGCAACGCGGCCGCGACACGCTCCGCTTCGGACCGATGAAGCCCGTCGGGTTGCCGGACCCCCGCACCGGCCGTGAGCCGTTCGCGGTGGTGCAGCTGCGCCAGGAGGACAAGGCCGGCCAGATGTGGAACCTCGTCGGTTTCCAGACCCGGCTGCGCACGGCGGAGCAGCGCCGCGTCTTCCGCTTGATCCCCGGCCTCGCCGCCGCGGAGTTCTTGCGCTTCGGCAGCATTCACCGCAACGCTTACATCAACGCCCCCGCCGCGCTCTCCCCGCACCTCGCGGCCCGGGACGACGCGCGCCTCCTTTTCGCGGGTCAGCTCACGGGCGTCGAGGGGTACACCGAGTCGGCGGCCAGCGGACTCCTCGCGGGGATCAACCTGGCGCGGCTGCTGCACGGCGCGGAGCCGGTCCTGCCGCCGCCCACCACCATGCTGGGCGCGCTGTACCGCTACCTGCGCGACGCCGACCCCGGGCACTTCCAGCCGATGAACGCCAACTTCGGCCTGCTGGAGCCGCTGGGACGGTCCGTGCGCGACAAGGACCAGAAGAAGCAACTCCTGGCTGATCGGGCCTTGCGGGATATCGAGTCATTCGCGCAGGCGCTCGGCATGACCAATCCGCAATCCGCAATCCGCAATCCGCAATCGATCGCATGACGACCGCTTCCATTCCGGAGATCGCCGACTTCGTCGCCTTCCTCGCCAAGGAGCGCAACGATTCGCCCCATACGGTCAAAGCCTACGCCCGGGACGTCGCCGACTTCGCCGCCTTCTGCACCGCGTTTTACGGCGGCCCCTGGAGCTGGGGTGGGGTGGACCGGCTCGCGATCCGCGGGTGGCTCGGCGCGATGGATCAGCGTCGGCTCGCCCGGCGCTCCATCGCGCGGGCGCTATCGGCCGTCCGGACCTTTTACCGGTTTCTCAATCTGACCAAGGGGATCGAGGTCAATCCGGCGCGCGCCGCCCGCACTCCCAAGCTCGAGCGCACGCTTCCCACCCATTTGGATCGCGCCGAGACCGAGCTGCTCTTCGTCGAGGCGGAGCAGCGGGCGGAGGCGGGCGGGTTCCGGGAGGCGCGCGACCTCGCCATCCTGGAGCTGTTCTATTCGACCGGGATGCGCCTCTCCGAGCTGGCCGGGCTCTCCGACGGCGATCTCGATCTCGTCTCCGACCAGGCGAAAGTGCGGGGAAAAGGCAAGAAGGAGCGGCTCGTGCCGATCGGCCGGCACGCCACCCTGGCCCTGCGCCGCTATACGCGGCAGAAAGAGGCGCTGCTCGCCACGCTGGGCGGCGGCGACCGCCGCGCCGTGTTCCTGAACGCGCGCGGCAAGCGGCTCACCCCGCGCGGCATCCAGCTGGCGGTGCGCGGCGCGCTCGACGCCCTGCCGCGCGGCCGCGACCTGCACGTGCACTCACTGCGCCACTCCTTCGCGACGCACCTGCTCGACGCCGGGGCCGATCTGCGGGCCGTGCAAGAGCTTCTGGGCCACGCTTCGCTCTCTACCACGCAGGTGTATACTCATACCTCGGTCGAGCGCCTGAAGCGGGTCTACCAGCAGGCGCACCCCCGCGCCTGACGAAAGGAATCGGCGTGTCGCTCCCCACCATCCACAGCACCACTATCCTCTGCCTGCGCAAGAACGGGCGCGTGGCGATGGGAGGCGACGGGCAGGTCACCGTTGGCGACACGGTGATGAAAGCCAACGCCATCAAGGTGCGCACCTTGAAGGGGGGGAAGATCCTGGCGGGATTTGCCGGAGCCGCGGCCGACGCCTTTACCCTGTACGAGAAGTTCGAGGAGAAGCTCGAGCGGCACCCCGGCAACCTCCCGCGGGCGGCCGTGGAGCTGGCCAAGGACTGGCGCTCCGACCGGGTGCTGCGCCGCCTCGAGGCGCTGCTCGCGCTGGCCGACCTGGAGCACGGGTACGTGCTCTCCGGCACGGGAGAGCTGATCGAACCGGACGACGGGATCCTGGCGATCGGCTCGGGTGGGAGTTACGCCCTCGCCGCGGCCCGCGCGCTGCTCGCCAGCTCGGACCTGTCGGCGCGCGACGTAGTGCAGCGCTCGCTCGAGATCGCGGCCGACATCTGCGTGTATACCAACCGGAACATCACGATCGTCGAGCTGTAACCCCATGGCCGATCCCACTCCGATCCCGCCACCAACGCCCCCGAGCGACGAGCTCCCCCCCGCGGCGCCGGCGCCGGCCGCGCCCGAGGCCGAGCCGCTCCCCTGGCTCGAGGAGCTGGCGCCCAAGAAGATCGTGGCGGAGCTGGATCGCTACATCGTGGGGCAGAACGCGGCCAAGAAGGCCGTGGCGATCGCGGTGCGCAACCGCTGGCGCCGCGCCCAGGCACCCGAGGAGATCCGGGACGAGATCCTTCCCAACAACATCATCATGATCGGCCCCACCGGGGTGGGGAAGACGGAAATTGCCCGGCGGCTGGCGCGGCTCTCCGGGGCCCCGTTCCTGAAGGTCGAAGCCTCCAAGTTCACCGAGGTCGGCTACGTCGGGCGCGACGTCGAGTCGATGGTGCGTGAGCTCGTGGACGTGGCGATCAACATGGTGCGCAGCGAGCGCGAAGACGACATGTATCCGCAGGCGGAGGCGAGAGCGGAGGAGCGGCTGCTCGATATCCTGCTCCCCCCCGCACCCGCCTCCCCTCTCCCGTCTCCCGCATCCCGACCGGGAGACGGGAGTCGGGAGACGGGAGACGTCCGCCCGCTCTTCGTCGTCTCCTCCAAAGGCGACGTCACCCCCAAAGCCGCCGAAGCCGACGCGGAGGCCCAGGAGCGCCGCCGCCGCTCCCGCGAGAAGCTGCGCCAGCAGCTCAAGAAGGGGGAGCTGGAGGAGCGCGACGTCGAGGTCGAGGTGCAGCAGCAGGGGTACCCGATGCTCGAGTGGATGCAGCCGCCGCAAGGGATGGAGGGGCAGGACATCAACTTCAGCGAGATGCTGCAGGAGATGCTCCCCAAGAAGAAGAAGCGCCGCACCGTGCATCTCCACGAGGCCCGCCGCATTCTGGTGGACGAAGAATTGAAGAAGCTCGTGGACATGGACGACGTGGTGAACGAGGCGCTGGACCGCGTGGAGAACCACGGGATCATCTTCATCGACGAGATCGACAAGATCGCGGGGGAGCGCAACACCACCGGGCCCGACGTCTCCCGGGAAGGGGTGCAGCGCGACCTGCTCCCGATCGTCGAGGGATCGACCGTCCAGACCCGCTACGGCTACGTGCGCACCGATCACGTGCTGTTCATCGCCGCCGGGGCGTTCCACGTCTCCAAGCCCTCGGACCTGATCCCCGAGCTGCAGGGCCGCTTCCCGGTGCGGGTCGAGCTGGAGCCGCTGACCCAGGAAGACTTCGTCCGCATCATGACGGAGCCCGAGAACGCGCTCACCAAGCAGTATGCCGCGCTGTGTCAGGTGGAGAAGGCGACCCTGGAATTCACCCCCGACGGGATCCGTGAGATCGCGGCGATCGCCGCCAAGGTGAACGAGCGGATGGAGAACATCGGCGCCCGCCGGCTGCACACGGTGATGTCCACGCTGCTCGAGGACGTGCTGTTCGAGTTGCCCGAATACGACAAGAAGATCGTGTTCGACGGGCCCGGGGTCCGCAAACGGCTCGAGAAGATCGTCGACGACGAGGACCTGCGGCGCTACATCCTGTAGGGCACTCCTACCTGGCTTGGTTCACGTTGATCGTGAAGCGCTTCAGGGATCAATGAGAACGGGTCCCTCTGCGTCTCCCCCGTGTCGCACTGACACCTGCCAACGGATTTGTGATATGGCGGCCAGCGCACTCGCCGTGGTCCCCGGTCGCGAGCCTTAGCGGGTGCCCTACGCTCGTCGTCTCGGCGCTTCGTTTCACTTGACTCTTTCTTGACTCGGCCTGTGCAGCCTCCGGGTGACGGTGAACGGTGTGTACTCTTGCTCGAGGTGCCTGCACATGAACCGCAAACTCCTTCTCTCCGCCCTTGCGTTGGCCTTCGTGGACTGCAACCACTCCCCGCAATCGCCCACTGGGCCGGCCGCGCTCCGGACACTCAGGGAGAGGGCCGGCGCGCCGCCCCCCAGCCCCCTCGTGACGGTGCCGCTTCCCAGGAAGACGCTCGAGCTGTGGCCGTACCAGGGGTTCGGGTTCGGCGTGCAATCGGACCCGGTGAATCTCATCTGGACCGGCCGGGCCGACCCGCGGCGCCTGCGAGCCGCGTTGCTGCAGCTCAACGGCGACCGTACGGCGTTCGGGTTCCCGAATGTCTTCCCTTTCAACTGTACCTGGCACGACGAACCTGAGGTGCAGCCGGAAGTCGCCTACACGACGGCGAGCGGCTGGGTGGGCAGCCCCATCCTGCTCGAGTGTGGGGCGTTCGACCAGGCGCGGTTCCACCTGCGGTTCTTCGACGTCGGGGGAGGCGTGACGGTGGGCGGCGCGCCATTCGAGGTCTTCATCCCCGGAACCGTTGATCACCAGACGATCAGCTGGGCGCTCGCTGAGCAGTTCGTCGTCGTGGATTTCCTGCGGAGTGGACTGCTCGATCCGGCCGCGCCGTTCTTCACCACCGGCCCGCTCAATCCGACTTCGTTCGATACGATTCCGGCCGTCATCTACAACGGCATTCCGACGGCGCTGCGCCAGGCGATCGGGGGCCCCTTGAACGACGTGACCAGCGCCGTCCCGATCCCGAGCAGTGGTGAAGCGACCGTGATGAACGTTCGCAGTAGCGTTGCGGTGACGCCGGCGGACATTCGGCGAAGCTGGGTCCAGCAATTCGATCAGGTCATTCCGCAGCCGTTCTGCTCCACGGGACCTCACGCCTATCTGTACGTGGTGGGGCCGGTCGCCCTCGACCAGCACGTCGTGGTCGACCGGGACGGGGACTTCGTGAGTCGGTTCCATGCCGCGGGCCGGCTGAACGTGACGCCCATCGATCCGAGCACGGGTCAGCCGATCGGGGCAACGTATCAGGCGGTCGTTAGGGAAGAGCATACTGGGTCGATCCGGAACGACGACGCATCGGCTGCGTTCTTGACGCAGCGCGCCCTCCTGCCGCCGAACCTGCCAGGGCACGGGACCTTCGAATTTGGCTTCAGCGTCGGTCCGGATGGGACCACAAGGGCGGTCGCAAACACGCGCTGTGGGTCGTGACCATGGGACGATTTGTCCTTGATCCGAGGATCGCATGAGCCGTCGTACGCTTGTACCATTCGTGCCGCCTAACTCCTGCTGGCCAGGCGTAATTGCTGGGGATCGAACTCCCCTGGCCAGCTCGGCACGGGTGACACCTCTGCGGCGCCGAGCCCCACTGCTTTGGCGGTTTCCGGAGGGCGGACATTCCACTCCGTCAGTAGTGGTTACGGACAGACGTGAGGGGAGCGGACGGCCGGCGTCGCCTATTGCTGGGTTCTTGAACGACCAGTCGAGAAGATCGTCGACGACGAGGATTTGCGGCGCTACATCCTGTGGGGGGAGGGACTGGGCTCGGTCGCGCCGATGGCACGAACGCGGGCCTCGAGTGCCAAGCGCTCCAGCGCCCCGATGGGCAGGGAAACCAGGAGCTCGATGCGGCGGTTGAGCAGATAGAACGCGTCTCGGAACGCCGCCCGCTGGGCTTCGGCGTCCCCGGTGGCGGCCGCCGGATCGACCATCCCCCAGTGGGCGATGACCGGCTGACCCGGGAAGATGGGGCAAGCCTCCCTTGCCTTGTCGCACACCGTAATCACGAAATCCCAGTGCTGCCGGTCGAGACCCTCGAGGCCGCGCGGCGGGCGCCCGGTCCAGCCGCTTCGGAAGCTCTGCATCGTCTCGATAGTAAGAGGATTGACCCGCGCGGCGGGCTGGGACCCGGCGCTCTCCGCATGAAAGCGACCCTTCCCCTTGGCGTTCAGAATGGCTTCCGCCATTTGGCTGCGGGCCGAATTCCCGGTGCACAGGAACAGCACGCGGAGTTTGGCTTGCGGCGCGGTAGTCATATGCCTCACGATGGCTTCCGGGCGCGGATGAACGCTCCCATGATGCGACCGCCGACTTCCCGCGCCAGTACATCGGCGTCTAGGCCCGCTCCCGACAGCACCTCGCGCGCGTCCTCGAATTCGTAGATCCGGGTCGGCTCGACCTCGATGTCCACGAACCCCGCGTCCTTCAGGAGGCGGCGGTACACCTGCTCCTCCAGGGCGCCGGCGATGCAACCCACCCAGAGCGCCATGCTGCGCCGCACGGCCGCGGGGACCTCGCCGCGACACACTACGTCGGACACCGCGAAGCGGCCGCCCGGCTTCAGGACGCGGAAGGCTTCCCGCAGGACGCGGGGCTTGTCCGCCGACAGGTTGATGACGCAGTTGGAGATGATCACGTCCACGGTCGCGGCCGGCAGCGGGATGTGCTCGATTTCGCCCTTCAGGAACTCGACGTTCGTCGCCCCGGCCTTCGCCTGGTTGGCGTGCGCCAGCGCGAGCATCTCGTCGGTCATGTCGAGGCCATAGGCCTTTCCCGTCGGACCGACCCGTTTCGCCGAGAGAAGGACGTCGATGCCACCCCCCGAGCCCAGGTCCAGGACGACTTCTCCTGCCCGGAGCTCCGCCAGCGCGGTGGGATTGCCGCAGCCCAGCGAAGCCAGCACCGCCCCCTCGGGCAGCCCGGCCGTCTCCGTGGCGTCGTAGAGGTTCTCGGTGACCGGGTCGCAGCCGCATGCCCCGGTCGGCCCGCAGCTCCCCCGCCCGCCGCCCAGCACCTGGAGCGCGGCCTCGGCGTACTTCTCCTTCACGATCTTCTTGACGGTTGCGTCGCTCATGCAATCCTCAGTCTATCAATGAATGTTGATGTATGGGAGCCGAGAAAATCAGTCACAGCAGGCACGGGCGCAGCTCCCGGCGTGCTTGCCCGGCTGCACCGCGTGCGCAAAGGCGCCGATCCGGTCCAGCGCATCGCGGTCCAGCGCGTAGTAGATCCATCGTCCCTCGCGCCGGTCCGTTACCAGCCCGGCATCCTTGAGCGTCCTCAGGTGGAAGGACAGCCGCGACTGCGCGGCATCCAGGGTGTCCTGCAGCTCGCAGACGCAGCGCTCGCCGTGCGACAGGAGCTCGACAATCTGGATTCGGGTTTCGTCCGACAGCGCGTGAAACCAGCGCGCGGCGGTCGTATGATGCGGCATGGTAGCGGTCGTCACGGCCGAATTATATATCAA
>DATJXC010000057.1:0-3119 GCA_035500495.1 Gemmatimonadales bacterium
GCGTGGATCACCCGCCACGGGCCGAACATGTTGACGTCGATCGCCTCGGCGACCGCGCCGAGGTCGGCGTTGCTGGCCGTCGCCCAGCGGTCGTACATGGTCGACGCATTGTTCACGAGCACGTCCGCGCGGCCGAACCGCTCCTTCACCCATTCGGCCATCGCGGCGACGCTGACCGAGTTGTCCACCTCGAGCTGGCAGGGGAAGATCCGGTTGCCCTCGGGGTCCATTTCCTTGGCGGCCAGCTCTCCCCGTCGCAGGTCGCGCGAGCCCAGGACCACCGTGAAGCCGAGCAGGGCCAGCTGCCTGCACACCTCACGGCCCACGCCGCGGTTGCCGCCGGTCACCACGGCGACCGGCTGGTCAGCGTACACGCGCATCACCAGCGCCAGGCACGACCGCGACAATTCCCATGGCTGTCATCTTGCCACCCCCCGCTCACCGCCCTGACCCCCAATAAGCCAAATCGTCATCTAACGACGATGTCGATGCGGTATAGCCGGGCTGGCCTGCGGCCCGGCGGGGAGCCGAGGATATAGCTCACTGCCAGGTGACGACCAGGCCGTCCTTCTCGCCGAACCGCTCCAGGTGGCGGCCGGTCACGTCCTTGACCCGGTCCAGCGTCTCGGCGTCCCCGGCGTCGGCCCGCATGACCAGGGCACCGGCCTCCACGGTCAGCGTCGTGCTCCCGCCGAACCCCCACCGCAGCACCGTGCCCGACGGGTCCTCGGCGACCTCGATCTTGTTGCCGAAATGGCTGGCGAGCTGCTTGCGGTAGCGCTCGCCGCGTTCGGTCGCGACCCGCGCCGTGGCGGTAACACTCATCTGTACAGGCTAAGCCACGGGTACGGGCTAGAGCACGGCCACGATGATGACGATGACGGCGATCACGATCACGACGCCGGCGATCAGCACGCCAGGCGACACCGACGAGCGTTGGGCTCGCGAGGTGTCGTCGCCGCTCTCGACGAAGGCACGGAATCGTCCGGTGTTCGCGCTCGGATCTTGCTCAAACTCCGACATGTGCACGACCTTAGCTGGTCAGGACCCGCCTGAAGGTCCGATTCGGTGCAACTCCAGCCCAGCGCCCGGCGCGAGGGCTCATCGTGGGGGCGCCAGCGCGCCCGGCCGGTCGACCAGTCGGGACAGCACGATCACGCTCTTGGTCCTGACCACGAACGGCTCGGCGCGGATGCGCTCCATCACGTCCTCGAAGTGCCTGACGTCCGCGGCCCTGATATGCACCAGGGCGTCGGCTTCCCCGGTGACCGTGCACGCGTCCACCACCTCGGGGTACCGGCGGACCGCCGCGCCGATCTCCTCGGGCGAGGTGCGCCCGCCACAGAACAGCTCGACGTATCCCTCGGTCGTCCAGCCCATGGCGGCCGGGTCCACCCGGGCGGAGAAGCCGGTGATCGCGCCCGCGGCCAGGAGCCGGTCCACCCGCCGCTTGACGGCGGGCGCGGACAGGCCCACCTTGCCGCCGATCAGGGCGTAGCTGGCCCGGGCGTCCCTGATCAGGAAGGCCACGATGCGGGCGTCGATATCATCCACGGGCGCACGGTACCCGGTTCTTCTGGTTCCGGGCAGCAAAGGAGGCTCGGCGTCCCGCTTTCGCCGAGCCTCACTAAGTGAGACGCGAAGCCTGCCCTCCCGGTTGACGCGATCGGGCGAAAACTCGCAATCCGGGGGAAATCCGTGAGCGGGCAGCCTGGCGAGCACGGGCGGGGCGTGCCCGGCCAGCCGCGGCGGCGCAGGATCCGGGCCTGCAGCAGCGCGGTCTCGCACGGGCGGGAGGAGACATCCTGCCAGTCATAGCGCGTGGTCAGGATGTCGTCTATGCCCGCCTGGATGTCCCGGTGCCGGTCGCGCCGACTCTCATCCTCTGGATGCGCCAGCCGTCCGTCGAGTTCGACGGCGAGCCGGTACTCCTGGTAGTACGCGTCCCGGTAGACGGCCCGCCCGTCGATCACCATGCGGACCTGGTGCCGGGAGCGCGGCAGTCCGTGGGCCCGCTCGACGTCCCGCAAGTAACGGTATTCGAGCACCGAGTGGATGCCGTCGCCGGCGGCGGCGAGGATGTCCCCGAGCGTGGTACGCCAGCGCAGTTTCTTGCGCAGCTTCAGCGCTTCTGTGAGCCTTTCCGCGGTAGTGAGCCGCCGGCCGACCGCCTTCGTTATCCAGCCGCAGGCGTCGTCGACGGTATGGGCTAGTTCGATCAGGTCGAAGACGGTCTCCTCGATAGTTGTCCGGAGCGGTTCGCGACCGGGGTGGGTAGCCTCGGCGATGCGCGCGGAGGTACGGACCACGACCCCGTGCATCGAGATCCGCCGCGTCGAGGGAACCGTGACGTGGATCGACTCACCTGGGTAATCGATAAGTCCGTGCAGCTCAGCGGCAGTAAGGTGGCTCAGTGCGGCACCCGGGCCGGCGCGGAGGAGCACCGCCCACAGTTCTGTCTCACGCGGAACCGGCCCGGTGAAGACCGCATAGACGCCCCAGTGCAGCTGTTGCCAGCGCCCGCGTTTGAGGCGCGCGTTAATGAGCTTGCTGGCTATACCAGCTCGAAGCAGCTGCTGTCGGGAAACAGCGCCTGATTGTGATTGCGCTATCGGAGCTGCCACGCCTGGAATGTCATAACTCATTGCGCCACTGTGGCCCACGACACTGTCATTCCCATGATCGCGAAGGATCTTATCCCCGAAGTGGGGACAAATTCCTTCGCGATCATGAAAGAACCTCGCACACTAGTAAGGCGTGAGGCCAGGATTGGCATTTGGGCTGGGTGAGCTTGATGGGAATTGGTGGGTGTGATGCCTGGGTGAGTTTTGTGGTTGTCGTGCGTGTAGTGATTAACGAGGCGCGGTGCTGAGAGGAGCTTGGGCTGGGTTCGTGCTGATGGGCCCGGGGCGTGATGCCTGGGATGACGCTGGCGGTGGCTGGGCGTGGAGGGTTAGTTAGGTGTGATGCCTGAGGTGACTCTGGGGTGGATAAGCGGCTCTTCGAAGTTAGCCGGGAGTCTGTTTCTGCTTGGTTACTGTTCGTTTAGTCCGGCTGGTTGCGGTGCGTGGTGGTCGTCGTTTTCCTCTGGTGCAGGCGATCTGGACGCGGCGCCGCTG
>DATJXC010000058.1:0-3049 GCA_035500495.1 Gemmatimonadales bacterium
TTCAGCACCTGTGTGATCTCGCGGCGGGACTGCACCTCGTCGTGCAGGGTCTGGCGCAGCACTCCGGGGACGATGATGGCCTTCGCGATCAAGTCCACCACCCCGACCACCGTCAGGTCCCAGGTGCCGTACAGCGCTGCCAGGAGGAACGCGGACGCCGCCAGCAGGACGGCCTGCGCCACGAAGCCGCGCACGCAGGCGTACACCTGTCGGAGCGAGACGAGCGCGAAGGTCACGAGCAGGAACAGCCCGCCCACGAGGGCATTGAGGTTCGCGAGCCAGAGCTGCGCGCCGGGCGTCGTCAGGGGTTGGGTCATCGGAAGGCGAACAGGCTGCTCAGCATCGCAGCCACGGAGGTGATGAACGCCGCGCCCAGGAACTCGGCGATCCGGAACAGCCGCAGTTTGGCGAGCGACGACTCGATCGCCACCAGAACGAGCACCAGGGCCAGGATCTTGAGCAGCACCAACGGCACCGCGAGCAGCACTGCCCCGAGCGTCTGCGTGTGGGCCAGACCCCACGGAGCGACGAGGACGTTGAGGTAGATGCAGGCCAGGACGAAGAACTTCATCTGCCCGCCCCACTTCACCAGCGCGAAGCCCCGTCCCGAGTACTCCAGGGACTTGGATTCGTCAATCATCGCCAGCTCGAAGTGGCCGGACGGATTGTCCACGGGGATGCGTCCCGTCTCGGCGATGATCAGCATCAGGAAGGCGAGGAGCAACAGGACGTGGGACGGCTCGAAGAAGCTGGCGAGGGGAGTCACCCAGCGCTGCTGGACGATGTAGGGGATCGTCGAGCCCGCGACGAACGACACCGTGAAGAACACGATCATGAACACCGGCTCGGCCAGGAAGCCGACCATCCGGGTGCGGCTGGCGCCCACGGGCCCATAGGGGTTGCCGGTGTCCACGGCGGCGAGCGTGGCGAAGAAGCCCCCGAGGGCGAGCACGAACCCTCCGCCCAGCATGTCGCCCATGAAGGCGAAGAAGAGCGGGTAGTCCGTCAGCACGGGGATCAGGAGCGCCACGAAGATCGGCGCGACGAAGACGACGTACGGCGTGAACCGGAAGATCCAGGACGCCTGCTCCGACACCACCTCGTCCTTGTGGAACAGCTTCCACAGGTCGCGGTAGGGTTGGAAAACGCTCGGACCGCGCTTGGACTGCACGATCTCCTTCAGCCGGTTCAGCACCCCGGAAACGAGGGGGGCGAACAGGAGCACGGTCAGCACCTGGATCAGGTTGAACAGGATCCGATCGAACATGGTCGCGTCACCCCGTCTCGCCACCTGCAGTGCGCCGCATCGGTATGCAAAGACTCCCGCCCGGCGTGAGCCGAACAGGAGTCATCAACCGCGCGGAAGGCTGCGCAGTGCTTTGGGGCGAACTCCATCGCCCAATGAATTGTCGTTCACGATAGTGGGCCGCCTTCCCCCGGTCAACGGGCGGCCGATCGACGGCGCCGCGACTATTCCTGCAACTCCACCGAGGCGCAGACGATCAGTCGGTCGCCGACCATGCGCCGGATCGCGGGCAACACCCGCTGCACGCTCGCGGCCGAGTCGACGAACTCGATCACGAGAGGCAGCTTGCCTCCCGCGTCCACGAGCGACGTGGTCTGCACGCCGCCGCGTGCCGTAAACCCGGCGACGGCCCTGAGGACCGTGCCACCGGCCACACCTTCATCGTGCAGGGCCCGGAGCACCTCGAGGTGCAGCGGCCGATGGTTCCAGTGGTCCGCTTCGTTGATGTAGATCGAGACCCGCACCGCTGGTCGTGTCATCTCAGATCATCCGGGCCAGGGCCGCGCCGACGAGCACAGCCAGCAGGCAGACCAGGTTGTTGGCGGCGAAGTTCGCGGCGGCGAGACCTAATCGCCCTTGCTCGAACAAGGTGAAGGTCTCGAAAGTATAGCTGGAGAACGTGGTATACGAGCCGCAGAAACCCACTGCCATGAACATGCGCCATCGCGGATCGGCGAGTACGCGCTCCCCCGTCCATACCAGCACGAAGCCGAGCAACAAGCTGCCCGTGGCGTTGACGAGGAGGGTCCCATACGGGAGCGAAGCGGTGACGTACTTGGCCACGCTACGACTGACCGCGAATCTCAGGTTCGCGCCGAGAATCGCTCCCAAGGCCACCCACATCACGTCACGCATGTGCGCCGGAGCTTACGAGTGAACCTCGGCCCCCGCACTGCCCTGAGACGGCATGACGTGAGGACACCAAGCGACATTCTCTCCCGTCCGTTGCATCTGCTCACCGCCCCCGGCGTTCATCGGTATTCCAAAGCCCCGCCATGTCCATCTGCCAACTGGCTGTGCGACGATCCGGCGGGAGGTCGGCGCGATACATGATCACCTTTGCGCGCTCGAGTGTGATCAGTCCCCCCGCGATCATCTGATCTATCTCGGGGAGGATGGCGGTGATCCTCTCCTCGGTCTCCACGAACTCCACAACGACCGGAAGGTCCAGTGAAAACACGTCGATGCGGTCAGTCCGGAGCCGTGCGGTAGCCCCGAAGCCCATGATCGCACGGAGAACCGTGACGCCGGCGTAGTGCCTCGCGTGCAGCAGCTCGACGATGGCCTCGTAGAGCGGTTTGCCACCGTAGTTGTCCCGCTCGCCGACGTGGATGCGCACGAGCACTCGCTCACCCTTGAAGCCGTGCATGGGCTTGTCGAGAGACATAAGAAAGACTCCCACCCAAATCGGTCTCAGGTAGGAGTCATTAGCGAGTCGCTCGCGGTTCTGGGTGAACTCCATCACCCCGCGGCCGGGCCGCGCCTCGTGAAGTTATTCGCCGGATGACGTACCGCAAGGCAACACCGGGGCGCGTCCGTCCTGTGGGTCAGTTCGTGGGTCAGGTGGGACGCAGTATGCGTGCTGAGTTCGGGGGTGAGGGCACTTTTGAGGGCACTCTGCGGCGGAACTGCCCACCTGCGGAGGACTCCTGCGGAAATCGCTATGACGAGGAAGTGGCTGTGCGGCGCCACTTAGGGACTCCCACGGAACTGCGCGGAAAACTCCAGAGCCCCTTTGCAGAC
>DATJXC010000059.1:0-53492 GCA_035500495.1 Gemmatimonadales bacterium
TGCTGGTGCAGACACTGGCCCCCTCGACGGGGGGCGGGACCCGGATCTTCAATGGCGGCGAAATGGCCAAGCACGGGTTCGAGGTGACGGTCGGCTACGCGCCGATCCAGACGCAGTCGACGAATTGGGTGGTGCGGGCCAACTTCTACGCCGACCGCACCAAGGTGACCTCGCTGCCCGTTCCGGCCTTCGAGGTCGGCGGGTTCGGCACCGGTCTCGGCGCGTTCCAGGTCGAACAGGGGAAGTCCGCGACGCAGATCATCGGCAACGTTCCCGATTCGGCGTGCGGCTGCCTGAAGGTCCAACAGGTGGGGGATGCGAACCCCAACTTCCAGATGTCGTTTTCCAGCGACCTGACGTGGAAGCGCTTCACCCTGGGCTTCCTGTTCGATTGGAAGGACGGCGGCGACGTGATCAACCTCACCGAGCTGCTGTTCGACGCCGGGGCCAACAGCTTCGACTACACCACGAAGGGGGCTTGCGGCCCGGACGCCCGGGATTGCGGCGGGGCCCAGCGGTTTGCGCGTTGGGCCGGGCAAGGCGACACGCGGCCATACATCCAGGACGCCTCCTACATCAAGATGCGGGAGCTATCCCTGACCTATAACCTCCCGGCGGGGGCCTTCGGATGGGCATTCGGTTCCACGGTCAAGGGCGCGCGTCTGTCGTTCGCGGGTCGCAACCTGATCCGCATCATGACCACCGGGTACCGCGGCATCGATCCCGAGGTCTCCAACTTCGGGAACCAGGCGATCGCGCGAAACATCGACGTCGCGCCGTTCCCGCCGACGCGCAGCTTCTTCTTCTCCATTGACCTGGACTTCTGAGGCGAGGGCTCGAACCATGAAAGCGACACGACTGTTGCTCGCGCTCACGGTCCTCGGGGCCGGAGCCTGCGAATTCAACACCACCGACCCGAACAACCCCAGTCCGATCGGGCAAAACCCGTCCAAGACCGAAGTGCAGGCGGCGGTGCTCGGCATCATTCAGGCCGCGCGCACCGACGCGTCGAACTGGAACCTCACGACGGGGATTCTTGGCCGCGAGGCGTACCGCTTCGACGGCTCGGAGCCGCGCTACATCAGCGAACTGCTCCAATCTCCCTGGGATCCGGGTGGCTTCGGGGCCGGACATTGGTTGGCGGAATACCAGGCGATCCGGGCCGCCAACCAGCTGCTCGATGTGATCGGCGGTGCCAGCGCGTTGAGTGCCGAGGAGCGCCAGGCGACGCGCGGCGTTGCCGAGACCATGAAGGCGCACCAGTTCATGATGATCCTGATGGGGCATTCCGAGGATTCGATTCCTTACGACGTGGATCGTCCATACAGCGATCCGCCGGCTCCCTTCCTCACCAACAACGCCGTCTGGGATTCCGTGGCGGCGCGCCTCGACAGCGCGGCCGCCGACCTGACGGCCGGCGGGGCGGCGTTCCCGTTCAGCCTCCCGGCCGGGTTCTCCGGTTTCGACACCCCGGCGGGCTTCCTCCAGTTCAATCGGGCCTTAAAGGGGGCCGTCGACGTGTATCGGGGGAGCCTCTACTGCGGTAACCCCTGTTACACCTCGGCACTGACGGAAATCGGGGCCTCGTTCATCGACAACAGCGTCGGTGCCGACATGTTCCTGGGCGTCTACTTCAACTACAGCACCAACCCGGGTGACATCTCGAATCCGCTGCACCAGAACCCGCAGACCGGGGAGAACATCGTCCACCCATCGGTTGGGGATAGCGTCGGTGTCAAAGCCCCGGCGGACACCGACCTTCGCTTCCTGGCCAAGACGGTGCCGCTCACAACGACGCGTACGGGCGGGAATCCCACCCGGTCGACCGATCTCGGGTGGATTCGGTATGGGAGCACCGACACTCCTATTCCCATCATTCGCAACGAGGAGCTGATTCTGCTCCGCGCCGAGGCGGAAAATGCGCTCGCGAACCCCACGGCGGCGGCGAACGACGCCAATTACGTCCGCATGAACTCGGGGGGCCTCGATTCGATCGCCAACCTGAGCGCCCAGACCCAGGCGCAGATCCTCGGCGCGATTCTTGTGGAGCGGAAGTACTCCCTGCTCTACGAGGGGCACCGCTGGTTCGACATGCGGCGGACCGGTCGCATCAATCAGGTGATCAAGGATTTCCCGGCGGACGTGATCCACGACACCTATCCGATCCCGATCGATGAGATAAACGCCCGCAAGTAGTGGTTGGCTAAGGTGAGGGTCTCATTGAACCGCCGGACGTTTCACGACGTCCGGCGGTTCTTCTTCGTAACCCGCCGCGCCGCGGCGCCTTGCCCGGCCACGGCTTGCGGCCGGGGTTAGAGTATTCCATATGACGAGCCCCACCTCCGGTCCCATCGCCATTACCGCGGAGCCGATCGACCAGCGGCGCTGCAAGTTCGTGGTCGATCGCCCCGTATACTCGGCCGGCCTGCGGCGATTCGGGTCCCTCGAAGAAGCCGCCGGCTCCCCCCTGGCCGAAGCCCTGTTCGCCATCCCCGGGATCACGGAGCTCGTCGTCTCGGGGAATCTGGTCACCCTCGTGAAAGACACCCCGACTCCCTGGCAGGCGATGGGGAAAAGCGTCGGCCAGGCGATCCGGGCGGCGTTGAGCGCCGGGGCTCCCCCGATCGTGGAACGCGCGTCGACCGCGCCGCCGCGGTTCAGCGACGACGAGCTGTACGAGCGGGTCCACGATCTCTTCGAGCAGCAGGTGAACCCGATGGTGGCCCGACATGGCGGGATGGTCGAGTTGATCGACGTCCAGGACGCCGTGGTGCTGCTGCGGATGGGCGGCGGTTGCCAGGGGTGCGGAATGGCGAGCGTCACCCTGCGTCAGGGCATCGAAGGGATGTTGAACGAGCACATCCCCGAGGTAAAGGGGATTGTGGACATCACCGACCACGGCTCGGGCGCCAGCCCGTACTACGCCGAAGCCAAGAAGTAGACTGCTGCTGCTGCTGCCGACCTCCACGTACCGGGCAACCGCGTTCGTGGACGCGGCCCGGCGCTTGGGCGTCACCCTCACCGTGGCCTCGGAGGCGCCGAGCACGCTCGAAGCGGTTCGCGCCGACGCGTTGCTGACGCTGGACTTTGGCGACTTCGATCGAGCCGCGACCGAGGCGCGGAGTTTCGTCCGGCGATGGCCCGTGCAGGGGGTGCTGGGGGTCGATGACGACACCGTCGTCCTCGCCGCGGTGCTGGCGGAAGCGCTCGACCTGCCGGCCAATCCGGTTGCGGCGGCACTGGCGGCGCGCGACAAGCACATTCAGCGGCAGGTCTTGTCCCGCGCCGGGGTACGGGTGCCGCGGTTCGCCCTGCACCGGCTGGACGACGACCTGGCCGCGATCGCGCGTGAAGTCCTCTATCCGTGCGTGGTGAAGCCGCTGCGTCTTTCGGCCTCCCGCGGCGTGATCCGGGCCGACGACCCTGAGGCGTTCGTCGTCGCCGCCCGTCGCCTCGGTACGATCCTTTCCCAACCGGATGTCTGCCGGGGGGAGGAGCCCTGGACGCAGCAGTTTCTCGTGGAGGAATACGTTCCGGGGACCGAGGTAGCCCTGGAAGGTTTGCTGATCGACGGGACCCTGCATACCCTCGCGCTGTTCGACAAGCCCGATCCGCTCGATGGCCCATTCTTCGAGGAGACGATCTATCTGACCCCCTCCGGGCTCCACGGCGAAGTGCAAACGGCCTTGGAGTCATGCGCGGCGCGCGCGGCAGGGGCCTTAGGGCTCACACGCGGCCCTGTGCACGCGGAGTTGCGGTGGAACTCCGAAGGGGCGTGGCTGATCGAGCTCGCCGCCCGGCCGATCGGCGGGCGCTGCAGCGCTGCGCTGCGGTTCGGGCCCCCGGGCTCGGAAACGTCGCTCGAGGAGATCGTGATTCGAGACGCGCTCGGGATGCCGCTCGGCTCACTCGAGCGGGAGTCGGCTGCGTCCGGCGTCATGATGATCCCGGTCCCAGGGGCCGGGGTGCTGCGCGAGGTGCGTGGCGTCGCGGCGGCGCGCGCCGTGGCGGGGGTGGAAGACATCGTCTTGACGGCACACCGGGGCCAGGTGCTGGTGCCCTGGCCCGAGGGATCGCGTTATCCCGGGTTCATCTTTGCCCGGGGGCCCAACCCGGCGACGGTTGAAGCGGCGCTACGATCCGCGCACCGGTGTTTGCGATTCGACCTGGATCCACCGCCTGAGGACTAGTGCGAAATGCGAAGTGCGAAGCGCGAAGTGCGAAATGTCAGGGTGGGCACCTTCGCCGCGACTTTCCCTTTGGCACTTCGCACTTCGAATTTCGCACTCTGATTCTGCCGTTCAGCGTTTCGCAATCGGTCCCAGGTGCACGTTCAGGTTGTGATTCACGCGGTAGCCGAATACGCCCGCCACGTCCAGATCCGCGCTGTTCCCTGAATACACTTCCTTCCCGTTCACGAGAAACGACACCTTCCCAGCTGACACGCGAACGGTGAGGGTGTTTTCGGCCTTGCCGGCGGTGTCCTGCTTCACGACCGCCGCGTTGGCCTGCCAGCCGCTCGTCACGTTGCTCGTGGATTCTCCGTTGCGTCGCTTCACCAGGAATTCCCCGGTGCCGGCGATGATGAAATAGGTGTATCGCTGGCCGGCCCCGGCCAGATCCCGGCCCCCGAGAATCAGCCCGTAACCTTCGCGATGGTGCGGGGCCGCGAATTGCCAGAACTTGGCCTCGACGGTGTAGCTCCCCGACGCGGTATCGGCGTCACGCCAGAAGATGGCGGCGGGGCCGAGCGTCACGTGCTGTCCCGGGTTCATGACGGTGAACTTCACGTTGGTGAGCGGGGCGTTCCCGTCCGTATGGGCGTGCCACGGTGCCGGGATCGTCCCGCCCCCCGCCACGGCTTTGTCCGAGTCCGCCTGAGCGGCTACGGGTATGGCAGCAAACTGCGCGACGCCTGCGATGCAAGCGAGGCTGGCCAGATAACGGCGAAGGTGATTCATGATGGAACCCTCTTCGGAACGGGATTGGGGGGGTACTGCGTTTGTACCGCAATGGGTATGAACAAGATCCAAGAGACCAATTCGGGCCGTCTTAGTCAAGAGCGCCAGCTCAACCTGCTGACTCGTCTGCGGGCCCGGGACGAATCCGCACTAGGCGAGCTGTACGACCTATTGGCTCCCTGGGTCCTCGGGTTGGCCTATCGGATCCTGCACGACGACGACGAAGCCGCGGAAGTCGTGAGCGACGTGTTCGTGCATGTGTGGACCCGGATCGAGCAGCACGACGCGCAACGCGGTGGGCTGACGCCCTGGGTCTTGTCCATCGCGCGGAATCGCGCCCTCGACCTGCTGCGCCGGCGCCGGCGCTGGTGGCGGCGGACCGAACGTGCGGGGGCGTTGGAGCCGGCGGTCGTGGATCCGGAGAGCGACGTCGAGTACGCGGTGCCGGGGTGGCCGGTCCATCGAGCGGTGCACGCGGCGCTTGCTGAGCTGCCGGAGGAACAGGGCCGGCTCGTGCAGCTCGCGTATTTTGAGGGATTGTCGCATTCTGAAATCGCCCGTCGCACCGGCGAGCCGTTGGGCACGATCAAGACCCGCTTGCGGATGGCCCAGCGACACCTCGCGGAGCGGCTGGCGCACCTGAGGGATTGGATCGAATGACCGAATGGCTGGGCATGAGTGTCCCCCCGCGCGCGCCGCGACCGGAGGCGCGGTCGCAGGTGCTGGCGCGGGCGTTCGGCACCAGCTATCCCTGGCGATCCTCATTCCCCCTGGCGATCGCGGCCGCGGCCTTGTTGGTCGTGGCCGCTTCGGTTTTCACCGTCCGGAGCGTGCAGCGGCTCCGCGGAGAAGTCGCCCAGTTGAGAGACAGCCTGGCGTTGGTGGCGTTCCGACTCCCCGGCGCCCGCACTGTCGCCATCCCGGTGACCACGAGCGGGCGACATGGTGCCATCACCGTCCTGGCCGACAGCGCTTCGAAGACGTGGGTGATCACCTGCCTCCACCTCACGCCGAACACGCCGAGCGAGACCTACCAGTTCTGGTTCGTGACGGATACGGGGATGCAGAACGCCGCGCTGATGCCAATGGATGGCTCGGAGCCGATGGCGATGAGCATCGCGGTGCCCGCGGGCGCCCGTGGATTGGCGATGAGTATCGAGCCGCGCGGCGGGTCGGCGCTGCCGCACGGCACCCTGCTGTTCGAGCGCGACCTCTAGTCGGTCTCGGCCGGCACCGCCGTCAGGCCCGGCCCGCGGCGATGTCGTGCACCGTCTTCAGGTCCAGGACCTTGAGGGTCCGCTTCCCCAGCGGCAACGTGATACTGACCGTCGCCCCCACCTTGGCGCCAAGCAGCGCTTTGCCGAGCGGCGAGGCCATGGAGACCGGCACCTCGTCTCCGCCGTCGTCGCCGTCGATGAATTCTCCCAGCGTCAACGCGTAGGTCTCTCGCTGCTTGGTCTGGCTGTCCTGCACGGTGACGCGCGAGCCGAACCCGACGCGGTCGTCCGGGATGTCCTTCTCCGACACACTCGACAGCTTGGAGAGCCGCAACCGCAGGTGATGCACACGCGCCTGGGCGAACTGCTGCCGCTCCAGCGCGGCCTTGTACTCCGAGTTCTCCCGCAGGTCGCCGTGCGCGCGCGCCCGCTCGATCTCCTTCGGCAGCACGAAGTTGATCTCGTGGTTCAGGCGTTCGACTTCCGCCTGCAGCTTGGCTCTCAGTTCGTCGAGCATGGCGCGAGGGAGAAAGCTAGGCCCTGGCGGTCGGAGAGGCTACGGCGCGGCTTCCACTCGATAGACTCGGCCTGACGCCATCACGACGTACACCTCGCCGTTCGCGTCCTCACCGAAGGAAACCACGTTGTCGTTGATCAACGGCGGGGCCAGCGCGGGATAGGCGTCCACGACCGTGTCGCCCTGCCACCGCAGGCTGCGCACCCATCCGGCGCAGTAATCGCCGTAGAAATAGGTTCCGGCGAGCGAGGGGAAGGCCTTCCCGCGATAGACGTATCCGCCCATGACGGCGCAGGCGGGATCGTGCGCGTATTCGAGGATCGGCGGTATCAGCCCCGTGGCGTCACAGCCGGTCGCGGGCTGGAAGCAGTGGGATCCCTCGACGATCGGCCATCCGAAGTTGTTCCCTCCCACCACGCGCGGCCCCGGCAGGTAGTCGATTTCTTCCCAGGTATCCTGGCCCACGTCGGCGAACCAGAGGCCGCCGGTGGCGCGGTCGAAGCTCCAGCGCCACGGATTGCGGACGCCGAGCTGCCAGATTTCGGGACGCCATCCGGCACGACCGACGTAGGGATTGTCGGCCGGGATGCCATAGGGAACGCCCCCGTCGACGTCGACGCGGAGAATCTTGCCGAGCAGGGAGGTGCTGTCCTGGGCGTGACTGGTCGGACCGCCGCCCCCGTCGCCGTCTCCCAGCGCGATGTAGAACATGCCGTCGGGCCCGAAGCCCACCTGGCCGCCGTAGAGCACCGCCGCCGTGTCCTGCGCCTGCGCCAGGATCACCTGGACCGGCGCCGGGTCGGCGTGGTCGAACGTGGCGTCGGCGCGGTACTCCACGACACGGGTATCGCCGTTGTTGTCGACGTAGTAAACGAAGAGGCGGTGGTTGGCGGCGTACTGCGGGTGAAACGCGATGCTGTACACGCCGTACTCGTGCCCCGACCCGGTCAGGGCGGTCAAATTGAGGAAGGCGGAGTCCTGACGAACTCCGTCTTTGCGGAGCAGAATGCGGCCGCCGCGCTCCACCACGAGGAGCCGCGTCGCATCGCCGGGGGGCGCGGCGATGAACACCGAAAAGTCGAAGCCGGAGTCGACCGGGGCGAGGCGCAGCGCGCTCCGCGTCGGCGTCGCGGTCGTCGTGTCGCTGCAAGCCGCGGCGGCGACGAGCGCGCCAAACGCGCAGGCCCGCCACCAGAACGCTCGAGCCGGCATGCGGGAGGGGGGGCGATAGGGAGGGCGGACCATCACCACCAATCTAGGCAATATCGCCGGGCGGGCTGGCGGCCCGGACCGCGAGCCCCGAGATTCCCCCACCTGTGAAAGCCGTGGTCGAGCTCTCCAAGCCCCGCATCACCCAGCTCGTGGTGCTCACCGCGGCCGCGGGCTACTACCTCGGGTCGCGCGGCGGATTCCGGCTTCAGACCTTCCTCCTCACCCTGGCCGGCACCGCCCTGGTCGCCGCCGGCACCAACGCCTTCAATCAGATCCGCGAGCGCAACACCGACGCGCTGATGCGACGGACCAGGAACCGGCCGTTGCCTTCGGGGCGGGTGTCCCCCGCCACCGCCACCACTTTCGCCGTGGTGAGTGCCGGGTCGGGGATCGCCCTCCTGGCCTGGCGGGTGAATCTGCTCACCGCCGGCCTCGCGGCCGCGACGCTCGTGGCTTACGTGTGGTTCTATACGTCGCTCAAGCGGCGCAGCACGCTGAACACCCTGATCGGCGCCGTGCCCGGAGCGCTGCCGGTCCTGGGGGGCTGGACGGGAGCCGGGGGTGACCTCGGGCCGCCGGCGTTCGCGCTGTTCTGGACGCTGTTTCTCTGGCAGCTGCCGCATTTTCTCGCCCTCGCCTGGATCTACCGGGAGGACTACCGCACCGCCCAGCTGCGGATGTTGTCGGTCGAGGACCCCGACGGCCACCGCACGGCCCGGATGGCCCTGCTCTATGCCGTCGCCCTGGTGCCGGTGAGCCTGCTCCCGACGTTGCTCGGGGTCACCGGGGTCGCCTACTTCTACGGCGCGCTGGCCCTCGGCGTCGCGTACGCGGTGGCCGGGTTGCTGATGGTCCTGGACGTCAACCGGCGGGCCGGCTGGGTGTTCCTCGCGTCGATCATCTATCTCCCGGCGCTCTTGACCCTCGCCGTCCTGGACAAGGCCTGACCTGTGAATCGACGTCACCTGTTCGCCGTGGCGCTCGCCGGAATTGGCTGCGCATCACCCGAGCCCGAGGCTCGCCCACATCCGTTGCCGCTCGTCGTCCCGCAATCGAGCGGCACGACGGCTCTGCTGCAGGCGGTGAGCGCGCCGAGCGAGCGCGTGGTCTGGGTGAGCGGACATGCCGCGACCGTGCTCCGGACGATCGACGGCGGCGCGACGTGGCAGCGGCTGCGGGTCACGCCGGGGGACACGTCGCTCGAGTTTCGCGACGTCCACGCGCTGGACGGGAATACCGCCTGGGTGCTGGCGGCGGGACCCGGCGCGCGCTCCAGGATCTACAAGACCGCGGACGCGGGGCGCACCTGGAGCGAGCAGTTCGTGAACCGCGACACGAGCGCCTTCTACGATTGCTTCACTTTCTGGGACGCGTCACACGCTCTCGCCTTGAGCGACGCGGTCGCCGGGAGGTTCGTGCTGCGCCGCACCGATGATGGCGGCGCGCATTGGAACCTCGTCCCCGATTCCGTGCTGCCGCCGGCGCAACATGGCGAAGGTGGATTTGCGGCGAGCGGCACCTGTATCACGGGCCTCGCCGGACGGTTCGCCTGGGTCGGGACGGGCGCCGCGGACACGGCCCGGGTCCTCATGACCAGCAACCGAGGCGCGACCTGGAGCGTGGTCGCGACCCCGGTTCGCGGTGGCTCGTTCGCGGGGCTCGCGACGGTGGCCTTCCGTGACACGTTGCACGGTCTGGTGGCGGGCGGGAACCTGGCCGACGCCAACGCGCGGACCGACAACGTGGCGGTTACCGCCGACGGCGGCCGCACCTGGACGCTGGCCGGCCGGCCGCAGTTCCCCGGGGCGGTATACGGCGCGGCCTACGTGGACGCGCGGCCGATCGTGGCGGCCGTGGGCCCGCGGGGGCTCGATATTTCCTGGAACGACGGCGTCGTCTGGGCGGGTCTCGATACGCTCGCCTACTGGAGCGTGGGCTTCGGGTCGTCGCGGGTGGGGTGGGCGGTGGGGCCCCACGGGCGGATTACCCGGATCCGGCTGCCTTAGGCGAGCAGCGCTTTCACCATGGCCACCACGTGCTCGGTGGTGAGCCCCAGCTCCTGATAGATCCGTTGGTACGGCGCCGAGGCGCCGAAGCGCTCGAGGCCGAGCACGGCGCCGCGATCGCCGACCCAGCGGTACCAGGGCTGCGGCGCGCCGGCCTCGACGGCGAGACGGAGCCGCACCGACGGTGGGAGGACCGCGTCGCGGTAGCTCGCCGGTTGCTTGGCGAAGTACTCCAGGCACGGCATGCTCACGACGCGAGCTCCAATCCCATCCCGCACCAGCTGGTCATAGGCGGCCAGGGCGAGCTCGACCTCCGATCCGGTGGCCATGACAATGACCTCAGGTTTCCCCTCTGGAGCCTCGGCCAGCACATACCCACCGCGTTGTAGCCCTGCCGCCGGCCCCAATCGAGTGCGATCGAGACAGGCGACCTTTTGTCGCGTGAGCACCAGCGCTACGGGGCCTCCGGTGTGGCGGATGGCGGCGCGCCAGGCCTCCACCGTCTCGGTGGGGTCGGCGGGGCGGATGACGGTCATGTTGGGGATGGCGCGGAGTGCCGCCAGCTGCTCGATCGGCTGGTGGGTCGGGCCGTCTTCGCCGAGACCGATCGAGTCGTGGGTAAAGACGTAGATCGTCTTCAGGTGCGTCAACGCGGCGAGGCGGATGGATGGCCGCATGTAGTCGGAGAAGATGAGAAAGGTCCCGCCGAAGGGAATGAAGCCGCCATGATAGGCGAGGCCGTTCAAGACCGCGCCCATCGCGTGCTCGCGGACGCCGAAGTGGAAGTAGCGCTCCGCGGAGTGACCGGCGGCGAAATTTCCGGTGCCTTTGATCTGCGTGTTGTTCGAGCCGGTGAGGTCCGCCGACCCTCCCACCAGCTCCGGCAGCTTCGGCGCGATGGCGTTGAGCACCTTCCCCGAGGCGGCGCGGGTCGCCTGCGCGTCCTTCGGAGTGAAGACCGGCATGGCCTCGTCCCAGCCATCGGCCAGGCGCCCGCTCCAGCGGCGTGTCAGCTCAGTGGCGAGCTCCGAGTGGGCCAGCTGATATGCCCGCCACCGCTGCTGCCAGTCGGCCTGAAGGTCGGCACCCCGCTGCTTCACCCGGCGCCATTCGGTGAGGGCTTCCTCCGGCACGAAGAACGGCTCGAGCGACGGCCAGCCGAGGTTCTGCTTGGTCGCTTTCACCTCGTCCGCCCCGAGCGGGGCGCCGTGGGCGTCGGCGCTGTCCTGCTTGTGCGGGCTGCCGTAGGCGATGTGCGTCCGCACGATGATGAGCGAGGGCCGGTCGGCCGCCGCTTTGGCCTGCCGCGTCGCCGCGTCGAGCGCTTCGAGGTCATTGCCGTCGGCGACCTTCTGGACGTGCCACCCGTACGCTTCGAACCGTCGCGCCGTGTCGTCGGAGAAGGCCAGATCGGTCGAGCCGTCGATGGTGATGCGGTTGTCGTCGTAATACCCGATCAGCTTCCCGAGCCGCAGGTGCCCGGCCAGCGAGCACGCCTCGTGGCTGATCCCCTCCATCAGGTCGCCGTCGGAGGCGAGGAAGTAGGTGTGGTGGTCGATGATGGCGTGACCCGGCCGATTGAACACGGCGGCCAGCTGGGCTTCCGCGATCGCCATCCCCACGGCGTTGCCCACCCCCTGGCCGAGCGGGCCGGTCGTCGCCTCGACGCCAGGGGTGACGCCGAACTCGACGTGTCCCGGCGTACGGCTCCCCCACTGGCGGAACTGCTTGATCTCGGCGAGGTCGAGGTCGTACCCCGACAGGTAGAGTGTCGCGTACATCAGCATGCACGCATGCCCGCAGGAGAGGACGAACCGGTCGCGATCGGGCCAGCCCGGGTGCGCGGGACTGACCCGCAGATGCCGCTGCCACAGGACGTAGGCGAGCGGGGCCAGCGCCATCGGCGTTCCGGGGTGCCCCGAGTCCGCCTGTTGAACGGCGTCCATCGCGAGCGTGCGCACGGTGTTGATGCAGAGCTGATCGAGGCTCGCGCGGCTGCGCCGCGGCTGGCGGGGGTCGGCCATTCCGGGGTGCAATCTAATGGTGCCGGGAACCTCTCGGGCCCCCCGCGCGTAGAGGGGACGGCACGCGTTTGCCCAGGCGACCCGAACCGGGATAGCTTCCCCAGCCTTATGCACCCACTTCTCGCCCTCGCCGCCCTGCTGCAGGCGGCCCAGTGGCCCCCAGATTCCGGGGAGCTGCATCTCCGGAATATCCGGCAGCTCACCTTCGGCGGGCAGAACGCCGAGGCCTATTTCTCGCAGTCGGGCCGGCAGCTGATCTTCCAGCGCCAGGCGGCGGACACCGGCTGCGACAAGATGTTCATCATCAATACCGTCGGCACCGGCCTCCACGAGGTCTGGCCGGACGGCCGCAACACCTGCGGCTACTTCTTTGCCAACGACCAGAAGATCTTCTTCTCCAGCACGGCCCACTTGAGCCCGGCCTGCCCGCCGCGACCCGATTATTCCAAAGGCTACGTCTGGGCGCTGTACGATTACGACATCTACGTCGCCGACCCTGACGGCCATCACGCCAAGCGCCTGACCGACAACCCCGGCTACGATGCCGAAGGCACCCTGTCGCCGGACGGAAAGACGATCGTGTTCACGTCGTTCCGGAACGGCGACCTCGACATCTATACGATGCGGACCGACGGGTCGCACCTGAAGCGTCTGACCCACACGCTCGGATACGACGGCGGCCCGTTCTTCTCGCGGGATGGCAAGTTGATCGCGTACCGCGCCTACCATCCTGAGACGGCGCAGGACAGCACGGATTACCGCGCGCTCCTGGCCGAGCACGTCGTGCGTCCCACGCACATGGACCTCTGGGTGATGAACGCCGACGGCTCGAACCAGCACCAGGTGACGCACCTGCCGGGGGCGAGCTTCGCGCCCTATTTCACGCCCGACGGCAAGCGTCTCATTTTCGCGACGAATTTCAAGCAGCCTACCTCGCGGAATTTCGACCTCTACCTGGTGAACCTGGATGGCTCCGGCCTGGAGCAGGTGACGACCGACTCGGAGTTTGACGGGTTCCCGATGTTCTCCCCCGACGGGAAGACGCTCGTGTGGGCGTCGAACCGGCACGGCACCGCTCCCCATCAGACCAACCTCTTCACCGCGGATTGGGTCGAGCATCCGTGACGGAGGCGCCGCGCCGGACCCTCAAATCGGAGCTCGTGGCGTGGGCGAAGGCCTTCGGCGTGGCGTTCGTCATCTGGGTGGGGCTGCGGTCGTATTTGATCGAAGCTTTCCGGATCCCGTCGCCCAGCATGGAGAACACGCTGCTGGTGGGCGACTTCCTCTTCGTGGACAAGGCCGCCTACGGTGGTGAGCTCACCATCCCGTGGGTGGGGATCCGCGCGTTCAAGATCCGGGGCTACGCCACCCCGGCGCGGGGTGGGCTCGTCATCTTCCGGTCGGTCGATGACTCGACGCCCAATCTCGACATCGTCAAACGGATGATGGGCCTGCCGGGTGACACCCTGCAGATGGTGAGCGACACGATCACCCGCAACGGGCAGCGCCTCGACGAGCCGTACGCGCTGTACCTGGCGAGCGGGGCCGAAATCGAGGACCAGGTGCAGCTGGGCCAGATGCGGGTGCACCAATTGCCCCACTACATCGGCCCGCACCCCGAGTCCTACCACCCCACCACCCACAACTGGGGCCCGATCGTGGTGCCGCCCGACAGCTTCTGGGTGATGGGGGACAATCGCGACGACTCCCGCGACAGCCGGTTCTGGGGGTTCTTGCCGCGATCCCACCTCGAAGGCCGGCCGCTCATCCTCTACTTCTCCGTCGCCACCGACCCGTTCCGGGTGCGCTGGAACCGCATCTTCCGGCGCCCGCGCTAGAGAGGCTGGTCGAGTTGGGTCGCAGTGGGTCGAGGTGGGTCAGTGTCTGGACGGTCCTGACCGCGGTCTCGATTCGACCGGCACCGGCCGCCGGACAGCAATCCGATACCACGCGCTCGATCACGCTTCCCCCGCTGTCGGTTTCCGCCGCGCGGTCAGAAGATTCGACCGGGGCGCCGCGCGCGCTGGCGGTGGTGACGCGGGCCGACCTCGGCGCGGCACAGCGCACCTGGGGGATCGATGAGGTCCTGAGCGGGATCCCCGGGGTGTACGCGTCCAATCGGTACAACTTCTCCCTCGATGAGCGTCTGTCCATCCGCGGCTTCGGCTTCCGCTCGTCGTTCGGCGTGCGGGGCGTGAAGATCCTGCTGGACGGGATTCCGCAGACGCTGCCGGATGGTCAGGGACAGCTGACCAATCTGGATCTCTGGTCGGTGGATCGGGTCGAGGTGGTACGGGGCTCGTCGTCGGCGTTGTTCGGCAACGCCTCGGGCGGCGTCATCAGCCTGTGGAGCGACCCTCCTCGGCCGTCCGGCCTCGTCGCAGAGGAGGTACGGGTCCTGGGCGGCCGATCGACGCAGCGGCCGGATCGCTCGTGGACCAAGTGGCAAAGCACCACCGATGCACGGGTGGGAAGCGCGACCCTCCAGCTGCTCGCCTCCCGGTTCGTGTATGACGGCGAGCGTGACCACAGCGCGGCCGACCTGCGGAACTTCGGTGCGCACCTGTACGCCGGACTGGGGGGCCGGTGGACCCTGACGGCGTTGGCGGACGCGGGCGATCAGCCGCGCGCGGACAATCCCGGCGCCCTCACCCTGCCGGAGTTTCGGGCCAATCCCGACAGCGTCGCCCCCATCAATGTGTCCACGCACGCCGGCAAGGCCGTGACCCAGGTGCAGGGGGGGGTCACTCTCGGGCGGCGCAGCGACAACGGCGGCCAGCTGGCGATCACGGTTTTCGGACTGACGCGCAGTCTCCAGAACCCCACGACCTTCGCCTACATCGATCTCGACCGGCTGGCCGGTGGCGCGCGCGTGACGGTGGCGCAACCCTTTGCCGTCGCCGGCCGGCCCCAGGTGTTGACCACGGGGTTCGATCTCCAACGCCAGCGCGACGATCGGCGCAACTTCGGCAACAACGGAGGGACGCCCGATACGGTCCGCTCGCTCGACCAGCTCGAACATGTCACCGAATTCGGACCCTTCGTGCAGAGTGCGGTGACGCTCTCCCCGGGTGTGATCGCGACCGGAGGGCTGCGCTACGACTGGGTGGACTTCCAGGTGACGGACCGGCTGGTCACGCCGACGAATCCGGACGACTCGGGTGACCGGCTGATGCACGCCCTGTCGGGGAGTCTGGGAGTGAGTGTGACGCCGCGGGCGCCCCTGACCCTGTTCGCCAACGTCGCCTCCTCGTTCGAAACGCCCACCACGACGGAGCTCACGAACCGCCCCGACACCGCGGGCGGGTTCAACCCCGATCTCCAGCCGCAGCAGGCGTGGAACTACGAAATCGGCGGCCGGGGCTCCCTGGGTGGCTGGGGCCGGTGGAGTCTCGCGGTGTTTCAGGCCGACGTGAAGGACGAGCTGATCCCCTTCGCCGTCCCCGCGTCACCGCAACGCGTGTTCTACCGCAACGCCGGGGCGGCGCGGCATCGCGGCGTGGAAGTGGGCGGCGCGGTGACGGTGGCGCGCGGCGTGACGCTCTCGGCCAGCTACACGTATTCGGACTTCCGTTACACGAGCTTCTCGATCCAACCGGATACGTCGCCGCGTACGATCGTGCTCGACGGGCGCCCCCTCCCCGGCATCCCGCGCGACTGGGGCCATGTGGCGTTGCGCGCGGCGCCTCGGGTTGCGCACGGGGGGTGGGTGGAGATCGAGACAACCCATTCTTCCGGCTTCTATGTGGACGACACGTTGAACACGTGGAACGCCCCCTGGTGGGCGACCGATGTGCGCGCGGGGTGGACCGGCGCGGTGGGACACGTAGTCCTGAGCCCGTTCCTGGGCGTGGCGAACGCATTCGACGCGGCGTACGTCGGGTCCGTCGTCATCAACGCGGCACGGGGACGCTACTACGAGCCGGCTCCGGGGCGGGCCGTGTACCTGGGTGTGACGACCGGTGTTGGTGGCGGAGAGCGGTGAAGCGCTACTTGTAGCGGTAGGTGATGCGGCCGCGGGTCAGGTCGTAGGGAGAGAGATCGACGGCGACGCGGTCGCCCTGGAGGATGCGGATGTAGTTCTTCCGCATCTTGCCGCTCACATAGGCCAGGACTTCATGGCCGTTTTCGAGTTTGACGCGGAACGTGGTGTTGGGCAGCACTTCGGTGATCGTTCCCATCATCTGAATCGCGTCGCCCGCCATACCCCTCCAAGTCGAGTGCCCGGCGCCCGTTCCTAGAGTTGCTCGGTGGCCTGGATCTGCTGCACCTGCATCCAGACATAAAACGCGTGCCGTCCGCACGACCGGCACGTGAGACTGATGCGTTCCGCGCTCAGGTCCAGGACGAGCTTCCGGGTCCGCCGACGCGGTACCCGCTCGATGGTTCGAGTGCGGCACGACGGGCAGAACAGCGGCTCGTGCTCCCGGTCCGCGGCGATGAGCGCGAGCGCCTCCGGCGGCCGATACTCCTTGATTCCTCGTCGCCCCACTGGGTTTCCGCACCTCCTTAGTTCGAAATCTACCCCGGGACCGGGGGTCGGCAAAGCACCATCCCAGCAAGCTTGACACGTCTGGGGGAGGGGGTATCTCTCACGCCTTCAGGAGGTTGCGCATGAACGGGCCGGACTTCCAGCGTCTCGCCGAAATCGCGGTGGACCAGGTGACCCCCGAGCCGCATGGGTTCACCCTGGTGGGCCAAGGCGGTGGGGCGGACCGGGCCGAGTATCGCCTGGATGTCCATTTCGATGTCCCGCTCGATGCGCGTACCCGGGCCGTTCTCGGGGAGTTGTTGTCGCAATCGGAATTGACGATTTCCCGGCGCTTGCCCCCGTCCCTCCCGGCGCCGGCGGGCCGGCGTGAGCGGGCTCACAAGTCCTCAGGTCGGCACGTCACCGCCGACTGAGGGGTGGGCGCAATATCCTGCGTGAGGCACTCATGACCGTTTTCCGCTGGCGCGCGCTCGCGCTCACCGCGGCGTGTGTCGGGCTAGCCGCTTGTGCGCCTTCGGGTGCCGGGAGCGTCACGCCCGCACCCGCGGATATCCCGGCGCTCGAGGCACAGCGGGCGCAGCATCCCACCGACCCCGCCCTGAATTTCCAGCTCGCCAAAGCGTACTACGCCGCCGACCGGTTTGCCGATGCGCGCGCCGCCCTCGGGATCGTTCTCACTCAGCAGCCGAGCAACGATGCCGCGCGCGCGTATCTCGGCTTCACCTACGAAGGGCTGGAGCAGTTCGACTCCGCCCGCGTGGTCTACACGCAGCTGCTCGCCAAGAAACCGCAGGGCGATGTGGCGCACCTCCTGAACGGTCGACTCGCGCTGCTCACGCGTCACGAGCTGCATGCCCAGGCACGGCTGGCGATCGCCCGCGAGGCCCAGCTGAGCCGGACCGCGCCCGATCCGCACGTCATCGCGGTCTTCCCCTTCCGCTACACCGGCGCCGATACCTCCCTGCGGCCGCTGGAGCGCGGAATCGCGGCGCTGATGATCACCGACTTCTCGCGGGTGCACTCGCTCCGGCTGGTGGAGCGCGAGCGGCTCCAGGCGTTGCTCGACGAAATGCAGCTCGCGGCGAGCGGGCGGGTGGACCCCGCCACCGGCGCGCGGTCCGGGAAGCTCGTGGGTGCCGGTCAGGTCGTGCAGGGGCAGTTCACCGAAATCCCGACCTCGAGCGTCCGGCTCGACGCGGCGCTCGTGCGCGCGGGTGATGCCCAGGTCGCGGCCACCGGGTCGGGCCAGGATCGCCTGCAGGGCCTGTTCGATCTCGAGAAGGGTGTGGTCTTTCAGCTGCTCGGGAAGATGAACGTGCCGTTGACGCCGGCCGAGAGTGTGGCGATCAGCGAGCGCCCGACCCGTGACCTCCAGGCGTTCCTCTTGTACAGCCGGGGATTGGAAGCGCAGGATCGCGGCGACTTTTCCGCTGCCGCCGCCGACTTCCAGGGGGCGGTCCAGCGCGATCCCAGCTTCCACGCCGCGGGCACGCAGGCGCAGGGCGCATCGCAGGCGGCGGCGGGTGGTGGGGCCTCCGCGCCGGAAGTGGCGAGCGGGTTCGGCGGTGGCGGCGTGACCAGCGCGCCGGGTGGCCCTTCCGACAATACCACGACGCTGACCTCCGCGATCAACTCCACGGTGCCCACCGGGGCGGGAATCGTAACCTCCACGCCCACGACCGTTCAGATCTCCACCCCACCCACGGATCCGAACCGGATCTGCGAAGCGGCGTCGTGCTCCGGCCCCCAGAGCGCCGTATTGTTGGGCACGATCATCATCGTGATCCAGCGGCCCTGAGCCATGCGTACTCGCCTCCTCCCCCTGCTCGTGGCCACCCTGGGCGGCGTTGCCCTCCCTCCCGCCGCGGCGCAGAACGTCGCGCTGTACGACCATTGGAACGGCCTGACCGGGTTCCTTTATCAGAACTACAGCTTCGACCAGGGACTGTTGAATGGCGTGAAGACGAGCGCTCAGTGGGCCGTGCCGGTGGTCGTGGTGGCTCCCCTCGGCCGGGGGATGTCGCTCGACCTGACGACCAACTACGCCCACTCCACTGTCAGCCTCTACAGCGGCCAGTCCCAGTCCCTTTCCGGGTTCACGGACACGCAGCTTCGGTGGCTCTACACCCTCGGGCGCGATCGGGCGGTGACCTCACTGTCGGTGAACCTGCCGACCGGGGTGCACTTCCCGGCGAGCGATCTGTCAGTGTCAGGATCGGTCGGATCGAATTTCCTCTCCTACCCGGTGACGAACTACGGCACCGGGTTTGGCGTCACCGGTGGCGCGGCGTACGCGGCCCGTGCCGGCTCGTGGAACCTGGGCCTCGCGGGATCGCTGCGGTACCTCGCGACGTACAAGCCGTTCTCCGATTCCGCCAATCAAGCATTCAAGTACACGCCCGGGATGGAGGGGCGGATTCGCGGTGGCGCCGACCGCCTCATCGGTCAGGGCGGGCACCTGGTCCTGGGCCTCACTTACAGCACGTTTTCCACCGACACCTACGCCGGCTCGGTGAGCTTCACCGGCGGATGGTACGATCCCGGCTCACGGTTCATCGGAGAGCTGGGCTACGCTCACCTGCTCGGCAAGAACACCCTGACCTTCGCCGCCTGGGACTACTATCGCCTGGCCAGTGGTGCCAGCGTCAATGCACCACCGAAGGAGAACATCTTCGACTCCGAGCTGCGGTTCGGGTGGCGGGCGACGACCAAGCTGCAGCTCGAGCCGCTGGTGGGCTTCCGGCAGTGGAGCCCCGCCGACTACCGCGGCGGTCGTCTCTACACGGTCGGCGCGAACGCACGGTACGCCTTTGCTGAGCGGTTTTCCGGGCAAATGACGGCACGGTACGGACCGGGATGGGTCTATGATCCGACCTTTGGCCGGGCGGACCTGCATTCGACGACGCTGTATCTGTTGCTGCGATACCAGTACTAGGAGCGTTCAGGCGTCAGAATTCTTGACGGTATCCGAGGCGGGTGGTACGTTGGCGCGTCCTTAACCAGGTAGCGGAGCGCCCATGCCGGCCGAACTCGGCGGATCCCAGATCTCCTCGCTGCTCGAAGCCCTCCCGGGCATCGCGAGCGTGCTGCGGAGCCCGGTGGCGGATGCCCTGGTCAAAGCCATCCGGGCCGCGGTGGGCCTCGGCGAGTTCGAGGTGGAAGACGCCGAGGAGTTGATCCGCTACGCCGTACGGCGGGGATTGATCGGTCCCGATGAAGGCGACCGCGTGCTGGCGGACGTGCAGGAAGCGGTCAAAGTGAAGCGTAAGCCCGTGCGGGCGGGGGCCGCGAAGCCCCGGTCTTCCCGCAAGCCGGAGAAGAAGAAAAAGTCGCGACGGTAAGGAGTATCGTGGGTCGAGTGCTGCGGATCGGGGCCGGCCTTGCGCTGGCCCTTTTGATTTCCACCTGCCGGGATGAGCGGGTATCCGGCCCGCCCGGTCCCGGAGGGCTGCGATTTAACCTGTACGGCCTCCTCGCTCCGCCGCCCCCCGGCCAGGCCGACGTCCCGATCGACAGCATCCGTGTCACCCTGCAGCGCCTCGGCGAGACCTCCTTCGCCTACGACTCGGTGATCCGGGTCAAGAGCGACACCCTGGCGGATTCGCTCACCCTGGACCTCGACGTCGTCCTTGCCACGAGCCCCGAGGACATGACCCTCGACGTCACGACCTACGGGCAAAACCTCGCGTGGTACCATGTGAACGGGCCCGTTACCCTCACCGCGGGGCAGTCGGTCACCGTGCGGTTCACGGCGGTGTACGTTGGCCCCGGGGCCAACGCCGCGAGCGTCAAGATCCTGCCGGTGGACACGACGGTGGTCGGCGGGACCCCGTTCGCTCTGCACGCGGTGGTCTTCGATCCGAGCAACAATGCGATCGCGGGTGTGCCGGTCGGATACCTGTCGCGCAATTCGGCGGTCGGAACCGTCAGCGTCAACTACCTCACGGCCACCTTCTCCGGCGCCACGACCGTGCGCGACTCGGTATGGGTCGTGGCGGAGACCCCGACCCACCAGAAGGATTCGACGCGCGTCCACGTCGTCCCGCCACCGGGTCAGCTGCTCAAGGTGTCGGGGGACGGCCAGGCGGGGAACGTCGGTCTCGCCCTCCTCCCCGATTCGGTGCGGGTGCTGGACAACCTGGGCGCGCCCTTCGCGGGCGACACCATCATCTGGTCGGTGTCTTCAGGGGCGGCGAACCTTTCGACGGGCTCGAGCGTCACCGACGCGCAGGGTTACGCCGCCGTGGTCGCCACGCCGACGGCCGCGGGGACCGTGGGCATCCGGGCCAGCGCCACTTGGAACGGGAGCAGCCTCTCGGGCTCGCCGCTGACCTTCACGGCGACCGTGATCTCCACCGCCCCCGCCAACATCGCCAAGGTCTCGGGCGATGGGCAGAGCGACACGGTCACGCGGGCGCTGCCGGCGCCGCTCGTCGTCAAGGTCACGAACTCGTCGGGCAGCGCCCTGGCGGGGGTCAAAGTCGTGTGGACGCGGGTGCAGGGGAGCGGCGCGCTCGCCAGCAATCCCGATACCACGCTGACCGACGCTTCGGGCCTCACCCAGACCACGTACGCGCTGGGTCAGACGGCCGGGATCGATTCCGTGCGGGCGACGGTCGCGGGGACGCCGATCTTCGTGACCTTCGGCGCCACCGCGGTGCACGACATCGCCGCGCAGATCGCGAAGGTCTCCGGTGACGGGCAGCAGGACACGGTGGGCGGCACCCTCCCCCTCCCGCTCAAGGTGCTGGTGTCCGACGCCTTCGCGAACCCGGTGCCAGGGTCGCACGTCGCCTGGAGCATCCTGCTGGGCGGCGGGGGGTTGGGCGCGGGGGCGGGCGCGGTGGATACCAGCGTCACCGACGCGAACGGCAACGGGCAGACGACCTTCAAGGTCGGTGCGCCGCCGGGGATCGACACGATCCAGGCGAAGCTCGTCGGCACGGTCAGCGTGACGAAGTTCACCGTGACGGTGAACAGCACCAGCCCCGTCGCCTCGACGACCGTGACGCCGCACCTGGATACCCTCACGTCGCTGACGGCGACCGGCACCCTCGCGGCCCAGGCGAAGGACGCCTCGAACAATCCCGTCGCGGGGACGTTCACCTGGGTGAGCCGGACACCCGCGATCGCGACGGTGAGCCCCACCGGGATGGTCACCGCTGTCGCGAACGGCCAGACCTACGTCGTGGCGACCGAGGCGGGAGGCACGAAGGACTCGGCGCTGGTCGTGGTGCAACAACGGCTCGCGTCGATCACCGTCACCCCGGCGAGCCGCACGATCTATCTCAGCGGCCTCTTCACCTTCACGGCGACGGCGGTGGACGGGGCCGGCAAGCCGATCACCAGCATCACCTCGTTCACCTGGTCCACGACGGCGTCGGCCGTGGCCGCGGTGGATTCGACGGGCAAGGTGACCGGCGTCGGGATCGGCGCCGCGCAGATCCGCGCGACCTCAGGGTCGGTGATCGGCGTGGCGAACGTGAACGTGATCACGCCGATCACGCGGATCGCCGTCGTCGTGGACACCGTCGGCGCCGCGAAGACCGACACGTTCACGCTGACCTCGCTCGGGTTGACGCGCAGCTACCGCGCGATCGCCCACGACACCCTCGACAACGTGATGACGGGCGTGGCGTTCACCTGGGTCTCGAGCAACGGCTCGGTGGCGCTGCTCGACTCGATCACGGCCACCACGGCGCGCGCCACCTCGGCCGCGAACGGGGTCACGGCCATCCAGGCGACGGCACAGGGATTCACCTCGAACCCCGGCGCCTTCCTCACCGTGTCGCAGGTACTCGCGTCGGTCGAGCTGACCGCGCCGGTCACCAACCCGACGGCGACGATCGGCGTCTCGGGCTCCGTCGCGCTCGTGGCGCGCGGCAAGGACGCCAACAGCCGCTATATCGCCGGCGGGTCGTTCAAATACGCCTCCGCCAATCCGGCCGTGGCCACGGTGGACTCGGCGACCGGCGTGGTGACCGGCGTGTCGAGCGGGACGAGCGGGATCACGGCCTCGAGCGGGGTGATCACCTCCAACGTGCTGACGGTGACCGTGGGCGGCGCGGTGCCGGCGATCATCTCCTTCGGCCGGGACACGGTCTCGGTGGGGCGCGGTTCGAGCGCCTCGATCCCGATCCTCCTGAGCAAGCCGGACAGCGCCGCGCTCATCGTGAACCTGACGGCGGCCGCGTACGCGCACTGGAACCCGGCGACGGTGACGATCCCGGCGGGGCAGACCTCGATCAACGCCACGCTGGTGGGCGACAGCGCGGGGACCACCACGGTGACGGCGGTGGACGGGAGCGGCGCGGGCTACGCGAGCGGCAACGCCGTCGCGAAGGTCACCGCCAACATGCGGCTGACCTCGAGCGGGTACAGCATCAACGCGACCGACGTCGTGGTGACGCAGGTGCTGTTGTCCGACCCGTCCCCGGCGGGCGGGACCTACATCACCTTCAGCTACGGCACCCCGGGGATCGCCTCGGTCTCCCCTGATCCGGCCTTCATCCCCCAGGGCCAGCTGGCGGCCGACATCCAGATCCGGGGTCTCACCGGCGGCTCGACCACGATCACGCCGGTCGCGGTGGGAGTGAACGGCCAGTCGTCCAGCTTCACCGCCTACGCGCCGGTGCTGACGCCGAGCGCCAATTCGCTGCTTCTCGGGCTCGGGCAGTACGACCCGAACGAATACGTCTACATCCCGGCGTACACGAACCTCCCGGTGCCGGTGACGCTCACGAGCTCGGATACGACGATCGCGACCGTTCCGGCGGGCGTCACCATCCCGAGCAACACCTACTACGCCTACTTCAACACCAGCTCGGCGGGTCTCGGGACGGCGACCATCAGCCTGTCCTCGCCGGGCTGGACGCAGGCCCACCCGTACACGACGACGGTCACGACCCCGGTCCTCGGGACCTGCTGTTCGAACAGCTCCCTGTACACGACATCGCCGCAGCAGAACGTGTACGTGTATACCGAGGACTCGACGGGCGCGTCGCACCCGCGCATCAACTCGCTCGTGGTCCATCTCCGCTCGACCGACACGACGGTGATCCGGATGCTGGACACCGTGGTGACCGTCGCCCCGGGGACCTACTACTCGAGCGCCCCGCGCTTCGTGATGGGCGGGTCGGGTGGCACCGCCTGGATCGTCGTATCGGCGGGTGGGCATCGGTCCGACTCGACCTCCTACACGGTGCAGGGGCCGCCGCTCACCTTCAGCTGGGGCGGCGCGGCGCCGACCCTGGGGGTGGGCCAGCAGGAGGCCGGGTACTACGTGTACACGCCGACCTACATCACGGCTCCGCTGGTGGTGCACCTGACGAGCAGCGACACGACGATCCTCGGGATCCCGGACTCGGTGGTGATTCCGAACGGGTCGTACTACGCCTACTTCACGGTGCGCGGGAACGCGCCGGGCGGCGTGACGCTGACGGCGAACGCCGCCGGGTACCAGGGGACGAGCGGTACGTGGAGCGTCACCTCGCCGCGGCTGACGGCGTGCTGCAACTACAGCGTGAACAATTTCGGGGCCGGCACGTCCGTCACCGTCTACAGCGCCGACTCCCTGCGCACCACCCACGCCCAGATCGCGCCGCTCACGGTCGCGGTGGTCTCGGACAGCCCGCAGGTGGTGACGGTCGATTCGACGAGCGTCACGATCCCGGCCGGGCAGTACTACAACAACCAGGCGCACATCACCCCGGTGGGCCCGGGGGTGGCCCACATCATCTTCAGCGCGGCGGGTCACCCGACGCTCGACACGCTCACGATCACCGTCACCGTGCCGAAGCTCTCCTGGAGCTTCTACACCTCGACCCTGGGGCGGCGGCAGAGCTTCTCCCCGAACGGGAACGGCTTCTACCTCTCCACGCCCGACTACCGCCCCTCCGACCTGGCGGTGACGATCTCGCAGAAGCACGGGAACGTCGATTCGCTCACGGCCGCCACGGTGACGATCCCCACGTCGAGCTACTACGTCTACCTCGACGCCTTCGGGCTCGCGACGGGCGTGGATACGCTGATCGCGAGCGCGCCGGGCTATCTACCGGACACCGCGTTCCTTACTGTGACCACCTCGCAGTTCACCAGCTCCGGGCTACCGGGGAGCACCACGACGACGAACCCCCCGATCGGGGTCACGGTCTACGCCACCGATAGCTTGGGAAACAGCCACTACACAATGGATACCGTCGTGGTGGCGGCCGTTTCGAGCGACAGTAACGTGATCCGCCCCCTGCAGCCGTTCTTCCGCATCACGAAGAACAGTTACTACACGTCGACCACGGTCACTGTGTTCGGCCCTGGCCCGGCGAGCATCACCTTCTCCGACTCGGCCGGCACGGGGTACAAACCGGTCACGACGAATACGATCACGGTCACGGGCCCGACGCTGTCCCTCGCCAACGGGACGCCGACGCTCGGGATGCGGCAGACCGGCAGCAGCGGCACGGGCTCGAGCTACGTCTACACGCCGAACACCGTGGCCACGCCGCTCGTCGTCCACCTGCTCAGCACCGGGACGCGGGTGGCCACGGTGCCCGACTCGGTCGTAATCCCGGCGAACTCCTATTACGTCTACTTCGACGTCACGGCGCTCGATACCGTGGGCACGATCCAGGTCCAGGCCACGGCCACGGGGTACGGCAGCGCGGCGATGAACGTCCAGGTGACGCAGCCGGCGTTCCGGGTCTACACCACGAGCCAGCTGAACACCACTTCGGCCCCGGCGACGATCACGGTGCAAGCCACCGACGCGAACGGCAGCACCCATTATCCGACTGAGCCGGTGACCGTCACCCTGGTGTCGTCCGCCCCGGGTGTGGCGGCGATCGACTCGACCACGGTCACGATCCCGGTGGGCTCCTACTACGTGGACACCCCACGGTGGAGCCCCGGGGTCGTGGGCACGGCGCAGATCCAGGCCTCGGACCAGCGGGCCGTCTACTACAAGTACAACTCGTACGCCACCAACGTCTCGGTGGTCACCCCGACGCTCAGCATGGCGGGCACGCCGGGCACCCTCGGCATCGGGCAGTACGTGGACTACATGTACGTGTACACGCCCGATTACGCCGTCGCGCCGATCACCGTGACCCTGAGCCATCCCGGCACGGCGCGGACCGCGACCTACGACAACCAGACCACGAACCCGATCACGAGCGTCGTCATTCCGGCCGGGAACTATTACGCCTACTTCCGGATGGCCGCGACCACGCGCGGGGCGGATACGCTCGTCGCGTCGGCCACGAGCCCGGCCTTCAATCCGGTGACGACCACCACCGTCATCGACAGCGGACGCATCGATCCGATCGGCAGCTGGCCGACTGCGATCGCGGCGGGTGATTCGGTGCAGGTGACGCTGTACGCGCGGGACCCAAGCCAGAACGTGCGCGCCGTCCTCAACACGACAACGTTCAGCTTCAGCGCGCTCTCGAACATCGAGTTCCATGCCGGCGGCCAGGTCATCACGTCGATCGACGTTCCGGCCGGTCAGTCCTCGGTGACGTTCTATCTGAAGGGCGTCTCGGCGGGGACGGGTAGCGCGACCATTACGCAGAACAACTACAAGACGTTCACCAACACAGTGACGGTGACACCATGACGACCATCCGTGCGGGCGCGCTCGGGGTAGCGGTCGCCCTGCTCGTGGGCGTGGGGCGGGCCGCGGCGCAATCGCCACCGCCGCCCCCAGCTCCCACCCCGGCGGCCGCTCCCCCGCTGAAGCAGCCGTCCAAAGCGCCACCGCCGCCTCCCCCGGCGGCGCCCCTGCGCGCGGCCAGCGCGACGACGGCCGTCACCCCGACCGCGACGGCCGTGAAGACGCCCAAGCCGGCGAGCACGGTTCCACCCGATTCGGTGCGGCCCAAGGCTGCTGCGGCCGTCACCGCGCCACCGGCCAACGCCGTGGCGCAGTGTGGGGATGGCAGCTTCATCGTCGCGCCGAACGGCCCGGGCGGCTGCGCCGCGCGCGGCGGGGTGCGCGCGACGATGGCGCATCCGGCGCCGCCACCCGCCGCGCCCCCGCACCCCACGGCGGCCGTGCGGGCCCCGGTCGAGCCGGCGGCCAGCGCCCCCGCGCCTGCCGGTGCAAGCATGCAGTGCAAGGATGGGACGTATTTGACGGGAGCACCGGCCGAGTCGCGTTGCGCGGGCCACGGCGGCGTAAGTGCGGTGTTCACGGCGCCGGCCGCTTCACCGGGTCCCAAACCGCGGCGCCCGTAAGGGAAACGAGGGTCGGCTAGACCCGGAATCCCTTCACCAGGGCGCGCAGCTTCTCGGCGGCCTGGAGCAAGCTCCCCGCCCCGGCCGCCAGCTCCTCAGTGGAAGCGCCCTGTTCCTCGGCGGCGGCGGACACTTCCTGGGCGCTCGCGGCGTGGGCGCCCGCGCGGGCGGCGACCTGCTGGGTGCGCAGATTCAGATCTTCGGCGATCTCGCGGTTCTGCTGCGCCACGTTCATGACCCGGGTGGCCGCCTGTTCCACCTGCTCCACGGCCGCCACGATCTCCGCGAGGCCCCGGGCGGCGCCCTCCGCCACCGCTTCCACGCCTCGGACCTTGGTCTGGCCCGCAGCCATCGTCGCGGTCATCCCGTCCATCTGCTGGCGGATCGTCGCGGTGGTCCGCGCCACCTCCTCGGCCGCCCGCGCCGATTCGTCGGCGAGCTGCCGGACCTCTTCGGCCACCACGGCAAAGCCGCGCCCGTGCTCCCCCGCGCGGGCGGCCTCGATGGCGGCGTTCAACGCGAGCAGGTTCGTCTGTGAGGAGATCCGGCGGATCAGGTCGACGAAGTCGTCGACCGCCGCACTCTGCTCGGACAGCTGGCCGACCTGCTGCGAGTTGGCGAGCACCACCTCCCGCACGCTGAGCAGGGCCTCGCCGGCGGCCAGGACGTCGCCGCGGTGGCGGTGCGCCACCCCGCGGATCTCTTCGCCGAGACTGGTGGCGCGCCCCGCCGCTTCCGCCATGTCGGCCGCGGCCCGCCGCAGCCTGTCGAGGCCGCTCTCGATCGTCGCCAGCTCGTTGCGCTGGGTTTCGGCGCCCCCGGAGATGTCCACCATCGCCGTCGAGACCTCACTGCTCGAGGCGGCCAGCTGCTCGCTCACGGCGGACAGGTCGCCGGCGGACTGGGTGATCCGGTCGGATTCCCCGATGACTTCGGCGACGATCCCCCGCAGCCGGTCACCCATGTCGCGCATCGCGCCGGCCAGGACCTCGAATTCCTTGGGCATTTTGCCCGCGGTGACGGGGCGCAGATCCCCGGCGCCGAATCGGGCGGCGGCCATCACGAGGCGTGAGAGCGGCCCTTCGACTGAGCGCAGCGTCAGCACGGTCACCGCGGTGCCGAGCGCCAGGAACACCCCGAGGACGATCCACAGGAACAGCTCGCGCCGCGCCGCGAGCTGGGCGAGGCGGTCGGCGACCAGAAACGCCTTGTCGGACTGGCGGGCCGACAGGTCCCGCACCAGCTGCATCAACTCCGCCGAGGGGGCGCGCACGGTCGCGGCCCGGGCCTGCGCCTCCCGGTCACGCCCGATGTCCTTGAGAGCGTGCGCGAGCGAATAGTCCACCTCGATCGACGCCTGCAGCAGCTTGATGCGATTTACGGTGAGGCGGTCCTCCACCGTGAGGCCGGAGAGCCGCTCCAACCGCCGCTCGAACGAAAACGCGCTGTCCGCGGCGTCCTGGAATTGCGCGCGGGGCCGGGGATCGCTGGTGCTCAGGTATTGCTCGGCGGCCCGCAGCTCGTCGAACACCGTGGTGAGCAGGCCCGTTCCCACCGTCGTCGCGGACCGCACGGCCTGCATCTCGGCGGAGATTTGCTGTCGCATGCGACGCAGGGACATTGTGCCGGTCCCGGCCGTCATGACCAGACCCAGAGCCAGGGCGGCAAGCCCGAGCAGGATGCGGATGCGGACGGTGTCCAGGGTAAAACGCTTCACTGCGATCCCTCAGCGACGAGCTGCCCGCCGTGCACCCGGGCGATCGTGACCGGCTTGCCCGGGACATCGCCCTGCGAGTCGAAGGCAATGCGGCCGGTGACCCCCTCGTAGCCGCGGTTGGCCTGGACGCCGGCCAGGTAGTCGCGGATCGCCATGCGATCCGGACCGGCCGCGTTGATCGCCTGCGCCAGCAGATTCAGGATGTCGTAGGTGAGGCCCGCTACGTCGTCGGGTCGCAGGCCCTGATACGCCCGACCGTAGGCCGCGACGAACGCCGCGTTGACGTCCCCGGGGCGGTCGGCCAGGTACGCGGAGGAGAGGTGCATTCCCTCGGCAAGTGACCCGTCCGCCTCGATTCCCACGAGGGCATCGGCGCCGATTACCGGCCAGTGGATGCCGGTGCGGCCCAGGTCGCGGAGCGCCAGCTCGGCCCCGGGCTGATCGGTGGCGAGCATCAAGACATCCACGCCACCGCGCTGCCGCATCCGCATCAGGTAGGGCTCGAGGGATGTGGTGTTGGGGAGGTGGGGATCCTGCTCGATGACGACGCCGCCCAGCTTGGTGAACTCGGTGGCGAAGGTCTGGCGGACTCCGCGACCGTAGTCTTCATTGGAGAAGATGATGCCGGCCCGCCGCGCGCCCAAGGCCTGCCGGGCATAGCGGGCGAGCGCCGGTCCGTGAGAAAGATCGCTCGGGCAGACGCGGAAGACATACGGAGAGAGTCCGGAGAGGTCCGGGCTCGATGCCGTGGGCGACACCATCGGAACGGGATGCGTCCCGGCACTGTACACGCGGGCTGCCGCCAGCGTGGGACCGGAGCTGATGTGGCCGGCAACCGCCACCACCCGGGGGTCGTCATACAGGGCCTGAGCCACATGCACGGCGCCGTCCTCACCCCCGGAATCATCCATGATCCGCAGCTGCAACAGTCTGCCCCCGCGCACGCCGCCGCGAGCGTTGATCTGTTCCACGGCGAGGCGGGCCGCTCGCTGCATCGAGGCCCCGAGCGTCTGCGTCATCGGGCCGGCAATGCCGATGACGATCGGGCCGCCATCGCGTGCGCAGGCGGTGAGGAGGAGAAGCGAGCAGGCGGTGAGCAGGCGCCGACCCCTAGACGCAAAGACGCCTAGACGCACAGGCGCGTGGACGCGCCGACGCACAGGGATGCGGGAGGAGAGAGCGATCATCTAGGGGTGCGCCGCAACATTAAGCTCTGGATGGGGTTAGCGCAATGCCAACCACGCAATTCGCCACATTGAATCCACACACATTTCCACGCTCCGCTGTGGATAGCCCATCGCCCGGCGAGCGGTAGAATAGTGCTGATGGACGCGCTCAGTCGCTTGTGCGAGTTCACCGCCGCCCTGGACCGCCTGCTCACCGCGACCGACCCCGCGCGGTTCGAAGCGGAGTGGGAGGCGACGGAGGTACAACACCTCGGGTGGGAAGCGCTCGCGCTGGCTCGGCGCGCCGACACGGTGACCCTGGAGCCCGCGTTGACCATTCTGGACCGCCGCCTCCTGGCGGTCCTGGAGCGCAGCCGGACGTTTCTCGACACCCACCTGGTGACCTTCCGCGTTCCGGAGCTCGAGCGCTGGCAGCATGCTGCCGCGGCCGCGCTGGTGGGCACGCGCTGGGGAGTGGCGGGGCTGCGGGCGGTGATCGACGATCGGGCGGCGCCGTTGGCGCGCCGGTATTTCGCCTTTCTGGCACTCGGGGAGCGGCATCCGCCGGGAGCCTGGCCGCTGTTTCACAAGTACCTGACCACCCCCGGCGCCCATCATGCCTTTGTGGCCGCGGCCGTCGAGGCCGCCCGCTACTATCCCGGTGCCGGTCATGTGAGGGAGTTGATCGAGTTGTTCGAGCGGATTCGCGGCGACCAATTGCTGCGCCGGTTCCTGGCCCCCAAGCTGCTGGAAACCTTGTATGTGCTCGGTGACCCCGAGGCCTTACCGCTGTTCGAGGAGCTGCTGGTCGCCGGGCATACCGATCGCGACGTGGAGCGCTGTGAGGTGACTCTCGCACTCGTCGCGGTCCGCAAGCTCACCGGGCGCATCGCGCCCAGCTCCAAGTTTCCTCACCCCGACCGGCCGGAAGTGCTTCGGGCGCTCGACGCCGCGGCGCGGGCGCTCGAGGATACCCGCGACCAGCTGTTTCCGGTGACCGTCATCTAACGGCATCACGCCACGAACTCCGCCAGCTTCCGCTTGTACGGCGTCCCTCCCAGCGCGTAGGTGTCGTTGTGCCCCGCCCCTTCAATCAACACGAGCTCCACGGGCCCCGGCGCGGCCGCCGCCACTCGCCGACCCATCTCGGGGGGAACGAGCCCGTCGGCCGTGCCGTGGAAGACGAGCACCGGGCAATGGACGCGTCGGATCGTCGCCAGGTTGTCGAGCCGCAGGCGCAGCAACCGGGACGGGAAAAAGGCGTAGTGACGTCGAGCCATGTCGCGAGCGCTCGTGAACGGAGATTCTAGAATCAGGCCCGCGGTCCGCTGGGTGGCGGCGACTTGGGTGGCGATCACGGTCCCGAGGGACCGTCCGTACACGTATAGGCGGGCAGGATCGACCCCCGGCCGGGCGGTCAACGCCTGATAGGCCGCCGCGCCCGCCGCATGCACTCCAGCCTCGGTGGTCCGGCCGCCGCTCGCCCCGTAGCCGGGATAGTCCACGACGAGCACCGCCGCGAGCGGAGGCCGGAAATCCCGGATGATCGGCCAGATGGTGCCGAGGTTTTCGCCATTGCCGTAGAACCAGAGGAGTCCGGGAAAAGATGCGGCCGGGACGAGCGGGGACAGGTACCACCCGATGAGAGACGTACCGTCGGCGAGGGTGAGGGTAATCCGCTCGCCGGGGAGTCCCAGGCCCACCGGGTCCGGAACGGCGGCTCGCCACCCCGGGAAGGCGAGCCGTTCCTGCAGCAGCCAGGCGAGGAATGCGATCACCGCATACCCGATCGCGCCGCCCAGGATGAGGCGCAAGATCAGCATGCCGGACATTGTAAACTCCTGGCCCCCCCATAGCTTACCGCGCAATGCCCGCAGTGCCCTCCGCCATCGTCCTTGACCCCCAGATCGTCTCCCGGGCTCGTGGGGCGTTGCTCGGTCTCGTCGCGGGGAACCAACTCGGCGTTCCTACGCAGGGGATGGGCACCCCGGCCGCGATCCGCGCGGCGTTTCCCGAAGGCATCTGGGATCCCCCGGCCCCGCCTGCCGGCTCGCCTTATGATGACGATGCCGCGCTCGCGCTGTTGTGCGCCGAATCGCTGCTCGAACGGGGCGACTTCGATGTCGCGGACGTCGCCCGACGCTGGGCCGCCTGGATGGAGCGGGACGGCCGCGGAGTGGGTTCCGCCACCAGAATTTCCTTGGGACTGGTGGCGCAGGGCGAAACCCCCTTCGAAGCCGGGCGCCGGGCCCGCCAGCAAGAGCCAGGAGGTGGCGGCGGGGGAGATTGCCTGGCCCGAGCTGTTCCGCTCGCTTTGCGGTTCCACGCGGACCCCAACCGGCTGACGCGGGTTGCCGCCCAACAGGCTGCGATTACCCACGCCGATGAGCGCGCCGGCGCCGCCGCCGTGGCCGTGGCACTCGCCGCCCGCGAGCTGATCATGGGGAATCTGTATTTCGTCGAGGAGGTCCGGCACCGGTTGCGGGATGCGGCGCCGCGCCCCGTACTCGAAGCGCTGTACCGAGCCGCCCGCGAGGGGCAGGCCGAGCTGCCGATCGCGACACCGCCGGACGGCGGTTGGGCGGTGGGTACGCTGGAAACCGCCGTGTGGTTCGCCACCCACAATCGCTCGCTGGAAGATGCGCTGGTCTACCTGGCCCAGGCCGGGGGCGCTACCGGGACCAACGCCGCGGTCGCGGGAGCACTGCTGGGCGCCCGGGACGGCGAAGCCGGCATCCCACCTCAATGGATCGCCGGAGTCCCCGGCGCGAAAGGGATCACTCGACTCGCGGACGGCTTGATGGAGGCCGGGGCCCGCGAGCGATCCGGCTGAGCCGTCACGGGCTCCGGGTGGCGGGAGCGGCCTGCGTGGAGGAGGGGGCGGCCAGGTACGGTTGGATCCCCTTCATGAGGCTGGCGTCCCAGAGCGAGACGTAGATCCAACGCGCTTCGCCGCTCCCCCGCCAGGCAAACCGCACCACCCGCGTCGGGCCCCCCCATTCCCACAGGCCGTTCTTCGACCGGTGCGGTGTTCCGTACCGGCGAGTCAGTTCCTGCTGTCTCAGCTGAACCAGCGCCGCCGTACCCGAATCCCCGAATGAAAGAAAATCCACGCGCCCGGCGATCACGTGGGCGCTCAAGTAGAACCGCGCGCCGTCGGCTGGGTCGTGGATCGGACCTCCACATTCGATCAGCTGAGCCGTGTGCCGTGAGGTATTGCACACCATGGGCGACGCGCCGGGCTGGGCCAACGCTTGCGCCCGAACGAGGAGATCGCGGTAGGAAATCCCTGGTGAGAAACCGCGATACTCTACCCGGGTGGTGGCACTGAGGGCTGGCTGCGACGCCGCCTGCGCCAACATGGCGCCGGGAGCGAACCAGATCAACGGGAGCAGCGCGCGGGAGATCACGCCACCAATATAGGAAAACACGACGGGCCTGGAGGTCATCCAGGCCCGTCGCTTCAGCTCGAGCGAACCGCGTTCAGGTGACCTTGCGGACGTTCTGCGCCTGCAGGCCCTTGGGGCCCTGCGCGACGTCGAATTCCACGCTGTCACCCTCGGCGAGGCTGCGGAAACCGTCAGCCTGAATCGCCGTGAAGTGCACGAACACGTCTGGACCCGACTCCTGCGCGATAAAGCCGAAGCCCTTCGCGTCGTTAAACCACTTCACTTTACCCTTCGCCATACCGTTACATCCTCTTACTGAGGGGCACAGCCCCGGACTGGAGCGTACCAGGTCACCGCGACCAGGGACGGGCTCAAACAAAAACCGCGAGACAGAGTGTGGTCCTCGCGGTGCGCAGACATCCGGTGACGGTGCCACGTATTGCTTGAACCGCGGGCTAAGGTAGGGGCGTATAGAAAGGCTGTCAATAGTGGTTCGGGGGCTAAGCGACAGTCGTTGAAGTGGTTGCGGAGACAATTGGCAGCATCGCGGCAGCTATACGACACTAACGCTACCACCCAGGCTGCCACAACGGGCTAGCCACTTCCGCCACAGCGGCTTACGCGATAGGCTCCTGGCTCAAAGAATTACCCAGGTTTCAGTCGCAAACGTTGGCGATATACCGCGACGAGTTGATCAACGTCCCCGACATCACCATCGGGCTGTGGATCGTGCAACTCGAGCCACGCCAAGCCGCCCTGCCCTGAAGGGGCGAGGCGACGCTAGGGTTTCTTTGGGGGGGCGGGTATCGGCGCTGTCGGCGGCACCGTAGCACGATTAGGCAAGCCGATGTCGGTGCGGAAGTTAGCCAGCGCTTCTTCGTAGGCGCGGATGTGTATGAGCAGATCGTTGGTGGTCTTGCTGGGATCCCGGGCGGCGGCGTGCTCGCACGTCTTGGTCCCGGTGCTGAGGGAATCGACCCGCAGTGCCAGGTCGCGGGCTGCTTTACGCGTCGAGTCGGTGAAGACGTTGGCGTTCATGCTGGCACGCCCGTTGGTGAGGAATCCACGGGCGGCTCCGCACAACCCGCCGAGTCGGTGACCGGCCTGATGCAGTTTCGTGGTGTCGTGGCTGCCGGCGGCACGGGCGACCTGGTTGATCCCGTCCTTGAGCTGTGCGACGCCGCGCCCGGCCGTCTTGAGGCCGTCCAGGTAGCGCTCCTGTGGCGGAGTGGGCGCGAACAGGGGCCGGGTCGTGTCGACGTGGGTGGTGTCAGACTGCTGGATCGCCGGTTGAGCAGCTGCGGCGAGTGCCAGGCAAGTGAGCAACGGAACTAAGGCGAATGCGCGCATGCGAGCGTCACTAGGTGCCGAATTGGGACTAGGGTTATAATCGAACCATGACAGTTCCCGCAACTACCCGGATCGTGCGGTCGTTCGAGGATCGCGCCGAGGCCCTGGCCCACTTCTTCGCGCGAGCCGGGGAAGCCCCGCGTTTCCTGGCGTTCGACGATTCCGTGGGGTGCCCGTTGGATCAGGCCCTGGCGGCTCTGGAGTGGACGGCCGCCGCGGGCGTCCTCACCCCCGACGACCTGATCCACGCCGCACGGGTGGGAACCGATGCCGCCGCCGCGGTGGTGGAACGCCGGGAGGCGGGAGGGGGAGGTGGTGAGAGCGGGGAACACCGGGTGTTCACCTACTTCGGCCCCCGGATGGACGCTCCACCGGCCGACCCGCGGGAGGCGACGTTGCTCTACGATGGTCCGGGGATGCGGGCGTACGTGTTTGCCGATCGCGGACAGGCGATCGGGCACTTCCTGCGCGCCACTGGCGGATCGGGGGCGATTCTGGCCTTGCTCGGCCGGCGTGCCCCGGAGCTGCGGCACATCCGGCGCTGGCTCCAGGAAATCTTTGCGGAGCCGATGGTCGGTCGCTCGACCCACATCATGGCCGCCTGGTTCGCGGTGGGAGGCGCGGGATGCCTGTTCCTCCCGTTCCAGCCCGACGAGCCGTTCAGCTATTGCGAAGTCGGCATCGACTCCTGAGATGATCCTACTGGCAGTATGGCTGGCCGTGCAGACCCCGCCTCCGGACAGCGTCACGCGGGTGCGCTGGGAGCGGATGTTGCACACCACGAACGATTCACTCGATCGCCTTGGCAGTGCCATCGCGACCTTCCGGGCCGATCTCAAGACCGCCTCCCCTCCCTTGGTGATACAACGCGCGAGCCAGGTGCATCAGGCGTGCACGGCGGCCAACCGGGTCCTGACCGATCTGCACGCGTTGCTGGGATCACCCTATTCGGCCAAGATCGCCCAACAGCAGGCCGCATTCCGTTCGAACACGAGCCGGATGCTGGTCGTTCTGGACCACTGCCAGCGCGACTGGTCACCCGAACCTGGCTCAGCCGCGCGTGCCGATACGCTCAAAGCGTGGGGTCCTTACCGCACCGCGAATCTCGAACATCAGGTACTTGAGTATGTCAGCGACATGCGCCGATTCTCGAAAGCGGCGGGGTTGGCCGGACCAGGATCTTGATGTGGATCGGTGTGTGGATGTGGATCAACACCTTCCACACCATGTGGATCGTTCCCTGAACGGCTGAACCAGGTTGCGTTTACGCTCCACAAATCATCCACATTGCAGTTGGCTAACCCGAAGAAACATCGGCACTTGCGCGTTTTTCGGTAGCTTGTAGATTGCTCTCGCGTCGTGGGGGGAAGGGTTGGAGCCTGGCGCTCTGATTACGCCCACACGATGAGTCCGGACGGGAATTCCGGGGAAGGCGCCGACGCAACCAAGGGCTCAGGCGTCTGTCGATCCGGGAGAGTCTCACCGAGCTGGACAGCCGAGGCCAGTCGCGCGCCTCAGCCACGTCGATGTAGTGCCTCGACGTGCAGTGCGGAAGGTCGGTCCGCGACCCGATCTGACCCGCAGCACTCACAGCGGTGAACCATGTGGCCTGGCCAGGCTGCGTGGGGATGGAAGCCGGAGCTCCTGTTCGCCCTACCGAGCGACGCAACAGTCAACCGGCGGCAGCAGGATGAAGAACGGCGGGAGCAATCCCCCGGCTCCGGGTAACCGACGTGCGAAGCCCCCGGACGGCCTATCGTGCCGTGCCGGGGGCTTCGGCTTTTCTAGAGCTCGACCTCGGCCCCCACCTCGAACACCTGCGTCGCGGGAATCTGGAAGAACGCCGTCGCGCGCAGCGCGTTGCGGGACATGAACGCGAACAGCCGCTCGCGCCACTGCGCCATCCCGGGCGCGTCCGTGGCGATGATCGTCTCCCGTCCCAGGAAGAACGTCGTGCCCTCGAGCGGAATCTGCAGGCGCCTCACCCGGCACGCCTCGATCACGTTCTGGATGCTGGGGTCGTCCATGAACCCATATCGCGCGGTGACGAGGTGGAAGCCCTTCCCCATCGGCTTGACCGTCACGCGCTCGGCGTCGGGCACATGGGGCACGTCCTCGGTGAGCACCGTCAGGAACACGACGCGCTCGTGCAGCACCTTGTTGTGCGCGAGGTTGTGGGTCAGCGCGGGAGGCGTGGACCCCTGGGTACCGGACATGTACACGGCGGTTCCCGGGACCCGCATCGGGGGATCCGCGGCGAGGTCGCCCATCAGCAGGTCGAGCGGCAGTGCACGCTCCTGCATCCGTTTGGACAGGATGGCACGCCCGGTTTTCCAGGTGGTCATCACGGCGTACATCCCGACCGCCACAGCCAGCGGGAACCAGCCTCCTTGCGGGATTTTGAGGGAGTTGGCCGCCGTGAACAACAGATCGACGGGGAGGAACAGCGCGGCGATCGCCAACGCGCGGGGCTTGCTCCATCCCCACACCTCCCGGCTCATGATGTAGAACATAAGGGTGGTGATCACCATCAAGCTCGAAACGGCGACGCCGTATGCGCCCGCCATGTTGCTCGAAGTGCGAAATCCGAGCACCACCGCGCAGGTCCCGAGCATCAGCATCCAATTCACCCCGGGGACGTAGATCTGTCCCATCTCCCGCGACGAGGTGTGCTCGATGCGCATCCGCGGGGAGTAGCCGAGCTGAATCGCCTGCCGGGTCAGAGAGAACGCTCCCGAGATGACCGCCTGCGAAGCGATAATCGTCGCGGCGGCGGCCAGCGCGATCAGTGGGTACAACGCCCAGGCCGGCGCCAGATGGTAGAACGGGTTCTCCGCGTACTCCGGCGCGCGGAGCAGCAGCGCTCCCTGACCGAAATAGTTGAGCAGCAGAGCGGGGAGACCGACGCAGAACCACGCGTACTGGATGGGCCGGTGGCCGAAGTGGCCGAGATCCGCGTAGAGGGCTTCTCCCCCCGTGATGGCGAGGAATACCGCTCCCAGCACCACGAGCCCGCGCTTTGGGTCCGCCACGAAATAGCCGACCGCGTGATAGGGGAGCACCGCCGCCAGGACGCTGGGCTCACGCACGATCTGGTTCACTCCGAGGACCGCGAGCGACGTAAACCACACGACCATGACCGGTCCGAACACCGACCCCACACTGGCCGTGCCCTGGCGCTGGAACAGGAACAGGCCGACGAGAATGATCAGCGTGATGGGGATGACGACCCTGGTCAGCGCCGGGGTGGCGATTTGCAGGCCTTCGACTGCGCTCAATACAGAGATCGCGGGAGTGATGATACCGTCCCCATACATGAGCGCGGTGCCGAAAATGCCGAGGGTGATGATGAAGGCATGAGGCGAGAGCCCGCGTTTGACGCGGCCATGCTGGACCAACGCCATGAGGGCGAGGATCCCGCCTTCTCCCTTGTTGTCCGCCTGGATCACCACGACGTGGTACTTGATGGTGACGACGATGACGAGAGACCAGAAGATCATCGACAGCACGCCCAGTACCGACTCCGGGCCGACCCCAACGCCGTGGGGACCGTAGAACGACTCCCGCAGGGCGTACAGCGGGCTCGTCCCGATGTCGCCGTATACCACGCCCAGGGCCGTGACGGCCAGGCCGGCAAGGTACTTCCCAGACGGTTGGGAGCCGTGCGTCATACGGTGGGGATCAGGCGGATGGGGCCTGAGCGCCCCCACCCCAGTCGCTCATCCCACGATAGGCGCGGCGATTGTCGAGCTGCCAGAAGCGGCGCTGCGAAACGAGACCGTCGGCGAAGGCATCGGCATCGCGCAACGCTTCCGCCATGCTGGCGGTTTTGGCGCTCGCGTTGTCGGCCCAATGCAGGACTTCGGATTCGAGCGTGATCGGCGGGACCGGACTCCCGTACTCCAGGCGCCCGTGGTGCGACAGGACCAGGTGCAGCAGCAGGGCCCGCTCCTGCGGAGTGCAGGGAGGGGCATCCGGCTCGTCCAGTCGCCGGCTCAGGGTGAGCGCGCCGAGCACGACATGACCGATGAGGTAGTGCAGGTCGGTGTAGTCGAAGATCCCGTCCCAGCGATACGCCTCGAGCTTCCCGATGTCGTGGAGCAGGACGCCCGCGAGCACGAGATCGAGGTCGGCCCCCGCGACCCGCACGATGGTGCGGGCGATCGCCCCGACCTCGACGGTATGCTTGAGCAGCCCCCCGAGCGCCGCGTGATGACCGCTCACGCTCGCGGGGCAACGGCTGTAGGCCGCGCGGAACTCGTCGTCGTCGTAGAACAAGGCGACCACCTGGGCGAGGCGCGGCTTCGTCATCTCGCGGCGCCATCCGTCCAGCGTTTCCCAGTACCGCGTCACCTCTCCCACCGTCGGCAGCAGGCGACCGAGATCCACCGAAGTATCCGGGAGCAGGCGCAGCGACGAGACCTTCAGCTGGCGGCGGCCGCGGTACTCGGCCACCTCCCCGAGTATCTGCACGGCATGCCCTTTCCGGATTCCCTCGACCTGCGCCTGGTCCTGCTCCCAGAAGGGTGCCGTGGCGATGCGGCCCGTGGCATTCCCTAATGTGAGCACGGTGCAGCCGCCGTTTTCGTAGGCTTTCTGCTCGGTGTCCAAGACCAGGAAGGTGTCCTGCACCCGTTCCCCGGGCGCGAGCATGGTCAGGTCGAGAAGACGGGGCATTGGGGCGGGGGAAATATACGGGGAGAAGGGAGAGGGGAGAGGCACGTTCCAATGCCAAGCGTACCTTTCGGTTGCAGCGTCACGAACCTCTCCCCTCTCCCCGCTCCCAGGGCTTCAGTTTCGGCAGATCCGTGGCGCGGTCGTGCTCCTTGTGGAAGGGGAGACGAGGTCCCCGGATCGGCAGCAGATGGGCGATCGAATTGGCATAGAACTCGAGCAGCGGCCGACCACGCGGCAGGACGACGAACTGCGTGCCTTCGGCGACCACCAGCCGTCGCATCTTGAGCATCCTCCAGGCGCGGTCCCAGATCTCGGGCGTTCGCGCGCCGCCGCGGACCACCTTGCCGTTCACCTCCAGCAGCCGGTCCCGCAGCTCGTCCATTCGCTCCAGCAGCGCGTCGCGGGGAATCACGGTTTGCTCGAACGACAGCAGCGCCGCGGCGGCCAGCGGCACCGGCGTCACCGGCAAGATGGCCCCGATGCGTCGCATCAGCTCGGCGGCCAGCTGTTCCATCTGAGGGAGCCGGCGCTCTTTGGGCCATTCCAGCACTCCGGCGGGAGCGCTCGCGAGCCACGCGCGCAGCGACATCGGTGTGCCGAAGTTCACCGCGGCGCGACCGTAGCGGCGCAGGCGGCCGGTGAACAGCCGGCCGACGTTGAAGGCCAGGTAATGCAGGACGCTGCCCAGCTGTGCCAGGCGGCTGGGGCGATCCGCCTCATCGACCAGCTCCCGGATCAGCGAGCGGTCCTCGAGCACCCGATCGAAGTTCATCCCCACCGGAACGAACCAGATGTCGCGAGAGCCGAATTCCGCGTCGAGCAGCGTGCGGCAGAGGTAATCGAGGAGCCCGAGCTTGGCGGGACCGAGTTTCCCGTCCCGGCTGAGACGCCCTTCGGGAAAGAACCCCTGGGTGACGCCGTTCCTCGTGATCAGCTGCACATAGCGCTCGAGGACCGCGTGATACAGCGGCTCCCGGAACCGCCGCCGGATGAAGTAGGCCCCGAACGACTTGAAGAGATACTCGAGCGGCCACGCGCGAGCCCATTCCCCGACCGCATAGCTCACGTGGACCCCATAGGCGAGCACGTAGGCGACGACCACGTAGTCCGCGTTGGAGCGGTGGTTCATCACGTAGACCACGACGTCGTTCTTGGGGATGGCCTCGAGCGCGGCCTCGTCCTGATAATCCACGCTCACCTTGTAGAACAGATTGACGAACAGCTTCGCCAGATTGTAGCCGACTCGGTAATAGGTCAGCACGTTGAAGTGGGGAACGATCTCGTCGACGTAGCGGTCCACGAGACGCCACACGGCGGCCTCGGAGAGCCGATGGGTCTCCGCGTGCCGCCACACCGCGTCGGCGACGACCGGGTCGAGGGTCAGCGCCGCCTTGGCGAGGCGGCGCTCCTGCAGCTTGTAGCGGGCGAGCCGGGTGCGGAACTCGTGGAGGGAATGACGGGCGGCCCGGCGCAGCCGCCGGCGGGCGACCCAGAGCGTCGCGGCGCCCACCGTAAGCGCGAGCAGGGAGACCTCGGCGATACCCCAAACGCTCACGGCGAGGGCACTCCCGTCAGGCGACGGTGCCGCCTTGTTGCTTCAGTTGGGCGTACCCCATGCCCTTGAGCCGGATGATGCGCGCGTTCATCGGCGGGTGCGTCCCGAGCCAGTTGGATAGCATTCCTTCGTGCAGATTCACCTGCCGGCCCAGGGGATCGGCGATGCACAGGTGGGCGGCGCCGCGCTTGATCGAGCTGGTTGGGCCTTCGGCGGCGTCGATCTTCTGCAGCGCCGATGCGAGCGCCAGGGGATTCCGGGTGAACTGGGCGCCCATGGCGTCGGCCAGGTACTCCCGGCCGCGGCTCACGGCCATCGCCATGCACTGGGTGATGATCGGCGCCAGGACCCAGGAGATGATCCAGACCACGAGCAGCAGGATGATGAGATCGCCGCCCTTCTTCCCGCCGCGCGAGCCGCTCTCTCCTCCGCCTCCGAATCCGATTCCCCGCCCCATGATGCGGCTGGTGCCGTCGTGCATCAGGACGACGGCGCCGACCAGCGCCGCGAGGGTGGTCATCAGCCGAATGTCCAGATTCTTGACATGGCCCAGCTCATGCGCGACCACTCCTTGCAGCTCGTCACGGTTCAGGATGTCGAGCAGCCCCTGGGTGACTGCGATGTGGGCGTGAGCCGGATCCACGCCGGTGGCGAACGCGTTCGGATCGGGGTCGGGGTCGATCCAGATGCGGGGGCGGGGCACGGCGGCCGCGATCGCCATCTCTTCCACCACATTGACCAGCTGCCGCTCCTGGTCGGTTTGCGGGGTTACCACCTCCCGGGCGCCGGTGGCCCACAACACCTTGAGCGGCCCGGTAGAGTAGCCGTACCAGGCCGTGCCGACGCCGAACCCGGTCAGGAGCAACCCGAACCACGGAAAGACGTGGTGGTACGCCCGCGGCGGAGCCCCGGCGGTGGAGAGGTAGTAGATGAGATCTCCGCCAAAGCCGAGCCAGGCGAAGAACAGCACGAAGCCAATGATCAGAAAGACGGTGCGGCGGCGATTGGCCTCTTGCTGCTGGAAGAGGTTGAGGGTGGTCTCGCCGCTCACGCCTTCGGCTTCATCGAGAGGTCCACCTGGGGCACGGCGCGGTCGGCCTGGTCTTCAATCTCCCACAGCTGAGCCGGGGACGCCTGAGCGATCCCGGCGAACAGGCTCGTGGGGAACTGCTGCTGCTTCGTGTTGTATTGCGTCGCCGTGTCGTTGTACATCTGCCGCGCGAATCCGATGCGATTCTCGGTGGACGCCAGCTCCTCTTGCAGTTGCCCGATGTTGGCGGTGGCCTTGAGCTGCGGATACTGCTCGACGACGACGTTGAAACGGGACAGCGCCGCGGACAACTGGTTCTCCGCCGCGGCGACCCGCTTCACGGAGGTCGGGCTCGCCTGGGCGCCGGCGGAGACCGCCTGATTGCGGGCCTGAATCACGGCCTCGAGGGTCTGCTTCTCGAAGTCCATCGCGCCCCTGGCGGCGTTCACCAGGTTCGGGATCAGGTCGTGGCGCCGCTTGAGCTGCACGTCGATCTGCTTGAACGCGTTGAGCGTCTGGTTCTTCAAACTGATCAGGCCGTTGTACGCGCCGATCCCGTACAGCACCACCACCACGATGATGACGAGAAGCAGGATCCCACCCATAGCGGCTCCCAGTTAGAGACGAGAGACGAGGTTCCTGTCCTTGACTACGCCGGCCACTGTGGCAGGAGCTTCGCCAGAGCCTGGCGCACCATGTCCGCGACCCCGCGCTCGTCGGCACCGAGGCGGGCCAACGGATGGCTGGCTTCGACACTCAATTCGACGCCCCGGGCCACCGGGATGCGCCGCCAGCTCGAGGGGGTGTCGACCGCGCCCCCTCCTTCACCGTCCCGGGCCAGCCACGCCGACAGCGCCCGTCCCGATCGGCCGCGAGGAAACTGCCGTCCGCTCTTCAAGGCCAGCCGGTCGGGGGGCGGCAGGCTCGTTCCCAGCGCCTGCGCCGCGCGTCGCTCCAGAATGTCCCCGGTCTGATCCTGCATTTCCCTGGTGATGGCCGCGAGGGTCACGCCTTCCATTTGGCGGAGCTTGATGCACAACACTTGAAGAAAGTGACGATAGGAATAGGTCGCCGCCGTCCCCCGGCCTTCGGGAGGCGCGACGAGACCTTTGGTCACGTAGAACCGGATCGTACGCGCGGAGGGGGTGGCCCGGGCGGCCGCATTGATCGGAGTGACCGCCGAAACCTCGAGGATGGCCCCGACCAGCGCAGTGAGGTCGCGCAGGTTCCAGGGAGCCAGCGTGCGGTACTCGCGCAGCGTGAGCAGCGGGTCTCGGTGCGGCGCAGCGGTCATCGCGCTACCAACATAGTACGTTCGGGGCGGAGCAGTTAGGCCGCGTCACCCGCAACGGGATGGGGAAGGGCACGGCGCAGGGTTATGACCGCGCACTTGCGCTCCCTGCCGCGTGAATCGGATGACGCACCCGGCTTCGAACCCCTCGAGATTGCGCGCCATGCGAACCGGATTCTCGCTCCTCGAGGTAGCGGTGGTGCTCACTGTGGTCGGGCTCATCCTGCTGCTCGCCCTGCCCCGGTTCACCCCGTTGTACGACGCCGTCGTGGCCGATGCGGCCGCTCGTGACGTCACGACCGCCGTGGCGGTAGCGCGCGAGGCGGCCGTCGCGCGGGGGGCCAGGACCCGCCTCCTGATCACCAAGGACAGTTTGAGGATCGACCAGGACCAGGAGGGGGGCGTGGGGTGGACGTTCTACAACCGTTGGCCCGGGCCTGCCGCTCAGGGGGTGGAGCTGAACGTGTCCAATCCGGTCGTCGTCTTCGGCCCGACGGGCCTGGGGTGGGGGGCCTCCAATACGACCGTCGTGCTGCGCCGGGGCAGCCATACCGAGAAAATCACCCTATCGCGGCTGGGGCGGGTGAAGCGGTGGTGACTTGTGACCCGGCGCCCAATGCCCGGGTCTTTCTGGTGGTCGCGGTTGAAGTGTGACGGCCACTTCGCCCGGCCACCAACCCGGGGAGCAGTCAGCCCCGGGTTTGGTCTTCCCCCCCCCTAAATCGGTCCCTCGGCCGCTTCGTCGAGAAACACGAGTGAGCGACGCCGGGTCACGACCTCTGAAAGGGCCTGGTATACGGCCGGGTCGAGCACCGAGCCGGACAGCTCCTCCATCCGGCGGACCGCCTGGTCCGCGGTCATTCGCTCCTGATAGGGCCGGGCCGTACTGAGCGCGTCGTACACTTCGGCCGCGCCGATCACCCGGGCCGCGAGGGGGATGTCGTCTCCGGCCAACCCGTCGGGATAGCCGGTGCCGTCCCAGCGCTCGTGGTGGTGGCGGATGCCATCGAGCACAGGGCCCAGGTGTGTCAGCGGTGAGAGAATCTGCCAGCCGATCAGCACGTGCTGTTTGACGTGGTCGTACTCTTCGGGGGTGAGCGGGCCCTGCTTGTTCATCACCGCCTCGCGGGTGCCGATCTTACCGATGTCGTGGAGCCGGCCGGCCAGCCGGACCTGTTCGATCTCGTCCTCGGACATCCCGATAGTCGCGGCGATCGTGGCCGAAAGATCCGCCACGCGGGCGGAATGGCCGCGCAGATAGGGGTCCTTGGCCTCGAGGGCGTTCACCAGGGCCTCGAGCGTCGCCACCGTCAGCCGTTCCAGCCGCGCCCGCTCGCGGGGCCACCCGGCCGCTCCCGGCGCGGACCCTTCCTCGTGGCTGCGGGTGGTCTTGGGAGCTTCAGGGCCGGTTCCCTTCCCGTGGCGGCCTTCGATGTTCGCCTCGCGCCGGCGCAGCCCCCGCTGCACGGCGCGCGACAGCTCGTCCAGCTCGATCGGTTTGGTGAGGTAGTCCATCGCCCCGCGCTGCATGCACAGGGCTGCGGTGGTCGCGTCGTTCACGGCGGAGAGCATCAGGATGGCCAGGTCGGGAGCGACTGCCAGCGCCTGAGGGACGAGATCCACGCCACTCGTCCCAGGCATCCGGATGTCGCACAACATGACGGCGACGCTCTGCGCCCGCAGCGCCTGCAATGCCTCGGCGCCCGATCCCGCGGTCAGGACCTGAAAGTGCTGCAACGCGAGGAACCGTTTCAAGGCATTGCGAATCGGCTCTTCGTCGTCGACCACCAGCACGGTGACGGAGCCCGGGGTTGGGTTCTCGGCCACGCGAATGCCTCCTCGAGAAGGCTGCCTCGAAGCTATGGCTCCGCGGCGATGAAGACGAGGTCCCGGATCGGGGGAACGAGCCCCGCCTTGACCCCTCGGTCCAACAGGACCCTGACGGCTTCGCGGCCCCGCGGGCCGTAGTCCACGGTGTAGTCGTTCACGTACATGGCTATAAAGCGGTCGATCCGGTCCGCGTCGAGCCCCCGCCCATAGCCTTGCGCATGGGTCAAGGCGGCGGCCCGGTGGGCCAGGCCGTACTCGATGCTCGCCTTCAGATCCCTGGCGATATCCTGCATCAGGGCGGGCCCCAGATCGCGCCGGACGACATTGCCGCCGAGGGGGAGGGGGAGTCCGGTCTCGCCGAACCACCACTCGCCGAGATCCAGCCACAGGTGCAGCCCCCGGTCGCCGAAGGTGAGCTGGCCTTCGTGAATGAGGAGGCCCGCATCCGCGCCACCGGCCAGGACGACATCCTCGATCTGGTCGAACGGCACGATCACATGTCGGCATCCGGGCTGGTACAGCTTCAAGGTGAGGAAGGCGGTCGTCAGCTCACCCGGAACGGCAACGGTCATGCGGGCGAGGGCCCCGTGGAGGTCAGCGGGGGCGGGTGGGGGAGTGCGGGCCACGACGCGCGGACCGTAGCGATCGCCGATGCTCGCCCCGTGGGCCAGCAGGGCGTAGCGGTCGGCGAGGTGCGCGTAGGCATGCAACGAGACCGCCGTGACCTCGAGCTCTCCGGCCAGCGCCCGCCGGTTCAACGATTCGATGTCCGCCAGCTCGTGGACATAGCGGCGATCCCCGGTGGGGATCAGGCCCTTGGCCATCGCCCAGAACATGAACGCGTCGTCCGCGTCCGGGCTGTGAGCGACGTGGATCAGAGTCATAACCGAATGCGAAGTGCGAAATGCGAAGTGCGAAGTGTGAACCGTCGATCTGGCGCTCCCGTCACCGTCCAGTGCCGGTCCGGCGCACCGCCTCGGCGTGGAAGTCATCGAGCATGCGCGCCCGGTCCGTGTACTCCGACCGCTGCTTGGCGCGCTCGGCCTGCTCGTTCTTCAGGAAGTCCCGGCACGCGGCCTTGGCCCCGGACGCGTCCTTTCTGACGTCGAGGACCCGCGTGCGCAGGATGAAGCCCCACAGGTGGGTCGGCGCCTGGCGCTTGATGGTGTCGGCCTGAGCGAGGGCGGACGTCGCATCACCGGCGGCGAGCTGCAACAGCCCGAGATCGAAGCGGGCGTCGATGTCGAGCGCCGGGAGCTGCAGGAAGGTGCCGACCGCCATCGGCGCGAAGAACTTGACGCTGTCTTCTTTACCTTGCTCCTGGAGTCGCATCACCCGGTTGAAGAGCCGCTGGGCCATCTCTTCGGTGGACATGTTGCTGATGTCGGGAAGGGCACCGCCTCCGCCGCCACCCGCTCCGCCGGCGAACGGCGGGGCAGCGGCGGCCGCGGACGGTTCAGACGGGCGGCCGCCGTGAAGCGCCAACACGGCGATGAGTCCCCCGACCGCGAGACCGGCTATGCCCCAGGGAATCCCGGCCTGCCAATGGGGGGCACCGGCGGCCGGCGCGGCAGGGGTGGCGGTGGCGGTCGAGGCGCCGCACTTATGACAGAATCGGGCGCCGGCGCTGAGCGCGGTCCCACAGGTTTGGCAGTTCATGGCGGCGGAATCTAACTGGCACGATAGGCTTCGGCAGCGTAGCGTAGGGGAGCATGAGCGAACCATTCCCCGGCAAGGACCACTCCCGTCACATGGGAGAGTTGAAGCGCGGCGATCAGCGCTGGGAGGTCTACCTCGAGATGCACCCCGACGTGGAGATCGGCGCGGTGCGGGGTCGGATCCACTTCGTCGGCCCGGCGGGGGGAGGTCGCAAGACCACCGGATGGGTCTTTCTCGAGTGGCAGGAACGCGACATCGTGGAGCGTTTCGGCGAATTTTCGGCGGTCGAGCTGCTCCACTTTGTGGAGGCACTGTAGCAACAGTGTAGCAGTAATTGTGCAAAATGTGCACAATTTGACCATCAATCTGACAAAATTCTGCTGTAGTTCCCCTGATTTCAGAACATTTCCTGCATGTGGCGCACGGTTTTCTTGACAGCCCAACATGGGTCGTCTACTTTCCGCCATGCCAGACGGAATCAGCTGTGAGAGCCAGATGCCCCTCGAGCCCGGTGCAGCGGGCTCTCGTTGTTTCCGTCCGGATCCACCGCCGTGTGACCGCCATCTACTCCCGAGGGAATTGACCGCATGACCGCCACGCTCGAACCCACCAAGGCCGCCGCCAAGGCCGCCGCTGGGCCCAGCCCAGCCGATGTGATCCGCCGTGCCAAGGACGCCGGCGTGCAGGTTGTGGACGTGAAGTTCTGCGACCTGCCGGGGACCTGGCAACACTTCTCGCTGCCGCTGTCGCAGCTCACCGAGGACGTCTTCACCGAAGGCCTGGGGTTCGACGGCTCGTCGATCCGCGGGTTCCAGGCGATCAACGAGAGCGACATGCTGTTGCTCCCCGACGCGGCGAGCGCGTTCGTCGATCCGGTGCTGCAGGTGCCGACGCTGTCGCTCACCTGCGACATCGCCGACCCGATCACCGGTGAGCGCTACAGCCGGGATCCGCGCTACGTGGCGCAGAAGGCGGAGACCCATCTCAAGAAGAGCGGCGTGGCGACGACCGCCTACTTCGGGCCCGAAGCCGAGTTCTACATCTTCAATTCCGTGCGCTTCGACCAGAACGCGCACGAGGGCTACTACCACATCGATTCCGACGAGGGGATCTGGAACTCCGGCTCCAACGGCTCAGCCAACCTGGGGCACCGGCCGCGGCACAAGGAGGGGTATTTCCCGGTCCCGCCCGTGGACAAGCTGCAGGACCTGCGCTCGCGGATCATGCTGGCGTTGATCGCGGCGGGCGTCGACGTCGAAGTCCATCACCATGAGGTGGGGACCGCCGGTCAGACCGAGATCGACATGCGGTTCGATACGCTGACGCGGATGGCCGATCAGGTGATGATCTACAAGTACATCGTAAAGAACGTCTGCGCCCAGAACGGCTACACCGCGACGTTCATGCCGAAGCCGATGTACGGCGACAACGGCTCGGGGATGCACGTGCACATGAGCCTGTGGGACGCCGGGCAGAATCTCTTCTTCGACAAGGCGGGCTACGCGCTGCTCTCCGACTCGGCCCGGTGGTACATCGGCGGCCTGATCAAGCACGCCGCGGCGATTCTCGCCTTTGCCGCGCCGACCACGAACAGCTACCGGCGCCTCGTGCCGGGCTACGAAGCGCCCATCAACCTCATCTACTCCAAGCGCAACCGCTCGGCGATCTGCCGCATCCCGATGTACTCCGAGTCGCCGCAGTCGAAGCGCGTGGAGTTCCGGGCGCCCGATCCCTCGAGCAATCCGTACCTCACGTTCGCGGCGCTGTTGATGGCCGGGCTGGACGGTATCAAGCACAAGATCGAGCCGCCCAAGCCGATGGACGTGGATCTGTACGAGCTGGAGCCAGCCGAGCGCAAGCATGTGAAGAACACCCCGGGGAGCCTGCAGGAGTCCCTCGCGGCGCTCCAGGCCGACCACGCCTTCCTGCTCGAGGGCGGGGTGTTCACGCAGGACCTGATCGACACCTGGCTGGCCTACAAGCGGGCCAAGGAAGTGGATCCGGTGGCCCTGCGGCCCCATCCGTACGAGTTCTTCTTGTACTACGACTGCTAGGTAGAGGACGGGCAAAGACGGGCGAAGACGGGCAAGGTGGTTCACAGTGAGCCCCCTGGCCCGTCCTTGCCCGTCCTCGCCCGTCTGAATTCCCATGCACGCCAGGGCTCCGACTCCCTCCCCCTCCGACGTCCTCGCGCGGGCGAAGCATGAGCACATCGCCTTCCTGCGCCTCCAGTTCACCGACATCCTGGGCGTCAACAAGAACGTCGAAGTTCCCGCGAGCCAGTTCGAGAAAGCGCTCGAGGGCGACATCATGTTCGACGGCTCGTCGATCGAAGGATTCGTGCGGATCGAAGAGTCGGACATGGTGCTGCGGCCCGACCTCGAGACGTTTCAGGTCCTCCCTTACGACGACGATGGGGGGAAGGTCGCGCGAGTGATCTGCGACATCTACAACCCCGACGGCTCCGCTTTCGCGGGGTGTACGCGGCAGGCGTTGAAGCGGCAGATCGCCCGCGCCAAGAAGCTGGGCTTTGCGATGATGGCGGGAGTCGAGGCGGAATTCTTCATCTTCCAGCTCGACGCGAAGGGCGCCGCCACCGTCGAAACGCACGATCAGGGCGGCTACTTCGATCTCACGCCGGTGGACCGCGCCGAGGAGATCCGGCGGCTGATCATCCGGGATCTCGTGGCGATGGGGTTCGAGGTCGAAGCCGGCCACCATGAGGTAGCCCCCGGGCAGCACGAGATCGATTTCAAGTACGCCGAAGCGCTGGAGACGGCGGACAACCTCGCGACGTTCCGGTTCATCGTGCGCAACGTCGCCTACCGGCACGGATTCCTGGCGACGTTCATGCCCAAGCCGATCTTCGGCCAGAACGGCTCGGGGATGCACACGCACCAGTCGCTGTTCAAGGACGGGAAGAACGCGTTCTACGATCCCAAGGGGAGCTGGGAGCTGTCCCCGATCGCCCTGCACTACATCGCGGGACTGCTCACGCACGCCCGCGGCTTCGCGGCGGTCACGAACCCCCTCGTGAACAGCTACAAACGGCTCGTCCCCGGGTATGAAGCGCCCGTCAACGTCGCCTGGTCGATGCGCAACCGCTCGCCGTTGATCCGGATCCCCGACCGGCGCGAGTCCGGCACGCGCTGCGAGCTGCGGATGCCCGACCCGTCGGCCAACCCCTATCTCGCCCTGGCGGTGCAGCTCGCGGCGGGGCTCGACGGTATCGAGCACCGGCTCGTCCCCCCCGACCCGGTGAACAAGAATATTTTCGAGATGAGTCACCGCGAGCGCCGCAAGTATCGGATCGATGAATTGCCGAGGGATTTGCATGAGGCGCTCGAATGTCTCGAAAAGGATGAGGTGATCCGCGAGGCGCTGGGCAGCCATATTTACGAGCGGTATGTGGAAGCCAAGAGAGAAGAGTGGCAGGAATACATCGGCAGTGTGAGTGCGTGGGAATTGGGCAGGTATTTGGGACAGTACTGAGAGGCGTAAGGACGAAAGCGTAGGGAAGAACTACGTAAGGAAAAGACGTAGGTTCTCAATCCAGCCGCGGCGGTCGTTGGTAGAGCCGCCCCAGCATCCGGATTACCAGGGCCGTCCGAGTTTCCATCCTGCGAATCTCCGTGGTGCGATGAGGATCGAGCCGCTTCGCGATCCGCAAATGGCTGTGCAGCTCCTGAGCGGAGCCCCGGGCATAAACCAGGAACCGCCGGAATTCGGGGAGCGTCCCGCGCCCACATCCCTCGGCGATATTGGAGGGAATCGAAAGGGCGGCCCGAACCATCTGGTCGGCTCGACTCCGACTTCCCGGTCCTCGAATATTTCTCGCTAGCTTTACGGCATCGGTAGCCAGTTCTGAGGCAAGCTCATGCACCAACAACCGTCCCACGTGTGCGCGTAGAGTCATGACACACGCTACCCGTCGGGCCTCGGCGTTGTCGTACCATTCCCATGCAAGGCCGGGGCGTTCCCACGCATGTCACGTCTTCTCCTTACGTAGTCCTTTCCTACGCCTTCTCCTTACGTCTTTGCTGTTCGGTTGCGACGACCTTCCCCGCCCCGACGACACCCCCGGCCTCCAACACGCCGGTCACTGGATCTCCAACGGGCGGCTCGTGGTCGACACCGATCCCAACCTGACCATCATCCGGCTGCGCGTGGATACCCTGAAAGCGGGCGGACGCGACGTGCTCCAGACCCGATTCGACTTCGACGAGCTGCCGGGGTTGGGTGACGAATACTCGATCTCCCTCGCCCTGGATCTTGGGAACGCGCTCCACCTGCCGGTGCGCGAGCCGATCGCCATCGGCGCTCCGCCGGCGCCGATCGCGGCCTATGCGACCGTCGCCTGCCTGTGCCGCCCGTTGCGCCCCGATTCGGTGCGCGGACGGTATCTCATCAACCGCCGGGGCGTGGCCCAACTGAGCGGTCGCATCGACGCAACGTTATTCTTCACCCAATGGGGCGACTCGACGCGCCACGTCACCTACCGGCTGCGCCAACGCATCGAAGCCGTGAAGTAGCCTGGCTCGTCGCCCTCCTCCTGGGCGGGGCGGGGGCCGTTTCCGGACAGCACCGCGATCCGGCTCGAATCGACACCATCGTCGTCCATACCCGCAACATCTTCGACTCGACCGACGTCGCGCCGCACCTCGTCGCACGCTGGGCGAACGCGCTGCACATCACGACCCGCCCCGCCGTGGTGCGGCGCCTCCTGTTGTTCGATCCCGGCGACCCCTACGACTCGGCTCACGTCATCGAAACCGCCCGCTACCTGCGCAGCCTGGGCGTGTTCCGCGCCGTGGATCTCGATACGATGCGGCTGGGGGACCGGTTGGCGCTGCAGGTCGTGACCCGCGACGGGTGGAGCACCTCCCCGGAGGTGAACTTCGCCTCGACCGCCGGATCGATCACCTGGTCCGTCGGGATCCTCGAGCGGAACTTCTTAGGCACCGCGGCCCTCGCCGCCCTCTCGTATACCAAGAATCCGGATCGCAGCGCGCTGGTCGTGGAATACCGCAGCCCGGGACTGCTGCTGCGCCGCACACCGTTGCAGCTCGCCTACGCCGATCTGTCCGATGGGACCAACGCCACTTGGTCGTATGGGATGCCGTTCTACGAAACGACGGCGCCCTGGTCGCTCGAGACCTACGGGGAGACGGGCCGCCAGCGTGTCCTCGACTTCCAAGGTGACAGCCTCGCTGACAGCAGCGAGCGGCGGGCCCTCGTGGTCGGCGTGCGGGGCGGCGTGGCGCTGTCCCGCGACCGCGACGGGTATGTGCGACTGTTGGGAGAAGGGCAGTGGCGGCGGGAGGATTTCGCCGCCGCGGGCTCCACGCCGTTCCCGTACTCGACCTTCGGGTCATTATCGCTCGGCGTGGAAGCGAGCGCCGTGCGGTACCGGGAGTACGTGCACTTGAACGGGTTCGCCCGGCGCGAGGATGTCGACCTCTCCCGCACCCTGCGTGTCGCGGTCGCGGTCGCCCCGAGCGCGTGGGGATACTCCCCCGATCGCGCCGGGGTCGGGCCACTCGTGAAGGCGCAGCTCGGCGTGGGGTGGGACGACGGCCTCCTCGTGGTCCGCGCCCAGGGCGACGGGATCTTCGCGCCGGCCGGTCTCGACTCGGGAGTCGTACTCGTCGGCGTGGACCTGGCGAGCCAGGCGCTGCCGCACCAAACCGTGGTCCTCCACGCCGAGGGTGGCGCGATGCGGAACCCCAAACCGGGGAGCGCCTTCGATCCCTGGCTCACGCGCAGCGGCCCGCGCGGCTTCGGCGCGCACGCCTTTACCGGGACGCGCCAGTATTGGTTGATGGCCGAGGACCGTTTTGTGGTGAGCGAGACGTTCCTCGGGGTGATGGGGATCGGACTCGCGCCGTTCGCGGAGTACGGGGGGGCGTGGTACGCCGGGATCGAGCCGCAACGAACGGGCGGTGACGCGGGAATGGCGCTGCGCTTCGGCGGCACGCGGGGCACCCGCAGCGACGTCGCGGAATTGGACCTCGCCTATCGGTGGGGCGACGCCACAGCCGTCGCCGGCGATCACTGGGTCGTCACTTTCCGGCAGAGCTACGCGATTCAGTGATCCCGGGGCGAGCGCACGGACCGGAGCATCCTGGTGCCTGAAGGCCGGATCCACGTCTTTCTCGGCAAGGGCGGGGTGGGGAAGACCACCTGCGCCGCGGCGACGGCGGTCCATTTCGCCGACGCGGGGGAGGAGACCCTCGTCCTCTCGACCGATCCCACGCCCTCGCTGTCGCACATCTTCGAGCTCGAAGGCAATCGTCGGGAACGGGCCGTGCTGCCCCGACTGTGGGTGACCGAGCTCGGGCGGGACGAGGTGCGGGCGATGTGGGACGAGGAATTCGGCCGGGAGGTGTACGCCGTCTTCTCGTCGTTTGTGGACATCGATTACCAGAATTTTGTGTCGTTCATGACCTCGGTCCTGCCGGGGCTGAACGAGGAGTTCATGGTGGATCACATCCGGCGGCTGGCGGGGCAGGGGCGGTACCGGCGCATCGTCTGGGACACGGCGCCGTTGGGTCAGACGTTGGCGCTGCTCGAGACACCCGCGCTCCTGGCCGAGCATCTGCGCCTGGCGCCGCGAGTCTACTCCCATCTGCGGACTTCCGGGGACCGCCGGGAGTCGGTGATGCAGGTATTGCGTCGTTGGGACGAGCTGGCCCGCACCTGCATGGAGTTCCTGCGCCGCGAGGTCGGCTTCACGATGGTGACGATTGCGGAGGCGCTCGCGGTGGCGCAGCTGGAGGGCGTGTTCGCCGAGCTGGCACGGTACGGTCTCCAGGTGGGCCGCCTGGTCATCAACAACGTGGTGACGGCCCCCGACTCGGAGTTTCTGCGGCAGAAAGCCGGGCAGCAGCGTCCTCACCTCGAGCTGCTGCGAACCCGCTACGCGCCGCTCGCGCCGGTCGCGGTGCCGCTGTTTCCCGGCGAGGTTCGGGGAGTGGAGCAGCTCCGCCAGGTCGCGGCGTGGCTGCATCCGGTCGCGTGATGACGGTCATCACTGGTTCTAAAGGGCACCCCGGTATCGCACCGAAGCCAGACTCCCCCTAACCGATTGTGATCCAAGGAGTTCTCCGACTAACCCCGTCCCACGGCTATTAAGCGTGTGATGCCGGCGAGGGTCTGAGCGCGGGTTC